>JBCBZP010000037.1:0-23480 GCA_039815285.1 Planctomycetota bacterium
CCCCCCCCCCCCCCAGCCATCGCCTGGTTCCGGCCGGGCGATCAGCTTCTCGGGGCGCCTCCGCTCGCCACGCACGCCTGTGAACACGCCCCGCACCATCAACGGGGCGAACCCGCTCAGAAATCGATGAACGACGAAGCCCGATGAGTCGGGTAACAATGCTTGCATGAGGCTTGTGCCCCAGAGACGGATCATTGGGGTTGTGACGGTGACCCTGATGACGGCCATCGCGTTGCCGGGCTGCCGCAAGCCCCTCTTCCCGAACAGAACCCCCCGAACCCAGTTCGACTCACACGATCGGCTTCAGCGACGCAACGAGCCGGCAAGCGAATTCGACCAGTTCGGCTCACGCCGCCCCAACCTAAACGGGCGGCTCCTTCGCGATGAATAGCCTATCAAAATACAAACGAACCGGAAACTTCGCTCCCATTTTCCGGACGACCACTCTTTCTTACCCAGCCGAACACCCAAAGTCGCGAACGCAATGTACGCTCAAAGCGATGACGCATCCGATACCACCTTTGCAGGACGCACGCGTTGTCTCGGCACCACCGCTCGTGGAGAACGACGGTTGCCCGGCGCCCCTCCTCGTTCCCGAACACGGGGCTTTATGACCGCTCAGAACTCCAGGTACAAGTCCGATCCCGCTCGACGCGGCATCACGCGAACCAAGGCTGTCTGGTCGGCCCTGCTCGCGTCCACCGGAGGGCTGACGGTTCTGCTGTGGGCCCTCGACGGACGCCCGGCCCCCGACCTCTCGGACGCCCGCCCGGCCGCCCTCCGCACCGTCGCCGACCCAACCCCGACGGTCAACATCTCGACTGAAGCCCCGCGTGAATGGGGCGGCATCGTCATCCACCACTCAGGGCACCGCTTCGACACCATCGAATCGATCGAGCAGCGTCACCACGCGGCCAAGCTCGCCAGCATCGGCTACCACTTTGTGATCGGAAACGGTTCGGGTCTCAACGACGGCGAGGTCGTCGCAACCGAGCGCTGGACCCGCCAGCAGCCCGGCGCCCACACCAGCGGCCCCGAAGCGGGTTGGTACAACCGCAACACGATCGGCATCTGTCTCGTCGGCGACGGCGAGCGCGAGCGCTTCACGCCGGCACAGATCGACGCCCTGACCGCCCTGGTCGCCGAACTTCGGAACGACCGCGGGCTCGCCGCCGACGAGATCGTCCTCCACCGCGAGGTCGCCCACGTCGTCAGCCCGGGCCGCTGGTTCCCCTCGGCCAGCTTCCGCGAGCGGCTGCGTCCCGGCGGCTAACGGGCCCCATGGGCCGATCCACCGGATCGCAAAACCGCGCGTCGGATCACACACAACCTCGCAACCCACCGGGCCGGTTCCCGAACAAATCACTGAGCCGGGTGCCCCTCGGGGTGTGTCTCTTTACAGGTGTCCTTACAGGGCGTGTTTTTGCCCGGCTCCTCGGCCGCGTCGTCTCGGACCGGTTGAGCTACACTGGCCTCTCGATGGGTGAGCGGTTCCCTGCCGAGCCCGCGCGCGAGTAGATGTGCGTTTGGATTTGTTCGGTTACGGGGTCGGGTCCAGAGCCGTCGGCAGGGTCTTGGTCGCGGCGAGTTCGGAGAGTTCGGCTTTGACGGGCGTCGGATTCAGCAAGAACGACGTGGTCGAGGGCTACCGCGTCCTGTCGGAGCTCGGCCAGGGCGCGGCGTCGCGCATCTACCTCGTCCAGCACGAGAAGACCAAGCAGATCCGTGCGATGAAGCAGGTCTGCCGCGACACCGAGAAGGACCAGCGCTTCCTCGACCAGGCCGAGCAGGAGTACCAGGTCGCCAGCAAGCTCGACCACCCGCGCCTCCGCAAGATCCACAAGATGATCAAGCGGAAGGTCAAGCTCGTGCAGGTCCGCGAGCTGCTCCTGGTCATGGAACTGGTCGACGGTATGAGCCTCGACGTCAAGCCACCCAAGACCTTCGAGGAGGCGATCGAGGTCTTCGCCCAGGTCTCCGACGGCATGCACCACATGCACGAGCGCGGCTTCGTCCACGCCGACATGAAGCCCAACAACATCATCGTCAACGACCAGAACGAAGCCAAGGTCATCGACCTCGGGCAGTCGTGCGCGATCGGCACCATCAAGAAGCGCATCCAGGGGACGCCGGACTACATCGCCCCCGAGCAGGTCCACCGCCGCGAGATCACGCCCAAGACCGACGTGTACAACCTCGGCGCGAGCATGTACTGGGTGCTCACCCGGCGCCACGTCCCGAGCGCTCTCGGCAGCGAGGAGTCGCTGCTCGGACGCATCGACGACGCGATGATCGAGAAGGCAACCCCCGCCGCGGAACTCAACCCCCGCATCCCCACCAAGCTCAACGACCTGATCATGGCGTGCGTCGACATCAACCCTGACAAACGCCCCCTCGACATGAAACGGCTCGGCGACACGCTCCGGCTCGTCCACGGCGTCCTCGTCAGCCAGCAGTCCTCCCGCCGCGGCACCGACGTCGCCTGACGCCCGCCCGGCCGGGCCCCGACCCGTGGACGACCTCCCCGCCCATCAGCAGCTCGACCTCGCCGACCCGGCCGTGGTCGTTGACGCGTTGCTGCGCGGGGCCGAGGCCAACAACGACGCCGCGTGCCGCGACGGCGCGATCGACCACATCGACGCCCGCGGCCCGAGCACGCGCCTCGTCGCCACGGGCGACCTCCACGACAACCCCCACCACTTCGGGCTGCTTCTCCAAGCCGCCGGGCTCGTCGACCGGCCTGTTGACGGGACGGGCGAGCCGCGGTCGCACCTCACGCTCCACGAGATCATCCACTCCGACCGGCTGATCATGGATATGGACTTCAGCTTCCGGGCGCTCGCGCGGGTCGCCGCGCTCAAGGCAGAGCACCCCGAGCTCGTCCACTGCCTGCTCGCCAACCACGAGATCGCGCAGATGCTCGGCTCGGCGATCCTCAAGAACGGCGTCCGATGCGTCGAAGCATTCAACGACGCGATCGACCACGCCTTCGGCGAAGACGGCCCGCACGTCCGCGACGCCGTCACGGTCTTTGTCCGCTCCATGCCGCTGGCCCTGCGCGTCCACACCGACACCGCGGGCGACCTGCTCTGCTGCCACTCGCTGCCGGGCCCCGCGGCGATGGGCAAGTTCGACGCCGGCATCCTCGCCCGCGAGCTGACCAACGGCGACTACGTCCCTCGACAGGGCTCGGCCCACCTGATGGTCTGGGGCCGCGGCTACGACCACGAGCAGCTCGAAGACCTCGTCGAACGCTGGGGGGTCAACGCGTTCATCCTGGGGCACGAACACGCCGAGCACGGCTCGCTCGTCGTCCCCCCCAACGCCCTGGTCCTCAACTCCGACCACCAGCGCGGGGTCTACCTGCCCATCGACCTGACAAGTTGCCCGAGCTTCGAGGAGATGGCGATGGAGGTCGTACCGATCTCGCAGGCTGGATAAGCGGGTCGGGGCGAGCACCCGGAGAGCCCGACTCATGCGCACGGCCCGCGTGGCCGATCACACCGGCATGACGCCATCGATCCCCGAGTGGGTGCGATCCTTCCGGCTCCAGGGCTACCGCTCGGCCTATGAGCTATGCCCGAGCGAGCCTCGGCTGTTCGGCACGGAAAGCCTGTATGGCGATTGGAATGCCCACACACTCCTGCTCGCCAAGGACTTCGGCGCGGCTTCACTTGTGACCCGCCGCCTTGAGCAGGGCGACCCAAGACCGTACCGCCACGACCCCTCCCTCAAAACCAACCGCGTACTACAACGTTACGTCGACCCACGCACCCGCTCACCCAACCACGCCTCCTGCGGGTTCCTGTATGGCTCAGCACTCGCATGTTTGCTCCGTGACGACGAGAAGATGTCCGGATCGCTCCCAAACCGTGCCGCGGCCTTGGCGTTCGGAGCGGACGTATTCCGGTTCGTCCGGATGAACCTGCCGCACCTCCGGCGCGTGATGTGCCTCGGGAGAGAAGCGTGGGAAGTCACGGCGAGTGCCGAAGGGCTAGAAGCTGGCTGGTCCGCCGCTCGAGACGCGGGGACGACGGTGATTTCGGGGGGACTCGTATTTGTCGCGTCGTACCACCCCGCGGCACGGGTCTCGCGGGAGGCGATGGATCGCCCGTGGCAGCTCGCCCAAGGCACACTCACCGCCGCGGCGTGACCGCATAATATGCGTATGACCATCCACGACCAGATCGTCGACCTCATCCGCCAGCAGGACGCCGAAGCCGCGGGCATCATCGCGGCCGAGGCCGACCGCCAGGACTCGACCATCGAGTTGATCGCGTCCGAAAACCACGCGAGCCCCGCGGTGATGCACACCGCCGGCACCGTGATGACCAACAAGTACGCCGAGGGCTACCCCGGGCGCCGCTACTACGGCGGGTGCGAGCACCACGACGCGATCGAGCGTCTCGCCCAAGAACGCGCGATGGCGATGTTCGACTGCCGCTACGTGAACGTGCAGCCCCACTCGGGCGCACAGGCCAACGCCGCGGTCTTCATGGCGCTCATGCAGCCCCGCGACACCTTCGCGAGCCTCGTCCTCGCCGATGGCGGGCACCTCTCCCACGGGCTCCCGCTCAACTTCAGCGGGCACTACTACAGCCCCGTCCACTACCCACTCCACTACGACCGCAGCCACGAGCGTTTCGAGCAGGTCGACTACGACCGTGTCCGCGAAATCTGCCTCGAGCACAAGCCCAAGATGCTGCTCTGCGGCTACTCGGCCTACCCCCGCAAGATCGACTTCCGCCGCTTCCGCGAGATCGCCGACGAGTGCGGCGCGCTGCTGATGGCCGACGTCGCGCACATCTCCGGGCTGATCGTGGGCGGGCAGCACCCAAGCCCCTTCCCCCACGCCCACGTCGTCACCACCACGACCCACAAGAGCCTCCGCGGCCCGCGCGGCGGGCTCATCATGACCAACGACGAAGAGATCTACAAGGCTGTCAACCGCGCCCTCTTCCCGGGCATGCAGGGCGGCCCGCTCATGCACATCGTCGCCGCCAAGGCCGTCGCCTTCGGCGAGGCCCTCCGCCCCGAGTACCGCGACTACCAGGCCCGCGTCGTCGAGAACGCCGCCGCCCTCGCCAAGGGCCTCACCGAGCACGGCTACCGCCTGACCACCGGCGGCACCGACAACCACGTCATGCTCGTCGACCTCACCAGCAAGCACGCCGACCTCACGGGCAAGGACGCCGAAGCCTGGCTCGAAGCCGCCGGGCTCATCTGCAACAAGAACGGCATCCCCCAGGACCCCCGCAAGCCCATGGTCACCAGCGGCATCCGCCTCGGCACACCCGCCGCGACTACCCGCGGCTTCGGGCCCACCGAGATGCACACCATCGCAGGCTTGATCGACCGCGTACTGACCGCCGCGCTCGCGGGCGAAGAGCAGAGAGCGACCGAGACCTGCGTAGTCCGCGAGGACGTCCGCACGCTGTGTGCCGGCTTTCCGTTGCCGGGCCACACCGAGCCCGTGAACGCGTAACGCCACAATGCTTTCTATTGAGCGAGCCTTAATGGCTGCCGACCATTAGAACCAGCACTGGATGACAAAGTAGCGTCTCAGCACCCGGCAAGGAACGAGCCGAGCCAGGCGCTAAAGTCCGACGCATCGAGCAGGCCATCGAGGTTGGAATCAGCGGCCGAGTCGCCGTTGACAAACGCGCCAAGCCACGCATTGAAGTCAGACCCATCGAGCAGGCCGTCACTGTTGACATCTGCCACGCAGACCGGCCCGACGCCCTCAGCAGTGACGGTGAGCGTAAGCAAGCCACGCGGAGCGGCTCCGTCGATCGACGGATCATCTGCTGTCGTGATCTGGAACACGGCTTCGATCTCGCCCTTTGCCGCCGGTGTAACACTCACCGCTATCGAAGAAGAGCTCCCCGGCTCGATCACACCCACGGGCAGTACGACCGAAACCTCGTCCAAATCGCCGCTGCTCTCACCGGCAGCCGCAACACCGCCCGCGGTGAAGCCGGGCACGCCATCGAACGCCCAGAGCGGTAGATCAATGTCGCCGGTCTCCCCGATCTGGACCGAGCCGAGGTCGAGCGTCGTCGATACCGAAGCACCCCCGCTGCTGAACGACAGCGATGACGGTGCGAGCGCGATGCCCGTCACCTCGACCACGTCGTCACCGTCGAGACCACCAAACCCGCTGCCAAGCCCTGTGGTCACGTCGAGGTTCTCGATCGTCAACACACCCGCGATCACCCCGGGCGTGACGCCGGCCCCCTCGGCGAGCGAGAACTCGATCGACTGCGGCTTGCCCACGCCGATCGGGAACGCACCTGTGAACCCGCCGAGCAGCGGCTGGTTCGTCGCGATGTCGCCCTCGGCGTGAACGGCGTAGTACACGCCGTCCGCCCCAAACCGCCGAAGCGTCACCTCGTCACTCGACGCGCCGCTCCCGGCGATGAACACGCCAAGATCAGCCGCCAGCACCGACGAGCCGTCGGCCGCGGGATCCGAGCCGACGTACAGCGTCGAGTCGTTCGGCTCGCCCACGAAGACCGACCACACCGTCCCCGGAAGGTCGACAAACGCGTTGCGATTGTTCGTAAAATAAGAAGGGTTGAACTGCGACGAGAAGATCGTGTGGTTGCGGCGACGCTCGAAGGTGTCGGGCGTGTCGAGATAGTGCCACGCGACAAGAGCGTTCAGGTCGCCCATTGAGTTGCCCGACGGGAAACCCTCGACCAACGCCAGACCGTAGCGGACCGACGAATAGAACAGGCTCCGTGCGATGTCGCCCCGGTCGGCATCGCCAGGAAAATAGTACGAGCCCTTGCTGCCGAACGAGCCGTTGCTCGTGACCAGCCCGAACGGCTTATTGGACCGTGAGCTGTTCACGCCAGGATTGCACGGACGCAGGGCGTGCGGGTCGCCCAGATTGCCCTTGCTCGAGTTGCTCGCCGATCCGGGCTGCCGCGACTGCGGCCACACATGCTCGCGGTTCCACGTCTGACCGCTCGTCCACTGTGCAGCAACAGACTGACGGTTGTACACCAGGAGAATGTTCCCGTTGACATCCGGATCGAGATCGTGAATCGCCGCCGATTGGCGGAAGTTCCCGTAGTTGCGTTGGATATGCCCGCTGGCCATACGCGACGCCAACGATGATGCCAGCGCCGACCCCTCGCCGGAGACCCCGTTATAAAACCCGGCCGGCGGTGCCCACGGATCGCTCTGACCAGACGCAGCGCCCGACACGAAAAGAAGCACGGCAACCATTGAAACGGATCGGTTCATCTCTCACTCCTGCGCAAAGAATGGCTTCAGGCTAGGCGTTCCCCGCAGCCTCCATCGAGCCCCCCTGAAAATAACGTGGTGCGTACCAGCCCCGAAGCGGCATCGGTGCCTGATCGAGACGGTCCCGACCACGCCGCGGGCTGCTCAGGCATCCGCCTGGGCAAGACGAAGGGCGTTGAAGATAAGCCCCGCGTGCGAGTACGCCTGCGGCGTGTTGCCCAGGCTCCGCCCCGTTGCCGGGTCGTACTCCTCGGGCAGCAGCCCGGTCGGCCCGACGAGCTGACAGTAGTCGCTGAAGAGCTTCATCGCGTCGTCGTCACGCCCGCAGGCCGCGTAGGCGTCGATCAGCCACGTCGTGCAGAAGTGGAAGCCGCCCTCTTCGCCGGGCAGCCCGTCGTCGTAGCGGTAGCGCCAGACCGTCGGCCCGACGCGCAGCTCGCGCTCGATCGCGTTGACCGTCGAGAGGTACCGCTCGTCGGTCGGGTCGAGCATGCCCGCGGTGCCGATCAGAAGCACCGCGGCGTCGAGTTCCTCGCCTGCGTAGTCCTCGCCCGGGTAGGCCGCGGTGAACGCGCGGATCTTCTCGTTGTACCCGCGCGAGAGCACGTCTTCGCGGATCTCCTCGGCCAGCTCGGCCCAGTCGCCGCGCTGACGCCCGAGGTACCGCTCGGCGATCTTCGCCGCCCGGTCGACGGTGACCCAGCACATGACCTTCGAGTGAACGTGGTGACGCCGCGGGCCGCGGACCTCCCAGATCCCGTGGTCGGGCTCGGTCCACCGGCGGCTGACCGCGGTCGCCATCTGCTCGACGAGCTGCCAGTGCTCGAAGGTGATCGGCGCGCCGCGGAGCAGCAGCTCGTACACAAGCTCGACCACCGGCCCGAAGACATCGAGCTGGAGCTGGTTGGCGGCGCCGTTGCCGATGCGCACGGGCCGCGACCCGGCGTACCCGGGCAGGTCGCCCAGCTCACCCTCGAAGCCGAGCTCACCGCCCGCGACGGTGTAGAGCGGACGCAGCCGCTCGGGCGCGTCGGCGCGGTCGAGCACGCCGAGCAGCCAGTCGAGGTACTTGAGCGCCTCCTCGGTCGAGCCGAGCTTCACGAGCGCCTCGACGGAGATCGCCGCGTCGCGGAGCCAGCAGTAGCGGTAGTCCCAGTTGCGCACGCCCCCGATCTCCTCGGGCAGGCTGGTCGTCGCCGCGGCGAGCACCGCCCCGGTCGGCCCGTGGCAGAGCCCGCGGAGCGTCAGCGCGCTGCGCATCACCAGGTCGGTCGCCAGCTCGGGCAGCTCGAGGCGCTCCGCCCAGCGCGTCCAGTACTTATCGGTCTCGACGCGGCGCTGGGTCTCCGTGCGCTGCTCTTTCTCGAGCGAGCCCGTGCCCCACCGCATCTCGAGCACCACCGGCTTGACCCCGGGCTCGACCTCGGCGACCGCGGTGTCGTGCGGCCCCTCGCGCACGATCTCCCACGACACGCCGGGCGACCGCAGCACCAGCGGGTCGGGCATGCCCTCGACGACGAGCCCCCGATCGTGGGCGCTCAGCCGCGTCTCGGATCGGCCGTAGTCGAGCCGCGGCGCGAAGGTCACCCGCGCGCGCCCGCTGCCCGAGATCACGCGCACAAGGTCGGTCCGCCCGGCGCGCTGGCCCGCCCGCGTGCCCGAGACGTCCATGTAGTCGGTGATCTTGAGCCCGGCCCGGCTTGTCTCGAGCACCATGGAGTGCTCGTGATAGACCTGCTGGGGCTCACGGGCGTCGGGGTCGACGGGCTCGATCGCGAACCGCCCGGCCTGCGCGCCGCCGACGATCGTTCCGAACACGCTCGACGAGTCGGCCCGGGGCGCGCACATCCATACGATCTCGCCCGCGGTGCTCACGAGCGCGCACGTCCGCAGGTCGCTCAGGAGCGAGTGCTTCTCGATGGGGTGGGCCCCGTCGCCCGAGGTCCACCGCTGCCGCTCCTCGGCGAGCAGCGCGAGCAGCCGAGCGACGTCCATGGTGTCGCCGACGCGCTCGCCGGCCGCCGAGTCGCCCTCGCCGACCTTGACGCCCAGGTCCGGCCCGTGGAGTGTTTCGAACGCGTCCTCGTCGGTGACGTCGTCGCCCACGAACAGGGCCGCGGTCGCGCCCAGGCGGGAGCGGATGGTCCGCAGTGCGTCGCCCTTGTGGGTCTTGAGCACGCCGAGCTCGATGACCTTTTTGCCGAGCTTGACGGTGACGCCGTCGAGCTTGGCGGGCCCCTGCTCGACCTCCCGGACGACCTCGTCGGCCAGCGCCGGGTCGGCGTTTCGGTAGTGGAACGCCACGCTCGCGGGCTTGGACTCGACGGCGAACCCCGCGCCGCGACGGGCAAACGTTTCGAGCTCTTCGAACAGCCGGTCGCGGAGAGCCTTGGTCTCGGCTGGCAGGGCAGCGGCGAAGTCGGCGTCGAACTCGCTGCCGTGGCTTCCCACGAGGTGGAAGGCGTCGGGCGCCCCGGTGAGCCGCGCGAGGTCGCTCAGCGAGCGCCCGGAGATCACGGCGACGTGCGTGCCCGGCAGCTCGGCGAGCTGGCGCAGCGCGACCAGCGACTCGCGGTCGGGCACCGCGTGCTCGGGGTCTTCCACGATCGGGCTCAGCGTCCCGTCGTAGTCGCTGCCGACCAGCAGCACGGGCTGCCGGGCGAACTGCCGGACCTTCTCTACCAACGATTCGCTCAGCACGCTCACTGCCTCAACGCTCCCAGGAAGCTCCCCGCCCATCGGTACACATCGTGTTTCTGCACGGCACGCCGCATCCGCTCCATGCGGGCGGTCGCCTCGGCATCGTCCATCGCCAAAGCGGTCTCCATCGAGTTCGCCAGACCGTCGATATCGTGGGGGTTGACCAGCAGCGCCATCGGCGCCGACGGTGTGCCCCCGAACTCGTCGGCCGCGCCGGCGAACTCCGACAGGATCAGCGATCCCGCGTTCTCGATGTTCGCCGCGACGTACTCCTTCGCGACCAGGTTCATCCCGTCGCGGAAGGGCGTAACGACCAGCGCATCAGACGCGAGGTAGTAGGCGACCAATTCCTCGGGTGGCACGCTCGTGCGCATGTAATGAACCGCCGTTCGGCCCGGCCGCCCGTACTCCCCGTTGATCCGACCGGAGTACTGCTCGATCGTGCTCCGCAGGTCCTCGTACTCGGTGACCTTCTCGCGGCTCGGCACCGCGATCTGCACGAACACGCAGTCGTCGACCGTGTACCGCCCGCGCCGCAGCAGCTCCTCGAACGCCCGCAGCCGCCGGTCGATGCCCTTGGTGTAGTCGAGGCGGTCGACGCCCAAGAAGATCTTCCGGATGCCGGTGCGCGACGAGCTCAGGTCGTCGCGGAGCCGGGCCGCCCGGTGCCGGACGTCCGGGTTTTCCGCAAGGCTCTCCATCCGCTCGACGTCGATCGAAATCGGGAACGCATCGACGCGAACCTTCCGCCCCCGGAACTCGAGCGCTTTGCCGCTGCCGGTCGCGTCGGTGTACTGCTTGCACGCGGCGATGAAATTCCGCACACCCGCCATCGTGTGGAAGCCGACCACGTCGGCCCCGAGCATGCCCTCGAGGATCTGCCGCCGCCAGGGGATCTGCGCGAACAGCTCCTCGGGCGGGAACGGGATGTGCAGGAAGAACCCGGTCCGCACGTCGGGCACCATGTCGCGCAGCATGCCCGGCACAAGCTGGAGCTGGTAGTCGTGCACCCAGACGACATCGCCCGACTGGAGCGTCTCGGCGGTCGCGCTCGCGAAGACGCGGTTCACCTCCGCGTAGGGCCACCACCACCGCCGGTGGTACTGCGGCGGGCGCACCGCGTCGTGGTACAGCGGCCAGAGCGTGGAATTGCTGAACCCCTCGTAGAACGACTCGAGCTGCTCGGCCGAGATCGGCACGGGGCGGATCTGCATCCCGTTGTGCTCGAACGCCTTGGGCGCCCGCCCCGCGATGCCCGCCCACCCGACCCACGCCCCGCCGTACTCCTCCAGGAACGGGCTCATCGCGCTGACCAGCCCGCCCGGGCTCGTCTCCCACGTCTGCCGCCCGCGCTGCTTGACGCGGTGCACCGGCAGCCGGTTGGCAACCACGACCAGCCTGCGATGATCCGGCATCGGCACCTTCCCGCTCAAGACCGGCCGATCGGGAACGGCCGCTGAAGAACCGCCCCGCGGCCGAGAACACGGCCGAAAGCCGGACTGGCAACAGACTACGCTGCTTCCATGACGGACGCGACCCGAACCTGCCGACTCGCCGAGGGATCCGAACGATCGGTCACGATCGGCCCGGACCAGCCGCTCGCCATCATCGCCGGCCCCTGCGTGCTCGAATCCAGGGACCTCGGGCTCCGCGTGGGCCAACGCGTCCAGAGCGTCTGCCATGAGCTCGGTTTGTCGTTCGTGTTCAAAGCCAGCTTCGACAAGGCCAACCGCTCGAGCATCGCCTCGTACCGCGGGCTCGGGCTCGACGAAGGGCTGGGCGAGATCGCCGCGGTCGGTACGGCGCTCGGCGTGCCGACGACGACCGACCTCCACGAGCCGGCCCAGGCCCGCCCGGTCGCAGAGGCCGTTGACCTGCTCCAGATCCCGGCGTTCCTGTGCCGGCAGACCGACCTGCTGCTCGCCGCGGCGTCGGCCGCGACCGAGTTCGGCCGGGCCGTCAACGTCAAGAAGGGACAGTTCCTCTCGCCGCGGGAGATGACCGGGCCCGTCAAGAAACTAGCCGAGGGGGGCGCCCAGAACGTGATGCTCACCGAGCGTGGGACCTTCTTCGGGTACCACCGGCTCGTGAACGACTTCATCGGGCTCGGCGACCTGATGGAGACCGAAGCCGGTGCTGGCCCGCCGCCCGTCTGCTTCGACGTGACCCACTCAACGCAGCTCCCGGGCTCCGGGGAGCAGACCGGCGGCCGGCCCGACCGCGCCCCGCTGCTCGCCCGGGCCGCCGCGGCCGCGGGGGTCCACGCCCTGTTCATCGAGTGCCACCCCGACCCCGCGAACGCGATGAGCGACGGCGCGACGGTCCTCGACCTCGACACCGCCGAGCGTGTGCTGCGGGAGGTCGCCGCCATCCGGTCGGCGCTGGCCCGATCGGCCGCGGAGGCCCCAGGTTGAGCGGGCTGGTCTTCGAAACGACGCGAGGCCACGGCTCCGATTCCTCGACGCCGACCATCGCGTTCGCCTCGCCGGTCGACGCGGCCGACCTGCCGCGGAGCAAGGCTCCGTTCCTGCTCATGGCGGCCGCGCTCACCGGGACCGTGCTGTCGGTCGTCATCGGCATCGTGCTCAACGCGCCGGTTGTCGCCATCGGCGGAGGCGCGGCCGGGCTGCTCGCGGGCATCGTCCTGCTCGTCGTCGGGCTCAAGCGCATCGTCGACCGCGGCCTGGCGACGTTCACCGCCGACCTCGACCGGGCCGGCATCCGCCACGCCCCCAACCTCGACCGAGAGACCGCTAAAGCCCTCTTCCCGCAGGTCGCCCACCTCGAGAAGTGGCTCAAGTACGGCTCGCGGGGGCTGAAGAGCTACGGCGAAACCACCGTCGCGACCGACCGCGGCGACCTCGCCGTGCGGCTCTTCTACCACCGCTACACCGTCAGCACGGGCAACAGCCACCACGTCGTCCAGCACTGGATCGCCCTCGCACCGCCGCAGGAATCGGGCCACCCCTGGCCCGAGCTGACGCTGAGCAACGAGAACTTCGTCGCGCGGATCGCCAAGAAGCTCGGCCGCGAGGACCACGAGCTCGACGACACCTCGTTCAACGACCGGTGGCTCGTCCGCTGCGACGACCCCGACTTCCCGCTGGTGGCCCTGCCGCCCGTTGTTCAGTCGGTGCTGGCCGACAGCCCGCGGTACGAGACCTGGGTCTTCGGGCCGCGGGGCGTCGCGGTGCTGCACGTCGGCGTGCACAAATCGCAGGCCGTCGTCGGGCTCGCGCACCGCGTGGCCCGAGTCCGCGCCATGATGCCGACGGTGCTCGACGCCGGGTGGACGCCCAACGTGGCAACACCGAAATAGAAACACGGCCGGCGAAGGGCCGGCCGGGTCGTTCGTCAGGAAAATCTCAGTCGGCCGAAGCCGCCGCTCAGCCCGCGGCCGAGGTCCGTGCCTCGCGCTCGGCGAGGTACCGCTTGAGCCCGACGGGGCGGACCGCGTCGGCCTCGAACGGGTCGATGTGTACCTTGCGGCCCTGGAAGACCACGCGGCCCGAGCCGACGCTAAACAGCGTGTCGTCCTTGCCCTTGCGGACCTGGAAGCCGGGCTCGTAGTGCGTGCCGCACTGACGGATAATGATCGCGCCGGGCTTGGCGACCTCGCCGCCGTAGAGCTTCACGCCGCGGTACTGCGGGTTGGAGTCGCGGACGTTCCGGGTTGAACCCTGACCCTTTTTGTGAGCCATCACACTGCTCCAGGAGGCACCCACGCCCCAAGCTTCTTGCCATCTCACCGGCCGATCCCGACCGGCCCCAGCCAATGACCCGACGCACGCCACCGCGGTGCGCCCTCAGCCGGGCCCCAACGGTAGACAGGAACCGTCCGGCAGACCACCCACCAGGCGCTTCCAGATGGACCCAGTCGCCATGATCAACGCCGCGACCGCGATTCCCCGGCGGCCTAGCGCATGATCCAGCGGAACTCGGTCGGCTTGATCTCCCGGCCGCTCGCGTTGAACAGGTTCCCGGGCACTTCATACCGGACCATCCGGGTCTTTCGCAGAACGAACTGCTGCTCCTGGCCGGTCTCGGGGTCGATCGTGGTCAGCCGCGTGGACTCGCCGCTGAACCCCGAGGCGTAGACCCTCAGTTCGTCGATGGTCAGGTCCTGAGCAGGCCAGACCACGATCCCCTCTTTGGCGTTGATACGCCCCTGTTGAAGCCGGCCGAGAATCGAAATCTGATCCTCGAGATAGGGGTTGTCCTGAGCTTCGACCAGCCGGCGCGTCGCTTCCATCGGAACGCCCCGGCCCGAGCGGTACACGCGGCCCGTGTCGGTCGTCAGGGTCCAGCTCGGCGTGAAGGGCCGGTCCTCGCCCGTGCGATTGGTGACCGCGTAGGTCAGGTAGAAATAGGACCGGGAAACCCCTTGATCGTCGGGGATGGTTGCCAGGCGCAGCGGGCCGATCCTGAGGTCGAACTCCCACCGCAGCGGCAGCGGGCTGGGCTCGGGCGGCAGAAGGACCGAAACGCCCGACTCGGCGGGCGTGGGCGTGGTCACGCCGATGCTCAATGCGGCCGCGACAACGCAGCCGATGTGCAGGAGCTTCACGTGGGTCATCCTCCGATTCCCGGCCGTGTGTCGTAGATCGGCCGGTTTCGAGTGTATCCGGTCCCAGGACGGGCCGGTCCCTAACCTGACGCGTGCCCGCCGTAAACGCCGATGCGAAGCCTCCGATGCCGGCCGTGCGGATCTCCCCGGAGCTCCGCCACTCGGCGGCGTTGCGGCTCGTTCCCCCCGGCTCTGGCAACCCTCAGGACGCGGCCCGCAAGCTCGTTGCCGGTGCCAACGCCGCGGGGATCGATCTGGGACTGATCTTCGGCACGGTGCAGCCCGCAGCCCGCGGGCGCCCCGCCTGGGTGCGCCACGCCGTGCTGCTCGTCCGCGGGTCCGGACGCACCGCCATGGTGTTCCAGGGTTCGCCGCTGAGCGATGAAAACGAGCAAGACCACGCCGAACGCGTCGCGTGTCTGCAAGCCGCCTGCGACGATCTCGGAGGTCAGACCGAGCTGACGCCCGAGGGCACAACGCGGCCGGCGGTTGCCGTGGCGCAGAGCCTGCCAGACCCGAACGAGCAACTCGCGATCGCCGCGATGACCGACGCCGGGTTCTCCAGGGTCGGCGACCTCTCGTACATGCGGCGGCCCCTCACCGGGACCGATCGCGGGTCGGCTGGCACACGGGGTTTACCCTCAGGAGTCACGCTTCGAGCGATGACGACCGCACGCGTCGGCTCGCCGGACCACGACTCGTTGGTCACCGCGCTCAACGCGAGCTACGCAGACACGCTCGACTGCCCGGAGCTCTGCGGCATGCGAGAGACGCCCGACGTCGTGCAGAGCCACATCGCCACCGGCACCTTCGACCCGACGCTCTGGACGCTCGTTTTTCAGGGCGGCGAGCCCGTTGGTTGCGCCCTGTTCAGCCCCGTGCCAGAAAACCGCTCGGCCGAACTCGTATATCTCGGGCTCGGCCCGAGCGCGCGCGGCCTCGGGCTGGGCCGGACGCTCCTGCTCCGGGGTCTCTCACTCGTTGCCAAGCAGACACGCTCGACCGAGGTGCTGTGCGCGGTCGACAAACGTAACGCGCCCGCGCTGAAGCTCTATCAACGCGCGGGATTCCGGGTGTTTTCCGAGCGGGTCGCGCTCATCAGACGTCTGCACAGCGAGCCTGAAAACGCTTGAAAACAAGAGGTCATCCGTTATCCACAGGCGTTATCCACACGAACGCGGCGGTCCGTGGATAAAGCTTTTTTTCATCGCGCAAACCGAACACACAACACCGCTTGTCGAAACGGACGCGCGGCGAATCGACGCCGACACGCACCGAGGCGGCGTGCGATTCACTACCATGTCACTGCCCACGGAAGGGCCCACAACGTACCGCGCTCCACCAATCTCCGAGCGTCGGTCGACCGGACGGACTCGATCACAACCATCGGCCCAGGACGTGTCCGAACCGCCCGCTCGGGTTGGGGGGAAAGGGCGGCGCGTTCGCATCCCTCGCGACCTGTCGCGGCGGGTACGGAGCACCCACGTGACGAGCCCTCAACGTCGAGATCGCACAGCCCCGACCGATGAACTCCGCCGGACACTCACCCGGGCCGTCGGCGAGCCGTCGTACGCACGGTACTTCGACGGGCAGACCCGCTTCGACCTCGACGACGGCCGCACCCGTGTCGCGACTCCCAGCCGCTTTCACTCGGCGGTGCTCGACCGCCGGTTCGGGCCGCAGATCCGCGCGGCGCTCAGCGAGACCCTCGGCCGTCCCCCCGCCGAAATCTCGCTCGACTTTGCAGTAGACAAACGCCTGTCCGGCGATTCGACGGAAGAGGCATCACCGAAGAGAAACAGCACGGCGCCGGCGCTGCAACGCCGTGGCCCCGCCAAACGTGCCCCGCGTGACGCCGAGCCGTTCCTCGTCGGCGAGTGCAACCGCCTCGCGTACGACGCGGTCTGCCGGCTCTGCGACGACGACCACGCCCGGCTCAGCCCGCTGGTCGTGCACGGCCCGTGCGGCGTGGGCAAAACGCACCTTCTCAACACCGCCGCCGCGATGTTCGAGAAAGCCCGGTCCGGCGCCGGCGTCCGCACCATGACCGCCGACGCGTTCACCACAGGGTTCGTCACCGCCATCCGAGAGGGCAAGGTCGACCGCTTCCGCAACCGGATACGTTCGCTCGACCTGTTGTGCCTCGACGACACCCACTTTCTTTCGAGCCGCGACGCGACGCAGGGAGAGCTGGTGCAGACGCTCGATGCCGTAGGCGTCAGCGGCGCCCGCATCCTGCTCGCCAGCGACGAGCACCCGCGGAAAATCACCAGCCTGCGCGCCGCCCTGCGCTCCCGGCTGCTCTCGGGCATGGTGGTCCACATCGCCCCGCCCGACCGCTCGCTGGCGCGGGGGCTCACCCAGCTCTTCGCGCAACGCCACGGCGTGGAACTCACGGACGATGCCGCCGGAACGCTCGTCTCGATCGTCGCTCGTCAGGCCGACGGCTCGCCCTCGGTCCGAGAGCTCATGGGTGCCGTCAACAAGCTCGTCGCAACACGTTCGCTGCTGAAAGACTCACAGCGTGGGCCCGTCGGCATCGGGCTGATTCGGCACGCGCTCGACGCCGGCGGCGACCAGCACAAACCACGCGGCGATTCGTTCCAGGGCATCGCCCAAGCCGTCTGCGACGAGCTCGGGGTCGATCCTGCCGAACTCGGCGGCAAGAAGCGGCACAAACGTCTCGTCGCCGCCCGAGCCGCGATCACGGTCCTCTGCCGCGAGCGCACGACGCTGAGCTACCCCGACATCGCCCGGGCGATGCACAAGCCCAGCCACTCGACAGTGATCACCGCGGCCCAGCGGCTGCTTGAGCAGATCGGCCGCGGCGAGACGGTCAACCTCGGAGCGTGCCCGCCGCCGCACCTCGACGGGCTGACGGCCGAGGCGATGCTCTCGGTCTTCCGAGACCGGCTCGGGCACTGAGCGGGCTGGTGAGCGAGCCGCGGCCGGTCCGCCCTCGACCGGTCCGCCCGCGACCGGCGCTGGCCCCTTCCTTATAGGTCCCAAACCCCGGGCCCTAAACCCAGGGCCCCGGACCCCGGGCCCACAACGAGCGGCGGCCCGTCTGCTCGGCGTACGACTTCTAGACTCCCGCCGCCGGCGGACGCCACACGAGCGACGCGGCTCTCCCCGAGGGCACCTGCGATGGCCGAACCGATCCCCATGAGCGCGCCAGATATCTCCGAGCGTGAGATCGAACTCGTCTCGGAAGTGCTCCGGTCGGGCCGGCTCGCGCTCGGGCCGTCGCTCACGCGCTTTGAAGAGATGGTCGCCGAGCGGGCGGGCGTGACGCACGGAGTCGCGGTCTCGTCCGGCACGGCCGGGCTCTTCCTGGCGCTCAAAGCCCTCGGGATCGGCCCGGGCGACGAGGTGATCACGACGCCGCTGAGCTTCATCGCCAGCGCCTCGCCGATCCTGATGGCGGGCGCGACGCCGGTGTTCGTCGACGTGTGCCCGAAGTCGCTGAACATGCTGCCGTCGGCCGTGGAAAAGGCGATCACGCCGAGCACCGCCGCGATCATGGGCGTCGAGGCGTTCGGCAACCCCGCCTACATGGACGAGTACGCCCGGATCGCCAACCAGCACGAGATCCCCCTCGTCGAGGACTGCTGCGAGGCGCTCGGAACCGTGCACAAGGGGCGGGCCTGCGGCGGGTTCGGGCGGGCCGGCGTGTTCGGGTTCTACCCGAACAAACAAATTACTACCGGGGAAGGTGGGCTGATCGTCACCAACGACGACCACCTTGCCGATCTGTGCCGGAGCCTGCGGAACCAGGGCCGTGCGACCGAACGCGACCAGGCCGGCGGCACCCCGCTCGGCTCGTGGCTCACGCACCAGCGGCTCGGGTACAACTTCCGCCTGAGCGAGGTCGCGGCCGCGATCGGCATCGGCCAGATGGAACGCTTCGATGAGATCGTCGAACGCCGCCGGCGGGTCGCCGCGTGGTACACCGAAGCCCTCGCCGGACACCCCAAACTCGTCCTCCCCACCATCCTGCCTGAATCACAGATGACCTGGTTCGTCTACGTCGTCCGGCTGACGACCGGCTACACGCGCGAGGAACGCGACCGGGTCATACGCGGGCTCCGTGTGCATGACATCGGTGCGGCCGACTACTTCCCGTGCATCCACCTCCAGCCGGCGTTCGCTGACCTCGGGCTCGGCCCGGGCTCGTTCCCGACGTCTGAGAGCATGAGCGAGCGGACGATCGCACTGCCATTCCACGGCCGCATGAGCAAATCGGACGTTGACATCGTCGCCCAGACGCTCGATCTGATGCTTTCTCGGGAGGAGTTGCGCCGAACGTAACCAGCGGGACCGAGCGAAGCACGTGGCTCCCGAGCCGCGGCCTTGCCGCCCGAAGGACCTCCGCCTAACGTTGAGGCCCGGCCCAGCCCGGGCCCTGTCCGTACGCTCACCGGGCGATCCGCCCCTGACGACACCGAGGCCTGATATGCCCTACGAGTGCCACTTCACCGGCAAGAAGACACGCTTCGGCAAGAAGCGGGCCTACGGCGGTGCGAAGATCTCCAAGGGTGGCTTCGGTCTGAAAACCACCGGCATCAGCCGCCGGAAGTTCCGCCCGAATCTACAGAAGGTCAACGCCGTAATCGACGGCGTCCCGCAGCGGGTGCGAGCATCGACTAAGGCGATCCGGTCCGGCCTCGTCGTCAAGCCGCTCAAGCGAAAGTTCGGCTACACCCGTCAGCAGAACGCCTCGGCTGACGCCTGATCTCTCCGGACCGCCAGACTATCCGCCCAGCCTGATCTGGGGCCAAAGCACCGACCTGGCCCAGACCTTCCCCTAGCATCTAGCCGATACGTCTACCGCCCGGTGCTCTCTGTGGCGGATGTTTGTGTATGAGCTCAAGCGGAGGTCGACCCGGTGCAATGCCAGCACTGCACACGCGACGCCACGATCCACGAGGTCGTTCTGGTCGATGGTGAGATGGTCGAGCACCACTTCTGCGAAGCGTGCGCGATCGAGAACGGGATGCAGATCCACCCGCAGGCGCCGATCTCGGCCCTTTCCGCGAGCCCATCGTCCACGCCGGCTGCGCGCCAGAGCCGGACCAACCCGTCGGGGTGCCCGGGGTGCGGGCTGACCTGGGAGAACTTCCGGACGGCGGGCCACGTGGGCTGCGAAGCCTGTTATGAATCGTTCGGCGAACGCCTGTCTCCGCTCATCGAGCGGGCCCACGACGGAGCCACGCACCACGTGGGCAAGACCCCCGCGCGGGCGGCGGCCGAGAACCGAGAGCTCGCCGGCGACGCCGAGACCATCGGCGCCCGTATCACCGGGCTTCGCAAGCAGCTCGACGACGCGCTCCGCGGCGAGCAGTACGAGCGAGCCGCGATCCTGCGCGACGAACTCGACGGGCTCCTCCACGGCGAGCACGACGGCCCTGGTGTCAGCGACCCCACCACCAAGCCGCTGAACGCCCCTCGCGCCGAACCTCCAACAGAGCCTGGCGGAGGCGAGGCGTGATCCCGGTGGAGCGGACGCCCGGCGGACACGGCGGCGGGCAGGGTGGAGGCTCTGGCGGTGACGCAGACGCCTTCGACTGGGGGCACGCCGATTGGCTCCGCACAGACGCCCCAGAGAACGACGTGGTGCTCTCCAGCCGCGTCCGGCTCGCGCGCAACCTAGACGGTCACCCGTTCGCACTCCGCGCCGACCCGCAGGACAAGGCCCTTGTGCTTGATATCGTGCGCGCCGCGCTCGCCCGCGCCGGGCGGCTCGCCGACCTGTCCGGGCCCTTCGGTGACGCCGATCTCGCCGCGCGAACCACCGCACCACGCCGCGGAAACTCCCCGGTCGGCCCGAGGCTCACAGAGCCCATGGTCTGGCTCGATCTGCACCGTCTCGACCGGCCGACGCGCGACCTGCTCGTCGAGCGTCACCAGATTTCGAAGCTGATGGCGAAGGGGGACACGCCCCGCGCCGCCGCCGTGAGTGTGCCCAGCGAGCGGCTCAGCGTCATGGTCAACGAGGAGGACCACGTCCGCGTGCAATCGCTGCGCGCGGGCTTCTCGCTCGGAGACGCGATGCAGGCTGCCAACGACATCGACGACGCGATCGAGCAGACGGTGACCTACGCGTTCAGCCCGAGGTGGGGCTACCTCACGGCGTGCCCGACGAACCTCGGCACCGGCATCCGCGTGTCGGTCATGGTCCACCTGCCCGCGCTGCGTATGCGGGGCGACATCGAGAAGGTCAAAAGGGCCGCCACCGACATGTCCCTCGCCGTTCGAGGCTTCTGGGGCGAAGGCTCCGAAGCGGAGGGCGACTTCTTCCAGCTCTCGAACCAGACAACGCTCGGCAAGCCCGAGCGGGTCATTCTGGAAGAGTTCGAGCGCGAGATCATGCCGGCCGTGATCGACTACGAGCGCCGCGCCCGCGAACAACTCGTCACCAAGCAGCGCGACACGCTGCTCGACGATGCCCGGCGTGCCGCTGGGCTGCTCGCGAGCGCCAACCTGCTCGGCACGGGCGAAGCGATGAGCCTGCTCAGCCGGGTACGAATCGGGCTTGTGTCCGGCGTGCTCGAGCCGCCAGACCACCTGCCCGGGCTCACGCTCGACACCGTCCACGAGCTCATGCTCCTGGTCCACACGGCCCACCTCTCAAAGAAGGTCGGACGCCCGCTTGAGGTCGGCGAACGCAAACGCGCCCGCTCGCAGCTTGTCCGCGATCGGCTGCATGGAACACCTCGGCACACCGGCCGCCAAACCGGACTCTGAGCGTGAATCCCTCCCACAGCGACGGCGCGCGAGCGACGCCCGAACGGCAAACAACGAGCCATGCGACCGAGAAGGAAACTCTCGTCAGCCACCACCAAACAAAGCAGGCGTTCGTCTGGCCGCCACGACCACAGCCAGCACAACCACACGACTCGGCCGCGACGTCTCCCAGTACGCGACGATCGCGAGCGACTCCTCACGTCTTCGACCTGGCCTCCCTCACGATCAGGCCGCGATCGCTCGCCGAGCACATCGAGCAGGCATTCGTCGGCTGCCACCCTGAGTCGCTCGATCGATGGGCCCTCGAAGCGGGTTGGGAACCCGAGCCTCCCGAAGCCGCGTGCCCGCGCTGCGGCCGAACCGTTGGACCCGGCGAGGTCACGGACGGCCGATGCACCACATGCCTCGAAACGCCGCCCAAGTGGGACGCCACCGTCCGCCTGGGCACCTACGACGGCGTGCTTCGCGAGGCCGTACTCGCGGCGAAATACCGGGCCAGTAGGCTCTGCGCCCTGCAACTTGGACGAGAGCTCGCGCACCGTTTGGCCGAACGCGGCCTGGGCGGGCCGTCGGCGGCCGTCGTCCCGATCCCGACCACGCTCCGACGCCGCATGCATCGGGGGATCGATCATGTCCGGCTCACAGCGCTTCAAATCGCCCGTTCGATCGGGTCACCCCTCCTGCCCGTTCTCACCCGCAAGCACCGCCCAAGCCAGGTCGCGGTCGCTCCAAGCCGCCGTGAAGCGAACGTCCGACGTTCGATGAGTCGCCTTCGTTCGGGATGCGAACGGTATCGATGCTTGATTGTGGTTGATGATCTGCGGACGACCGGCGCCACGCTCCGCGAGGCGTGCCGGGCCCTCGAAGCCGCCGGACGCTCGCGGGCACGTGTGGACGGGGAATCGCGTCGGATCGTCGCGGCTGTGGCCTGCGTCGCCGATCAACACGCCCTGTTCTAAACATACCGCGGGTTGAAGTGGTCGTTGGAGTCTGTTTCGAAGCCGGTCACCGGAAGACTTTTCAGGGGCAGGTAATTGAGCAACGCGACCAACAAGGCGCAAAGTCCTTGAAAAACAGGGGGCGTGCGCGTTGACTCTGGTGGGCTTGGGCCTACGCTAACCCCTGCCACTTCACCGTGGCGGGTCGTGCCGAGGTGGGTACCAAGGCCGACCAAATTTCCTTGACAAGTTGGCAGTTGACGAAGAAGAGCCCGCGAGAGTGTGTGGTTCCATCGAACTCGGCAAGAGGCCCCGGGAGGGGTTGATGGATCCTGCACAATCGCATCCCCGGTGGGTCACAGCCCCACCGGTCCTCGGTCTGTGCAACTCTTGTTGAGTGGGCCGAGGAGAAGAATTTCCACCGCGGGCCAAGCGGTGGTGCCCAGGGGTAACTCTGGGTAAAGACGACCCCCGCTCCGAGCTTGTTCACTTTGGTGGGCTTGTAAGGACCGGGAAGGTCAGGCTCAAGCTTGAATTTGACCTGTTTCTAGGAGTCATCTTAAAGAAGCAGGACGCGTAAAGCAATCAATTGAAGAGTTTGATCCTGGCTCAGATTGAACGCTGGCGGCATGGCTAAAACATGCAAGTCTGGGAGAATCCTTCGGGAGGACACCGGCGGACGGGCGAGGAATGCAATCGAATGTACCCCGAGCTGGGGGATAGCGTCTGGAAACGGACGGTAATACCCCATGTGATCTACGGATGAAAGCTTCGGCGGCTTGGGATCAGCGATTGTCCTATCAGGTTGTTGGTGAGGTAACGGCTCACCAAGCCGAAGACGGGTAGCGGGTGTGAGAGCATGACCCGCCGCATCGGGACTGAGACACTGCCCGGACTCCTACGGGAGGCTGCAGTAACGAATCTTCCGCAATGGGCGCAAGCCTGACGGAGCAATGCCGCGTGTGGGACGAAGCGTCTAGGCGTGTAAACCACTGTCAGACTGTAGGAACACTGACCGCAGTCAGAGGAAGGGCCGGCTAACCTCGTGCCAGCAGCCGCGGTAATACGAGGGGCCCAAGCGTTATTCGGAATCACTGGGCTTAAAGAGTGCGCAGGCGGGCCTGCAGGCATCAAACTGCAAGTGTTTAGCGGCGCTATTTAGACCTGAACATGTAATGGCCAACGCGGCCTGGTCACGCATGTGCGGATCGGGCGGTCTTCTGGCCGCCCTGTCTTCATTTGCCAAACTCCGCTGCCCCGATGACAGGTCTAAG
>JBCBZP010000026.1:0-33951 GCA_039815285.1 Planctomycetota bacterium
AGCAATCCGCACCAGGGCAAGTTCCGCGTCGAAGTCAGCCGGTACCTCTCGAACGCGGCGTACACGGGCAACTCGTCGAAGGCGTGGTACCTGCTCGCCGGGGCCGAGGACCTGCCGGTGATCGAGGTCGCGTTCCTGAACGGTCAGGAAGCACCGACCATCGAGACCGCCGAGCAGAGCTTCAACCGGCTCGGGATCCAGATGCGCGGGTACCACGACTTCGGCGTCGCGCTGCAGGATCCCCGCGGCGGCGTCAAGGCGAAGGGTGAGGCATGAGTCAGTTCGGCGGCGGGAAGTCGCCGGGCGATGGGGTGAACGAATCACCCGGCGGCGACATCGGCGACGGGTTCCTCGACACCCGGTTCGACACGCTGTTCACCGAGACGACGGACGGCACCGACACGACAGATGACAACGAGCCAGAAGGAGACGGCATGGCAACGTTCATTCAGGATGGAGACGCGGTTGACTACAGCCCTTCGGCGGATGTGGCGGCTGGCGAGGTGGTGGTGCAGGGCGATCTGGTCGGCGTGGCTAAGACGCCCATCGCGACCGGCACGCTCGGCTCGCTGGCGACGCGCGGCGTGTTCGACTTTGCCAAGGCCGCGGGCGGAGCAATTTCCGCCGGGGCGGTCCTGTACTGGGACAGCTCGAACGGCGTCGCGACGACCACGGCCAGCGGGAACAAGCGGATCGGGAAAGCCGTGGCTGCTGCGGCGGCCGCGGACACCACGGTGCGTGGGCTGCTTGCGCCCTGACCCGGATCCGGATGAGGAGGACCCGTCGTGGGTGACCTGCTGGCCAAGGGATCCGAGATGCTCGACCGCACGCGGCGGGCGCACCTGTCGCGCACGGTGGTCTACCGCCGGGGCGCCGACAGCGTGGAGATCGCGGCGACCGTCGGCTCGACAGCGTTCGACCGCACCGATGAGTACGGCGTCATCCACCGGATCGAGTCGCGGGACTACCTCGTCTCCGCGGCGGATCTTGTGCTCGCCGGCCAGGCGGTCACGCCCAAGGCGGGCGACCGCATCACGGAGACCGGCGACACCCGCGTGCACGAGTACGAGGTCATGTCGCCGGGCGATGAACCGGCGTGGCGGTACAGCGACCCGCAGCGGTTGACGCTTCGGATCCACACCAAGTTCGTTCGGACGGGAGCGGCGTGAGCAACGGAAGCACAAATGGAAACGGAAACGGTCGCGTCCGATGGGCGGGCGTGGCGCTCACCGCAGGCCTCGCCGTCGCGGCCCTGATCGTCCAGTGGGGCGTGGTCACGACCAAGCTCGACCAGGTCGAGAAACGCCTCGACGAGTTCATCGCCGAGGCGAGCCAGCTCCGCAGCGAGTACCGCGACATGGAACGCCGTGTGGCGTTCCTCGAGGGACGCGAGAGCGTCTCAGCACACCCCGAAAGGACCGACCCATGAGCGTGATCGTGGAGATCGCGGACGCCGTTGCGGCGGCGATCAACGACGGGACGTACGCCGAGCCCGTCACCGCCGAGCGGGCGTACCGGCCATCGTTCGATCTCGAAGAACTCGGCGAACTGAAAGTGACCGTGGTCCCGCGCTCGGTGAACACCGCGAACCTCGCCCGCCAGCAGAGCCAGGTGGACTGCACGGTGGACGTCGGGCTCCAGCAGCGGGTGGACGCGGGCGACGACGCGCGGCTCGATGCGCTGCTCGACCTCGCCGAGGAGATCGGCGACCAGCTCAGGCACAAGCGGCTGGCGGGCTACCCGCAGGCCGCGTGGGTGAGCATCGAGCACGAACCCGTCGTCGCGGCGGAGCACCTCGATGAGCGATCGATGCTGACGACGGTGATGAGCGTGACCTACAGGGTCAGGAGGTAACCGATGGCGATCCGACTCGGCATGGAGGCCGTGCTCAACTACAAGACCGGCGGCCAGGACGGCGGCGGGTCGTGGGTTGAGCTGGCGAACGTCCGCGACGTGACGCTCTCGCTCGAAGCGGGCGAGGCGGACGTGACGACGCGGGCCAACAGCGGCTGGCGCGCGGTGGTGGCGACGCTCAAGGAAGCGAGCGTCGAGTTCGAGATGGTCTGGGACACAGCCGACGCCGGCTTCGGCGCGGTGAAGGACGCCTACCTCAACAACGCGCCGATCGGCATGCAGATCCTCGACGGGTCGAGTTCGGGCGCGGGGGAAGGTCTTCAGGCCGACTTCATGATCACGAGCTTCAGCCGGTCCGAGTCGCTCGAGGAAGCGATCACGGTGTCGGTGACGGCCAAGGTCACGTACTCGGACACGCCGCCTTCTTGGATCGGGGGCTGACCCATGAAGACCTTCACCGACAACGCCGGACGTGACTGGGTGATCGAGATCAACGTCGCGTCGCTAAAGCGCGTCAAGGGGCTCACCGGCACCGACCTGATCGCGCTCGCGGTATCGATGGACACAAGCGTCGCCGAGCGGCTCGCGTCGGATCCGATCCTGCTGTGCGACGTGCTCTATGCGGTCTGCAAGCCGCAGGCGGACGAGCGCGGCGTCAGCGACGAGGAGTTCGGCCGAGCGATGGCCGGCGACGCGATCGAGTCGGCCACGGTCGCGCTCTTGGAGGACATCGTGGGTTTCTGCCCGAGCCCGAGGGACCGGGCCGCCCTCGGGCGCGTGCTGACCGCGATGCGGGACGCCCGCGACAAGGCCCGCGACCTCGTGGACAAGAAGCTCGACCGGATGATCGAGGGGGGCGAGATCGACCAGATCGTGGCGAGCGCGATGACGGAAGCCGAGACCAAGTTGGAAGCGGGGTTGGAGCGGACGATGTCTGGCGACTCATCGACCAGTGCGCCGGCGTCGCCGGGGTCGATCCGCGCCCCCTGACGCTGCGCGAGCTGCTGGCGATGGCCGAGGCCCGTCAGCGGCACGACTGGTCGATCGCGAGCAGCGTGATGGCGCTGCTCGCAAGCGTCCACCGCGACCCGAAGAAGCGGCGGCCGTTCAAGCCCATTGACTTCGACCCGTTCGCACGGAAGGTGGACTCCGGCCAAGCGATCCCCGCCGACGTGCGGGTGCTGAAGGACGTGTTCATCAGGAAGACGGCAGAGACAGACACCGAGCAAGGAGGCTCGCATGAAGGTTGATCCCAAACATCTGGTTTTTGGCTTCGGGCTCGTGATGGTCACGCTGGGTCTCGCGGCCTGCGCCGGCTTCGACCTCGGTGACGTGGTCAAGGTCAAGACGCCCAACGAGATCCAGCAGACACGCGGCCTGCCAAGCGCGACCTCGCTCAACGAGGCCGAGACGGAATACCGGGCGTGGTTCGACGACGTGCAGCGGACCGGGGCGCAGTGGAAGGCGTCGATCGATCGAGGCGGGGAAATCCGCGGCCTGCTCGGCCAGCTCACGCTCACGGCCCTCGACGACATCGGCCCGTCGCTGGCGGGTGTGCCCATCGCCGGTCCGGCGCTGCCCGCGCTGACCGGGCTCGCGGGGCTGTTCATCGGGGCCGGCCGACTCCGCAAGGAGAAGGAGGCGTCGTTCAACAAGGGGCTGGAGAAGGGCGCGACGAACACCCTCCCGACGCCGTCCATCCCGACGCCGACGGAGATCCGGGGGACGGGCGCGTGATCGACATGCGGGTCAGGAACCTGTTCTTCGACCGGCCCGCCGTGCGGCGTGCGATCGACCCCGCCCGGCGGCGGGCGCTCTCCAGGGCGGGGGCGTTCGTCCGACAGCGGGCGAAGACCAGCATGCGAAAGCGACGCGGCACGTCGCGGCCCGGGCAGCCTCCGTTCGCGCACGAGGGAAGCCTCCGCCGGATGGTGCTGTTTGGCTACGACCCGCGGACCGAGTCGGTCGTGGTCGGACCGGTGGGGTTCCGGCGGGGGAACGCGCCCAGCGTGCTCGAGTTCGGCGGACGAACGACGGTCGTCCGTCGCCGAGGCGGCAAGCGCACGAAGCAGCCGGTTCGCATCGCGGCCCGGCCGTACATGCGGCCGGCGCTCGAGAAAGAAGCCCCGAACCTCCCAAAGGTCTGGCGCAACAGCGTGAGGGGAGGCTGATCGGTGGCCAACACCCGCGGTATCCGGGCCGGGCGTGCGTTCGTCGAACTGGGCGTCAACGACCGGCTCACGCGCGGGCTCCGCCGTGCCCAGCGGCAACTCCGCGCGTTCGGCCAGAGCGTTCGGGGCATCGGTGCCCGCCTCGCCGCGATCAGCGGTGCCGTGGCCGCGGGGTTTGGGCTGTCCACGCGGGTATTCGCGGGTTTCGACGACCGCATGCGTGTCGTTCGTGCTGTCACCGGGGCGACCCAAGACCAGTTCGAGGCCCTGACCGACGAGGCGAAACGGCTCGGGCGGACGACCTCATTCACCGCGGGTCAGGTCGCCGAGGCGATGACCGAGCTCGGCCGGGCGGGCTTCGATCCGACCGCGATCCTCCAGAGCACCGAAGCTGTGCTCGCCCTCGCCCGGGCGACGAGCACCGACCTGCCGCGGGCCACCGAGATCGCGGGCGCAGCGCTCCGTGGGTTTAACCTGCCGGCGAGCGAGATGGGCCGCGTCTCCGACGTGCTCACCGCGACGGCCAACAAAAGCGCTCAGACGCTCGAGGACCTGTTCGAGGCGTTCAAACCCGTCGCACCGATCGCCGCCGAGGCCGGCGAGAGCATGGAGGACGTCGCCGCGGCGATCGGCATCCTCGCCAACAACGGCATCAAGGGAAGCCTCGCGGGCAACGCGCTCGCGCGTGCCTACAAGAACCTCTCCTCCTCTGCCGCGCAGGACGAGCTGCGGCGGTTCGGCGTCGAAGCCGTCGACGCGTCGGGCAACCTGCGACCGCTCGCCGACATCATCAACGACCTGGCCAAGGCGACGCAGGGGCTGGGCACTGCCGAGCGGCTGTCGATCTTCGAGACGCTCTTTGGCCGCGGTCAGGCCGCGGCGCTCAAGCTCGCGTCGTCGGGCACGGCGTTCGACGTGCTGCGCGATGAGATCCGCGACGCCGCCGGTATCGCGGTCGAGACGGCCGAGCAGATGGACGCGGGCATCGGCGGCGCGTTCCGCAAGCTGCTGTCCGCAGTCGAAGGCATCGCCATCGCGATCGGCGAGGCGATCGAGGGACCGGTTCGGAAGGTGGCGGACGTACTCGCCCGCGTCGCCGGAAACATCACACAGGTCGTCAACCAGAACCGCGAGCTGGTCGCAACCATCGCCAAGATTACCGCGATCGTGCTTGGGGTCGGCGTAGCGCTTGTGATCGCGGGCACCGCGATCGTCGGAATCGGCGCGGTGCTCGGCTCGCTCGCCGCCATCGCGTCGGCGGCAGGGACCGCGATCGGCGTGATCGGCACGGTGCTCGCGGCACTCGTGAGCCCCATCGGGCTGGTGATCGCCGGCGTCGCGGCCCTCGGCGTGGCCATCCTCTATTACACCGGTGCCGGTGGCGAGGCGATCTCGTGGCTCAGCGAGCGGTTCGGTGAGCTGCGCGCGTTCGTGGGCAAGGTCGCGGGTGGCATCACCGACGCGCTCGCCGCGGGCGACATCCAGCTCGCCGCGCAGATCCTCTGGCTTGGGCTCCAGGTCGCGTGGAAGCGCGGCGTCGCGGCCCTCAACGAGGTCTGGCTGGGGGCCCGGAACTTCTTCATCACCACGGCCCAGAGGATGTGGTACGGCGCGCTGGCGGTCGCCCAGACGGTGTTCCACGCCCTCGAGGTCGCGTGGATCGAGACAACGTCATTCCTGTCCAAGACGTGGACCCGGTTCACCAGCGGCTTCCAGAAGGTCTGGCAGTCGGCATCGTCGTTCGTCGCCAAGCGGATGCTGGAGATCCAAGGGCTGTTCGATGACGGGCTCGATGTCGAGGCCGCCAAACGTGCGGTGGACGAGCAGCTCGACGCGAAGCTGTCGGAGATCGACGCCAACACGCAGCGTGATCTTGCCGGCCGCGAGTCGCGCCGCCAACGTGAACGCGACGACGCGGCGGAGCTGAACGAGGCCACCCTCGCGGAGATCGGGCGGCGGTTCGAGGAGGCCCAGGACGCACTGCGCTCGGGCACCGATGCGGACATCGCCGAGACGCAGCGGAAGCTCGACGAGGCGCGTGCGAAGCTCGATGAAGCGATCGCCGAGGCTCGTCGCCGGCGTGAAGAACAGGACGAGTCGAGTGATGAGGCGGCCGGCAATGTCCCGCGCGACTTGATCGGCCGTCTCCAGGAAGGGCTCGCCGGGCTCGGGGCCGCGATCGAACGCGGCGTCGCCGTTCGCGGCACGTTCAACGCGCTGGCGGTCCAGAGCCTCGCCGCCGGCGACGACACCGCCGAGCGCACCGCCAAGGCCACCGAGCAGACCGCCAAGAACACCCGTCGCCTGGCCGATTCTGCGCAGTCGGGCGGGTTGTCGTTCACCTGAGGAATCCGATCCCGTGCCCCTGACCGTCACCGAGAAACTCGAGAGCCGCCGATCGACGACGGGCGACAACCCATCGGCGGAGCTCGTCTACACGGTCCGCGGCACGGACAGCGACATGTCCGCGCGGTCGCAGGCCGAAACGACCAGCCCGGCGACGTACGACGGCATGCCGCGGCAGTCGGTGACGGTCGAGCCGATCGGGCACGAACTGTGGGACGCAACGGTGCGGTACGCGCCGGACTCGCAACAACAGTCGACGCCGCCGCAGACGGGTGAGAGCACGTTCGCGTTCGACACCGGCGGCGGCACGCAGCACATCACGCAGAGCAAGCAGACGGTCGGCACCTACGCAGCATCGGGCACCACCGCGCCCGACTTCCAGGGCGCGATCGGTGTGACGCAGGATGCCGTCGAGGGCGTGGACATCACGGTCCCCATCTACCAGTTCAGCGAGACGCACTACCTGCCGGCCGCGGCGGTCACGAACTCGTACAAGGGGGCGCTCTTCAACCTGACCGGCAGGGTCAACAGCGGCGGCTTCCGCGGGTTCGCCGCGGGCGAGGTGCTGTTCCTCGGGGCGACCGGGGCCCGTCGCGGTACCGGGCCCGATGACGACTGGGAGATCACGTTCCGCTTCGCGGCGAGTCCCAACGTCACCGGGCTGTCCGTCGGCTCAATCAACGGCATCGCGAAGAAGGGATGGGAGTACCTCTGGGTCCGCTACGCGGATCAGGAGGACATGGGCTCGAACACGATCGTGAAGCGGCCGGTTGCGGCGTACGTCGAGCGGGTGTATGACCAGGGCAACTTCGGGGGGCTGAGCATATGAGCGGCGACGCCCTCCGCAAGGTCCGCACCGGCGAGCCCCTCCGCATCCCGGCGGCGGCGTACAACGCGTTCGTTGATGCCGCGGTCGGGCACCGCTCGCGTGACCGCAACGCCGTAGCCGACCCACAGCGGGAGATCATGCAGCGCGGCGTCGTGCTCGTCCGCAGCGACTCGGACCAGATCATCGAGCCATACCACGCGATGGCGATCACCGGCGTGCTGGTCGAGCCCGGCGATGACGATCAGGAGCGGACGTTCTACGGGCGCACGCCGCTGAGGGGTAATGTCGCGACCGAGGACTCCCGGCCGCTGGAGTTCGTGCTCGCGCTGCAGGCCATCAAGCCCGGCGAACTCGGGCGTTGCGTGCTTACCGGAGTGACGCCAGCTCGGGTGTACGTGGCCAACGAACTCGACGCCACCTGCGAGATCGAGCCCGAGGAGACCGTGCTCGCCAGCCGGCCGATGGGCGGCGTGCCGATCCTTTGGAAGGAGGATGGCACGGGCGAGAAGTGGGCGGTCATCGAGATGGGCCGGCCGTCGTCCGGCCGCGTCACCGCGATTCTCGGCGCGGCCCAGCCGATCCCGACCGAAAGCAATCGGTGGCGCTACCCGTGGCAGGAGGCCCGCCTCGACGGCGACCCCGGGAGCGAGACGTACCTCCGCTACGTCGCCGTCCCCGAGGGTTTGTCATCCCAACGCAGCTCTGGCGGTGAAGACCCGACTCTGCTCGCGATCAACCGGTTCGAAGCGCACCACATGGACGGCGGCGTCGATGGATCGGGCTTCGAGGGTCTGCTCGGTCTTGGCCCTGTCTGCGACCTGCCCGGCGTGCTGCCCGACTGCCCGCCCGCCCGTTCGCTGCAACCCAAGCTCGTGCCGATCCCCGAGGGCGTCTGCGTGCAGCTCACCTGCGAGCGCAACAGCAAGGGCCGGCCGGTCTGGGTCTTCGAGGCGATGACCCTGATGGAACTGGCTGACCCGGCCGACGGCACCCGGAAGTTCAACCTGTTCGTGGAGGGTGCGGGATGAACACTCCCACGAACACCGCCACCAACGACCTCGACGCCCGGCGCGAGCACGAACGCAGCAAGTACATGGCGCTCGCGTCGCGCCCGGGCTCGGCATACGGCGCGACCAACCACGGCCGCGACGCCATCGCGATCGTGAAGCGGTGGAAGCCGCGGCTCGTCGTGGACTTCGGCTGCGGCTGCAACGACTTCATCGCCGATCTCCGACGCCACGCCATCGACGGCGTCGGCGTGGACTTCGCGTTTCCGGAGGCCGACATCAAGAAGCCGATGCACGAAACGAAGCTGGTCGAGGGCGTCGCCGACGTTGTCACCAGCTTCGATGCGCTCGAGCACGTGCTGACCGCGGACGTGGTCCCGGTCTTGAATGAGATGCGCCGGGTCGCCCGGCCCGGGGCATGGTTCTGTTTCTCGATCTGTACCCGGCCGAGCCGCATCACCGTCGCTGGCGAGAACCTCCACCCGACCGTGCGACCGCTGTCTTGGTGGGTCGATGTGATCGGCCGGGTGGGCGCGGTGAACGACACGCGGGCTTCGGGCCGCTACGTCACGGGGAGGTTCAAATGAACAGCCCCAACCAGTCCGACATCGTCGCGCTCCAGCGTGGGCTCAAGGCGCGAGCCCCGGCCCGCAGCGGGCTGCGGCTCTACACCGCGGACTTCGACTCGATCTCGCTCGGCGGGTTCTACAAGGGGCGCTCCGCGTTCCTGGTGCTATCGGGTCCGTCGCTGAACGACATCGAGCTCGGGCAGCTCGATCGACGCGGCATCGTGACGATGGGCGTCAACAACTCGTGGACCGTGCACCGCCCGACGCTGTGGACGTGCGTGGACGATCCGGGCCGGTTTATCGATACGGGCTGGAAGGACCCGGGCGTGCTGAAGTTCGTCCCGGTCTGCCACTGGGGCCGCAAGCTCCGCATCCAGGCGAGCGACGGCACGATGCGTGACAGCGCGTATCGCGTCGCGCAGATGCCCAGCGTGCTCTTCTTCCGCCGCAGCAATCACTTCGATCACGAGCGCTTCCTGACCGGCGACACGGTGCCGTGGGGCAACGACCCGAAGTCCACCGACTCGCTGGGCATCAAGGGCAAGCGCAGCGTGATGCTCGTGGCGCTTCGCCTGCTGCACCATCTGGGGTTTCGGACGGTCTACCTGCTGGGCTGCGACTTCCGCATGGCGGTGGATCACAAGTACGCCTTCGACGAGACCCGCGAGGCCGCCGCGATCCGGCACAACAACGTGCTCTACGACTCGCTGAGCCGACGCTTCCAGGCGCTGCTGCCGCACTTTGAGAAGCACCGATTCCGCGTCGTGAACTGCTCGCCCGGCAGCGGGCTGGGTGTGTTTGATCGGATGTCATACGAGGAGGCGATCGCCGCGGCGAGCGCCGAGTGCTCGAAGCCGATCAACACGCAGGGCTGGTACACGCCGATCGATGTAGGCCGCGAAGTCGTGAGGGAGGCTGCCAAATGAGCGAGCCGACCCGGTACTACCTCTACATCCCCGTGTGGGCGACGGGCCGCGCCCCGCAGGGCGGCGGGTCGAGCGACTACTCGACACCCGACACGCCGGAGTCGTCGTATGAGACGCCGGCGAGCAGCACGCCGACGCCGTCCGAGGGCACGAGCTACTCAACCACGGGCGACGTGATCTTCACGACAGGGCCGAGCGGGACGCCGACGCTGACGTTCTACACCACCGACGCGTTCACGAGCGACAGCGGCACGCCCGACAGCACCGCCCCGAGTTCGACCGACGACCCCACACCCAGCGAGCCGAGCGGTGGCGGTTCGACCGACGATCCGAGCGGTGGGTCGTCCGCTGCGTCGTCGGCGGGTTCGTCCGGCTCAGTGCCGACCGACACCGATCCCACCTTCAGCATGAGCACGGACGGTTCTTCCATGGCCTCGACCGATGACCCCGGGTCGTCCGGCGGTGGCGGCTCATCGGGTGGCGGCGGATCTTCTGGCGGGGGAAGTGGCCCCGGAGGCTCGGGCCCTGGGGGCAGCGGGCCGGGCGGATCAGGTCCCGGAGGTTCGGGCTCGGGAGGCAGCTCCGGCCAGTCCAGCATGGACTCGTCGATGATGAGCAGCGGCGCGTCGAGCGGGGACAGCTCGGGTTCGGGCTCGAGCGAGAGCTCGTCCATCGAATCGCCCAGCGACAGCTTCAGCAACACGCTCACCCTCGGCTCCGAGGGCACCATCAAGAACACCACCGTCACCATCGGCACGAGCTCGGACTCGTTCACGGGCACCTTCACCACCGACCCCAGCGGCACCATCGTCGCGACCGAAGTCACGATCGACTCCGGTTCCGGATCGGGATCGGGCTCCGGCAACGAGTCCGTCGCGTTCGGCGCGATCGCGGCTCCGTTCATCGAGGGCGGCATGGAGGGCGTGCCCCCGGCCAACTGGCAAGTCGAATCGAGCACCACGCACGAGGACCTCAAGTGATCCCAAAGATCGTCTACACCGCGCATCTGGCCGAGACGCCCGTACCCGAGTCGTTTCGCCGATGGCAGACCGAGTGGCAGCGCCACCACCCCGAGTGGGACGTGCGTGTGATCACGCTCGACGACCGCGAGCCGATCTTCAATCACGCCCAGTGGGCCGAGACGTTCAAGCTGCCCAAACCCGCGGGCGCAGCGTCGCGCCTCAATATCCTCCGCTACGAGCTACTCGCCCGCGAAGGTGGCGTGTTTGTGGACCCTGACCGCCTACCGCTGCGCCCGATCGACGAGCTGGTTGATGGCGTCCGCGCCTTCTGCTCCACCACGCAGCAGCATGGCCGCCCGCATTTGCTCTCGCCCGCAGTGATGGGGGCGGTGCTGTGCCACCCCACCCTCTGGCACTGCGTCCGCGACCTCGCCCACTCGATCCTCGTCTACCGCGGCATCTGGGACCAGACCGGGCCGGGCTACCTGACCCGCGTCATCAACGAGCACGGCCACTTCCGAGACGTTGTTCCGTACCACTGGGGCCTGTTCGAGCAACCTGAAGCCGACGCCCGCGCGCATGGCGGCGCGTACCTCTACAACGCCAGTATCCAGACCGCAGAGGCCGTCGCCTGATGCCTGGCGCTTCGCTCATCCCAAGGGTCCTGCACCAGGTCTGGCTCGGCCGCGGCGAGATGCCCCTCCAGCAGCGCCGGTGGCGACGGCGGTTCGCCGAGATGAACCCAGGCTGGACGCTTCACCTCTGGACGGACGATCACCTTCCGTTCCCGATCCTGAACAGGCGCGCATGGGACGCGTGCCTGTCGATCGGCGGCGTGCCCGGCTGCGTCATGCGCAGCGACATCCTCCGCCTCGAACTCATGGCCCGCGTGGGAGGCGTTTACCTCGACACCGACATCAAGCCCGTCCGCCCGCTCGACGCCTGCTGCCCGGCCGGCGTCTCGGCATGGGTCGCGTGCGAGCAGCGCGAGATCATCTCCAACGCGGCGATGGGCTTCGTCCCAAAGCACCCGGCCGCATGGCGGGGGGTGAACGCCATCGAGGAGTCGTTCTTCGAGCGGCGGTACGTTGGCGATCAGTCCGGCCCGGGGCTCGTCGCCCGGGTCATGCTCGAGCACGACGATGTGATCCTCTGGCCGCCGGCGTGCTTCCATCCGCGGGTCGGCGAGACGATCCGGAACCCGGATCTGCCGCGTCTGCTGATGCAGGCGCATCTCTTTGCGGGGACCTGGGTTGAGGGGCGGCAGAGCGACCATCGGTTACTTTGGCAGGCGAACAGCCCCGTTGGCGCTAAAGCATCAGACCGAGCATGACTGCGGCCATCGCAGCCATGGTCAGATCCTCGACAAGGGTGACCTTGGTCATGGGCAGGTTCAGTGCCGTGCCCAGGCAAGCGCAGCGGATGGCTCGCTTGTCGAGCAGGGCCTTGAGCACGCCTGCCGCGCCCACGAGCATGAGCACGAGCGTGATGGCGTTCGTGGCGATGGGCACCCACGCGAGCAGATAGGCGACACCGAGGGTCAGTTCGACGAAGGGGTACGCCCAGCCCCACGCGGGGATCTTGCGAGCGATAAGGTCGTAGCCGCGGTAGGCGGAGACAAAGCCCGGCGGGTCGAGGAGCTTGAAGAACGAGAAGACGATGAAGAAGCCGGCCATGAAGTGCCGTATGAGAGGCTCGGCGGACCAGTCGCCGGTGCTGACGGCGACCAACAGCGTGACGCCAGCGATGAAGCCGACAATCAGGAAGAGCGGGTAAAGGCTCTCCCCGGGTTGTTCTTCAACCATCGCGTGATGCTGATGAGTCGCCGTTTCGGAAGTAGCGGCCGCCGGCTCTGCATTCTCCACGGATGTCAGCGTGTAATCGCCGGCGGATGCGACGGCGTCGCTCAGAGCGTCATGATCGGGGAGCGGGTGACCCGAGATGACGGCTTTGCCCTCATGCGGCGACACATCGGCGGATTCGATGGCGTCGAGCTTGAGCAGCGCGCCGCTGATTTTGCTCGCGCACCCGCCGCAGTGCATGCCATTGATCTGCAGCGTGGCCTTGTGTGTATCAGTCGTCATCAGAGTCTCCTTTCTTGCTGTTCTTTCGTGCGATGAAGATCGCTTCGAGCCCGAAGATCAGAGCCATGGATCCGAGGCCGACGCCGACCACGAGGGGGTCGGTGGTGAGCTTGAGGTAGAGGAACGCCCCGAGCACAACCGCATCGAGGACGAGGGCTGTCAGCAGCAACCAGGCCTTGGCGTTGAGCTCCGTGCGCAGGTACTTGAACACGCCCCAGTGGATCGCCATGTCCATCACGATGTAGAAGATCGCGCCGAGGGACGCGATTCGGCCGAGGTCGAAGAAGATCGTCAGCGCGAGGGCGATGACGGCGGTGTAGACGAGCGTGTGCTTCTGGATCCGGCCCGGCATGCCGAAGTGACGGTGCGGGACGAGGTCCATATCGGTGAGCATCGCGAGCATGCGCGAGACGGCGAACATGCTGGCGATGAGGCCGGAGATCGTCGCGACGATCGCGAGCCCGATGGTGAGCCACTCGCCCCATTGCCCGACCGCCGGACGGGCGGCCTCGGCGAGGGACGAATCTCGCGCGGCGATGATCTCGTTCACGCTGAGGTTGCCCGCGACGGCGAGCGTCACCAGCAGGTAGAGCCCGGTGCAGATGAGCAGGCTGAAGATGATGGAGCGGCCGACGTTCTTCTTGGGCTCCTTGATCTCATCGCCGCTGTTGGTGATGGTCGTGAAACCCTTGTAGGCCAGGATCGAGAGTGCGACGGCCGCGAGGAATCCCGTGACGCCGCCCTGGGCATCGGATGACGCGCTGTCACCTGTGAGCGTGTCGAAGGAGAGCCCCGACACCCAGAGCCCGATGCCGGCGAAGACCGCGATGCCCACGATCTTGATGATCGCAGTGACCTTGCTCAGCCCGCCGATGACCTGATTGCCCAGCAGGTTGACGATGAAGGCGATCACGATGAGCCCCACGCCGAGCGCGGGCACGAGCCAGGAGTCTGAGCCTTCGCCGAAGATCCGCATCGTGTAGGTGCCGAAGGTGCGAGCGACGAGGCTCTCGTTGATGACCATCGAGAAGTACATCAACAGCGAGCAGCCCGCGGTCACGACGCCCGGGCCGTACGCCTTCTTGAGGATCATCGCGATGCCGCCCGCGGAGGGGTACTCGTTGCAGACCTTGATGTACGAGTACGCGCTGAACGCGACGACCAGAGCCGCGGCGATGAAGGCGACCGGAAAGAGGCCGCCGGCGAGTTCGGCGACCTGGCCGGTAAGGGCGAAGATGCCCGCGCCGATCATGACGCCGGTGCCCATCGCGATCGAGCCGGTCAGTGTGAGGCTGCCTTTCTCGTAGTCGTCTCCGTGTTTGTGGTCGTCGTGATCGGTCATGTTTACTCCTTTGGCAGCTTCGAGAGGTGCTTCTGCGGGTCGGCCTTAAACTTGGGGAGGCACCCCTTGCAGCAGAAGCGGACGAGCTGCGTCCCGGCAACGATCTCGACGGGCTCGCCCATGGAGCCGAGCTTGCCGCCCGCGACGACGCAGGTGTCGATCGGATACGCCTCGCGCTGGGCGTCGGCGTACGCCTTGTCGAGCTTGGCCATGTACTTGGCGGGCTCGTTGACGAGTGACTTCTCGCACCCGCCGCAGCAGAAGCGGACGAGGCGGTTCATGTAGATGAAGTTGACAGGCTCGCCCATGGAGCCGAGGGGACCGCCGACGGGGCAGGTGTCCATGGGGTAGTCCCGGAGCTGGGTCTCGACGATCTTCTTGTCGAGGGCTTTGAGGTAACTGGCCGGATCCGCCTTGAATGCGGCGGCCGCGTCTGCGCTCGCGAGGCGGACCAGTCGGTTGTTGTGGACGTGGTTGATCGCCTCTTCGCCGAGCTTGTCACCGGTGACGATGCAGGTCTCGATCGGGTAGTGCATGAGCTGCTGCTCGACGATCTTGGCGTCGATCTCGCCCCAGTACTTGGCCTTGTTGCCCTCAAACTCGCCGAGGCAGCCGGCGCAGCAGAAACGGACCTCGCGGTTGTCGTAGACCTTCACGACCGGATCACCCATCGATCCGAGCGGGCCGCCGATGGGGCAATCGGTCAATGTGTAGGGGTACGTCGGTCCGGCGACGCCGGCACCGGTTGCAGGAACACTTGGCGCAGCCTCGCCATGTCCGGGCTCGCGCTGGGCGACGGCCATCGTGACGAACTGGTCTTTGCGGGCGTCGTCCCAGGCGAGGAACTGATTGCCGCAGCCGGGGCAGCAAAGCCCGATCTGCTTGCCCTTGTACTCGACGGTGCCGGCCGAGGGGACGACAGGCTCCTTGCCGATGGGGCACATCGCGTTGATGGACGCGGCGTCCGCGCCCGACTCCGCTTGGGCGTTCGCGAACGGGTTGAGGGTGCAGACGCAGAGTGCGGCTGCTGCGATGCTGAATGACTTGAGCATGATCAGGCTCCTTGTGCTTCCGATGAAGCGGTTTGGGTTGAGCCGGCTTCTGCCGACTGGTTGGATTGGACGTGAGACGCGAGGCGGAACTTCCACTCCGCGACCCAGCAGTACAGGATGGGAACGACGAACCAGGTGATGGAGGCGACGGCCATGCCGCCGAATGACGGGATGGCCATGGGGACCATGATGTCCGAGCCCCGCCCGGTGCTGGTGAGCACGGGCAGCAACGCGAGGATGGTCGTGGCGCTCGTCATCACAGCAGCACGGATGCGGAGCTGCCCGCCATCGACGACAGCTTTCCGGATTGCCTCGATTGAGTCGGGCTTCTCGTCGGCCATCGACTGCTCGATGCGAGTCGCCATGATGACGCCGTCGTCAGTCGCGATGCCGAAGAGGGCGAGGAACCCGACCCAGACGGCGACGCTGAGGTTGTACGGCGCGATCTGGAACAGGCCGCGGAGATTGGTCCCGAGCAGCGTTGTGTCGAGGAACCACGGCTGGGCGTAGAGCCACAGCATGATGAACCCGCCGCCCCACGCGACGAAGACGCCGGTGAAGACCATGAGCGTGACGCCGACCTTGCGGAACTGGAAGTAGAGCAGCAGAAAGATCACCGCGAGTGCGAGCGGCAGCACGATGCTCATCCGTTTCGCGGCACGTACTTGGTTCTTGTACGACCCTGAGAACTCGTAGCTCACCCCCGGCGGGACGATGACATCTCCGGCGTCGATGGCGTCTTGGATGAACCGCTGGGCATCCTCGACGACGGTCACCTCGGCGAAGCCGGGCATCTTGTCGAAGAGCACGTAGGAGACGAGGAACGTGTCCTCGCTCTTGACCATCTGCGGCCCGCGGCGGTACTCAAGCGTGCTCAGCTCGCGGAGAGGAACCTGAGCGCCAGATGGGGTCGGCACGAGGATGTCGCCAAGAGTCTCGGGCTGGTCACGCAGCTCGCGGAGGTAGCGGACACGCACGGGGTAGCGCTCGCGGCCTTCAACGGTCATGGTCAGCGGCTTGCCGCCGATTGCGACCTCGATGACTTCTTGCACATCCGCGATCGTCAGGCCGTATCGGGCGATTCGCTCGCGGTCGATGTCAATTTCGAGGTACGGCTTGCCGACAACGCGATCCGCGAAGACCGCGAGCGGCTGGACGCTGGGCACATGCTTGAGCAGGCGTTCGAGTTCGAGTCCGAACGACTCGATCGATTCGAGATCGGGGCCGTAGACCTTGATGCCCATCGGTGCGCGGAACCCCGATTGGAGCATCACGATGCGCGTTTCGATGGGTTGGAGCTTCGGCGCGCTGGTCACGCCCGGCATGTCCGCGGCCTCGACGATCGCGTCCCAGATGTCCTGGTTCGACTCGATCTCGTCTCGCCACTGGCGAAACGGTCGACCGTCCTCGTCCTCGATCAGGTTGCCCTGATCGTCGCGGACAAACGCGTCAGTCTCGGTGTCGTAGTGGAAGTTGAGGCGTCGGCCCTCGTCGTCGGTCCGGTACTCACTCTTGTACTCGATGATCGTCTCGATCATGGAGATCGGGGCCGGGTCGAGCGGACTCTCGACGCGGCCGATCTTGCCGACGGCGAGTTCGACCTCGGGCACGCTCATGATCCGCCGATCGAGTTCCTTGAGGATCTCGGTTGCCTCGCCGATCGATGCGTGGGCCATCGTGGTCGGCATGTAGAGGAACGCGCCCTCGTCGAGCGATGGCATGAACTCGCTGCCGAGGCCCGGGAAGGCGTGGGCGATCTCGACCGCGGTCTCGTTCTGTCGGACCGACTCGGGGAGCCACCCCCAGACGCGATCGAAGCCGAGCCAGACGGTGGTGCCGATCAGCACAACGCCGACCGCCGGCGAGAGCCCGATCAGCTTGTGGCGGAGCGTCCAGGCGAGCACATGCGGGAACGCGAGCCGCACGAGCCAGAACGCGAGCAGGAGGCCGCCGACGATGGCACCGATGAAGACGCTATTGCCGATGAGGCCCGGTTCGGGCCCGAGAGGTTCCCACGCGCCGGCGAGCACAACGAGCACGATCACGACGGCGACAAGATTTGCCGACCACTGCAGACCGCGGGCGACCAACGACGGGAGCCACGGTTTGGCGAGATAGAACGCGCCGAACGCAGCGATGATCAGTCCACCAATCACGTGCAGCCAGATCGCGATCGCGATACCACCGAGCACCAGAGCCGCTGCGCCGACCGTGCGGAGCACTTTGATCCGTGGACGGAAGCCCATCAGTACATGCGCGGCGGCTGGCAGGATCGTCAACGCGATGATGATCGATGCGATCAGCGCGAAGGTCTTGGTGTAGGCCAGTGGCTTGAACAGCTTGCCCTCGGCGGCCTCCATCGTGAAGACCGGCAAGAAGCTGACGACGGTCGTGGCGACCGCGGTGAGCACCGCACCGCCGACCTCGCTCGTCGCGCGGTAGATCACGTCTATGGTGGGTTCGCTGCTCTCCGCTTTCTCCGATTCTTCGAGGCGGCGCAGGATGTTCTCACTGAGCACGATGCCCATGTCCACGATCGTGCCGATGGCGATCGCGATGCCCGACAGGGCGACGATGTTGGCGTCAACGCCGAACGACTTCATGCCGATGAAGGTCATCAGCACGGTGATGGGGAGCATCGCCCCGATCAGCAGGCTGCTCCGCAGGTGCATGACCATCAGAACCACAACGATGATCGTGATGAGAACCTGCTGCGAGATCGCCGCGTTCAGGGTCTGCAGCGTCTCACGGATCAAGCCGGAGCGGTCGTAGAACGGAACGATGGTGACACGGCTTTCCGTGCCGTCCGCGAGGACCTTCGTCGGCAACCCGGAGGCGATGTCGGCGACCTTGTCCTTCACCCGCTGGATCGTCGCCATCGGGTTCTCGCCGTAGCGGACGACGACCACGCCGCCGACCGCTTCCACACCCGCCTTGGTCAGCACACCGCGACGCAGCGCCGGCCCGAGGGACACCTTGGCGATGTCGCTGACAAGGATGGGCTGGCCGTCCCGTGCCGTGATCGCGGCTTGTTCGAGGTCGTCCACGCTCTCGATGAACCCGAGGCCCCGGACGATGTACTCGGCGCGGTTGACCTCGATCGTGCGTGCGCCGACATCGAGGTTGCTCTGGCGTACCGCACCGATGACCTGCTGGAGAGAAATGCCCGCAGCCCGCATCGCGTCGGGGTCGACATCGACCTGGTACTCCTGCACGAATCCGCCGATTGAGGCGACCTCGGAGACCCCTTCCACGCCGGCGAGTTTGTACTTGACGATGAAGTCCTGGATGGACCGGAGTTCTTCGGGGCCCCACCCGCCGGTGGGGTTGCCGTCCTCGTCCCGGCCTTCGAGCGTGTACCAAAAGACCTGACCGAGCGCGGTCGCGTCGGGGCCGAGCGCGGGCGAGACGCCGGGCGGCAGCGTGCCGGCTGGGAGCGAGTTGAGCTTCTCCAGCACGCGCGAGCGTGACCAGTAGAAATCGATGCCGTCCTCGAAGACAACGTAGATCGTTGAGAAGCCGAACACGGAGTAGCTTCGGATGTCCTTGACGCCCGGGATGCCGAGCATCGCGACGGTCATCGGGTAGCTGATCTGATCGTCAATGTCCTGCGGGCTGCGGCCGGGCCACTCGGTGAAGACGATCTGCTGGTTCTCGCCGATGTCGGGGATCGCGTCCACGGGCACGGGGTCACGGGGCAGATCGCCGAGATCCCAATCGAACGGCGCAACGAGGACGCCCCAGAAGAGTGTGCCGATCAGGACGATCGCAACCACGAGCTTCTGTTCGAGGCAGAAGCGGATCAGGGCGTTGAGCGGACCGCGCGGGGGTGGCGGTTGGAGATCAGTCATTGCCATGCCCCTCGCGTGCGTCTGCCGACGGGGCCGCGTCGAGCGGCGGGAAGGACTCGCGGACCTCGCCGCAGCGGAGCATCTGATCACCGAAGTACGGGTTGTTGATCTGCGTGACGCGCTGGAGCCAATCGGCACCCTTGTTGTCGAACGCCATCGGGCAGTGGGCGAGGTTCCATGCCTCGCTGCCGCGATGCCCGAACCGGCGTTGGAGCGCGATCACGCCCTCGCTCATCCGTTCGAACCGGGCTCGCGCGGTCTCGATGCTGGTGATCGCGTCCTCGACGCGCAGCCGAGCCGCGGCCCTGCGCCACTCGGCGAGCGGCTCACCGACGAGTCCTGCTTCTTCTACGAAGCCCAGTGCGGTTTTGATGTCGGCCGCCGCCTGCACGAAGCCGCCGAGGTCATCCGTTGCCAATGCCTCCTGTGCGTCGAGGTACGCCGCGTAGACGGGCTTGAGCGCGAAGACAAAGCTGTCAGGCACGGGTACCCGGCTCGGCATCTCGGGCATCGCACCGTCCGGCATGCTGCCGTGTCCTGCGTGGGGGTTCCCGCCGCCGCCGCCACCCGGTGTCATCATGCTCGGCTTCGCGGCGATCTGCATCGCGCTATCGATACGGAACGCGCCATTGACTACGACCGAGTCGTTGCGGCTGAGCCCATCGCGCACAATGTAGAACTCCCCCGCACGCGGGCCGAGCACGACGGCCCGGCCCTCGTAGGTCGGCTTCTCTTCGCCCAGGACCTCGACATACACGACCGACCGCGTACCAGTGAAGAGCACGGCTGAGCGTGGGATCACGAGCGGCTCTTCGATGCCGGTCGGATCGCCGACCACGCCGAGCGATTCCGCGGGCACCATGTCCATGCCGCAGATGTCGCACTGACCCGGTCCGTCCTTCACGACCGTCGGGTGCATCGGGCTGACCCAGCGGCCGGCGAGTTCGTTGCTGATGACCGCGCCGTCGGCCGCGACGCGCGTCCTCACCACGGCCGACGCGAACATGCCCGGCTTGAGCCGACGCTCGGGATTCTCCACGGCGACGCGCACCGCCGCGGTGCGGGTCCGCTCATCGACCATCGGCTCGATGAACGAGATGCGGCCCTCGAATGTCTCCCCGGGGTGCGCCTCGACCGTGAAGGTCACACGCTGACCCCAGCGGAGCATCGGAAGCTGCGACTCGTAGGCCTCCATGTCGAGCCAGAGCCTCGACAGGTTGGCGATGGTGGCGATCGGCGCCCCGGTCTGCACGTAGTCGCCCTCGCGTACGGCGAGGTGCGTCACCACGCCGCCGATCGGAGCGAAGATCGTCAGGCGATCGGAGTCAAAGGAACCGTCCTCGACCGCGGCGATCTGTTCGGGCGTGATTCCGAAGAGGCGGAGCTTCTCCCGCGCCGCGGACAAGGTGTCGCGCGTCGCAGACCTCACGAGATCGCTCGTCGCGGTGCTGTTCTCCGACGCCGCCTTGGCTTGGCGGAACTCCTCGAAGGTGGCGATAAGGTCGGGGCTGTAGACCTCGGCCATGTGGTCGTCTCGGGCGACCGGGACGCCAAGATAGTTGACGAACAGCCGCTCGATGCGACCCGGGAAGTACGCGGTCAGCCGCGCGACCGAAGTCTCGTCGTATGTGACCTTGCCGTAGAGCCGGACCTGGGCGGTTGGGAAGAACCGTCCGACGGGGGCGGTCTCGATCTGGCTGAGTGTCGCCGCCGATTCGCTCATGGTGACCCGCAGTTCGCTGCCTTCGCCGCCGTCGTCTGTGACGGGGATCAGGTCCATGAAGCAGATCGGGCACTTCGCGTCCGGGTCGGGTAGCCGAACAGATGGATGCATCGAGCATGTGAACAATTGCGGCTCACCAGATTCGGCTTCGCCGTGATCGTGACCCGACTCGACAACCTCGCTCGCCGGTTCCGGCGCTGGCTTGCCGATCTGATAGCCGATGACGAGCGCAGCCACGATCGCAACAACGGCGATGCCCGCCGCCGTGTGCTTCCATAGCCATCCGAGCACCGATCGTGAACGCTTCAAGAACTCGCTCATGGCTGCACCTCGTTCGATTCAGATTCGGTTGTGGGACTGGTCGCGGGCTCCGTGGGCACGGGCTCGCCAACGAGCGTGTTCAAGCGGGCGAGTGCCTGCCCGCGGTCCGCGCGTGCCCGCTCAGCAGACACGGCAAACTCAAGCAGCGTGCGCTCGGTATCGAGCAGATCGAGGAAGCTCGTGTCGCCCGTGCGGAACCCGGCAAGCGATGCACGCAGCGACTCCTCGGCCTTGGGGATCAGCGTCGTCTCGAAGAGCCGAACCCGACGGTCGGCGTCCGTGTGCTCGAACCACGCGCGCTGGATCGACGCGGTGATCCGATTCGCTTCGTCGGCCCGCTCGAACGACACCGCGAGCCGGCGAGCGATCGCCTCTCGCACGCCGGCGTCGTACTTGTCGCGCCAGAGGGGGACCGCGATCCCGAAGCTGAGCAGGATCGGATCGTCGCCGCTCTCGGCGATCGAGCTGTCGATTGCCTCATCGGTGACGATGTAGTCGAGCCCGACGGTGAAGTCAGGCAGGCCTTCCTTCCGGGCGACATCAGTGCGGATGCGCTGTTCCTCGATCCTTTCGTCGAGCGCGAGCAGCACGGGGTTGGATCGCCGGGCGATCTCGGCGAGGGCGGGGCCGTCAACAGACGCCACCCGTCCCGGGAGTTTGGCAAACTCAGCGACCGGCGCATCGGTTCGGCGGTTCAGGGCCGCGTTCAGGTCCGCGACGTAGGTGGGTCGCATCGCGCGAAGCTGGGCGAGCCGATCTTCAAGCTGCCCGAGCTCGACCTGCACGCGGATGAGCTCCGGGTGCGAGCCCGAGCCGACACGATAGCGGGCGCGGACGACCTCCTCGAACGAACTGAGCAGTTCAAGATTCTCGCCCGTGATGCGGATCGCGGAATCGAGGTAGGCGACCTCGTGCAGCGTCTCGACAACCCGCTCGGTGACGCCGAGCCGGGCCGCCTCGAACTGACGCCACGCGGCCCGGGCCGCCATCGCGGCGGCGTCTTCGCGATCGCTCAGAAGCCCCGGCCAAGGGAACGATTGGCTCACGCCGACACGGGCCTGCTGCGCCCCCGTCCGAGTCTCGACCTCGTCGAGGAAGAACCCGAAGTTCACCCGCGGATCGGGCAGCGAACGCACCTGCGGAAGTCGCTCAGCCGCGGCGGCCCATCGCTGGTACGCCGCTTCAACCTTCGGGCTGTGATAGAGGGCGTAGCGCACGAAGTCGTCCGCCGAGGCACCCTCGACGAGAGCCGACGCATCGGTGGTGGACTCCGCTTCGGAGCGGTACACGGACCGCGGCGATGAGTCGGCATCAGCCGGGAGGGAACGGGCGTACGTGGGCGACAGGCCGCGGGTGGGATCGAACGGCGACGAGCAGCCGCCGACGAACCCGACCGCCGCGACGCCCACCGCGCACGCGATGAGACGAACGGCCATGGATGGCTCCTGGGTGTTTGGAGAAACGAGTATTCGAGTGACAGCAGCAGGGACGGAACGCACTCAGCGCGCACCATCCCTACGAGACTCGGGCTCTACGTTTGCCAAACGCCCAGAAGGGCTTGCACTTCGTTGTGGGTTTTGCCCGCGCGGAGGCCAACGACCAGCGACGCCATCGAAGGCGTCGTGTCATCGGGCTCGATCACCGGTGTGATCTTCGGTGGGCCGTTCGGAAGTCCCGTGACCGAATCGCGATCGGTCCTCGGGAGTGGTGCATCGGGGAGTCGTTCATGAGTCGGCGTCGGAGAGATGCCGCACTGGCACGGCCCCTCGCTCATGGGGCAGAACGCGTCGCTGCCGCAGCCGAAGTCCGAATCAGTCGCGGGGATCGGCTCCCCGCAGCAACTCACCTCGACCGCGGGCACATGACACGCGGTCTCGCCGCAATGGTCCTGACCGGCAGCGAACCCCGTCCCGAGGCGGGGAAGGCCGCTGGCAACAAAAACCAGGATGGCGAGGATTCGGATCATGCTCGGATAACCATAGCCGGGATTCGGCTCTTTGACGAACGGGGCACGCAGCACGCTTGTTCCCATCTCCACGCACATTTTACAGACATGATCAATGCAGAGTGATCAATGATTCGCTTTCGAGGCTGGCCGTTGGTAGGACCTCGATAGTGATGTGGGTTATGCCGAACTCGGCTTCCAAGTGACTGCGCAATCGACGACGAAGCTCATCGGCTTGGGCGATCCCGGCATCTTCTTGCATCGCAACTCGGACCTCGATCGAAGTCGTGCGCTCATCGATTAGCCACACGTGAAGGTGTGCAACGGCTTCCACGCCAGCGACACGATTGATGCTCTGACCGATCTCATCGACCGACAAGTGATCAGGAACACTCTGCATCAGAATCCTGATGCAGCGCTTCATCGGTGACCACGAGATCCACACGATGTACGCCGAGATCCCGATGGTCGCGACGATATCGGCCCAGTACCAATCGAACAGAATAATCATGGTGCCGGTGATGATGACCGCCACTGAGGCGAGCGCGTCGGCGACGTTGTGAAGGAACGCCGCCTTGATGTTTACACTCTCCTTCGACATCGTGTAGGTCAAGACGGCCGTTGCCGTGTCAACAACCAACGCGATGCTTGCCACGATGACGACCATCCAGCCGTCGATCTCGGGACGGTCGAAGGTCCGGCCCACTGCCTCAATGAGCAAATAGCCGGCGATGACCATGATGGAAGTGAGGTTGATGAGTCCGCCCACGACCTCGGCTCGTCCGTACCCGAAGGTGCGTCGCTCATCCGCTGCCCGCTTCGAGATCCTGCGAGCGATCAACGCGAGCAAAAGCCCGGCTGCATCGCTGAAGTTGTGTAGGGCGTCTGCGATCAGAGAGAGACTTCCCGAGAGCACGCCACCGATGACCTGGGCCGCCGTCAGCAATATGTTGATGGCGACGGCCCAGGCGAGTCGGCGTGTGCCAAGATCGGTCCCGTGGTGATGGTGCGAAGACATGAATGCCCTGCTATTCGAGGCTGATCGAACCGGTCTCCCGGCTGCCATCGGCTTTTTCGATCTCGATCCAGAGCGCAGCGTCTGGTGTCAGTTCTGCTGGCACCTCGGTGTCGGCGTGATAGTCGCCTCCGCTGCCGGTCGCTCTTCCCTTGAGTGCTCCCGTCGCTGCCTCATCGCCGATCCAGACTCGGATCGCAGCCGGTTCGGGGCCGTCCGTTCTCACGATATCGAGGTGCAAGACTGCCGTTGGTTCGACTTCGCCGCCCATCGAAATGCTGAGTGTGGTTCCGGCGATCGTCACTGAGCCGAGGTCATGCTCGGCACCATGATCGTCGTGTCCGCCGTCGCCGTGGTCATGGCCTTCGTGATCATCGTGCCCGTCCTCACCGTGATCATGACCTTCGTGGTCATCGTGTTCCGAGTGGGAATCAGTGTCTGGCGTTCCCGATTCGTTGCCACACCCGCCAAGGGCGAGTGCTCCGGCGATGGTCGAAGCGAGGAGCAGCTTGGTCAGATCGTTCATGTCAGTTCTCCCTGAGGGTTGAGATCGGATTCACTTGGATCGCCTCCGGCGACGCGGTTCTGGTTTGTGTCCGAACACCAGCGAGTAGCCGGCGGGGACCACGATGAGGTTCAGGAATGTCGAGGTCAGCAGTCCCCCGAGCGTCACGATGGCCAGCGGCGCGAGCAGTTCGCTGCCGGGCTCGCCGGCGGCGAGCGCGAGCGGGACGAGACCGAGGGCCGCCGAGATGGCGGTCATCAGGATCGGCACGAGCCGCTCCATCGAGCCTTGAACAATCGCTTCGCCCATCGGCACGCCCTCCGCTTCCATGAGATGGTTGTAGTGGTTGATGAGCAGAATGCCGTTGCGGACTGCGATGCCAAAGAGGGTGATGAAGCCCACCAAGCTCGCGATCGAGATCACCGGCGGGATGTACGGCCCGCCGATTCCGATGAGGGCGAGCGTGTTCGCGATCGGGCCGCCGCCCTCGCTGATATAGATCGCGGCGATGCCGCCGATCAGCGCGAGCGGCATGTTGAGCATGACGAGCACCGCGGCCCGCATCGAGCCGGTGGAGATCTGAAGCAGCATCAACATGATGAGCGCGACGGCCACGCCCGCGACGAGGATCGTTCGTGACGCCGACTGCTGCGCCTCGAACTGCCCGCCGTAGGAGACGGTCATCCCGGCCTTCTGCGCGATGGGGTCGACGCGTTCTTGCACCTGTGCTACGAGATCGCCGAGGTTTGAGCCCTCTGCGACATTGAGTGAGACGACGGCCTTTCGCTGAGCGTTCTCGCGAGTGATGAGATTGCTCGATCGCTCCGGGCCAATATCGGCGACATCGCTCAGACGCACTGTCGCCCCGCCGCGGCCGCGGAGCAGCAGGTCGCGGACCTGGGCGATCGACTCCCGCTCTTCAGGAGCAAGTCTGACAACGAGGTCGTACTGACGCACACCCTGGTTGACGGTGTCCACAACCTCGCCGTAGATCGCTTCGCGCACCTGCTCGGCAGCGTCGGCGGGGCTGAGCCCGACGGCCGCGAGTTCGGCGTGACGGTAGCGGATCGGCAGCGATGTGATCATGACCTCGCGGTTGGCGTTCACGTCGCGAGCACCCGGAAGAGTTTGCAACTCGCCCTCGATCTCCTTGGCGACGCGTCTCAGTTCGGTGAGGTTTTCGCCGAAGACATTGATCGCGATCGCGGCGGGAGTGCCCGAAAGCACATGGCTCAGTCGGTGCTCGATCGGCTGGCCGACCATCGTCGTGATGCCTGGAACGGAGCCGAGAATCCGATCGATCTCTTCGCGGATCTCGAACCGATCCCGCCCGGCTTCGACCGTGACTTCAATCTCGGAGTTGCTGACCGGCTCGGCGTGTTCGTCACGCTCGGCTCGGCCGGTGCGCCGAGAGACAGACCGCACGCCGTCGATGTCGACGAGCTGTTTCTCGACTTCGGTCGCGAGACGGTCACTCTCGACGATCGAGGTGCCCGGAGGCGCGAGCAGGAAGACGGTGAACGTGCCCTCGTTGAACGATGGGAGGAATGAGCTGCCGAAGGTGCTCGCGAGTAGGAGCGCCGCGGCGGTGATGACGCCCGCGGTTCCAAGTACCCAGACGCGGAGGCGGATGGCTGTGCGCAGAGCCGGCTCGTAGCCGCGCTTCAGCAGCCGGACGAGAAAGCCATCGCGGTCCTCATGCTTGCCGCCCAGCCGCCCCTTGAGCAGGAACCGGCACATCGCCGGCACAACTGTCAGTGCGACGGCGAGCGACGCGAGGATAGAGATCATGTACGTCAGCGCGAGCGGCTGGAAGAATCGGCCTTCGAGCCCTTGCAGGAAGAGGAGCGGCACGAAGACCATCACGATGATGACCGTCGCAAAGACCATCGCGGGTCGGATCTCGTTGCTCGCGTCGAAGATGACTTCCACGAACGCCCGTCGATCGGCCTCCGGCAGGCCACGGTTCTGCTTCAATCGACGGAAGACGTTCTCCACATCGATGATCGCATCATCGACGAGTACACCGATGGCCACCGTCAGGCCGCCGAGCGTCATGACGTTCAGGCCCAGGTTCAGGGCGTCCATCATGAGTAGGCCGACCGCAAGCGAGATCGGGATCGCGGTCAGTGTGATGAGCGTGGTCCGGAGATTCATCAGGAACAAAACCAGGACCAAAAGCACGATGATGATCGCTTCGGCGAGGACCTTCGTGACGTTGTTGACCGCACGGTCGATGAAGTGCGACTGTCGGACCACATCGCGGTTGAGCACGGCACCCGCGGGAAGCGTCGGCTCGACCTGATCGAACAGCGCGTCGAGGCTGTCGGTCAATGCCAGCGTGTTGGTGCCGGGTGACTTCTGGATCGAGAGCACAACCGCGGGCTCTCCACCCTCAGCCGCTGTACCTCGCTTGAGCGCCGGGCCGAGCCGAACCTCGGCGACCTGTCCGATTGTGACCGGTACGCCCTCGTGGTACTTGATAATCGAGTTTGCGATGTCCTCGGCTCGCGTCACCCGGCTCTGCTGGCGGATCGGGATCTCGAAACTATCGACATTGACCAGATAGCCACCGCTGGCGGTGCTGTGGGAACCGTCCGCAGCCTCAACGACATCCGTGATCGTCAGGTCATAAAGCCGCAGGCGATCCTGATCGACGTTGACCTGGTACTCGGGAAGCTCGCCGCCGATTGCGACAACCTGGGCGACACCGGGCACTGCGAGGATCTTGTTCCGCAGCTCGAACTCGCCGTACGAGCGGAGCTGCATGGGGCTGACCGAGCCGTCGGGCGATGACAGCGAGATCAGCATGATCTCGCCCGCGATTGACGTGATCGGTGTGATGAACGGCTCGACCTCGTCGGGGAGGTTCTCGCGAGCGGTGACAAGACGCTCGGCGACGAGCTGTCGCGCGTCGAACAGATCGGTACCCCATTCAAGGTCAACCCAGACAATGCCAAGCCCGATCGCGCTCGCGCTGCGAACGCGGCGGACGCCGGTCATGCCGTTGACGGCGGTCTCGATCGGGAAGGTGACGTATTGCTCGACCTCGTCGGCCGCGAGCCCGCCCGATTCGGCCATGATGGTGACGGTTGGTGCATTGAGTTCGGGGAACACATCAACGCTCATCCGCGGCAGCCGGTAGCCGGCATAGCCGACGACCATCACGGCCGCGATCAGGATGAGCGACGAGTACTGGAGGGAGAACCGGATAACGGCTTTGAGCATGGCTCAGTCCTCCCCTTCGTGGAAGGTGCCATCGGAGTGGAAGTGGCCGCCCTTCTGGATGGAACCGCTCGTCGCGAGCATGAGCTGGAACGCGCCGTCGAGGACAACCTCGTCGCCGTCGCGCACGCCGCTGAGCAGCGCGACCCACCGCCCGTCATCCTTGCCGAGATCCGCTTCCATGCGGATCGCCTCGTTCGGATTGCTCGGGTTGCGGCGGAAGATGACGGGCGTGAGCCCGTCCCGCTGGACGGCCGCGAGCGGGATCGTTAGTTCCGGGGACGCCGTAGCGTCCGTGACGATTTCAAGCTGTGCGGAGATTCCCGGGCGAGCCCAAGGCTTCAGGTCGCCAGGGACGACGTACAGATCCAGCGAACGGTCGTTGGGATCACCGGCGAGCCCGAGCGAGAGTGTGCCCTCCATCGTATCGGTCAGTGGGACCGCCCGGCCGGTTGTCGTTGGCGTTGGCGGCACTATGCGTGCCGAGAGGCCGTCGCACAGCACGCCGAGATCACTCTGAAGGCCGGACGCGCGAAAGCGCAGCCGATCGGGCTGCACAACGGTCAGCACAGGCGTCTTCTCATCGGTCCACGATCCGTTGGTGAGACCGAGCATCTCGACGACGCCCGCTTCGGTCGCGGTGACCATGATGGTCGTGATCGAGGCCCACGCGGGTTCGGGTCCGCGCGGCGTGTCATGGATCGCCGTGAGCTCTTCACGCGAACGCGAGACGACGGCCGAGGCCGCATCAATGAGATACTCCAAGCGTGACCGCGACGCCCGCAGATCGGCGATGGCTTGCTGCCGATCGGCCGAGAGTTCCGCCTTCTTCTCCATGACATTCGCAAGATCGGCGCGTGTGCTCGCGAGTGCGGCTCGGGCTTGGGCAAGCTCGTCGACACGTCCGCCACCGGCCTCACGGACCGATTGCAATTGCTCGACCCGCTCGTCCCAGACCGCAACGCTCTCGTGCAGGCTGTCCTCGTGCTGCTGGTGCGCAGCGAGGAGCGGCTCGAAGGTTTCCAGCCGAGCCCCGAGGCGTTCGATCTGCGCGGTCGCATCGGCGAGCTGCTGCTGCGTTTCACGCCACGCCGGTGAATCCAGCCGATAGAGTGGCTGGCCAGCCTCGACGCGTTCAAACTGCTCAACAAGCAACTCGACACGGCCTGGCACTGCGGTGCGGTACTCCCGGCGCGCTGTCGGCAGGTACTCGAAGCGGCCGGGTACGCGGAGCGTCTGCTCGACCCGGCGGCGTTCGACCTCGATAAACGTGATGCCAAGATTCGACCGCACCGCGGCGGGTATCGCCACGAGATTTGGATTCGTTGGTGCCTCATCCTTTGCGTGGTCGTGCCCGTCACCGTCGGCGTGCTCGGCAACTCGTTGCTCGTTGGAGCCTGATCGATCGCAGGACACAAGGAACACGGCGGCGATCGAGAACACAAGGGCAGAGCTCAAGGTCCGGGTCATCCCTCACCCCCTTCGCCATCCGCGTCGTGTGCGAGTGCTTCTTGAAGGCGACTGACGAGATCGCTCACCGAAGGAACGCCATCGGGTCCTTGATACATACGGCAGCCCATCGAAGGAGTCGTGGGTGCCTCCATGCCGAACAGGTCGGATCCGTTCACGAGAACCGTTGGAGCTGGGTATCCGCGGCGGAGGTCCGATGAATCCAAAGACTGCTGGTCGATCTGCACTAGAGCCAGGTCTCGGTCGAGTGTTCTGATCGCCTGTTCGAGCCTCTCCTTCATAAGTGGCGTGAGCGGGCAGCCGTCGAATCCGAGAAGAGTGGTCGTCATGGTCGTTTCTCTATCGCTAGGAGTAGTGCTCGCTGGGCTTGGACTGCTTGTGGTCGCATGCTGTTGTTGATCCGTTGCCCCATCGCAGGCGGCCAGTGTCAGCGGCAGAATTACCGTGAGGGTGATTGTGATCACCCGTTCCATGATCTTCATTGGGATGCCTCCTCCGCGGACACTTCGCCCCGCGCAGTGGTGTGTGATGCTGTGTCATCGTCGGTCGCGGGCCCGACAGGCGCGGCAGGTTCCGACTCGTCCGGGCCAAGCAGGCGCGTGATCTCGATGGTGGCACGCAACTCCGCAAGACGCAGGTCAAGAAGTCGGCTCTTGGCCTCGAATCGCCGTGTCACGGTTTCGAGCAGGATCAGTGTGTTGACCTCGCCCAGGTCGGCGAGGCGTTCGACCTCGGACGATTGCTCATCGAGCATGGGCACAAGGTCGCGTTCGAACGCCTCACGCTGTACTCGTACAGCATCAAACGACGCCTGAGCCAACGCCAGCTCTTGGGCGAGACGCTCGAATGTGGTCTCGGCCGCGACTCTTGCGACATCCCGCTTGGCCCTCGCCTGGGCAATACCGGCGCGGTTGGCGTTGAGGACCGGGATCGGGATCGAGAGCCCCAGCAACAGACGATCGTCGCCGTCTTCGCTTCCGAACCCGGTGCCGAGCGTGATGTCCGGATACTGCTCGCGGATTTCGAGTCGGAGCGATTCCTCAGCGACTTGGTACTCGGCGCGGCGGACCGCAAGCAGCGTGTTCGCCTCGATCAACCGATCGACGCTCATCTCAACATCACCATCTCGTACGCCGCTGAAACCAGGGACCAACTCGACGGAGGAGTCGGGCGAAAGCCCGAGGAGCCCGAGCAGCCTGATCTTCGCTGAGGTCTCATCGAGATCGGCTTGGGCGATATCGGCACGGGTCTCGACGAGCTCGACGCGCAGCAGGCGTGCTTCCACGCGAGTCAGCTCTCCGGCAGATTCAAGGCGGTCGGTGATCGACGCGACCCGCTCGACTTGCCCGACGACTTCACGGAGCAGACGCAGCCGTTCGGATGCGGCCGACCAAACGGCCCATGCCGACCTGACTCGGGCCCGCGTGCGCCACTCGGCGTCGACAATCCGCCGCAAATCGGCCTCGTACGCCGCCCCGGCCCGGTCCTTCTCCACAGCGAGCCGTCCCGAGACCGGGATCGTCAGGCTCAGGGTGAGGCCGTACTCGAACGGCCCGGCCGGTGAGAGGATCTCGGCTCCGTCGAAGCCGAACTCGGGGTCTTCCCACAGCCCGGCTGTCTCGAACGTCGCGAGTGCAACGCCCGCATCGAGTCGAGCGATCCGGAGATCCGCGTTGTAGAAAAGCGCGAGGACTTCGCCCTCGGCCTGCGTGAGTCCGTCGGTCGGATCGAAGCGCTCGGCCACCGCTTCGTCCTGTTGGGCGAGGCGTTCGGCGAAGCGTTCAATGGCTTCCGTATTGTCGAGCCGCGAGCTGAACGCAGACCGATGCTCTGGAAGGTTCAGCGGGGCTCGTTCGTAGGACTGGCAGCCGACCAGTGCACACAGTGTGGCGGCCGAGCCGAGCCTCGACAATCCTGCCCGCATCCACAGCGGGCGTGTCAAGTTGTTCATGTGTCTTGAATCCTGTCTGTGTCCAAAGCGATATCAGCCGCAGCCGACAATGCCGGCGCAGCACGCGCGAAAGAACAGACAAGATCAGATGGTCAGGCGAACGCTCGCAACAATTGCGAGCCGATGGGCTCCGCCGGGATCAAGCCAGGGCGGCGGTCGCGGTGGTCCGCGCTGGCCGAGACCGGCTTCGACGAGCACAAGACCCCACGCTTTGGTCGGCACAGCAACCGGGGCCGAATCACCCGAGTTGTCGCCGCGCGGCACACTGAGCAGTTCCATGACTGCGAGCTCGATATCCGTGCATTCGCAGTCATGCTCGTGCTCGTCCGCGGGGACCGGCAACGGCCACGAGCTGTCATGGCCGCAGGCCGATTCGCAGTGCTCTAACTCCGCAGGAGCGTGTTCATGCCCCCCGCCAAGGCACAGCACAGCCGTACCGCCCGCACCGCCCGCACCGCCCGCGAGCGCATGCAACGCGATGATCGCTGTGAGCAGAATGGCAATCGGACGATGCCTCACGGTTGTAGTGTACCTCGGCTTCCGTCGAGCGTTGCTTGAGATCGGACAGATTTATCGGGAAGGATCGTCCTCAGAGCCCGGATCGACGACCGGACAACGCATGCCTCGCCCAAACTATTCTTACAGAATCAGTTTCACCCGCTCATTTCTCTGCTTGAGTCCGCCAGAATCTGAACGCCTCCACGCACCACGACCACGACGACAATCGAACCGACCACGAGATCAGGGACGTGGCTACCCAGTACCATCACGAGCAGCCCAGCAACGATGACACCCGTGTTCGCGATCACATCATTCTTCGAGAAGATCCAGGACGCACGCATGTGCGCGCCGCCGTCGCGGTGCTTCGCAATGAGCCGCAGACAGACGAGGTTTGCAGCAAGAGCAACGGTCCCGGCTCCGATCATCAGATGACTCGTGGGCTCGCTGCTGAACACCGCCCGTCGAATGACCTCGACCAGAACGCCGAGACCCAGCGCGATCTGGAGTACGCCGCTCACTCGCGCTGCGGTCCGCTGTGTGTCACCAGACCGGCTCGCCGCGTACAACGCGATGCCGTACACAGTGGCATCGGCCAGCATGTCGAGCGAGTCGGCCAGCAGCGCGGTGGACTCCGCGATCCATCCAACCATCACTTCGGCAACAAACATGACGCCGTTGATCGTGAGCAGCGCCACGAGCGTCCGCTGCTCCAGCCCAACAGCTTCCTTTGTGCAGTCGCACCCGCTCACTGATCGCGCTCCGAGTCAGGATCCTGCGGGCTTCGCTTCATGAATACCGATGCGATAACCGGAAGCACGAACAGTGTGAGGAGCGTCGAGGTGACCATGCCGCCAATGACCACCGTCGCCAAGGGGCGCTGGATCTCGCTACCGACGCCTGTTGCGATCGCCATGGGGATGAACCCGGCAATATCCGTTATTGCGGTTGCTAGCACTGGCTGGAGGCGCGTCTTCGAGGCCGCAATGATCGCGTCCTTACTCTGTTGACCAGTGTTGAGTGTGTCGCGGATCGCGGTGATCAGGATCTGTCCGTTGAGCACGGCAATGCCCGTTAGAGCGATAAACCCGACTGCCGCGCTGACGCTAAACGGTATGTCTCGCCACCACAACGCGAAGATCGCACCGACCGCAGCAAACGGGATGCAGGTGTAGATGATGAAGACATCCCGCAGATTCTTCAGGCTGAAATACAGCAGAAAGAACACCATGAGCAAGACCGCGGGCACGACAATGATCAGGCGCGTCCTGGCACGTTCCAAGTTCTCGAACTGCCCGCCCCACTCAAGCACATAGCCCTCGGGCAACGTGACCCGTTCATCAATGGCTGCCCTTGCTTCGCTCACAAACGACGCGGGGTCTCTTCCGCTGACATTCGACTGCACACGGATGAGTCTTCTGCTCCACTCGCGGTTGATCGTGGCCGAGCCTTCCGAGAGATCGACCGAGGCCAGGGACGCGAGCGGAACCGCTACACCTCCCTCGGTCGGGATGCGAACCGTCGATACGGCTCCTATGTCCTCTCTGAATGTCGAAGGCAGCCTGACGACAAGAGGGAAGACACGCTGGCCCTCAAAGATCTCGCCGACGCGGATCCCACCGATCGCCTCAACGAAATCTAACACCTCGCTAGCTGCGACGCCGTAGCGGGCAACGCGGGATTGGTCGACGGAAACAGACAGCGACGGCTGCCCCGTGATCTGATCGACCGAGATGTCTGACGCACCTGGGATGTCCAGAAGCACGCGCTGAACATTGTCAGCGATCCGGAGCAACTCGTCGAAGTCGTCGCCGAAAATCTTGATCCCGATATCGGAACGGATGCCCGAAACCATCTCGTTCATGCGCATCTCGATCGGCTGCGTGAACACCATATTGACGCCGGGGAACTGTGAGATGGTCTTCTCCATCTCGATCACGAGCCCCGCTTGCGTGCCCGCTCTCGTCCAGTCTGCACGCGGCTTGAGCGTCAAGAAGATGTCTGTCAGCTCGATCCCCATCGGATCGGTCGCCACCTCGGCAGTCCCGATGCGGCTCCAGATGTGCTCGATCTCGTCTGGGAACTCATCGAGCAGCACTTCTTCGATCCGCGTGTTGTACCGGACGGACTCATCGATTGAGACACCAGCAAGCCGGATGGTGTTCACAACCATCGAGCCCTCGCTCAGCCGCGGGATGAACTCGCCGCCCATCTGCGTGCTCCGATAGCCCGCGACGCCAAGCAGGGCCACGGCCAACAGCATCACCACCCACCGGAGTCGGATCGCTCCGCCGACGGCCCAGCC
>JBCBZP010000001.1:0-207387 GCA_039815285.1 Planctomycetota bacterium
CAGGAACTCGCTCCGCATGGCGTCGGGCAGCGGGTCCGGCCGCATGCGGCTCGGGCGGGGCAGCCCGGCGACTGTTCTCCAGGCGATAACCGCGGAGAGCGTGCATCCGAGAAGCCCGACGAGGAGCGTCCGCCCCACCGAGTTGAGGTCGAGCCCGGGAACGCCGAACACCGCTAGGAGCCACGGTAGCGGTGTGAGCGCGGCCGGCGGCCCGACCCGTTGCCACTGTCGCCGGCGGGCGGCGTTTCGGCGGCGGACCTCTGCCGCGATCGCCTGGGCTGCGGTTGAAACCCGATCGTTTCCGGACGCCTCGCCGTTCACGGCACGACCTCGATGGTCCGCCGGAGCGTGATGCCCTGCGACCAGGTGATGTCGCCGGTGAGCGTCGGGTTGGCGGGGTCGTCCCACGCGACGGTCGGCAACGACGACGTGTTCGCGGAACCGAGCGCCAAGACCAGCGGCAGCTCGACGAGGACGCGACTGGGCTGGGTTGGGGTCCAGGAGCGCGCCGGCTTGGTCTGCGACGTGATGTCCAGGCCGTTGCTGGCGAGTTCGATCTCGAGCAGCGACGCGGTCAGTGTTCCGGGCTGGCCGACGGGCACGCCGTCGACGAGCAGCGGTCCGATGAAGACCATGCCGAACCCGAGCCCGTGCGGGCGAGAGCGGCCGGCGAGCTTTGCGGCCACGGGTTGGCCCACGGCAGCGCGCTTGGGAAGCTCGAGCCTGAGCACAGCGCTGTCGGCGAACCACGCGTCGGCGAACTCCTTATCCAGCGTGCCGAGGAGGATCTCCTTTGCGACCCAGTCTGCGGTTTGGTACTCGAAGAAGAAGGTTGTGCGTTGCCGGCGGCGGGCCAGGTCGCGGGCGACGGACCGGACGGTGTCGGGCTCAAGCCGGCGGCCGGCAAGCTCGATCGCCGCGTCTTGGTCGATCGCCGCGAGCGACGCGAGGAGCCCGGTCGGGAGCATCTCGGCGAGCTGAGCGCGGCCGCCTTGACCGGTCGCCAAGAACAGGGAGAGCCCGAGCCCAAGGGTCGGGATCGCGGCATAGGTTGCGCGGAGGCGCCACCGCTGCCGGATCCTCTTGGCGATCGCGCTCATGCGGACCCGAGCGCCGCACTCGGGGCAGCGCATGGGGCGCCGCATGCCGGTGAGGTCGTACTTGCAGAAGCCGCAGGAGCCGCGCGGGCCGTAGAGCGCGGCGAACGTGGGAAAGATGATCGAGCTGCCCGCGACGAAAGTCGCCAGGTAGGACGCCTCGACGACCAACAGCCAGAGCGGGATGGGCATCAGGCTGCGATACGCCAGCACGATCGGGAGCCCGCACCCGACGAGCACGAGGCCGATCACACGCGGGCCGGGCCAGCCCCAGTAGCCGGCGGTCTGCATGAGGGTTTTTTTGAAGCTTCCGAGCCGGAGGCTCACGACGAGCAGCACGGCGTGGAACGCGACCGCCATTGTCAGCCATCGAAACATCCTGACGTCGGTCGCCAGCGGGGTCGTGAGCCACGCCGCGAGCGGCGTGAGCAGCACCCACCAGAACCGGCGGAAGTCTTTGCGCAACCGCTCGCCGAGCTCTCGCTTGACGACCGCCCGCGGCGGGTGCGGCTCAGCATCGGCGATGTTCTTCGAAGGCTCCCCTGCCATGGCAGAGGGTAGGAGACCACGGCGGAGGCAAGGGCTTGCTCTTGGAGCACGGTCGCTGAGCCGGGGCTCGTCAGGATCGGGGTCGGCCTGCTTGTACCCGGCCTGTTGTGGCCGGCCTGTTCGCGCTCGGTGGGGCCGCGCGGCGGCTTACAGCCCGCCGAACTTGTTGAGCAGCTGATCAAGCCCCTCGACCGGCGGCAGGTCTTCCTGCTTGCGCTTCTTAGCGGGCTCTTTCTTGCGGTCGTGCTTGGCCTGGCCCTCGGCGTTCGGCGCGGGCTGCTGGGGCTCGGCGAGTGGGTCGCCCGATCGGCGGACGAGCCCGCCGGTGCCGCCGCCTGCCTGCTGCGACTGGGCGCGGAGCCGGCGGAGGTGGGGCGTTTCCTTGAGGATCTCGTCGGGCGTGCGGTGGTCGCGTTCGGCGCGGTCGCCGCGACCCCGCCCGCGTCCGCCGGGGCCGCCCGGTCCGCCGCGGCCCTTGCCGCCACCCTCCTGCTTGGGTCGCTCCTCGGCCTGCTTGAGGCTCAGCGAGATCCGGCGGTTGTCGGGGTCGATCTTGAGGACCTTGACCTGCACGACCTGGTCGGGCTGGACGACCTCGCTGGGGTGGTTGGTCCGCTTCCAGGCGAGCTCGGAGATGTGGATGAGCCCCTCGGTGCCGCCGGGCAGTTCGGCGAACGCGCCGAAGTCGGCGATGTTCTTGATCTTGCCCGTGACGATCGCGCCCTCAACAAGCTCCTCGGTCGCGGAGACGAACGGGTCCTCGGCGAGCTGCTTCATGCCCAGCGCGATGCGGTTCTTTTCCCAGTCGATCCGCAGCACCTGCACGCGGACCTGCTGGCCCTCCTTGACGAACTTCTGGACGTTCTGCTCGCCGAGGTGGATCCGGTCGTGCGAGAGGTCGGCGATGTGGACAAGCCCGTCGAGCCCGCCGATGTCGACGAACGCGCCGAACGGCATGATCTTCTTGACGACTCCGTCGAGCACCTGCCCCTCGCTGAGCGAGGTCTTGAGCTCCTCGGCGAGCTTGGCCCGCTCCTCGGCGAGGATCTCGCGTCGGCTCAGGACGATGTTGCCCTTGCCGCCGCGGTCGACGCGGATGACCTGGGCCTGCATCTTCTCGCCGACGAAGACCGAAAGGTCGTCGATGTGCCGGATGTCGACCTGCCCGGCAGGCATGAACGCGCGGTGGCCCGCGACCTCGAGCTCGAGCCCGCCCTTGTTTTTGCCGGTGACGCGGGCTTCGACGATCTGGCCCGGCTCGAGCAGCTCCCACTCGGCCTTCTGGACCGAGCCGGGCCGCGAGCACAGGAAGATATTCTCGTCCTTGTCGAACCGGTTGATAACGAGCTGGAGCTCTTCGCCGACGACGGGCGCCTGCTCGTCTTCTTTCCAGGCGTCTCGCGCGACGACGCCGAGCTCCTTGGGGCCGAACTCGACGAAGATATCGCTGCCACCCACGGACACCACGATGCCGCGGCGGTGCTCACGGCCGGCCTGCACGACGCGCGGGCCACGGATCGCGGGCTTCGTGGCGGGGGCGGTGTCGCCGCGGGGGGGCAGCGTCGGCGGCGTGTTCGGCTTGGTGTCGCCGTCGGTCTTCGGGGCCTGCGTGAGTCCCGCCGCGGCGAGCTGGCCCATCGCCGCGGCGAGCTCGGCCTGCACCTGGTCGTCGACGGCGGCGTCAGCGCTCTGCTGGCTTTCGGCGTCGGATGACGGCTCGGGCGATGACTCGGAAGAGGATGATGCCTGGTCAGGGACGGGCGCGTCCTGGAAGGGAGTGTGCGCGGGTGCCACACTCGGCCCGATGGGCTCAAGCCCGCCCTCGACACGGGCCGCGACGGCCGCGTCGTCTTCCGAACTCGCCGGCGGCGCGATCGGGTCGCTCGGCTGCTCGGCGGCGGGAACCTGTGGGTTCGCGTCGGAGCTGGCGGCCGCGTGGGTCTTCGCGGGGGCTTCGGCGTGGGCCTGGGTTTCGGGGCTGGTCGAGGGCGTCGCGGTGTCGTTGGGCTGGGCGGTCATGGGCTGGTGGGGAGGGGCAGGCCGCGGTCGGCGGCGGGCCAGGTTCTCGGGGGGCGGGTGTCGCGGTCGGCCGAATCCGTGCGGCGTAACTGGACTGGGGTGCGGTGTCCGGGCGCATCCTGCACGCCGGGTGAACACGCCGACCATCGGCCCTCAGACGTCCGGGCTTCACTCGGCACCGCAAGTCTACCGGACGCCGGGGGGGCCGTCGTCGGACGAGCGGTATTCGACCTGTTTTCGCACACCCGTCGGTTGTGTGAAGAACGAACGGGCCCCTGCGGTTCCTGCCAGACCGAAAACGGGCCGCGCCGGTGCGGATTGTGCCGGTGCGGAGCGGGTCAGAGCACCTGCTGCGTCGAGGGCAGGCTCGCCTGGATCTGCTCGACGACGCGTTCGGCGGTGCGGACGTTCGCCAGGCCCGCCTCGGCGTTGATTTCGGGCTGCTGACCCCGGCGGACCGCGTCGAGGAACGCCTCGATCTCGAGGACGATCGGCTCGCCCGAGTCGATCTCCAGCGGCTCGACGTTGACCAGCTCGTCCCACTTGAGGTTGGTCAGGTCGGCGCCTGCGCGGAGCTGTTCCCGGACCTCGTCCATCTGCACCTCGTTGGCGGTCCGGCGGATGATGGTGCCGCTCTTCTTGGCGTAGTCGATCTTGATGTACGCGTTCTCTCCCGTGATGCGGGTGACGCGTTCGGTCTTGAGCGCGAGGCGCGACGCGGTGACGTTGGCGACGCAGGAGCCGCCGCCCTCGGCTTCGGGCAGGCGCCACGTGAGCCGCGCGTTGCAGAGGTCCTCGTGCTCGGTCACGACCGCGACGCCCGTCGCCTGGACCTCGTCGGGCTCGCGCCCGCCCATGAGCATGATGACGACGTCGAGGTCGTGGATCATCATGTCCATCACGACGCCGATGTCGACCGAGCGGAAGGTCATGGGGCTGACGCGGTGCACCTCCATGAAACGGGGTGTGATCTCGAGCCCGTCGGCCTGCGCTCGCCGGAGCGCCCGCATGATCGGGTTGTACCGCTCGATGTGGCCGACCATCAGCAGCGACTTGGTGCGCTCGGCGACCTCCTTGATCGCGTGCGCTTCCTCGGCGCTCTGGGCGAGCGGCTTCTCGATCAGGCAGGCGGTGCCGGCTTCGAGCAGGGGCCGGGCGGTGTCGCGGTGGTAGGTCGTGGGCACGGCGACGCTCGCCGCGTCGACGCCCGCGGCGACGACCTCTTCGATCGTCGCGAACGCGCGGGTGTTGTGCTGCTCGGCGATCTCGCGGCAACGCTCCGGGTCGGCGTCGTACACGCCCACCAGCTCGACGCCCTCCATCTCGGCGTACACCCGGGCGTGGTGGCGGCCCATGCGGCCGACGCCCACGGCGGCGCAGCGGAGGGTCTCGCCCGAACGGTTCGTCTGTGTGCTCACTCGGTCTCCTCGTTGCGTGGCCCACGACCGCGGGCCGCACCGGCTCGAACCCGCGCAGCCCTGCACGAACTCGGACCGGGGTCGGGAGCGGCCAACCGGGGCTCCCGAGACGTACGCCTCGAACGGGCGCAAGTTCGGCGATGGTAGCGTCGCGGCGGGCCCCCGGGCATCGGCGTCAGGGGTCTGTCCGTGCGTGGGCCGCGCGGAGGGCCCACGCCGCGTCGACCGCTCGACGGACCGCGCGGGTGTCGTGCACGCGGAAGAGCCGGGCGCCGCGGTCGAGGTGCAGGGCGGTCAGCGCGAGCGTGCCCTCAAGGCGGTCGTCTGCCGCGGTCTGTTCTTCCCCGGGCGACGCGACGCGGCCGACGAAGCTCTTGCGGCTCAGCCCGCTCAGCACCGGGCAGCCCAGCGAAAGCAGGTCGGGCGTGCCGTTGAGCAGTGCAAGGTTCTGCTCGACGCTCTTGCCGAAGCCGAGCCCGGGATCGAGCACGACGCTGACTTTGGCGACGCCGGCCGCGAGGGCCGATTCGAGGAGAGCGCTAAGGCTCCGTCTGACGTGTTGGACGACGCCGTCGGGGTAGGCGGGGGCTTGCCGGTAGCCGTCGGAGTAGGACTCGTGCTTTGAGGTGGTCAGGCGGTGCATGAGGACCACGCCGACGCCGCGCTCGGCGACCAGCGGGAGCATCGCCGGGTCGGCGGCACCGCCCGAGACATCGTTGACCGCGGTCGCGCCCGCGTCGAGCGCGGCCAACGCGACCGTGGCGTCGGTGGTGTCGATTGTGATATGCGTGTCGATCCCCGCGGCCCGGACCGCGGCGATCGCGGGAACGACGCGGCGGATCTGCTCGCCGGCGGGCACGGGCTCGGCGCCGGGGCGGGTCGACTCGCCGCCGATGTCGAGCACATCGGCCCCGTCGTTCACGGCGCGCCGGGCCGCGTCAGCGACCGCGGAGGGCGTCGGGAGCCGGCCGCCGTCGGAGAAGCTGTCGGGCGTGACGTTGAGGATCGTCATTACCCGAGGGCGGTCAAAGAAAAGCCGGACGGCCGGCGTGAGCCGCCAGCCGTCCGGTGAAGGGTTCGTCACAGAGAATCCATCAGAGTCCGTAGGACCGTCGTTAGAACTGCGGGGCGCCGCCGCCGGGGGCGCCGAGCGCGTCGGCCGCGTCGAGGGCCTCGGCCGTATTGATCGTCCACTCGACGAACGACGCCGGGAGCGCGACGCGGGCGAACATGCCGCCGCCGCCGGTCGACACCGACATGCCCAGCGGCGGCAGGTCGGCGGGCGCGTCGAACGGGAGCTCACCCAGGAACATGCCGGCGAGCGGGATGATCTCCTGGTACAGCGTGTCTAGCTCCATGTAGCCCTCGAAGATGCGGTTGTCTGGGAGCATGTCGCTTGCCGGGCCGAGGCGGTCGCCCGAGCCGAGACCCTTGCCCGAGTTGGCGACCGCGAGCGCCTGCTCGAGCCGCCCGGTGTCGCCGGCGGTCAGGGTCTGGACGACGCCCGACTCAGCGGGGGCGATGTATCCCGCGGGCCCGCGGGCGAAGCCGTACATCATCTGGAGGCCCTGCGCCGCCTGGAACGACGTGGGGTCGCCCGGGTCGGCGATCATGCCGAGGCGGAACTGCTTGGCTTCGACGCCCGCGACGGTGCCGGCCGAGGACAAGCTCGCCTCGATCGTGAACGGGCCGGCCTTGGTCTCCTCGTTGACCATCTGCTGCGCCTTGGTCTCGGCCCGGTCGATCAGGTCTTGCGGGCGTTCGGCGTCGATGTAGCGGACCGAGCGGACGAGCATGCCCGCCATGATGCCCTGCGGGTTGCGGGCGACGAGGGTGGCCTCGCGGGCGCCGCCGGCGGGCTCGAGCAGGTCAGGCGACGACGCGTCGCCGCCCTCGCCGATCGCCTCGGTGATCGCGGCGCCGAACTCCTCGGCCTTGTCCATGAATCGCTGGTACGACTCGGAGCTCGAGTCGGAGGCGGCCGCGAAGAGGAAGTCCTCGTCGGGAACGCGGTTGAGCAGCCCCTTGGTGCTGCCGCCGTCGGCGAAGAACCCGCCGATCTCGGAGCCCTCTTTGAACTGCGCCGAGACGTCGATGAACACGCCGGCGTCGGAGAAGGTCATGCCGACGGTCGTCGCCTCGGCCTGGTCGAGGAACGCCCCCGTGGGCTCGAAGACCATGTCTTCCTGGAAGATCGCGCCCTGCGGGCCCATCATCAGGGCCATGTCCTGAAGCTGCCCGCGGCCCATCGCGACGAGCTGCTTGAGCCCGTCGGCGACCGCCGGCATGTAGGTGACGATCGACACATGGTTCTCGAGAAGGGTGTCGCCGAGCGAGCCGAGCCGCGCGCGGTGGGCGTCGGCGAGCCCGACCGCCGGCTCGAACTCGCCGACGCTCTCAGCGTCCATGCCGATGATCGCGACGCCGCGCCCGCCGTCGCGCACGAAGAACGACTCGCCGAACATGTTGATCTCGGCGACGCCGTTGGCATCGGCGTCGCCGCCGCCGAGCGCCTTGGACATCTGCCCGTAGTTGTCGACCTCGACGAGGATCACGCCCTCGGCCTCGACGCCGGCGAAGGGGTCGAGGGGCTCGGTGATCAGCAAGGCAACACCGTTGCCGATGCCGGGCGTTTCCATCACCCCTTTGGCGACGGCCACGACCTGGCCCGCCTCGGCCTGGCCCGTCGCGGCCAGGAACTCGCGGACCTCGCCGACCATCTCAAGGGCGTCGGGGATGAGCACGTAGAGCGGCGCGTCGGCAGGGATGTGGTCGAGCAGCGCGTCGGCCTGAGCGAACGCGGCGGCGGGGGTCGCGAGCGAGACCAGGCTCAGGGCGAGCGGGCGGAGGGTCGTCATAGGTCGGGTCCTTCTTGCTGACACCGGCCCGCATGGGACCGGCTGTGTCTTCTCGCGATCGGCCGCTCCGAACTCCGGGCCGCTGCGGCGGCCGATCCGCGACCGCCGGGCTCTGTCGATCGGCTCTTTCACAGTCGTACATCTTTACGCGGCCGGCGGATGCCGTTTCACGCGACGCCGTGGGAGAGGACGATTTCAATGCGATCGATTCAGGATGCGTTGGTCTTGCTGTCTTCCTCTTCCTCGTCCTCGTCCCACTCCTCTGCCTGGTCCGGGTCGATCTCGTTGCCGTCCTCGTCGACATAGACGTACTCGTAGCCGTCTTCGTCCTCGGTCTCGAGCTCTTCCTCTTCGTCTGCTTCTTCCTCTGCTTCTTGTTCGGCGACCTCGTCATCGACCTCGGGGTCCGTTTCGTCTTCGGGTTCGGGCGGGGTGTCCGGCTCGAAGGGCGGCTCCTCGATGACTGCTTCGGCCAGCGGTTTCGGCTCGCCGAACAGCGGCTGCTGACCCTCGATGTCCTCGCCTTCGAGCGGCTCGCCCGCTCCGGTCTCGCCCGATCCGGCCTGTACGGGTCCGGCGTGTTCGAGCGGCTTGGTCGTGCCCTGGACGCGCTCGTAGTTCTCCACGGCGTCGGCGGTCGGCTCTTCGATGTCCTGCCCGGGCAGCGTGCCGTCCTGTCGCATGCGCTCCATCTCGCGCTCGTTGAACGCCTTCATCTCGCCCCACATCTCGGGCGTGATGAGCACGTCGCGGGCGACCGAGCCCTTGTGGTCGGAGATGATGCCGGCGATGCCCATGAGGTCGATCAGCCGGCTGGCGCGGGTGTAGCCGATGGCGAGCCGCCGCTGGAGCAGGCTGACCGAGCCGCGCTTGGTCTCGAGCACGATCTCGACGGCCCGGTCGAACATCGGGTCTTCCTGGGCCGCGGCAAGCGAGGCGCTGGAGTGGTTCTCCGAGTCGAAGACCTTCTGCTCGTCCTCGCTCATGCCGAGCTTGACGCTGGTGAGCTGCCGCTCGTAGCTCGGCTTGGCGACGGTCTTGACGAACTTGCAGACCTTGCGGATCTCGTGGTCGTCGACGAGGGTGCCCTGCGCGCGGACGAGCTGGTTGCTGGCCGAGAGGAAGAGCATGTCGCCCTGCCCGAGCAGCAGCTCGCCGCCCTTGTGGTCGAGCACGATCCGAGAGTCCATGCCCGAGCGCACCTTGAACGAGATGCGGCTGGGCATGTTGCTCTTGATCAGCCCGGTGACGACGTTGGCCTGCGGGCGCTGCGTCGCGAGGATCAGGTGGATGCCCACGGCGCGGGCTTTCTGGGCGATCCGGATGATCGAGCCCTCGACCTCCTTGGCGGTCATCATCAGGTCCGCGAGCTCGTCGATGATGAAGACCATGTAGGGCAGGCGGCGGGGGATGCGGGCCTTCTCTTCTTCGGTGTTGGCCTCCATCCGCTCGCAGATCTCGTCGAACTCGAGCTCGTTGTACCCCGAGATGTCGCGGCAGCCCGCGTCGGCGAGCAGCTCGTACCGCTCGTCCATCTTCTTGCACGCCCACTCGAGGATGGCGGCGGCCTTCGACATCTCGGTCACGACCGGGCACATCAGGTGCGGGATGTCCTTGAACTGGCTCATCTCGACCATCTTGGGGTCGACCAGGACCATCTTGAGCTCGTTGGGCTTCTTGGTGTAGAGCCAGCTCATGATGATGGTGTTCATGCAGACCGACTTGCCCGAGCCCGTCGTGCCCGCGATGAGCATGTGGGGCATCTTGGTCAGGTCTTCGATGAGCGGCTCGCCCGACGCGTCCTTGCCGAGGAACATGGGCAGCCGCATCTTGCCGAACAGCTCGCGCTGGCTCATCAGCTCCTTGAGCCGCACGCGCTCCTTCTTGGGGTTGGGCACCTCGACGCCCACCGTGTCCTTGCCCTTCTGGTTGGTCACGATGCGGATGTTGACCGCCTTGAGCGACCGCGCGACGTCGGACGCGACCGCGGTCATCTTGCTGACCTTGGTCCCGGGCGCGAGGCGCACGTCGTAGAGCGTGATCGCCGGGCCCGACTCGATGCCCACGACTTCGCCCTCGATCGAGTAGTTCCGCAGCGCCGTCTCGAGCCGCTCGGCCTGCTCGCGCACGAGCCCCTCGAGCGTCTCGCCGAACCCGTCGTCGGCGTCCTCGAGCAGGTCGAGCCCGGGGAACTGGTACCCCTCAAGCTCGGCCTCGTTCTGAAGCTCGGCCAGGTCCTCGTCGGTCGCCATCGATTTGTTCGCGCCGCTGAACCGCAGCGGGAGCTTGGCGACCTTGTCGCGGATGTCGGCCTCGCTGAAGACCTGGGGTGCGCCGGGCAGGTCGTCGTCTTCTTCCTCGTTGTACTCGTCTTCTTCGGACTCGGCGACCTCTTCCCAGTCGTCCTCTTCGTCTTCCTCGTCGTCGCCCGTGTCGATCTCGTCTTCGAGCTCGTCGTCAAGATCCAGCTCGCTCCCGCCGCCGAGCCCGCCGGCCGTCTCTTTCAGCTTTGGCGCCTTGGGCTTCTTGCGGCCGGCCCGCTTCTCGTCATGGCGGTGCCCGTCGGGCAGGTCTTCGCCCTCGAGGTCGTCGCGGCGGATCTTCGGCCGCGCCTTCGTGACCGTCTTCCATAGCGACCGCGCGATCGACACGGCAGGGTCGACGACGACCCGCGCGGGCGTCCAGACGAGCAGGGCGACCCGCGACGCGCCGCGGGCCAGCGGGCCGGTCGCCTGCCAGACGCGCACGGGCGCGACGATGAGCCAGCGGTCGAACGAGACCACGAGCCCGAGCGCGGCGACGAGCCCGAGCCAGAGCGCCGTGCCGAAGCTGCCGAACCGGGTGGAGAGCTCGTGCGCGCCCACGAGCCCGAGCGAGCCGCCCGGCAGGTCGGGGTAGGGGCTGAGCGTCATGAGCCAGGTGGGTGTCAGGTGGCTGAGCAGCCCGGCAAGGCCGGCGCAGGCGACGACGAGCCCGACGACGCGGACCGCCGCGTGGCGCAGGCTGTCGGCCACGACCGCGAGGACAAGGATCGCCGCGAGCCCGAGGGTCAGGGCCCAGGCCGCGAGCCCGAAGAACCGCATGAGCCCGTTGGCGAGCGCGGCTCCGACCGGGCCGCAGACGTTGGCGGTGGGGCTGTTGGCCGGGAACGCCGAGGCGAACGGGGCGTCACCGGGGTCGAACGCCAGGAGCGAGGCGACCGCGAAGACCCAGACCGCCATCGCCCCCAGGAGCAGGACGGGCCGGACCGCGGCGCGGAGCGGGTCCGGGGATTGTGATGGTGACGCCTTGGATCCTCTCGCCATAGACCGAGAGTATCGGACCGCCGCGAGAATCCCCGTCGATGTTTGTCGGTCGATGTTTGTCGGTGTGTTCCCGGCGGGGCCGCGGCGGGGCCCGGGGTTCTATACGGAAAAAGTTTGGTATACTGCGGACATGATCGCCTGCGTTCATTCCGCGCTCCTGCAGGGCATCGAGGCCCGCCCGTGCGAGGTCGAGGTGGATTTGGACGAGGCCGGGACGGCCCGCGAGACGATCGTGGGCCTGCCCGATGTGGCCGTGCGGGAGTCGCTCGAGCGGGTGCGGAGCGCGCTGGTCAACACGGGCTTCCCGCTCGGGCCGGCGCGGCTGCTGATCAATCTCGCGCCGGCCGATCAGCGGAAGGAGGGGCCGGTCTACGACCTGCCGATCGCCGCGGGGCTGCTGCTTGCGCGCGGGCTGGCTGCTCACGGCGTGGGGCTTGATCCTTCGGCGTGCGTCATGGCGGGCGAGCTCGCCCTCGACGGCCGGGTCCGTCCGATCCGCGGGGCGGTCGGGCTCGCCGAGCTGGCGGCGAGTCAGGGCAAGCGGTACGTGGTTGTGCCGGTTGAGAACGCCCGCGAGGCGGCGATCGGCGCGAGCCTGATCCCAGAAGAGACCGACGTCCGGGTGCTGGGCGTGCGCACGCTCGCCGAGGTCGCGAGCCTGCTGGGCGGCCACCTGGAGCCCGACCCGGTACCCCGCCAGGACGTGCGGGCGGCGTTGGAAGCCGGGGTCTCGCCGATCGATTTCGGACAGGTCAAGGGCCAGGAGGCGGTCAAGCGGGCGCTGGTCATCGCCGCGGCGGGGTCGCATAACTGCGTGATGCTCGGGCCGGCGGGCACGGGCAAGACGATGATGGCACGGGCGCTGCCGGGCATCCTGCCGGCGATGAGCCCGGCCGAGGCGCTGGAGGTCACGCGGATCCATTCCGCGGCGGGCGTGCTCGAGACCGAGCAGGGGCTCGTCCGCTCGCGGCCCGTGCGGACGCCCCACCACACGGCGTCGGCCGCGGCGGTCGTGGGCGGCGGGGTGGTTCCCCGTCCCGGGGAAGTCAGCTTGGCCCACCGGGGCGTGCTTTTCCTCGACGAGCTGCCCGAGTTTGCCCGCGGTGTGCTGGAAACCCTTCGTCAGCCCCTTGAAGACGGGGTGGTCACGATCGCGCGGGCCCACGCGACCGTGCGGTTCCCGGCGAGGTTCATGCTGATCGCGGCGATGAACCCCACGCCCAAGGGCGACGTCGCGCCGGGCGAGGCGGGCCAGCGGGAGATGCAGCGGTACCTGTCGAAGCTGTCCGGCCCGCTGCTCGACCGGATCGATCTGCACGTCCATGCGCCCCGGGTGCCTTGGGACGAGCTGACCGGAAAAGCGGGCGGGACGGACTCTTCGGCGATGCGGGAGGCGGTCTACCACGCCCGGCGGCGGGCGGCCGAGCGCGGGCAGCGCGTGCCCAACGGCGGGCTGTCCGGGGCCCAGCTCGACGGTCTCGCGCCCCTGGACGACGCGGCGACGCTGGTGCTGCGGCGGTCGATCGAGGACTTCGGCTTGTCCGCGCGGGCGTACGACAAGCTCCGCCGCGTGGCCCGAACGATCGCCGACCTGGACGGGTCGGCCGGCGTGCGATCCGAGCACATGCTCGAGGCGGTGCAGTACCGCATTCTGGATCGTTCGACCTAGCCTGCGTCCGTTGGACAGTCGCACATCGCCTGTCATATTGACCGGCATTGTCTTCTGTTGAGGGCTTCCGTCTCGCTTTGTTGGTGTTTCATGAAGTGGTACGGTGCTCGCCCAACGCATAGTGACGCCGCTCTGCGGGAGCGAAATCTCGTCAATGTGTGTGCGTGTGGAAGGAATTTGATGATGCAGAGTGCAGTGGCGGCGGGCCCGATCCGGAGCGACACGGCGTCGGTGGTCGGATCGATGACCGGGTCGAGTTTCAAGCTGGAATCGGGCTCCGACGCTCACCTGGACGCGGGGACGGATTCGGTGTTGGATACTGCGGCGTTCTCGACGATCGGCGGTGACGTGCTCCTCGAGGCGTTGTTGAAGGCGTCGGGGGCGTTTGTGTTGGTTGCAGACCGGCGTGGGGACATCCTGAGCGATAACGGGTCGTTGGCCCGGTGGTTCGGGATGCGGGCGGCGAGCCCCGGCGGTGATGCCCTGGAGCGTTCGGCCGCGGCGGTCTTCCTCGACGAGCAGGCGGGCGTCCGCAACACGGTCGTGGCCGGCGAGCACGGGACGTTCCGAGGCATCTGGCGCGGCCTGCTAATCGAGGCCCGCGTGCTGCCACAGGGCGATCGCTCGCTCGTGGTCGTGCACCCGTGCGTGGTGTCGGGCTCGCGGACGACCTCGTCGACCCACCCGCTGAGCGGCGAGAGCACGCTCGACCAGCTGACGGCCAACGAGCGGGAGGTGCTCGAGCTCATCGGGCTCGGGCTCAAGACCAAGGACATCGCGAGGATTGTGCAGCGCTCTGAGAAGACGGTCGAAGCCCGGCGGAGCTCGATCGGGCGGAAGCTCGAGCTCGAGACGCGCGGCGAGCTGGTCCGGGTCGCGGTGCGGACGGGTCTGAGCGAGCTGTAATCGCTCGCCTCGCCCTCTCGGACCCCTTCAGATGCGAGATACCATGCGGCCGAGTCTTGTTCATAAGGCTCGGCCGCTTTGCTTTGGCAGGATCCGGTTCTGGACCCTGCTCCCGATTGGGCACGGCGGACGGGATGATGTCTCGCCGGGCGTCTGGGCCCGGCAGAGCGGAGTGTTGCATGGTTCGGTCTTCAGGCTCGGTGGCGTTGGTTCTTTGGTTGTTCGCATCGGCGGCGCTCGTTGGGTGCGCGTCGACGTCGGAGCCCGATCCGGCGGCGGTGGCGGCCGCGGCCGAGGCGGAGCGGGCGAAGGCCGAGGCTTTGGAGATGGAGCGGGTGGTCAAGGAGCTCATGATCGAGGCGAAGAAGGCGGCGCTGGAAGCGGAGTCGGAGCGTGCGGCGGCGAAGGCGGCGGCGGCGAAGAAGCCGACGGCCGACCTGTTCCGCCCCTTGGACTGGCCCGCGCCGAACGAGGCGAGGCTCGTGACGGGCGCCCCGGGGCCGGGGATTTGGAACCAGCGGGCGGACTACGAGATCGCGGCGCGGCTGGACACCGAGACGGACACGGTCTTCGCGGACCTGACGCTGACGTACACGAACAACTCGCCGCACGAGCTGGACCAGCTTTGGTTCAACCTGGATCAGAACCTGTTCCGGTCGGACAGCAAGGGGTCGAAGTCGCGTCCGGGCGGGAGCCGTTTCGTGGTGGTGGGCGGGTTCGAGGGGGGGTACACGTTCAACGGGGTTCGTGTCGACGGCGTGTCGGCGGAGCTGTCGGTATTCGACACGGTCGGTCGGATCGCGCTCGACGAGCCGGTGGCGGCGCTGGGCGGCGAGGTGGTGGTGGAGCTGTCGTACGAGCTGCCCGTGCCGCCCGAGGGTCGGCAGGGGATCTTCGAGAGCGACGCGGGCAAGGTGTACGAGCTGGCGCACTGGTTCCCGAACGTGTGCGTGTACGACGACGTGGAGGGGTGGAACACGCTGCCGCACCTTGGGCCGGGCGAGTTCTATACGGACTTCGGGGACTACCGGGTGTCGATCACGGTGCCTCGGAGCCACATCGTGGCGGCGACGGGCACGATCAAGAACGCGGCGGCCGTGCTGACGCCCGAGCAGTTCGAGCGTCTTGAGAACGGGGCGCTCGAGTCTGAGGAGACGGTCGTGATCCGCTCGCTCGAGGAGGTGCGCTCGGGGGCGGGGCGCCCCGAGGGCGAGGGCGAGCTGACGTGGACGTTCGTCGCTTCGGACGTGCGGACGTTCGCGTGGTCGTCGAGCGCGGCGTTCGTGTGGGACGCGGCGGTCGCCGATCTGGATGGGCGCGAGGTGCTGTGCCAGAGCTTCTACCCGCCCGAGGGCGTGGGCTCGTGGGCGGCGAGTGAGCGGGCCGGGGGATCGACGCAGTATCTTCGGCACGCGATCAATTACTACAGCGAGTGGCTCGGGGAGTACCCGTACGACCAGATCAGCAACGTGAGCGGGCGCGAGTACGGGATGGAGTACCCGATGATCGTGTTCTGCGACGCGCGGCCCGACCCGTCGCGGCCGATCGAGCAGACCGACCGCTCACTCTTCGGGGTGACCGACCATGAGGTGGGGCACCAGTGGTTCCCGATGCTGGTTTCGAGCAACGAGCGTCGGTACGCGTGGCAGGACGAGGGGCTGAACACCTTCACCGACGGGTACAGCTACGAGTCGTTCTGGGGCGAGCCCGAGTTCGCGGGGGCCGAGGCGTGGATGGCCCGGAACATGCTCGGTCGTCGGGCGCAGCCGATCATGACCGAGCCGGACCGGATCGGGGGGCGGGGGCTCGGGTTCCTGGGGTATTCGAAGCCGGGGTTCGGCCTGAGGCTGCTGCGGGACTACATCCTCGGGGAGACGGTCGAGGAGAGCCGGGCGAGGTTTGACGTCGCGATGCGGGCGTATGTGCGTCGGTGGAGCTTTCAGCACCCGATGCCTTGGGACTTCTTCCGGACGGTGGAGGACGTGACCGGCGAGGACCTGAGCTGGTTCTGGCGCGGCTGGTTCTACCAGACGGCGGTGCTGGATCAGGCCGTGGAGGGCGTCGTGTTTGAGAACGACGACTCCGTCGCGGAGGTCACGATCGCGCACCGCGAGGGGCTGGTGATGCCCGCGACGTGGGAGGCGTCGTTCGACGACGGGTCGACACAACGCGGGCGTGTGCCGGCGGAGGCGTGGGCGACGGGCGACGACGCTCTGGTGCTGCTCGATGTGGAGGGCCGGGGGCTGGTCTCGTTCGAGCTGGACCCGGACGGGGTGCTGCCCGATGTGGATCGGTCGAACGATCGGTGGGGGGAGTAGTCGGGGGTGGCGTCGGACGGTGACTGGAAAGCCCGCCCCCACCCATGCCCCCCATCCCTCAACGAATGCGGTCTCGGGCTGGGTTCTGCGTTAATGCGGCTCAGGCGATGAAGGCGGCGATGACCTGGATAGTGGCGAGGGCGTAGAGCCCGGCGAAGAGGTCGTCGACGAGGATGCCGAGCCCGCCGGGGAGGCGTTGGAGCTGAGCGGCGGGCGGCAGCTTGATGATGTCGAAGACGCGGAACGCGACGAAGGCTCCGAGGAGCCAGGCGGCGGCGACGTACCACGGGTCGGCGAGGGAGATGGGCAGGGCGACGAGCGTGAGGCACATGCCGGCGACCTCGTCGGCGACGACGGGGCCGGGGTCTTTTTTGTTGAAGACGGCTTCGGCGATGTGGCCCTTGCTCAGGCACGCCCAGCAGCCCCAGGCGAAGAGGGCGGCGAGGGCGGTGTAGTAGACGGCGAGCTTCTCGGGCGAGGCGTCGGTCTGGGTGTAGGAGCCGGCGGTGAGGGCGGCGGCGAGGAGGACGGGCGGGAGCGAGCCCCAGGTGCCCGGGAAGGGGCGCATGAGGCCGAAGCCGTGGACGGTGAGGGCCCGGGCGGCGGAGTGGGTCTGGCGCTGGTCGGGGGTGGTTGGGCTGGGCTGGTATTGGCCGCCGGTGAAGGCGTCCCAGACGTTGAAGAGGTAGGGGAAGAGCGACCAGGCGGTGACGAGCGTGGTCAGCCAGGCGAGAGTGTCGACGAGGGCGCGGGTGAGGGGAGTGATGGCGCCGGTGGTGGCCGAGGACTGTGCGAGGGCGAGCAGGATGAGGGGGATCGCGGCGGACTGGACGATCATCTTGACTTTGCCGACGGCGGTGGCCCCGAAGCGGAGGCCGCTGGTCTCGGCGGCGGCTCGGACGGAGGTCACAACGAGCTCACGCGCGACGATGGCGACGACCATGAGCGGCGTGAAGCCGGCGATGGCGGCGCCGTCGCGGGTGAACGAGGGCCCGGCGAGGACGATGAGCACTCCGAGGACGAGGACCTTGTCGGCGACGGGGTCCATGATGCGGCCGAGGGTGGTGACGGCGTTCCACTTTCGGGCGAGGTAGCCGTCGAGCGCGTCGGTGAGGGCGGCGAGGATGAACAGGACCGCGGCGCCCGAGAGCACCTCGGGCCGGCCCGGGGTCCAGGTGCTCAGGTAGACGATGGTGATCGCGGCGAGGGCGAGGCGCGCGGCGACGAGGGCGTTTGGGGTTTGGAGCTTCCAGCCGGTGGCGCGGGGCTGGGTTGGGTGTGCCTGAAGCGGTCGGGTGGTCGCGGTCATGCTTGGTTCCGCCGGCGTGGGTCGATCGGGGGTATTGACACGGCGTCTCTCTGAGTGCGAGAGGCTAGCGGGTCGGTGGTCCGTTGGGGGCGTCTGCGCTACGCTGGCGGACCGGACCTGTTGCGGCTCGACGGACGGTTCGATGCGAGGCGGGCCTGTTGTTGCCGCGGTTGTTCTTCCGGTTTGGCTTGGCTTTGGTCATGCCCTCGGCCCTGAAAGAGAAGAAGCGTGGAAGCCGTCGTTGGGAATCCTTTTCTGCTGTACCTGCTGTTCACGCTGGGGGCGGTAGGCGTGTTTTTGGCGATGCCACGGGAGCGGCTGCGGGCCGAGATCATCGGTCTGCTGCTGGGCTCGGCGGCGTTCGGCGGGGTGGCGGTGCTGCTCGGGTATCAGGGGATGGTTTGGTCTTCCGAGGCGTTCCCGTGGTTCCGGCTGCCGCTCGACGCGTCGGGCGATCAGTACGTGCCGACGGTCTTGCCCAACCCGTATTTCTACTTGTTTGGGCTGGTGGCGCTGCTGGGCGCCGTGCGGATGATCACGCACCCGCGGCCGGTGTACGCGGCGCTGCACTTCATCCTGACGATCATCGCGACCGCGGGGCTCGTGCTGCTGCTGGCGGCGGAGTTCATGGCGTTTGCGCTGATCATTATCTATGCGGGCGCGATCCTGATCACGTACTTGTTCGTGATCATGCTGGCGACGCAGGCGCCGACGCAGGAAGAGCCGGAGAACCTGCGGTCGTACGACATCCGGGCGAACGCGCCGGTGTCGTCGATCCTGGTCGGGTTTCTGATGATCGGGGCGTTGTCGGTTCTGGTCGCCAAAGGTGTGCCCAGGCTAGAGCCTCGGAACACGACCGAGTATTTCACGGACCCGGCACGGCGGTACACGGGGGGTGAGGTGGTCCGGGCGATCCCGCAGCGGCTCGAGAAGGCGCTGCGGAATGAGGACATTATTCAGCCTGAAGAAATCATCGCCCGGGGCGAGGACGGCGGGCTGCTGATCGACGGCGGCGAGCGGACGGCCGGGGTGGTCGTGGGCGACGGCGACGGCGACGCGATCGAGGGCGGCGTTGTGCGGTTCGTGTCGTGGCCCGACGGCTTCGCGCCGACCAACACCGAGAGCGTGGGTTACAACCTGATCAAGGGGCACCCCGGGGCGATCGAGATCGCGGGCGTGATCCTGCTGATGGCGATGCTCGGGGCGGTGGTGCTGGCGCGGAAGCAGATCCAGATCGACGACGAGGCGAAGTACGAGCAGGCGCGGGCTCTGGGCTACGCGCCGGCCCGTCCCGGCGAGGCCGGTGGGGAGGGTTCGGATGCTTGAGCTGGCCGACGCTGGCCTGGGCGCGGGCGTGCTCGCGCAGGCGGACTTCCCGGCGGGTCTGCACGGGCTGACGCTCGCGCACTATCTGTTTGTATCGGCGGCGATGTTCGGGATCGGGATGATCGGTTTCCTGACACGCCGCAACCTGATCATCATGTTCTTGTGCACGGAGCTGATGTTCCAGGCGGCGGGGCTGGCGCTGGTCGTGTTCGGGCGGTACCACCTGGATTTTTCGGGCCAGACGTTCCTGATCTTCGTGCTGACGGTGGCCGCGGCGGAGGCGTCGATGGCGCTGGCGCTCGTGGTGCTGCTGTTCCGCCGGAGCGAGTCGCTGGACGCGTCGGTCTGGCAGAGGCTGAGGGGCTGAGATGCTTGGGACTCTGACGCTCGCGGCTCACGAGATCGTGCCGGACGGGATCGGGCAGGCGCCCGCGTGGGCGGCGTTGATCCCGTTCCTGCCCGTCTTGGGCGTGATCGGGTGCGCGGCGGCGGCGATCTTCGGGGTGAAGAACAAGCTGCCGGCGCTCGGCGTGATCGTGTCGCTGGCGGTGAGCTTCCTGTTGTCGGTGGCGGCGTTCGTGACGCTCAAGGACCAGGCGACGGTCGTGACGGCGTGGGAGTGGTTCACGCTGAGCTGGGGCGACGGGCCGGGCCAGAGCTTCGTCGCCAACTTTAGCTTCTACTTCGACAACGTCAGCCTGCTCTGGATGCTGTTCGTCACGGGGCTTGGGACGCTCATCGCGGTCTACGCGAGCGAGTACATGGAGCACGACGTCGGGCCTGCGTATTGCCGGTTCTTCGCGGCGTTTGGGCTGTTTGTGTTCAGCATGGCGTGCCTGGTGCTGGGCGGGAACATGCTGATGCTCTACCTGGGCTGGGAGGGCGTTGGGCTCTGCTCGTACCTGCTGATCGGGTACTACTACAAGAAGCCCGAGGCGGTCGCCGCGGCGAAGAAGGCGTTCATCGTCAACCGCATCGGCGACCTGGGGCTGGCGATCGGCGTGTTCCTGACGTTCGTGCATTTCGGCACGCTGGAGTACTCGGAGCTGTTCCGCTCGCCCGAGCTGCTGGGGTACCTGTCGGCGCTGCAGGAGGGGAACCTGGGGGCGGTGCCGTTCGAGGCGCAGCTGATCGCGGTGTTCCTGATGATCGGGGCGTTCGGCAAGAGCGCGCAGTTCCCGCTGTACGTGTGGCTGCCGGACGCGATGGAGGGGCCGACGCCGGTGTCGGCGTTGATCCACGCGGCGACGATGGTGACCGCGGGGCTCTACCTGATCGCTCGGATGTACCCGGTGTTCTTGCTGAGCGAGTGGGCGCTGCCGACGGTGGCGTGGGTGGGGACGATCACGGCGCTGCTGGCGGCGACGATCGGCATGGCGCAGTTCGACATCAAGCGGATCATGGCGTACTCGACGGTGTCGCAGCTGGGGTACATGTTCGCCGGGCTGGCGGTGCTGACCTCGACCGGAGGCGTGTTCCACGTGCTGACGCACGCGTTCTTCAAGGCGCTGTTGTTCCTGTGCTGCGGCGCGGTGATGCACGGGTTCGCCGGCCAGCTCGACCTGCGGAGGCTCAGCGGGCTGTGGACGATGAAGGGCTGGCGGGTGGTCTCGATCGGCATGCTCGTGGGCTGCTTGAACCTCGCGGGCTTCCCGTTCCTCACGGCGGGCTTCTACTCGAAGGACATGATCCTGGCCGAGGCGTTCGTGACGCCCGGGCCGGGCTACGCGCTGATCGGGTTCATCCTGCTGCTCACGGCCGGGATGACCGCGTACTACACGTTCCGCGTGTTCTTCCGGGTGTTTGTCGGGCCCGAGCACTTTGAGCCGGGCAACGAGCACCACGGCGACGAGCACGCCGACGACCAGGGGGATGAGCACGCGGGCGACGCCGATCATGGTCACGGTCATGAGGGCGGTCATGGGGGTGGTCATGGGGGTGGTCATGGTGGTGGGGGCTTCCACCCGCACGCGCCCGGTCTGGCGATCAACGGCGTGCTCGCGACGCTGAGCGTCTGCTCGGTGCTCGCCGCGGGGCTGTACTACATGAAGACCGATCGCGGGAGCGGGGGCTGGGTCGCGTCGATGGTGCAGGGGCCGAACTCGTCGGCCGCGATCGTGGAGTGGGCCGGGGGGCACGGCGGGGGTCACGGTTCGGGCGGTCATGACTCGGAAGGGCATGATCACGACGCCGACCACGAACATGATGATCACGAGCACGGCGAGGGCGGGCACGTCCGCGGTCAGCCGGCTGGGCCGGGGGACGGGTCGAGTGACGACTGGGGTGGCGTGGCGCTGGCGTCGTTCCAGGAAGCAGCGACCGACGAGCATCAGGACGGGGACCACGAACCGGCTGGTCACGAGGACGGCGACCACGAGGGATACGGCCAAGAAGAAGACGGCCAAGAAGACGGGCGAGAAGAAGCTGGGCACGACCATGCCCACGATGAAGACCACCACGACGGCGATCACGACTCGGACCACTCCCAAGGCGACGATCACGGTGGGGGGCACGGGGACGGTCACAGTGATGGGCATGGTGATGGGCACGGGCATCACGCTCAGCCGGTCGCGGCGTTCTTACTCGCGTCGACGGTGGACGAGGACGGCCGGGCGGAGATGCCCGCGGCCGGGACGTTCTTCAGGCAGGACCCGCACGGCGGCATCATGTACTACGTGTCGGGCGTGATCGGCATCGGCGGCGTGCTGCTGGCGGCGTTCTTGCACGGGCCGCGTGGGGCGTGGGGCGTGGGGCTTGGCGGGCGGACGACCGCGGCGGCGTGCCGCATGGACGGCGTCGCGCGGGCGTTCGGGCCGATCCCCAGGTGGGCCGAGCGGAAGTGGTACGTGGACGAGTTCTACCAGTTCCTGCTGGTGACGCCGCTGTGGGTGCTGAGCCACGTGTTCCACCTGCTCGATCGCGGGGTGGTCGGCGGGATCGTGTGGCTGCTGGGGCGTGTGTCGCGGTTCCTGGGGTCGCTAGCTCGGCCTTGGCAGAACGGTGTGCTGCAGACCTACGCGTTTAGCATGGCGGGCGGGGTGGCGTTGATCGTGGTCCTTATCGTGGCGGTGATGTCGTGAGCGTGCTGCTTTCTGTGCTGTTCTGGCTGATGGTGCTGCCCCTGGCGACGGCGGCGGCGGCGCTCGCGGCGCCCGAGCGTCTGACCAAGCACGTCGCGGGCCTGGGCTCGCTGGCGTCGGTCGTGCTGGGCGTCGTCGCGCTGGTGATGTTCGATTGGTCGTCGCCCGGGGCGGACCAGTTCGAGGCGTCGGCGCCGGTGCTGGCCGAGCTTGGCATCAACTTCTCGATCGCGGCCGACTCGGTGAGCATGCTGCTGATCGCGCTGACGGTGTTCCTCGGGCCGATCTGCATGTACGGGTCGTTCACCGCGGTGAGCGATCGGGCGAAGCTCTATTACACTTGGCTGAGCGTGCTGCAGACGGCGATGATCGGGGTGTTCTGCGCCCGCGACCTGGCGCTGTTCTACGTGTGCTTCGAGTTCACGCTGATCCCGATGTACGTGCTGATCAGCGTCTTCGGCTCGAGCGACCGCAAGCGGGCGGCGACGCAGTTCTTCCTGTACACGTTCACGGGGTCGATCGTGACGCTGGCGGGGTTCGCGTACGTCGCGTTCCTCGCGGCGGAGGCGTCGGGGGCGTGGACGTTCGACCTTGCGGTGCTCGCCGAGACGGCGCGGGGCATGTCGGCTCTGGAGCAGGGGTGGGTGATGCTGGCGTTCCTGCTTGGGTTCGCGGTGAAGGTGCCGCTGTTCCCGGTGCACACGTGGCTGCCGCTGGCGCACACGGAGGCGCCGACGGCGGGCAGCGTGATCCTGGCGGGGGTGCTGCTCAAGCTGGGGACGTACGGGATCTACAAGTTCGTGCTCGGGTTCGTGCCCGTCGCGGTGGTCGAGTACGCGCCGCTGCTGGCGGTGCTGTCGATCGTGGGGATCGTGTACGCGGGGCTGATCTGCTGGGTGCAGACCGACGTGAAGAAGCTCGTAGCGTACTCGTCGGTGAGCCACCTTGGGTTCTGCGTGCTGGGGCTGGTCTCTGGCAACGCGGTGGGTGTGTCGGGCGGCGTGCTCTACATGATCAGCCACGGCTTCTCGACCGGGGCGCTCTTCCTGATGATCGGGATGATGTACGAGCGGTACCACACGCGGAAGTTCCGGGAGGTCGGGGGGCTGGCGAGCCGGATGCCGGTGTGGTCGGCGTTCATGGTGTTCTTCGTGATGGCGTCGGTCGGTCTGCCCGGGCTCAACGGGTTCGTGAGTGAGATTATGTGCCTGATGGGCACGTTCCAGTCGGGCGCGGACGCGCTGGGTCCGGGCGGGACGCCGGGCGAGCTCGGGCCTTGGTACGCGGCGGCCGCGGGCGTGGGCATGATCGTCGCGGCGATCTACCTCTTGTTCATGACGGGCAAGATGGTCTGGGGCGAGTACCGCGAGCCGAGCGGTCACCACGACCACCCGACGCTGCCTCGGGACCTGAACGCCCGGGAGATCGCGCTGCTCGTGCCGCTCGCGGCGGCGTGCCTGGTGTTCGGGGTGTTCCCCAAGCCGCTGCTGGCACCGATCGAGGCGCCGGTGAACCGGGCCGTGGCGGTGATCGCCGAGGCGCGTGAGCGGCTGGCTGAGCCGGGGCTGACCGGTGAGCGGGTGGCGGCGGCGGAGACGACCGGGCAAGGGCTGCTCGGGGAGGAACCGCTTGGGCGGATCGGCGACGGAGAGGTGGCGCGATGAGCGAGCGTCTGGCGTTCTTGTGGCCCGAGGTCTGCCTGTTCCTGGCGACGTGCGGCGTGATGCTGGTGGGCCTGTCGCCGTCGGCGGCGACGCGTCGGCTGTGCTCGTGGATCGCGGGGCTCGGGCTGTCGGTCGCGGGCGTCTTGGCGATCGTGACGACGCCGACGACGCTGGCCGAGTCGGAGGGTCTCGGGCTGCTGCCGAACATGCTGCCGTACGCCAAGGCGGTGATCGCGGGCGTGGGCGTGCTGCTGGTGCCGGTGCTCGCGGGGACGGTCGACCGGGCCGAGGAGCACGCGATCGCGCGGGGCGAGCGGTCGTTCGACCCGCTGCGTGTGACGCGTGGCGAGTTCTTCGCGTTCTTCCTGTTCAGCATGACGGGGCTGATGCTGACCGCGTCGGCGGACGACCTGATCTGGCTGTTCCTCGCGCTCGAGCTGACGTCGCTGCCGACGTACATCATGGTGACGATCTCGACGCCGGGCTCGAAGCCCAAGAGCCAGGAGTCGGGGGTCAAGTATTTCTTCCTTGGGGCGCTGGGCGCGGCGGTGTTCCTGTTCGGGTTCGCGCTTCTGTACGGCGGCACGGGCACGACCGTGCTCAGCGACATGCCCGCGATCCTTGGCGAGCAGGCGAAGAACGGCGGGATCAGCCCGATCGCGATGGGCGGGCTCGTGATCTCGTTCCTCGGGGTGTGCTTCAAGGTCGCGGCGGTGCCGATGCACGCGTATACGGCCGACGTGTACCAGGGGTCGGCGTCGGGCGTGAGCGCGATGCTGGCGTTCGTGCCCAAGACCGCGGGCTTCATCGCGATGATGCTCCTGGCGGCGGCGGTCGGCTGGCACTACACCGAGACCGGCGCGTTCGCGTTCGCCGACCTCTACGAGCGGGGGCAGCTCCCGCAAGAGCTCCGGCTGACGCTGTTCGTCGTGGCGGCGCTGACGATGACGGTCGGCAACGTGCTGGCGGTCTTGCAGGACTCGGCCAAGCGGATGTTCGCGTACTCGTCGATCGCCCACTCGGGCTACATGCTCGTGGGCGTGATCGCGGGCCCGGGGCTCGCCGGCGGCGGGTTTATGAAGAACGGGCTGTCGGCGGTGCTCTTGTACCTGCTGATCTACGGCATCACGAACACGGGCGTGTTCGCGGTGCTCGCGTCGCTCGAGAAGCGGGCCGAGGACGAGGCGAGGCGCACGGGGCACGCGTCGGAGATCGACGCGGTCGAGGACCTGCGCGGGCTGTGCGGGCGTGACCCGCTGCTGGGCTGGACGCTGGTGGTCTGCACGCTGAGCCTGCTGGGGTTCCCGCCGCTGGCGGGCTTCTTCGGGAAGGTGCCGCTGTTCTCGGCGGGCATCGCGGCGGGCGAGATCGTGCTGGTGGTGATCCTGGGTCTGAACTCGGCGATGGCCGCGTTCTACTACCTGCGCGTGGTCAACATCGCGATGTTCGACCGCGACGCGGACCCCGAGGCGGCCCCGGTGCGGAGCTTCGCCTGGTCGCGGATCTCGGCGGCGGCGACGGCGGGGGCGTGCGTGCTCGTGCTGACGGTGCTGTTCAACTTCGGCGCCAAGGCGAGCCGCTGGGCAGGCCAGCCGCGGATCGACGCGGCCGCGATCGACGGGGTCGAGCGTGCCGGCGGGCCGGCCGAGCGTCCCGTTGAGGGGCGTGTTGAGATGCCCGTTGATGGAACGGCTGGCGGGCCTGCCCACGGAACCCGTCTCGATGATCCGGCCCGGTCGGTCAGCCGGGCCGAGTGATCGGGGGCGGGTGACAGGGCCCAAGCGTTTCTTGCGCGCCGATCCCTGGAACACGAACGGTTCGCTGCGATGCGTTGCACCGCGACCGTTCACGCGTCGTCGCGTTTGCGTTTCTTCTTGCCGAGCGTGAGCTGGACGACGACGCCGAGGGCCGAGACGACGAGCCAGATCGCGAGCCACTGCTCGGGCGAGCGTTGGAACCACTCGGTGGGGGCGCCGGCCCGGGCGGCGAGCGCGACAGCGGGTGGGATCCAGAGCCCCGCGCCGGCGAGGGCGGTGACGACGGCGGTCGAGCGTTTGGGCATGAGGACGCCGACGGCGAGCCCGCCGATGAATCCGAAGAAGGCCGAGGCGATGACGGTGCTCTTCTTCCAGACAGGCGTCGGCTCCCAGTAGGTGGTGCGGAGGTGGTCGACGACCTCGGTCGCGAACGCTCGCGCCTGGTCGGTGGTCGGGCTGGTGCCGTTGCTGCTGGGCGTTTGCTGGTCGGTGGTCGTTTCTCGAGCAGCGGTGTCGCCTGTGGGCGCGTCTTCGTCGTCGACTGGCACACCCTCGAGCAGGAGCTGCTTCGGGGTGAGCGGCTTGGCGTTCTGGGTGGGGACGTGCTGGAGTCCCACGGCGACGACCGAGATCAAGAGGGCGAGCGCGAGCCCGGTGAGCCCGGCGATGATCGCGAGGGAAAAGCGGAACGCGGCGAGCGCGAAGAGGATGCCGACGATCGCGCCCGCGGCGAGCCCGACCCAGGTTGGCGGGAGGCTGACGGGGAGCTGGGCGCCGAGGCCGGTCGCGGGGAGCAGAACAGCGCCGAGCAAGCCACCCGCCGCGGCTCCGACCAGCCCGAAGACGGGGCGGACCATCTTCTTGCCCGCGGCCCAGAGTACGAGCCCGCCGAGCAGCGACCCGCCGACGACAGCAACGGTTGCGGCGACAGCGCCGAACGACGGGTCCTGCAAGAACTTCTCGGCCGAGTCGGCAAGCGACGACGCCGAGCCGCCGACGGCTTCGGAGAGCTGGTCGGCAAGACCTTCGGACAGTCCATCGGGGAGTTGGTCGGCGATCTGGTCCCGGATGTTGTCGGGCAGGCCGTCGGGGAATGCCTCGCGGAGGCTTTCGGCAACGTCTTGCAGGGCGGCCGGATCGGTTTCCTCGGCGAGACGTTCAACGAGCGCGGCGATGCCGTCGGAGCCGGGTGCGGCGTCGGGGTTGTCTTGGGCGGGCGTGGCCCCCGCGGCGGTGAGCAGGAGGGCTGCCAGGATGATCCGGGCCTGGTGCACGAACGTGGCCGGGAGTGTCAGGGCGAGCACGGGCGTTCCTTTGGTTGGCGGTTGTCACGCCGAGATGGGCGTGACCTCGGTCGACGCTCGTGGAGCCGTCGGGCGGGTGTGGGGCTGGATTGGCAGAGTTTGTCCCACCGGACGAATATATCGTGGAGGGGCCCCCGGCGGGTTCCCGACAGTGTGGAACGGGATCGCTGGCCCCGGTCGCGGCGTGGGGCCCGAGGTGGGTGTCCGCGTTGTCAAGCTGTGGGGTGCCGACGCGGACGGCTCCGCAGGAAGGACGAGCGGGCGCTTATGGCAAAGAAGAAGACCGTGAAGAAGGCGGGTACGACGCCGGTGGCGAAGAAGCCCGTCAAGCAGAAGCCCGCGGTCGGCGGCGGTGCGAACGAGGCGGCCAGTTCGCCCGCGGCGCTGGCGGCGCTGTCCGAACTGCGGACGAAGATCGACCGGCTGGACCAGCGGCTCGTCAAGCTGCTGAACGACCGGGCGGACCTGGTGGTGAGCGTGGGCAGCCTCAAGCGGGGCGGCGACATCCCGATCTATGCGCCGCACCGCGAGGCGCAGGTGCTGGAAAAAGCGCTCGCGCGGAACGCCGGGCCGTTGCAGAACCGGACGATCGAGGGGGTGTACCGGGAGCTGATGTCGGGCAGCTTTGCGCTGGAGCAGCCGCTGCGGATCGGGTACATGGGTCCGATGGGCAGCTTTAGCCACCAGGCGGGCGTGAAGCACTTCGGCTCGAGCGTGGAGTTCGAGGACCTGCGGACGATCGAGGGTGTGTTTACCGAGGTCCGGCGCGGGCACGTCGACTACGGGCTGGTGCCGATCGAGAACTCGGTCGGCGGCGGCGTGACGGAGACGCTCGACGCGTTCCTGGAGCACGCGCGGCACGTGAGCGTGTACGCCGAGGCGCAGATCGCGGTTGATTACGCGCTGCTGGCGAACTGCGAGCCGGGGAGCGTCGCGCGGATCCACGCGACGCCCGAGGTGTTCCGCCAGTGCCAGAAGTGGCTGGGGACGCAGTATCCCAAGGCGGACCAGATCGCCGCGGGCTCGTCGGGTGACGCGGCGCGGTCGGCGGCGGAGGAGTCGCGCCGGGCGGTCGAGATCGGGTACGCGCCGGCGTCGGCGGCGATCGGGACGCCGCTGGCGGGTGAGACCTACGGGCTGAACACGCTGTTCGAGCGGGTGGAGGACCGCCCGGGCAACGTGACGCGGTACCTGGTGGTCAGCCGTCAGAAAGCGCTGCGGTCGGGGTCGGACAAGACCTCGGTGATGTTCCTGACCGGGGACCGGCCCGGGGCGTTGGTGTCTGTGCTGAAGATCTTCGAGGAGGCGGGGGTGAACCTGTCGCACATCGACAAGCGCCCGAGCCGTGAGGAGAACTGGCGGTACACCTTCTTTATCGATGCGCGCGGGCACCGGGAGGATGCGGTGGTTGCGCGGGTCTTGCGCGACGCACGGTCGATCTGCGAGGAGCTCGTGGTGTTAGGGAGTTACCCGGAGTCGAAGCGGGTGCTCTAGCCGAGCGTTTGCGATGAAACGCGTCAAGCCACGTGTCCTGTGCCGCGTGATCGCGCGCGGGGGGATCCGGCGTTTGCGGCGGGCGTGGCAGAAGAGGTAGCATGTTCTCGGCGGGCCTGGCGCGGGCCCCGGGAGCAAGGAGCGACCACGCAGACGCCGCGGATGACCCGCGGCCCGACGTCCTTGGGCCACACGTCGCAACGCCGGACGGCCACGGGCCGGGCGGCGGCTCGGCGGAGTACCGCGTGAGCAGCGACGCGGCTTGAGTGAGACCCCGCCGGATTCTTGACCTCGATGACGGTTGGACCCGAGGAGCACACGCTTGTGCATCGGGATGTCGCCCCGCCGGAACGCTGTTTGTTTTCGGGCGTTGGGGGGGCTAGGTTGGTGTCCGCTCCGCCGGCTCGGCGGGCCTGAGGACCGGCCTGAACACGGCTTGAGGGGGCGAACGGGTCGGAGCGGTTGCTTGTGAAGCGGGCGGTCGTTGGGTCGGCTCGTGAGGACTGGGAGCGTGGCGAGAGCCGCGGTCTCTGGGATTGCCGGCTTCTTTGGGGCCGGTGGATGCGCGAGAAACCGCACGCGCCAGCGGGCGTTGCTGCGGAGTTGCAGGAGTGTGGTTTATGAGTCGTTCACGTCGCGCCGGTCGGTCGTTTGTTCGTCCTGCCCATGGGTCTTTGCGGCAAGATTCGGCCCGCTCACTGCTTGCATCGAGCGGGCAGGCCGCGGGCGCTGGCTTCGGCACCGAGCGTCCCGTGTTGGAATCGCTCGAAGACCGCAAGCTGCTGTTCTCGCTGACGATCGACCCGGACATGTACCTCGCGGAGTTGTTCGGTGTCGTCGGCAACCCGGACGACGCCGCGAACGTGTATTACGGCGGGTTCGATGACGACTTTGTCGCTCAAACGGACGCGTCGACCGGTCTGACCACGCTCACGGCGACTGGGACGGGCGACGGTCTTGCAACGGTCTCGGCGACGTTCGGTTACCTCGTGCCCACGCTTGGCAGCATTGGTGACGATGACATCACGAGGAGCGACCCCGAAGAAGTTGAGATCGGTTTTGATGATCTACTCACTGACGCCGACGGGAACGATGTTGATCTGAGCACGATCAACATCACTGCGAACCCGAACACGACGTTCTTCGGGCCGAACTTTGGGCTCGACACGAACATCCTGATCACGATCTCGGGGGGTGTTTCGAACGGTGCGCCGACCGTGGCGGCGGGGTTCGAGGAGCGTCCGAATATCGCGCTCGACGACATGGACATGCGGGAGGTCGAGCAGGAGACCGACGACGCGGGGAACCCGACGGGCGTCGCGGCGTCGTCGGACGACGTGGACCTTCGCGTCGACTTCTTCGGCAGCAACGACGCCGGGCAGAACCCGACCGGCGCGGTGAACTCACAGATCGAGTTCATCGACGACGGGGCGGGCAACTTCACCCGCAACCCGAACTTCGACGCGTCGACGCGGCCGTACGTGTCGGTGCGCCTGGCGACCGAATCGATCGACAACGGCGACGGCACCTTCTCGCCCGGCGGCGAGTTCCTGCCGCTGTTTCAGACGCTGTACAACGCGAGCGACAACGTGAACCCGCTCACGCTGCTGTTCGACGAGATGGACGCGGTCGGGTTCGTCGGCGGGGCCGCGAATCAGACCTCGATCACGGAGGTCGTCAGCCTCGAGTTCTTCCGCGGTGGGCAGCAGCTGACCAACCTTGACTACAACAACGACGGGCTGCCGGGGACCGATCTTTCGACGCTCACGGCCGGCGCGACGGACGGCGAGTTCGCCGACGCGGCCGGCGACGGCATCATCAACAGCACCACGGTCGATGTCGATGACGGCGCGGGCAACGGGCCCGATGGCATCCCGGACGGCGACCTCAACCTCGACGGCGTCCTCGACAACGCCGACCTCGACGGTGACGGGGTGGTCGACCGCGAAGCGGACGGCACCTACCGGCTGACGCAGGTCGTTGACGTCGAGAAGCTCCGCGACGGCGCGGGCGAGCCCATCGACGCGGACCTGCGTGACGAGCCCGAGGACCCGTTCGGGCTCGCGTTCGGCAAGGCCCCGAACCCGAACGCGGCGGACCCGAACGCGGCGCCCGACGATCCAACACTCACGGTCGCCGATCTGTCCACGTTCACGGTCGACGACGTCTACGACGAGATCCGATTCGTCTTCACGCCGACCCAGGTCGGGCAGACGGCCAGCTTGCACGTCGACGACCTGACGCTGCTCTCACCGGCGGGCGACTTCGCGGAAGAGCTTGAGAACAACCTCGCAGTGGGGATCGTCACGCTGACCGGGCCGATCGGGGCGAGCGCGAACTTCGTGGACCTCTACGACCGCCCGCTGTACTCGCGGCAGGTCTTCGTAGACACGCCCGACAATGTGACGCTGCTGCTGCCGAACGGTACCGCGGAAGCCAACGTTTTCGACGGCTCGTTCGAGGTTCCGGACCTGAGCCTTGTGCGGGATGAGGGCGTTCCCGTTCTGTCATTCGATGTCAACGACGACGGGCGGCCCGACGGGCGTGTACAGACATTTGACGTTCTCCGCGACTTCAACGGCGACGGGAGCTTCGGCGGGTTCCTGGATGTCAATTCGAACGGCGTGTTCGACGCGGGCGACATCCCTGAGAGCACACAGGACTTCAACGGCGACGGGGTCATCAGCCCGTTCGAGCAGGCCGAGCAGCGGGTGTTCGAGGCGGGCGTCGATGGGCTGGGACGGATCGAGCTCCTCGGCTTTGACAATATCGATCCCGTGACCGGCAATGATCTGGACACGTCTCGGTTCAGCTTCACGATGGGCGGCGGGACGCTCGAGCCCATCCCCGACGGCGACCAGCCGACCGAGGCGCTCGGCCCGTCGCTGACCAACTTCTTTACCTTTACTCCGACCGCTGGCGACTCGAACGGGAACCCGCGGTTCGCGACCGACGGCGTCAACATCATTCTCCCCGGCGACGAGTTTGGTGAGGGCATCGGGCTGGACGACATCGGTCTCGGGTTTGCGCTCGATGACAACGGCGACGCGGTTGGTCTTGCGCCGTTCTCCGGCAACGGCGTGGTCGGATCGCCGATTATTCGGCCGCTGACACCACCGACGTTCGACGGCGACGGCGAGACGATCAACGGCGCGTATCTGACGGATGATCTGCTCAGTACTCGTCACACCGGGGCCTCCGCGGCCGCGCAGCTCTACCTTGACACCGTGCTGCGGCAGGGGATCCGCGTGGGACGCGCCCTCGAGTCCTTCGACTTCGAGGTCTCTCAGTTCGGCGGGTCGGTCTTCGGGAGCACGTTTAACACAGCCCAGTTCGCCGGATCGGGCATCGACATACTCCGCCCTTTGGGCTCGGCGTCGGACGCGGTGCTCACCGCGGGCGGCCTGACGCAGTCGCTCACGGTCGACGGCGAGGTGCTGAACGTCTCGGGGAACGCGAACCTGGGCGCCGACGCCCAGGTGTTGGACCTCTCGATCCAGTCGAACGACTCGCTGTCGTTCCGACGGCAGCTCGACCCGCTGGCGGCCGTTCGCGGCACGGTCGGCGCAGTACCCGGCGACACGCCGGGCAGCTTTGATTCGGCCGCGCTCCTGGGGTTGTCGGGCGTTCGTCTCGAGGTCAACTCGGTTGTCGCCGCGGGTGCGCAGTCGTCCTTTGACGTGAGGTTCCGCCGAGATACCGACGGCGACGGGGTCGCCGAGACGGTCGTCCAGACCTTCTCGGGTCTCGACCAGACATCGAACCTCGCGCTCAACAGCACGAACGGTGTCTTCGACACGGTGGAGATCGTGAATTCCGATCCGGCGAACACGGTCGCGATCCAGCTCGAAGCGATCGAGCTGATCGAGGCGCCGGCGAACTTCGGCGACATCACGCTCGACGCCGCGGTGTTCGGCGACGTCGAGACGCGTGCGGGGCTCATCCAGTACGCGTCGGTGCTCCAGCTTTCGTCGGTCCGCGTCGGGGGCGACCTGGGGCGGTTCGTGGTGTCGAGCGACGCGGGCTACATCGACGACCCGCTCGACCCCGACATCGAGCGGAACGGGTCGGTGATCGGCTCTTCGCTCGAGGTCGGCCGTGCGCTGGGCAACTTTGCGGTGGGCGGGCGATCGTTCATGGACGTGACGGTTTCTGGGCTCGTGAGCCAGCCCGAGGACGCGCCGACGAGTGTCGGGTTCGTGTACTCGGAGATGGAGCGGGTGCTGGAGCCGTTCATCGGCCGGGACGGGACCGTGACGCTTGGCGAGACGGACCTCTACGGGCTGTACCTGTTCGGCGACTCATTTGTCGATACGGATCCGGGCGAGGCGAACCCGTCTGGGATCCGCGCGCCGATCGTCGGCAGCAGCACGATCCGGAACGACTCGATCGGGTCGGCCGAGTTCGTGAACGGCTCTTCGGGCGGGGCGTTGATCGTCGGCGAGATCGGCGGGACGGAGCCGTTTGTCAACACCGGCGTTGACACGGTGGACGTGTTCGCGTTCGCGACCGACGGCACGAAGCCGGTCGTGATCGAGAACCTCATCGCGGGCGACGCGCCGCTCGGGTTCGAGACCAACAATACCGACGTGTTCGTGCGTGTGGTCGATTCCGAGGGGATCGTGGTCGCCTCGGAGCAGCGGAACGACCGGGGGATCCGGACGGACGACCGGATCGAATTCACCCCAACCGAGCCCGGCGTGTACTACTTGATCGTCGGCAGCGGCGACAACCCGACGGCTCAGGGGACGTACACGATCGCGATGCAGGGGCTCGCGCCGGTCACGCTCGGCGCGTATCGCGTCGGGCTCGGGCAGGGCGAGACCGCGGATCTCACGTCGACGGTTGCCACCGAGGACACGATCACGCGCCTCGAGGTCGCCGGCGGGAACACCGGGCTGATCGCGATCGGGACCGGCCACGTCGACGGCACGGGCGCGTTCACGAACGTGTTCGCGCAGGGTGGGATCCTGACGAACGAACCCGAGGCTGCGCAGCGGAACATCCGAGAATTCCAGGTCGATCTCGCGGGCGACCTGTTCCAGTTCAACGCGCACCGGAACATCACGGGCGCGAACGATCCGTCAGACGACGGTGATAGCGGCAATGGCACCGGCGTGGTCTCGATTAATGTGGCTGGTGATCTGGCCCAGTTCTACACGGGCCGGGCGGACGACGGCGGGCGGCTCGAGAACGGCGGGAACGGCGCGGTGGGCTTCGGTGATGTCACGCAGCTCTCGCTCGAGGTCGGCGGGCGGATCGGGCGGTTCGATGTCGGCGGCGGGCTCGGAACGGACCGCGACGGAACAGTGGTGCAGGTCGGCGGCGACTACTCGATCCGAACCGGCATCGCCGAGGACGCGATCTCCGGCGACATCGGCGTGTTCCGTACCCAGTTCATCGTGCAAGCGGGGACGCAGTCGACCCCGCAGTTCACGCTTGATCTGAGCGCTTCGTCGGGCTCCGGCATCGGGCTGATATCGATCAACGAGCTTGGGCTTGGCGCGGGGGCTAACTTCGGATTTAACAACGAACCCAACATAATCCTCGGCGAGGGCGGCGACATCCGCTTCTTCGACGTGCCGCAGATCGTCCAGGTCGCGGCGGTCTCAACGGTCACTCTCGAGACGGGCGTTGCGCAGCAGTTCGTGGACGACGCGGGCGGCGTCGTGACGCTGATCTACACCCAGGGCACGGACGAGGACGACGACGGGAACGTGACCGCGACCGGGCCGGGCACCGCAGTTGTCACGGTGGTGCCGATCGACGGCTCGGCCGGTGTGGCGATCGCGAGGATCGAGGCCGACCTGTCGCTCGGTGGCAGCCTGCAGGTCATCAGCAGCGCGGCCGCGGGAACGAATGATGTCATTTCCATCGGTCGGATCTTCCTGAGCGGCGCCGACGAGGACAGCCAGGTGCTGATCACCGGCGGCGTCGAGGTCGACGTCTGGCAGATCCAGCAGCAGTCCTCGGCGGGTGCCGCCGGCGGCGACGCGATGGGCACCATCCTCAACTCAACGCCGGGCGGCGACATCGTGGCGATCGACGTGCAGGATCTGGGCTCGCTCCAGATCGTCGACGGCAACCTCGGGCGGACGCAGACGCAGCCGTACGGGCCGAGCAGGATCAGCCCCTTCCTCGGGCTGGCTTCGGCTCCGGTGACCGAGGTCGGCGGCGCTCTCGGCTACACGCAGGCGTTGTTGACCAACGTCGGCAACGCGTCGCTCGGCATCCTCCGGCCGTCGAACGACGGCGTGCAGACGACCGTGAATTTCTACGACGAGGACCTCGGGCTGCCGCTCGACCCGTACCTCGACGGCTTGGTGGTTCGCAGCGGCAACGCCGAGCAGGTCCTGGTCGGCCGTGGTGTGGGCGACGTGATCGTACAGTCCGGCCCGGCCGCGTCAGCCGACGCCGTGCTCGACGCCGACGGCGAGGAGACCACGCCGGCCGACCCGGGCGCGGGCAACATCACCCTCGTGATCGCGAACAACCTGGCGAACCTCGATCCGAGCCGCGAGTTTTCGGGGATCTTCGGGAATATTTACGCGACGGACAACATCGTCGAGGTTCGCGTGGGCGACGGGCTTCTTGGCCGGGCCGACACCCCGCTGCTGGACGTCGGGATCGTGGCCGAGAACTCGGTTCAGCGGGTCGTCGCCGGCGGCGGCGGGGCCGGGCAGATCAACGGCGCGTCGATCGATGGCGTCATCGTCGGTGTCGGGCTCGGGTCCGGCGAGTCGGTCGATACGGTCGTCAACGGGGTCGTGGTCCAGATCAACGGCATCGGCGAGGTGCTGGTAACCGGCGGCGGCGGCATGACCGGCGCGTACCTGGGCACGACGAGCCTCGACGAATTCTTCACCGGCGCGTTCATCGACGGAGCCCCCGACGGTCCGGGCGATATCGCGCGTATCGAGGTCCGCGGCCTGGGCACGTCGGTGTTTGGCACGGAGATCTCGGCGGGCGACATCCTTCAGATCGACATCGACGGCGCCTTTGATGCGTCGTCGATTAACGCGACGGGCGAGCTCGGCCGCGTGACGAGCGCGAACAACGTCGATGTCATCTCTGTGACGACATTCGGCGAGATACGCAACTCGACGCTCGGCGGCGCGATCTCGGAGGTGACTCCCACGATCATCTTGGTTGGTGACCGTGTTCAACGCATCGACGTGGCGGGCGACATCTCCGACCTGGTGCTCGAGGTGAACGAGAGCATCATCGATGGTGTGACGGCGCGGAACATCGCGAGGACGCAGTTCAACGTCGACAACAGCATTTCGCAGATCATCACGTCCGAGAGCTTCCTCGCTTCGTCGGTGGTTGCGGGTGAGCTGCGCCTGCTCCGCGCGACCGGGGCGATCCGAGCGAGCACGTTCGAGGTGTCGGGCACGCTCGACGTGTTCGAGGCGGCGGGCGATATCACGGCCGTCGACATCTCGGTCACGGGCCCCTCGGGGCAGATCAACCGGATCGAGTCGCTCGGCGGGAGCATCCGCGAGCTGGAGCTGCTCTCAAGCGGCCCGGTGCAGACGCTCCGCGCGGCGGTCGACCTCGGCGGCTCGCTGACCACGACCGATCCGAACGACGCGGTCACGCTGATCCAGGCCGGGCGCGACCTGCTGATCGAGACCGACTTCGCGGGCAACGTCAACCAGCTCATCGCGGGCCGGAACATCGGCGCGCCGGGCGTCGAGGACACGATCCGTGTCCGCGGCAACCTCTCGCAGGTCACCGCGGGCGCCGCGACGGTCGCGGGCGTGATCGACGGCGTCGACGGCTCGGGTCAGATCTACTCCGACATCCGCGTCGACCTCGACATCACGGGGACCGTCACGATCGACGGGCTGCCCGGCAACTTCCCGCTGGGCACGCCCGAGATCGTTGCGTTCGGGCGGGTCAACCAGGTGAACATTACCGGCGACTTCCGCGGCCTGATCCGCTCGGCGTCGAACGGCATCGGCGACATCGACATCTCTGGCTCGCTGCTCGAGGGCGGGCTGATCCGCTCTGACGACGGCTCGCTGGGCTCGGGTTCGACGACCGGTCTGACCGTCGGCGGCGACCTGATCGGCGACGTGTTCGTCGAGCGGTCGGCGTTCCTGATATCGGTCGGCGGCAACCTCGGCGCCGCGACCGGCGGCACGGCGGGGCTCGACGGCGCGAACATCTTCGTCGGCGCCGACCTGGCAAGGCTGGTCGTCGGCGGCGGCATGTTCGAGTCGTCCGTGTACGCAGGGCGTTCGCTGCTCGACGTCTCGATCGCGGGCGACGTCGGTCGGACGACCCGCAACGGCGCGGCGTCGGGCTCGGCGACGGGCCTGGCGGCGGTCGCGGCCGGCATCGCGGGCGCCGACGGGGTCTACCTCGACGACCCGGCGACCGAGGTCGACGAGAGCGCGGACAACGTCTTCAGCTTCGTGTCTGGTGACTTCGCGGTCAGCGTCGACGCGGGTGCCGACGGCGTGTTCTTTGCGGGCGCGGCCGGCGGGGCGACGACCGACGACGTGGTGACGGTCAGCGTGACCGCTCAGGACGCGGCGGGCAACGACGTGGTGCTGCCGGTTGAGATCTTGGCGGGCAACGACGGCGTGCTGTTCACGGCCGACGACGCCGTGCGGGCGTTCTGGAACGGGAACGCGGGCGACGGCGACATCGACGAGCAGTCGGTGCTGCTCAACGCCGCGGGCTTCGCGGGCTCGGACCCGACCGGCTTCGCCTCCAGCGGCGACTTCCGCTTCATCCGGCTCGATGTCGACGGCGACGGCGCGACCAACGGCGACGCGCTCGAGGACAACGACGTGGTCCTCGTGCAGATCGCGGCGACCGACGCGGACGGCCGCGTGAGCGTGATCACGGGCGAGATCGTCGACGGCGACAACACGCCCAGCAACTTCCTCGACGTCGGGCAGACCGACCGTTTCCGCGTCAACGCGTTCACCGGCTCAGCGAACGTGCTGGCGGCGGGCGATCAGATCGGGGCTTCATCGGTGTTCGGCGGCGGCGCGGGCCGCATCTCGATCGGCGGGTCGGCGCGTGACCTGCAGATCATCGCCGGGCTTGACGAGTTCGGGAACGAGCGGGCCGAGGAGTCTCTGACGACGGGGCAACGCCCGGGCGGCGTGAACTTCGGTCAGTTCGAGATCACCCGCGGGGCCGACCAGGTCCTTATCGGGCCGCGTCTTGATGGCGACGCTCGGGACATCATCGACGGCTTCGGCGGCACGAGCGCCGACGAGGCGGCGGCGATCGCCGAGTTCCTCGCATTCGCGGATGTCGAGGCGGATGTCGTTGTAGGCGGGGCGATCATCGACGGCGACGGCGCGGGCGGTCAGGCCGGCGTGGTCATCGGCGGCAACGCCCGGGACGTGAAGATCTCGGCCGGCATCGCGGCAGGTTTCGACGGCGTGTACAACACCCGCGACGACCAGATCGTGGCCGGCTTCGGCCGGGTCGAGTCGGTCTCGTTCGGGTCGATCTCCAACCAGGGCGATGTGAGCGTCTACACCGACCGTCGCAACGTGGTCGCGACGGTCAACGGCAACCAGGTGCAGCAGGTGTTCACGGGCGGCGGCGCCGGCGTGACCTCGGGCCGAGGCGTGGTCTCCACGACCCCGGGCGCCGGCGACAATAACCAGGTTCGCTTCGGCGGCGACCTGCTGAACGTCAACCCGCTCGCGGGCCGCGGCGAGCTGTTCGCGGGCGACCCGCTCGCCCGCCCGATCGACCCGGCGCTGAACGCCCTCCCGGCGACGAGCACGATCGTGCTGCCCGGCGGCCAGCGGATCACCGTGGAGCTGACCGGCGGCGGGACGCTGTTCTTCGACGCGACGCCGGCGAACGCCGAGAACCCGACGCTGTACGTGATCAACACGGCGGCGAGCCCCTCGGCGACGCCCGCCCCCGGCGCGAGCTCGCTCACGCTGACCTACGACGCCGCGGCGTCGATCGGCTCGCCAGACACGGTCGAGCTCGACATCATCACCAACGACGACGCGTCGCTCGACTCGCTCACCACGGTCGGGTTCAACCTCGCGGGCGACTCGACGGTCATCGTCGACTTCCTAGTCAAGGACCTGTCGCTCGCGGGCTTCGGCGATACCACGGCGTTCACGATCGACGAGGGCCGCGTCATCGTCGGCGGCGACATCCAGACGCTGACCCTCGGCACCGACGGCGGCACGGAGACCATCACGGGCACGGTCTCGGCCGCGTTCGTGCGGTCGACGGTGATCTTCGCCCCGTTCGGCACGCTCGGCTCGAGCCTGCTCACGTCCGACGCGTCGCTGCTGTTCCGCGGCGCGGGCAGCGTGCGCGTCGAGGGCAACCTGCTCGGCGAGGTCGTCGTGCGCCGGTCGATCTCGGCGACGAACGGGATCGTCGGCGGCGAGGTCGCCGGTGTGTCGGTCAACGGGCAGGTCCGCCGGGCGGTGGTCCGGGCGGGCGGCTCGATCACCAACGTCTTCGTCAACGGCACGACCAACCCGGACGGCTCGTTCGCCGACGCGGTCAGCGAGTCGCGCTTCAGCGTCGGCGAGAACATCGGCACGTTCGACGTGAACAACGGGAACGTGTTCGACACGTCGATCCAGGCGGGTGGCGACCTCGGCTTCGACGGGCGCCCGGACAACGTCACGGGCAACTCCGACGACCGCCTGACAACCGGCTTCATCACGACGGTCGAGGTCGACGGCACGTTCGTCGAGTCGGACATCGTCGTCGGGGCTCTCCGCGGCGAGGACGACTTCTTCGGCACGGTCGATGACTCGCTCGCGGCCGGGCTCGGCACGCTCGGCACCGTCCGCATCCTCAACCAGGAGGACCGGGCGCTCGGCGACGTGCTGGGGTCGGACAACGACTCGGAGTCGTACGTGATCCAGGTGGCGGGCGTGACGCCGCCGCCGGCGAGCGCGATCACGGTCGGCGGCATCAACGCCCAGTCGATCAACAACTTCACGATCCAGCCGTTCCTGAGCCAGGCCGAGGCGCTCGAGGTGACCGACGTCGTGGTGATCCGCGAGGAGGGCGAGATCTACGTCGCCAATGTCCGGTTCAACCAGGAGGTCAACTTCGACACGGTCGCGAACGGGCTGACCGTGACGCAGGTGCTGGCCGACGGGTCTGAGGTCGTTGCGACGCTGGCGGGTGGTCAGTTCCTGCTCGAGCCGGACCCGGACGACCGGAGCGTGGTGCGGGTGGTGTTCGCGCGGGCGGTGACGCAGCGCGACCTCGAGCCGCAGTCGCGTCAGTCCGAGCTGAACACGGCGGGCCTGTACCGGTTCGACTTCGCCGACGAGACGTCGGACGCGCCGCTTGAGGGCCGCATCCGCTCCTCGCGGATCGATTCCGACACCACCCGCTCGTTGTTCGCGGTCGTGGGCGACGCGGGCGATAACACCGATGGCACGCCGACCGACCAGCAGGACGGGAATGCGGTCGTGGCGCTCAGCACGGGCGATCAGGTCGATCTCTACGAGGGCGTGAACCTCGACGCCGCGTTCACCGGATCGCTCGCGACGACGGGCCAGGCGAGCTTCACGCTCCGCGGCATCACGGGCGACCACCCCGACGAGGTCTCGGGCGCGTTCGGCAACGCGGCCGACGTCGATCGCTACTACCTCTCCCTTGAGGCGGGGCAGATCCTGCTCATTGAACGCGACGTGCTCGGCGCGGCGAGCGACATCGAGCGTTTCCTGTCGCCGACGAGCGTTGGGCTCTTCCAGCAGATCGATACGGCGGTCCCGACGCTCGGGAGCGATACCATCGCCGACGATTTCCAGCAGCTCGAGACCGACTTCATTCAGGTCCATATCCTCGAGTCGGATACGTTCGTGCTGACCGTGTCGTCGGATATTGCAAGCACGATCGGGACGAATGTTGTTACGAACAACGGCTTGCTTCTGCAGTCCGGCGGCCTCTCGGACGACCTCAACGTCAACGCGGCCGAGAACCAGACGTCGGCGCTCGGCGCGTACGCCTTTGACATCGTGATCTTCGATGACGGTGACTCGGGCTTCACGAGCGGGCAGACCGTGGCTGTTCCGCTCGGAGGTGACCTGCCCGAAGCGACCGACGCCGGCGATGGCACCGAGTTGCTGCTCCCGTCCGACTTCCTGACCACGGCGGTCAACGGGCTCGCCGGCCAGGACGGCATCTACGCCGGCTCCGGGCCGTCGGCGTTCGACAACCTTCTACCCACGGCCGAGGACGGCGACTACACGTTCATCGCCAACCCCGGCGCGGACGGCGTGCTCTACACCGCCGACGACATCATCCGCGTCGAGGTCGACGCCGAGGTCAGCCCGGGCGTGACGGTCCCGATCGCGTTCGATATCCGTGACGGCGGGAACGGCACGCTGCTCGAAGCGGCGGGCAACGACGACATCATCAACCTCGACGTCGACCAGCCGTCCGTCGACTCCGACGAGCTGAACGCGCTCCGGAACCTGATCATCGACGAGCTGGCCGGGCCCGACAACCAGTTCGTCGACAACCCCGCCACCGTGGCCGACGAGACCGGAGACAACCAGACCCTTGTTCGTGACTCGGTAACCGAGGCCGCCGATCAGGCCTCACGCGTCGTGGTCGGTGACCTCACCCTGTCGCTCGAGCAGTCCGACAGCGTCGCGTCGCCCATCCCCGGGCTGACGATCGGCACGACGACGAACTCCGACGACGTGATCTTCGTTGAGGTCAACGCCCTGAGCTCGGACTTCGTCAACCTCCTGCCGGACCTTGACCTGGCCAACGAGCCGGGCGACCGCGACGGGATCAACACCGAGTCCGACGACTTCGGCAGCGGGTTCCTGTACGACGCGGGTTCGGACGGGCTGTTCGGCACGGCCGACGACCGCATCGTGGTTGCCAACTCGATCAACGACGAGTTCGGCTCGACCTTCCTGACCACAGCGTCGGGCTCGGGCTCGGCGCTGGTCGGCCGTGCGGCGCAGCTGCTCGGCGGCGCCGACGGCGACTACGCGACGGGCGCCGACAACGCCGGGGTCGAGCTTGTCAACGGCTCGTTCCGAGCGACCTCGTCGGTCGGAGCCGACGGCCTGCTCTTCACGGCCGACGACACCGTCTCTGTCGAGCTCGAAACGATCGACCCGGTCACCGGCGAGCGGTCGGACCTGATGACGACCGGCATGACCGCGGCGGCGTACACCATCGCCGCCGGCGTCGACGGGCAGCTCTTTACTGCCGACGACCGCCTGACCGGCGGCACGGCGAACGACGCCGCGGGGTTCAACGCGTTGTCGCTGGCCGACGGCACAGAGCTATTCGGGCGGGTCGATGGGTTCGACTACGTGTTTACATCGCTCAGTGTGGCTCCGACGAACTCGATCTTCGCGGGTGGCAGTCTCGACGAATCGTTCGACAACCTGTCCGGCGTCATCGTCGCCGACGACGCGGGGCAGAACGCCGTGGGCGTGTCGATCGATACCGTCGACGGTATCGCGTACAACAACGATGACGTCGCGGTCTTCCAGGTCACGGCGAGCCGCGGCGGCGGCGAGACGGTCGACGTCGCGTTCGCGGGCGTCGCCCGCGGCCCGGGCGCTTCCATCATCGACGCGGGTGCTTCGGGCGTGATCACGCTTTCGAGCCTCGACCTCGGCGGCTCGCTGGTCGGCGCTGGGGCCGACGGCGTGCTCGGGTCCGGCTTCGGCGTGACCCAGGCCGTCGACCTGAACCTAACGAACACGCAAGACAACGATCCGCGGGCGGTCGTCTCGGGCGACTTCGGCCGGACGGTCGGCGGTCAGTCGGTCTCGGACGTGATCCTGCTCTCGCCCGATACTGCGAACCCCGGCGCCGCGAGCGAGCTGCTCGTGCTCCCGGCCGACGGTGCCGACGGCTTCGGAACGCCCGCGAGGTCGCTGGACCTTCTCCCGACCCAGGGCACCGCCCAGCTCATTCTTGCGGTCGAGGTTGCCGACGTTGATAACACGTCGGGGCTCGGCTTCGACGACGTGGTCATTACCTATGTCGCGGACACCGATGCCGACGGCCTGCAAGATACCGCGTTTGTCGAGGTCTTCGAGGGGACGACTGGCGTCGCCACTGGTCCGCTTCCAGAGTTCAGCGCCCGGAGCTTCGTCGCGCTCACGCCCGCGGCGGGCATCGGAATCATCGACCTCGAGCTCAGCGACATCGACCTCGACGGCGACATCGACGCGGTCGCGATCGACAGCACCGGCGGCGTGGAGATCCTGCTCAACAACGGCGCTGGTGTCTTCAGCAACCCGTTCGGTGCACGCCTGTTGGGTGCCCGCATCACACCCATCCTCCCGGACATCGTGAACCGCGCGTTGCCGAACCGCCTCGCGCTCGCCGATATCAACAACGACGGCATCGAAGAGGCGATCATCGCCGGCGACAACGGCGTGACGGTGCTGAACACCGCGACGGGCGTGGTGACGGCGACGCTCGACGCCGGGGCCGAGCCGTTCTCGGTCGACGCTGACGATGTCAACGGCGACGGGCTCGCCGACATCGTTGTGGGCAACCGCGTCAGCCGCGACCCGACCGACCCTCGCGGCGAGATCGCGGTGCTGCTTTCCGACTCGAACAATCCGGGCACGTTCTTCGCCCCGGTCTTCTTTAGCGCGGGTGTCGGGCCGACGCAGGTGGTTATCACCGACGTCGACTCGGTTCCCGAGCGTGCCGCGGCCGCGTCGCCGCTGGACATCCTGGTGGTCAACGCGTCGGGCAGCATCTCGACGTTCCTGGGCAACGGCGACGGCATCCGCCAGGACGCCGACGGCGACGGTGTCGACGACAACGGCGACGGGACGTTCGGCCCTGAGATCCGCAGCGCGACCGGCATCGGCGCAGGGCTCGTCACGGTGATCGAGTCCGACGTCGCCAGCCCGGCCGCGGGCGCGACCGACGTGGAGACCGGGCCGACGGTCGTGACCTTCTCCGACGTGACCGACCAGCTGCTGGTGCTCCGCCAGACGGCGTCGGCCGACGACGGCATCCTCTCACTGCTCGCGGGCCCGAACGGGGTCTATCAAGACGTCTTCGACGCGGCCGGCAACTACACGCCGGCGCTCAGCGACAACCGCTTCGACCTTGCCACGGAAGCCGTTGACCTGGGCGTCATCGGCGACTTCACCTTCCAGAATGTTGACGCGGGCTCGGACGGTCTCCTCGGCACCAACGACGACATCATCACGCTGGACATCAATAACGTGTCTGACCCGAGTGCCGGAGCGGCCGCGACGGTCACGGTTCAGATCACCGCGGGCGCCGACGGCGTGCTGCTTACCGCCGACGACCAGCTCTCGCCCGGCAACGGCTTGACGAACGGCGGCGTTGACGGCTCCGGCACGACCGCTCTCGTGGGCGCCCTCGAGACCTCGCTGCAGGCGGGCGGGGCGCTCGAAGCGGTCTCGAACGCCGGCGTGGTCAGCGTCAACCTCTTTGACGCGCTCGACGGCGACGACGACACGTACGTCGACGTCGCATCCACCCTGAACGCAGACTCCCTCTTTGGCACCGACTCGGGCGGGACCACGGTCGTCTCGGGTCTGCGGCCCTCGGAGCTCACGGGCTCCTCGGGCGTCGCGCTCGTCACGACGGTCGAGTCGGCCATCGGCGACGTCAGCGCCGCGGGCGAGCCCAACAGCCTCTTCACGGACGTGGATATCTTCCACATCGGCGGGCGTCAGCGCATCGCCGCGGGCAGCACCGTCCGTGTGACCGTCGAGCTCGACGAGATCGGTTCGGACATCGGCGGCGGGCTCTCGTCGGCCGGCTCGACGCGGGCCACGCAAGCGCAGCTGGCGATCTTTGATACCACCGCCTCGACCAATATCGACGACGCGAACCTGGTGCTCAGCCCCACCGACTTCTCGGGCCGAGCGTTCGACGAGATCCCCACGATCACGAACGACACGCCGGGCTTCGGCACGTCGTACGGCCTCGACGACAACGGCAACTTCTTTGTTGAGTTTGTCACCCCGACCGCGGTCGCGAGCGGCGTCTCGGCCGCCGAGGGCGGCACCTACGCGGTGTACATTCAGGGGCAGGTCCAAGCCGACTACGCGCTGCGTGTCGAGGTCGCGCCCACCGCGACGCCGGCGACGCCCGTGCTGCAGCAGCAGAACGTCTTCCTCGAGTTCAACGGCGGCCGCATCGACTGGCTCCTCGCGGGCGGCCAAGAGCTCGAGGTGCAGGCTTTCGACGCCGCCGACCTCGGGTTCGTCGGCCGCACGGAGGACGGCGACCAGCTGATCGAAGACTTCATCATCACCGAGACCGTCGCGCGGGTGAACACCTACTTCACCTCGCTGAGCTCGTTCAACGAGGTCACGGGCCAGTCCGAAGGGCTGAACATCGTGGTCAGCGATGATCCGGGTGTGTTCGACGATGGCGATTTCGAGTTCGACGAGTTTTCGACGATCCGCGTCACCTCGAGCGCGAGCCCCTTCGGCTTCCAGAGCAGCGAGTCGGCGTCGAGGTTCCTCGAGGACTCGATCCTGTCGTCGCCGCTCTTCGGTGTCACGGAGCGGAGCGACCCGCTCAACACCGACCGCGATGACGAGGGCGTGATCTTCGTCGGCGAGTACGGCCCGTTCTCCGACGTCGCCGACCCGGACACCCTCGACGACTTCATCAACTCGCTCGGCGTCACGATCGTGCGCCAGGTCGGCGAGCTGCTCGGGCTCCGCCTCACCACGTCGCTCGTGACGCAGAACAGCGCGTTTGGCGCTTTGGCCCTGGCCGATACTTCGTTCCGCTCGCAGTTCATCCAACCCGCGTTCAACCCCGTGACGATCGGCGGCATCTCCACCGACATCAACGGCGACGGCTTCCCCGACGACCTCACGGGCGACGGCTTCGCCGACTTCCCGACCGGCATCCCCAACCTCCCGGGCGTCAACACCAACCAGACTCGCACGAGCATCGACCCGCTCTCGGGCGACGCGCCGACGTTCGCCTTCGACCTGGTCGACCTCCCGGCAACGCAGATCTTCGGCGATACGTTCGGGTTCCTCGCCGGCGAGCGCGGCGATCGGGCACTCGTCGAGGGGATGCCCGGCAGCGAGACCACCGAGTACTTCTTCCCGGTCAGCTCGAGCCCCGTGTCCGACTTCCTGCTTGGCCAGCAGAGCTCCGAGCTGCTGCTCGACCGCATCCTCGAGACGTCGTCGTAAGACCCCGCGGACCTCGTGATACCGGTGGCCGGCCGCCCAAGTTGTCGGCCTCCGGCTCGACCCGAGATGTGGGCGTGGTGGTTCGGTCCCCGAGCTAACGACGAGCGGCTCAGGCGGCGGGACGGTCTGTCCGCCGGAAGCGGGGCTTGGCCTTCGCGGCGGCGTTCTTGGCTGGCTTCGATTCGGCGTTCGAAGCGGCGGCGGTTGCTGCGGCCGCGTGTGGCCCCGGCTTCACCGCGCCCCGAGCGGCTTTGGCCGCGGCGGAACCGGCTCTGGTCGTTGTCTTCGGTGCCGTCGGCTTCTTCTTCGCCGGCGCTGGGCTCGGTACCTGAGCTCGCGGCCGGCTGCTCGTGGCGGGCGTCTCCGAGGGCACCGCCGCGTCGAGCGTTGCCCGCAGACCGTCGTTCTTAGCGAGCAGCACGTCCATCTTCCCGGCCGACGACAGGATCGCGCTCGCTAGCCCGTCGACCGCGACCGCGGCCTGCTTCTCGAGACCTTCAAGACGCTTCGCGGTCGAATCCCCCCGATCGAGCACGGCGGTCAGGCGCTCGACCGATCCCGGGCCAAGGAGCGTGTCCGACCGGTCGAGCAGCCGCGTCAGCCGATCGAGTGTTGTTTGATTGACGCCGGCGAGCCGCCGCTCGGCCCGATCGATGCGATCTTCAAGTGTTGTGATCGACGCCTCGGTCGGCCCGGCGGCTTGGGTCAGCGACGTTGCCCGTGCCTCGAGCGCTTCGAGCGACCCCGACGCACGGCGGACCCGCGTCTCGAGCCCGCGGACAGCCTTCTCCGCCGAGAGGAGTTGGTCGCGCACGACCTCGCGCACACGCGACACCGCGGCGTCGGCGATCTCGTCGATCACGGCGGCGCCCGCCTCCCGCGCGGCCTCCCGCGCGTCGCGCTCGAGCGCTTCGAAATCGGTCAGGGACGCGTGCACCGCCTCGGCCTCGGCCTGCACCGATCGCCGGGCCCGAGCCCCCGCGTCTTCCACGAGCGAAGCCGCGCCGACCGTGCTGGTCTTGAGCGTTGCGATCGTGTCGCCGACGGCCCGCTCGACGCGCGCCCGGAGCTCATCGAGGCCCGACCGCTGCCGCTCGATCGTGTCGCTGGCCGCGAGCGCCACTTTCTCGATGTTCTGGGTCACCTCCGAGGCGCGGGCGGCCGCGTCCTTGGCGCCCGCGGTCGTCGCGCGGGCGGCTTCCAGGTGGGCCTGCAGCGCGTCGAGCCGCAGGTCGAGGTCGCCGAGCCGGGCGGCCGCGTCCGAGCCGAGCACGCTCCGCGCCCGCCGGGTGGCTTCCCGCGCCGAGGCGGCCGCACGCCCCGCGTCGCCCGCGATCGTTCTCAGCAGCGTGGCGTACCGGTCGAACGCGGCCTCGTCGATCACCCGTGGCGAGAGCAGCAGGTCACCGTCGGGCTCTACCGGGGCGCCGACGCCCGTCTTCGCTTCGATCAGCCGCTCTGCGTCGTCGCGCATCCCGAGACCTCCTGTCTTGGGTCCGTTCGTGGGGCTCGCTGTGGCGCCCCGGTCCGCGAGCCGTCGCACAAAGGGACACGGCGCACGATACAGAGAGATCGGCGATGCATACGACATGGCCGCAGATTCGCCCCGCCGGAGCCGCTCCCAACACCCGACTAGAGTCCGTTCGTGCCCAGAGGTATCCCAACCGATCCGTCGTCCTACCGCGATCAGCGGCGTGGGCGGCGTCTCCAGCGCGTCCTGGCCGACGCCGGTGTGGCCGCGCGGCGGGCCTGCGAACGCCTCGTTGAGGACGGCCGGGTCAAGATTAACGGCCGCATCGTCACCGACCTCCCTGCCTGGGTCGATCCGGAGACCGACGACATCCGCGTCGACGGCAAGCGCGTCGAGACCAAGGCCCGGCACATCTACGTCCTCCTGAACAAGCCCAAGCGGACCATCACCACCACGTCCGACGAGCCCGACCTCGACCGACGCACCGTCGTCGACCTCGTGGACCACCCGGCCGCCTCGAGGCTCTTCCCGGTCGGACGGCTCGACTTCGACACGGTCGGCATGCTGCTGCTGACCAACGACGGCTGGCTCGCCAACCGGCTCACGCACCCGCGGTTCGGCGTGGTCAAGACCTACCACGCCGTCGTCCGGGGCAACCTCTCCGACGACGACGTCGCCCGGCTCGCCGACGGGATCTACCTCGCCGAGCGCAAGGCCGGTCAGACCGTCGGCGCGTCCCGCACGGCCCGCGTCGGCATCCGTGTGCACCGCCGCGACCGCGACCGGACCACCCTCGAGCTGACCCTCAAAGAGGGGCGCAACCGGCAGGTCCGCCGCATGCTCGCCGCGGTGGGCTGCCCGGTGAAGAAGCTCGAGCGCGTCGCGATGGGCCCTGTGCGGATGAAGGGCCTGCCCCGCGGCGCGTGGCGTGAGCTCGACCGCCGCGAGATCGATCAGCTCCGCCGGGCGGTCACGGGCCGCGGCCCGACGGAGCTCAACCGCCCAGCGGCGCGGGCACCGCTGCCGGGCTCCAACGCGCTCAGCGATAAGGTCATCCGCCGAGCCGCCCGGTCGCGGGCCAACCCGGCGGGGTTCCGGCGTCCGAATCCGGCGACCGGTGCTGACACCGACTCCGGCGCCGACCCCGGGCCGGATCACGGGCGTGACCCGGGGCATGACGCGCGGCGCGACGACGACCGGAGCGCGGGCCGAAGCTCCGGCCGAAACGGCGGACGCGGGGCGCCCCGGTGACCCGTCCGCAGCCGGGTCAGGCGGGCGAGACCGGCGAGGGCTTCTCGCAGGCTCTGGCCGTGACCCGGGTGGCGGCGCGTGGGCTGTGGCGGTCGCGCCTGCCGAGTATGGCCGCGGCGCTCGCGTTCCGCACACTCTTCGCGATCGTGCCCGTCCTTGTCATCGGGTTGGTCATCGTCCGTCTCGTCGCCGGGCAGGGCGGGGTTGAGAACGGCATCAACCAGCTCCTGAGCTACTCGGGCGTGACCTCGCTCGTCGCCGAGGGCGAGATCAGCGTGCCGGGGGTCGAGCGGTCGCCGTCAGAGCCGCCCGCGACCGAGCCGCAGCCTGCGGTCACACCCACTGACACAGAGAACGCCTCGCGCGGTTCTGATCTCGATCCGCCGGGCCAAGCCTCCGCCGAGTCAGCACCGGCCGCGGTCGCCGACGCCTCCTCCGCCGAGCGTCTCGACGAGTGGGTCACCGACCGCGTCGACCAGATCATGGAGATCTCGCTCCCGGCGATCGGTCTCGTCGGCTTCGCGACGCTGGTGTTCGCCGCGCTCTCGCTCCTGTTCGAGATCGAGCGGAGCTTCAACGCGATCTACCGCGTGCGGACGGGCCGGAGCTGGACGATCCGCCTGCTGCTGTTCTGGGCGGTGCTGACCCTCGGGGGCGTGTTTGTGTTCGGCACGTTCGCCGCGGGCAACGGGTTCCAGGAGTGGGCCCGCGCCCAGCTCGGCTCCCACGCCACGAGCGCCGCGGTCTCCATCCTCGGCTTCTTCGTCACGGTCATCATCAGCACGCTGCTGTTCGCGCTCGCGTACCAGGCGATCCCCTCGGCGCGGGTGCACGTCCGCGCCTCGCTCGCCGGCGCGTTTATCGCGGCCGTCCTCTGGGAGCTGGGCAAGTGGGGGCTCACCCGGTCGGTGTCGTACTTCCTCGGCAGCTCGACCTACGCGCGGGTCTACGGCGCGCTCGCGTCGCTGCCCGTCTTCATGCTCTGGGTCCACTACACCTGGATCATCATCCTCTTCGGCCTGCAGATCAGCTTCGGGCTGCAGCACATCCGGACCTGGAACCAGGCCGAGGCGGAAGACTCCGCCGTGCCCGTCGCCGACTACGCCGACGCGGTCGCGGTGCTGGTCTACGTGGCGTCGCGGTTCCGCGTGGGCGAGCCCGCCCGCCCCGACGAGATCGCCGACGAGACCGACCTGCCCGGGCGGAGCGTCGAAGCCCTGCTCGACCGGCTGACGGCCGCCGGCCTCCTGGTCGCGTCGGCCGACGGGCCCGACAGCATGCGGCTCGCCCGGCCCGCCGACGCGATCCGCATGGACGACGTGGTCGCCGCGCTCGATGTCACCGGGCAGGACACAGAACAACACACCGAAGAGTCCGAGAAAGCATGGCGCTCGGCCGCGCACACCTTCCGGGCCAGCGTTGCGGAGGCGGTCGCCGGGAAAAGGCTCTCGGACCTGGTCGACGAACCGCTCGCCGGGCCCGCGGGCGCAGCGTCGGCACCACCACCCGAACAGGCCGATCGGGATCACGGCCACGCGGCCCCGGGGTCGCAGACGCCGGCATCCGGCGCTACCGTTTGACCGAAACCGACCTTTGAGGCGATTGAGCCCGACCAGACCAAGATCAGACCAGACGGGCCAGGGCGTCGCTCAGCAAGCGCGAGCCTTGAGAGCACCGAGGCAACACCCCAGCACGCCCCAGGCGGGCGAACGAGGCAGACCGAGATGGGCATCGAAGCCGCACTCCCGACCGATACCTTCGTGACGACGCAGCTCCAGCGCGTGATCAACTGGGCCCGCCGCAGCTCGTGCTGGCCGATCCCGTTCGCCACGGCGTGCTGCGGCATCGAGCTTATGGCGACCGCGTGCAGCCGCTACGACCTCGCCCGCTTCGGCATGGAGCGCATGAGCTTCAGCCCGCGTCAGGCCGACCTGCTCATCGTCGCCGGCCGCATCGGTATCAAGATGATGCCTGTTCTCCAGCGGATCTACCAGCAGATGGCCGAGCCCAAGTGGGTCCTGTCGATGGGTGCCTGCGCGTCGACCGGCGGCGTCTTCGACACCTACGCGGTGGTCCAGGGCGTCGACCAGTTCATCCCGGTCGACGTGTACGTGCCGGGCTGTCCGCCCCGCCCCGAGCAGCTGCTCGAGGGCATCATGGCGATCCAGCGCAAGATCGATGAGGACGGCATCCCGCCGAGGGGTCCCGACGGCAAGCGCATCCCGCTCGGCCTGACGGTCGCCCAACCCAACGCCCCGCTCCAGCCCCAGCCGCTCGCGATGGGCTGACACGTTCGCCCGCGTCTATGCGGGTCCGGTTCGACGCGGATCTGAACTCACCCGGACTCACCCGGACTCGGACGGACTCGGACGGACTCGGACGGACTCAGGCGGTCTTCGCGCGGGGGTTTTTCGAGTCGGCTTCAGCGGAACGGGCGTTCGAGCCGGTCTTGTACGCGGCCCCCACGGCGATCGCGATCCACAGCAGCGAGAAGCCGATGTCGCGGACCGACGACTCGTAACCGACCATCAAGTCCCACGCGCTCGGCAAGAAGCGTTGGCCCGGTCGGCCATCGCCTGATTGTACGTGTTGAGCGTCCGAGCCTGTTCCGCCCGGTCCATCGTCGCCCACTGAGCGTTCACGGCATCCCGGGTGTCCTGCGGGTAGTGCTCGAACCTGTACGCCTCGTCGTACGTCATGCCGGCCGGCCAGTTGAGCGTCTCGCCTGCGGCTTCGCGCCCGAATGCGATTTCATCGGCGGTGCTGCTCCGGTACTGGTACGACGCGGCGCGCTCGCCGGCCGCTTCCCGCTCGTCCTCGTCTATCGACGCCCACGACGACTCAACCTGCGCGACGACGTCTGCCGGGAAGTCGTCGAGTGACTCGGTTTCCCAGACGTCGAAGCCGCCCACGTTCGCGGGCGCCGCCCCGGTGGCCTCGCGGTCGAGCACGAGGCTGAACGCCATGTGGAACTGAGTCTGGTCGTCGTCTTGCCAGGCGCCGGATTCCGGGAACTGAGGCGACTCGAACGACGCCGAGTACGCCGAGAGCTCCAACGCCGCGCTCGCGTACTTTCCAGCAAAGATCGACGCGATCGCGATCAGCGCCGCGACGACCCCCGTCGCCGGGCCGGCCTTGGACTTCGCGGCGGTCGCAGCCCCGAGCCCCGAGAGGAACCCAACGCCGACGGCGATCCATCCGAGCTCGATACTCAGGAAGTGCGAGATGCCCGCCCAAACGGCGGCCCCGATCACGCCGCCCACCGCCGCGCCCACCACGGCTCCGCCGATCGACCCGCCCTCGAGCGCCGACTCGTGCGCGGCCGCGTCGTGCGGCACCGCGTCCGAAGCCGGCGTGTCCGAAGTCGTCGGGTCCGAGACCGTGCTGCCCTGCTCGTGTTCCATGCCGTGTGGCTCCTTCGCTCGTTCCGATCGATTCCCTGAGATGCACCGACCCGGGGCACCGACGCCGCACCGGGGCCGTCGTCGCCGAAGATCGAACCCGCCCCAAGCTCGCACGCCGACCGGGCCGCGGGCTTCCTGAGAAACAGATCCCGTACGATAACATCCCAATGAGGCCCTAGGAAGGGTCAGGGCGGGCATCAGTCAGATTTTGGTTGGCGCAGCGTCGGGCTTGTGTGTTTCAAGCCCGGCCGTACCGGGAGCCTCGGAGCCCCGGCGTCGCCTTGCCGGGATTACGGCTGCTTCAGGCGCCGGCCCTTGGCACGCTGACGGTTGATGAGCTTGCGGCCGCTGGCGGTCTTCATGCGGCTGCGAAAGCCGACCATGCGGATCCGCTTCGTCTTGCTGTTCCGCCGGGGGTAATGCATCGCCATAAGGACAACCTCAGTGCTTGGTGGGGCCGAAATACTAGCTCGCCGCCCGTCCCTCGTCCACGCCCTGCGGTTGCCTTCGGGCGCTGATCTGGAACCAGAGGCCGCTCAAGGGGTTGCCTCCGATCGGTCTTTGTTCAACAATTGTCGATCGAGTGAGAAAACACCCTGGTTTCCACGGCCGATGTGAGGTACAACGCGATAGGCGGTGCGTGCCGTCCTGCGAGATGCAGCCGCCACCCGTTCCTGAGGACTCTCGGGGAAGAGTGGCGCCCGCTTCTGGAAGTCATCTTGCTTGGTCGAGGGCACGCGACCTCGGTCCGGGAGCGCGATGTATGCCCCCTTCAGCCGCGATCGCTGCCACTCTTTCTGAGCCGTCGTCAATGGTGCAGGCGCCGAACGCCGAAGGTTCTGGTGTGGGCCAATCAGATGTAGACCGGCTCGCACGGGCCGAGGGTCTGATCGGCTACGAGTTCGAGGACCGGGCCGTGCTGCTGCGGTCGCTACGGCACGCCTCGTCGTCCGAGTCGCGGCTCGAGTCCAACGAGCGTCTCGAGTTCCTCGGCGACGCCGTGCTCGGCATGGTCGCGTGCGAGACGATCTACGACGAGTTCCCGGACCTGCTCGAAGGCGAGATGACCAAGATCAAATCGGTGGTTGTTAGCCGCCGGACGTGCGCGCAGCTCGCGCGGTCGATGAAGCTCGCCGAACTTCTGGAGCTAGGCCGTGGGATCGAGCCAGAGCGGGAGTCGCTGCCCCAGTCGATGACCGCGGCCGCGTTCGAGGCGATCATCGCCGCGGTGTACCTCGACGGCGGGTTCGATGCCGTCCGCGGCTGGCTCTCGCCGCTGCTCCGGCCGCTGATCGTCAAGACCGAGCGGTGCGGTCACCAGCAGAACTACAAGTCGGTCCTCCAGCAGCACGTGCAGCAGCGGCTCGGGACCACGCCGAGCTACCGCATCCTGGAGGCGACGGGCCCGGACCACGCCAAGCGGTTCATCGTGGCGGTCTCGATCGGCGACGAGACGTACGAGCCGGCGGGCGGCCCGAGCAAGAAGCAGGCGGAACAGGCCGCGGCCCTGAGCGCGCTCGACGCGCTTGGCCTCATCGAGCGTGACGATCTGCCGCACCCGCGCACGGCTCAGCGGAGCTGATCGGTTCGGGTTTCAGGACGCGGCTCACCACCGCTCGTGCGGTGATCAGGCGGCGAGCTTCGTTTGGTCCGAGACGGTGCGCTCCTGCATGCACCCGGCGGCGTGCCGGAACCCCTCGGCGATGTCTTCGAACGCATCAACAACCGTGGGATCAAACTGGGTGCCCCGGCCGGCAATGATGATCGCGCAGGCGTCTTCGTGGGAGACGGCTCGCTTGTAGACGCGGTTGCTTGTGAGCGCGTCGTACACGTCGGCCAGCGCGACGATGCGGGCGCTCAGGGGTGTTTCTTTGCCGCTCCGCCCCATGGGATAGCCGCTGCCGTCCCAACGCTCGTGATGGCCGAGAGCGATGTCGTGCGCCATATCGACGAGCGGGTCGTCTCCGAATCGATCTCGGATCGCCGCGAGCGTGCCCGCACCGATCTCGGGATGACGCTCGATGAGGCGTCGCTCGTCGGGTGTCAGACGCCCGGGCTTGAGCAGCACCGCGTCGGGAATGCCGACCTTGCCGATATCGTGCAGCGACGCAGCGAGGCACAGGCTGGAGATCCATTCTTCTTCAATCGGTTCCGACCGATCGCTCGTCTCCACGCGAGAACCGTGGACGCTCTGGGCGAGCAGCCCCGCGTAGGTGCTGATGCGGTCGAGGTGCAGCCCCGTGTCGGTGTCGCGGCAGTCGGCGAGCTTGGCGAGACCGAAGATCATGGCGTCGCGGGCGCGGGTCGCGTCTCGGACGCGTTGTCCGACCTGGGCCTCCAGCTCGGTGTTGATCCGGCGCACGCCGTGGTTGTACCTGAACACGAGCACGAAGCAGGCGATCAGTGTGAGGAAAACACACGCCGCCCATGTCGCTGCCGAGCCGAACGCGAACTCGGCCCACACGCCGGCCGGCGCACCGCTCAACACCTGGCGGGCGTTCGTGGTGATCGCCCACCACCCGAGGACCGACGCGCCCGCCTGAGCTACCAGGAGCAGCAGGAACAGGTCCCACCACTCGCGCCGCCAGGCGCGCATCGTGTCTTGCGGTGTGATGCAAACCATTCGTTGCCTTATCGGCTCGGCCGGACACGTCGGCCTGCTGCCGCCATGCGGTACGCCTGAACCGGGTATCAACACAGGGGCTCGCAACGATCGCAGGGGATGTCCGCATCACAGGGGGACATTCAGTTCAGGGCGCTACGGAGCGCGTCGACCTTATCGGTCTGCTCCCAGCGGAAGGTCTCGTGCTTGCCATCGGCGGTTTTGCCCGGGGTGCGCCCGAAGTGCCCGTGGCGGGCGGTGGTGCGGAAGATGGGGGCCCGGAGCCCGAGCGTGTCGATGATCTGCCGCGGGCGGAGCCCGAAGACCTCTCGGACGGCCGCGGCGATGCCCGCGTCGTCGGCTTTGCCCGTGCCGAGGGTGTCGATCTTAATCGATGTGGGGTCGGCGACGCCGATCGCGTAAGAGAGCTGCACCTCGCACTGGTCGGCGATGTCCGCGGCGACGACGTTCTTGGCGACGTACCGCGCCATGTACGCGGCCGAGCGGTCGACCTTGGTCGGGTCTTTGCCGCTGAAGGCGCCGCCGCCGTGGCGCCCGCGCCCGCCGTAGGTATCGACGATGATCTTGCGTCCGGTGAGCCCGGCGTCACCGTGGGGTCCGCCGATCTCGAACCCACCGGTCGGGTTCATGTGGACGGTGATGCCCGGGTTCCACCGGTCGCCGAGCACGGGCTTGATGATGTGGTCGACGACCTGCTTCTTGAGTTCTTCCTGGCGGGCCGCGCCCGACCAGGTCGGGTCGTGCTGCGTCGAGAGCACGACGGTGTCGACGGCGGTAGGCCGGTCGTTGTCGTCGTACTCGACGGTGACCTGGCTCTTGGCATCTGGGCGGAGGCCCGGGATGATGCCCTCGCGCCGGCACTCGGCCTGCCGCGCCACGAGGCGGTGGCTGAGCATGATCGGCAGCGGCATCAGCTCGGGCGTCTCGCGGCAGGCGTAGCCGAACATCAGCCCCTGGTCGCCCGCACCCTCGCGGTCGACGCCCATCGCGATCTCCGGGCTCTGGGCGTTCAGCGCGACCATGACGGCGCAGCTCTCGGCGTCGAACCGCATGTCGCCCGACGTATACCCGATGTCGCGGATCGTCTGCCGCACGACGTCCTGCACCTCGACGTACGCCTGCGTCGTCACCTCGCCCGCGACCACGACCAGCCCGGTCGCCACCATCGTCTCGACCGCGACGCGGGAGTGGGGGTCCTTGGCCAGCATCGCGTCGAGGATGGCGTCGGAGACCTGATCGGCGATCTTGTCGGGGTGGCCCATCGAGACCGACTCGGAAGTGAAAAGGCTGGGCATCGCGGCGTCCTTTGTATAAGCGAGTCTGGGGTGACTCGAAACCAACTCGACAGGTCGAGACGATAGGTCCAACGCGGCGCAGAGTTGATGGGTGCTCGGCGTGCCGCACGCCCAGTGGGCGGGCTCAGGGCGTGACCCCCCATCCGGCCGGACGGGTGGTTCGACCTACGATCACCCGTGCCGAAGCCGATGACCTATGCCTCCGCCGGAGTTGATATCGAGACGACCGACGCGTTCGTCGGGAAGATCCAGTCGCACCTGCGCCAGACCTTCGGCCCGCGCGTGATCAACAACCCCGGTGGGTTCGCCGGGCTCTTCCGGCTCGACTACAACCAGCGGCTCTTCCAGAAGAACTACAAGGACCCCGTGCTCGTCGCCTGCTGCGACGGCGTGGGCACCAAGGTCAAGCTCGCGTCGGCGATGAAGAAGTACGACACGGTCGGGATCGACCTCGTCGCGATGAGCGTGAATGACCTGATCGTTCAGGGGGCCGAGCCGCTGTTCTTCCTCGACTATGTCGCCGTGCCCCGGGCCGACCCGGAGATGCTCGAGCAGGTGGTCAAGGGCGTGAGCGAGGCGTGCCGCGCGTGCGGCTGCGCGCTGCTCGGCGGCGAGACGGCCGAGATGCCCGACGTCTATCCCGACGGCGAGTTCGACCTCGCGGGCTTCGCGGTGGGCGTGGTCGAGCTCCGCCGCGCGATGAGCGCCAGCCGCGTCCGGCCCGGCGATGTCGTGCTCGGGATCGCGTCCAGCGGCGTGCACTCCAACGGGTTCAGCCTCGTACGCAAGGTGATCGAGCACGCGTCGCTCGATCTCAACACGACGTATCCGGAGCTTCACCCCGAGCGTTCGCTCGGCGAGGTGCTGCTCGAGCCGACGGTGCTCTACGCCGACGTGGTCGCGCGGGCGCAGAGGGTCTACCGCGTCAAGCGGGTGATCAGCGCGATGGCCCACATCACGGGCGGCGGGCTCGCCGACAACCTCTCGCGGGTGCTGCCGCCCCGGGTCGACGCGGTGGTCCGCCGCGGGTCGTGGGAGGTGCCGGCGGTGTTCTCCTTCCTGCAAGAACGCGGCGGGATCGAGACCGCCGAAATGGAGCGGGTGTTCAACATGGGGGTGGGGTACTGCGTCGTCGTGCGGCCGTCGTTCGCCGACGCGACCGCCGACCGCATCCGCCGCGCCGGGCACGGCGTGTCCCGCATCGGCGAGATCGTGTCGGGCGAGGGAAGCGTCCGGCTCACGGACTGATACGGGCCGCCGCACGGACGCCTCTGCGAACCCGGCCTTATTCGAACCGCACGTACGGCGAGAGCTTCTCGGCCGTCTTCGGCCCGATCCCCGAGACGCGCTGCAGGTCATCGACCGACCGGAACGGGCCCTTCGTCTCGCGGGACTCGATGATGGCTGCGGCCCGCGCCGGGCCGATCCCGGGGAGCAGGTCGAGCTCGGCCGCTGTGGCGGTGTTGACATCGACGGTCTGCGCAAACGGCGAGGCGGGGGCCTCGGGCGGCGTTGTTTCGCGTTCGGCTTCCGAACCGGTGACCGCCGCGCCTGCCGATATGTCCGCTTGATCCGCGGGCTCGTTGGCGGCCTTGATCGGCACGCTCACCACGCGCTCGGGCCGGCGCGGCGGGACCTCTTTGATGATCGAATACGCGAGGCCGGCCACGCCCGTCGCCGAGAGGACGACCACCGCCGCCCACTTCGCCGGACCGTTGGTCCAGTCGGGCGACGGCCGGGGGGTCGGCGGTCCGCCGGTCACGCCGTGTCGACCCGGTGGGTGTTCCGCACGCCCTCGCGCAGGCCCGAGAGCGTGGCGATCGAGTCGAGCGGCGCGCCGTCGGTCGCCGACAGCCCGGCAGGGAGGCGCCTGGCGTCGGGCGTGAGCGACTCGCAAGTTACCGCGTAGACCCAGGGCTTCGCGGCGACGATCTCCATCGCGCGAGCCAGCCACGCCCGCCCGGGCCGGTCGAACCGCGTTGCGGTCACGATGTTGGCAACGATCGGCCGCTCGAGCACCGCGAAGCGATCGACGGTCGCGCTGAGCGTCATCAGGTCGCGTGTGATCGAGCCGGGATTGGGTGCCGCGAGCTCGAGCCTCACGGCGTACGCGTCGACCGCGACGCCCGACTGCGCCGCCATGTCCGCGTAGATCACGCCGGGCAGCGAGCGCGGGCTGCGGCCGGCGTCGCCCGAGAACGGCTGCACCACCTCGACCTGCACCTTCGCGCTCGGCTGCAGCTTCCGCGTCAGCAGCACGACCATCCGCGTGAGATCCATCATCTGCTCGAACGTCAGCGCGAAGTTGTCGTTGCGGTGCAGCCCGCTGGCGATCGTCCACCGCGGCACGGTGCGCCGGTACCGTGTGACCACGCTGCGCACGTGCTCGTAGACGACCTCCCGCAGGGTCTCGTAGTCGTGCTCCCAGATGTGGAGCCACTCGGGGGCGCCCTTCGCCGAGAAGTCGACGACGGGCCCGGCGACCACGGGCATCTTTGCCGTGCGCACCGCCCACTCGATCCATCGGTCGGTGGGCGCGAAGTTGTACTTCCCTTCGTCGGGCTCGAGCTCGGTCCAGCGCATCGGCAGGCTGAGGAAGTCGCTCGAGCCGCGGACGAGCTGGGCCTCGGAGTCGCTGAAGCGTGACGCCGCGACCGTCGCCGCCGCGAAGGGCTTCGACGGCAGGACGATGCCCGTGCCCGTCGGATTTTTGAGCAGCGGCGGCGGCCCGGAGGGTCGCGCCGGCAGCGCGCGGTACGCCCGCTGGTACGTCTCGCCGCGGACCCGCGCGGGGAAGCGCGACTCGAGCTCGGCCTCGACGAGCCGCTCGCCCGCGAGCACGCTGAGCGTGAGCGCTTCCTTGGCGAGCGTGTCCGTCTCGGCGTGGCGTTCCTGCGCGTCGCCCCCGAGCGCGACGAGCGCCGACGTGAACGCCTGCCTGGCGCGCTCGAACGCCTCCATCGCGGGGTGGGCCGTTTCGAGGTCGAACAGCGACCAGTCCTCCAGCTTGTTCAGGAAGGTCATGATGCGGTGCCGCGCGAGCTCGAGCGTCATCGAGTACGGCCGCTCGCGCTCCTGCAGCAGGCACGTCTGGAGCACCAGCGGCACGGCTGACGACACGCCCGGGAGGTCCGTCGGCGAGGGCACCAGCGAGATGCCCGCGGGCTCGGCCGAGTGCTTCTCGCAGCGGATCACGGACACGCCGTTCGACCCCGATTCGACCGAGATCTCGGCGGGCACGGGCACTTCTTCGGGCCCGAACAGCCACGCGGACTCAACCGTCCGGGCCACCAAGTCGTCGGAGCCGTGCACCGTAAACCTCAGCATCGACGGTCCGTTCTCCCGGCGGTCACCCGGCACACCCGTCCGTGGGGCCCGGTGCCCGGCGACTCCGGGCGCAATCGATCCCAAACGCCCGGTTCGCGGGCGCGCTCGTTTAGGATAGGTGATGAGCGACCCCGGACCGACCGCGACCTCCGTTTTCGAGACCGACCTGCCCCTGCCCGGCCGACGGCGGGGCAAGGTCCGCGATGTGTACACGCTCGACGACGCCCGGATCCTGATCGTGGCCAGCGACCGGATCTCCGCGTTCGACGTCGTCCTGCCGACGCCCGTGCCGGGTAAGGGCGTGCTGCTCACGGAGATCGCCGCGTTCTGGTTCCGTTGGATCGAGGCCCACGGGCTCGCCCGCACCCACCTGCTCTCGACCGACGCGAACGATCTTCCCGCCGGGCTCACTTCGCCCGGTCTGCCGGCATCGGATCTTGCCGGCCGGGTGACCCTCGCCCGAGCCTGCGATGTGGTGCCGATCGAGTGCGTCGTCCGCGGCTATCTCGAGGGGAGCGGCTGGCGTGCGTATGAAGATACCGGCACGGTCTGCGGCGTGAGGCTGCCCGCGGGGCTGAGAAGGTGCGAGAAGCTCCCCCAGCCCATCCTCACGCCCGCGACCAAGGCGGCCGACGGCGATCACGACGAGAACATCTCGTTCGAACACGCCTGCGACCTCGTCGGGTCGGCCACGATGACCCGTCTCCGCGAAGCCAGCCTCGCGATCTACACGGCCGCCGCCGAGTACGCCGAAGCACGGGGCATCCTCATCGCCGACACCAAGTTCGAGTTCGGCTTCGACGCCGACGGCGGGCTCATGCTCGTCGACGAGGCGCTCACCCCCGACAGCTCACGCTTCTGGCCCGCCGACCGCTACGACCCGGGCGAGCCGCAGCCGAGCCTCGACAAGCAGTTCGTCCGCGAGTTCCTCCAAGCCCTCGCCGACCGCGGCGACTGGGACAAAGCCAGCCCGGGCCCAGCGTTGCCGACCGATGTTGTCTCGGGCACGCTCGACCGCTACCGCGAAGCCCGCGACCGCCTCCTCGCGTGAGGTGCGAACGGAACGACACCCTCGTCCGGCGCTACTGCCGCTCGACGTCGAGCGATCGGCTTTCGACCCGCTCCTGCTCGGCCTGGCGGCGTTTGACCTTGTAAGCATCGAAGCCTTCGGGCTTGGGGAACATCTCATCGAAGGTGAGCGAGTCGCTCCCTGCCGCCCGCGTGTCGAAGTTTGGCTTGGCGAGGTCCTCGAGGAGGTAGTACACCGAGCGCTGCAGATCGATCGGCGCCATCGCGTAGATGTCTCGCTGGGACATCGGATCGAGGATGGCGATAACCGTGTACAGGATCTCGCCGGCGAACCCGGCGAAGTCGCGCCGGAAGACCTCCATGCGGGTCCGGGCCCCGCCGACGATCACGTCGCGCAGCTGCTTGTCGAGGTAGTAGCGGTGGAACTGACGGGCGTAGTTGTACTGCTTGTTGAACAGCTCCATGTCGCCGCCGAGCAGCCCGCCGACGAACGCCCCCTGCAGCGCCGCGACGACCTGGTTGCTCGCGACCGTGGGCGAGTCGGCCCGGTCCTTCATCTCCTCCTCGACGAACTCCGAGAGCGGCAGCGCGAGGCGGTCGGTGAGCGCCGAGTCGTTCTGGTTCAGCCCGGGCCAGGTCCGGAGCTTGCCCTGGTATTCCTCGGCCTTTTCTATCTGCCCGCGCCTGTAGAAGAACAGGATCGCGTCTGAGATGAAGTTCTGGAAGCCCGCGCTGAACGACGTGTACACGCGCTTCGAGAGCTTCTGGAAGACCTCGCCGCGCTCGTCCGAGCGTTCGCGCGATTCCCTCATCGCGTCCCAATACCCGTCGACGTAGTGCGTCGTCGGGATCGCGAGGTAGTACGAGTACTCCCCGCGGTTGAACGCCAGGAAGTCGAAGTAGATCTCGCCCGACCGGAACAGCTCCTGGATCGACTGGACGACGATGCGGTCGGTGTTGAGAAAGTCGAAGTCCTTGATGTTGTCTGTGGTCGCGCGGCTGAGGTTCTTCTCGACGCCCGTGCGCGCCCAGTAGAGCGCGTGGGCCCCGGCATGCCGCCAGTCGAGCGGGCCGTACTTCTCGATATAGCGGATCATCCGCGCCGGGTCCATGTTGTTCCCTTCGACCAGCTCCTGCTTCCGAAGGAACGCGATCCACGCCTCCCAGGCGGGCCGAAGCTCGGGGAAGCGGTGGGTCGCTTGGGCGAACGCGAGGTTGTTGGGTCCGACCTCGTTCAGGATCTCGTGCCCGAGCTCGAGCCGGTGCAGCTCGACGTCCAGCGTCCAGCGGCGAAGCGTGTCGATCCGGGCCTCCTCGCCCACGGCGTCGCGTGCGAGCTGCCGCACGACCTCGGCCTCGGGCGTCAGCTCGACGAGCTCTTCCCATGTGTCCGGCGCGTCGCGGACGGGCGTGAGCCACTCGATGTACCGCCGGACCGCGCCCGCCTTCGAGGGGTCGCCGGGCTCGGGCATCGGCGGCGGGCCGAGGATGACCGTCCACTCCGAAGCGAGCCGCTGCTTGTAGTACTGGTTTGCGTCGTCGGTAATACCCTGCATCTTGTGGACAAAGATCCACGCCAGCTCCTTGTGGAGCAGCAGGTCGTTCGGGTTCTTGCGGATGGCGTCGTCACGCAGCAGGCGGATGCCGGCGGTGACCCACTGCCAACGCTCGTCCTGTGAGCGGGTGGCGACCGAAATGTTATACGCCATGTTCCACGCGTGGAAGATCCAGACCCGAGGGAAGCGGGGCTGCAGCCGCGTGATCGCGTCGCTTAGCTCGATCGCCTCGAAGTACTGCCCGTCCATCTTGAGCTGGTTGGCCCGCATCCACAGGTAGTTGACGAACAGCCCGCGGAACGCGCCCATCGCGATGCCGACGCCCACCTCCGGCGGGTCGCCGTCCTCGGCGATCTCCGTGTACGCGAGCCGGTGGCGACCCACCGAAGCGTTCAGCAGCGACGCGACGACGCCGCCCGAGACCACGAAGCCGATGAACGCCGCGATCGCCGCGATCCGGACCGTCGAACTGCTCGCCATCCGTTCCCACCTCCTGCCGGCGTGTTACCTGCCCGAGTAGGTCGCCAGCTCACGCCGGCGGAAGATCACAACCGCGGCCCCGCCGAGCACCGCCGTCCACACCCCGAGCACCGCGACCGCCCGCGCGACGCCCGACCACTCGAGCATCTCCCCGGTCACGAGCCGCTTGGTGGGTCGGAGCTCGCCGTAGGTCTGAAAGACCCAGTGCGCCGCCGACGCGACCTGCCCTGCGACGACCTTGTGAAGGATGACCGTCCCGTCACGCTCGGCCGTGCCGAAGTTTTCGAGCGCATCGCCGATGAACGGCGTCGCCTCGGCCAGCAGGAACGCCCCGCCGGCGATCATGAGCGCGATCGGGAAGCTCAGGAAGGTCGCCGCGGTCACCGCCAGCATCGCCAGGAACGCGAGCTTCAGCCACAGCACCCCCATGACACGCAGGAAATTTGCCCTGTAGCTACCGACGCCCACGGACACGGACATGCCCCCGGCCGGGACACTCGCGAACTCGGGGTTCGGCCGCCGCATCGTGACGTCCCCGTTGACGAGCTGGACGCTCAGGGCACCGTCGTCGTCGACCATCTCTTGAACGGTCACGTACCGTCCGAGCGCCAGACCGCTCCGGATCGCCTCGGCCAGCTCCTCGAAGAGCGGGTCGTCGAGCGTGACGACGCCCGCGCTGGTCACAATGATCGGGGCGATGGGCAGCGTGTGCGTCACACCCAGAGCGATCGGCCGGACAACGTACGGATAGCCCGCGACCGACGCCGACATGCGGTACGTGACGTCCGGCGCGTTCGAGCCCGAGTCGACGCGGTACCGCAGCACGACCGGCCCGTCGGCGGTCGCCCGCTCTCCCACGCCCGGGAACCGGAAGACACGCGCCGCGCCGGGCTCGATCACCCTCTGGAACGCGACCACCTGCTTGGTCAGTTGTTCCCCGATCTCGGCCGCGAGCTCACGGGCCCGGCGATCGATCGCCGCCTCGGTCGTGAGGGTCGGATCGCGCTGCGCCTGCTCGGCCGCACGGCGGCTCGCCTCTTCGCGGATCTCGTCGACCGGCACATCCTCGTACACGTTTTCGATCTTGGCGCGTGCCGAGAGCACCTGCGTCTCGAGGATCAGGCGATCCTCGGAGATCTCGTTCGCCTCGCCCTGCGAGACGAACGCCTCACGCTCGCCGAGGGCGGGCAGCTGCCGCAGGTACTCGGTGAACAGGAACACGCCCGACGCGTTGACCGCGAGCAACGCCGCCGCCAGGGCCGACACCCCGAGCCACTTGCCCAGAACGTACTCCCACGCCGCGACCGGCTTGGTCATCGTCTGCCAGATCACCCGGTCGCGCTGCTCGAACGAGACCGTCGCCACGCCGAAGGTGACGGTGAGCAGCGCGATAATCCAGAACGTGCCCCCGGAGCCGTACTGCAGGAACGACTGCACGCGGTAGCGGAGCGGGGAGTCCGGGTCGAGAGATGCCGGCAGGGCCGCGAGCCCGATCAGCACAACGACGATGAACACGACCGACAGCCGCAGCCGTACCGCCTCGGCCAGCACGTTCCGGGCGACAGCGAAGACCGGGCCGGGCAGCTCGAAGGCGAGCCGCAGCGTCCGGAAGATCGTCGTGAACATCACGCCGAGCAGCGACAGGCCGGCCGCGAACCGGGCCCAGTCGCGCGTCTCGGGGAAGAACCACAGCGGTCCCGCAACAACGGCGACCGCGCCCGCGATCCCCGTGAACGTCAGCAGCAGACCGAGCCACGCCGCGAGCGTGAGGACCGCGCCGCCAACGACAATTCCAAGAACGAGCCCGAGCACGCCGCCGGACTGCTCGCGGAGACCATCGAGCAGGTCGCGGGCCCGCCCGGCCGACGCGGCGTTCTCCCGCAGAAGCTCGATCTGCTCGGGTGAGACGCCCTGCTCGGCGAGCGGGGCGAAGTCGGGCAGGGCGGCGGCCGGCATCGTCCCGCCCGCGTCGTCCGACAGCCCGGTCAGAAGCACCGCAACGACGAGCCCCAGGGTCGCCACGCCCACCACGATCGACGCGCCGATCTTGAACCCTCGCGATTTCTGGAACCGATCCGCCGACGCCAGTCGTTCTGACAGCTTCACGGCTTGCCGCCCGCGCGCCCGTCGTCGTCATCGCCGCTGTCCGAAGCGTCGTCCAGCAGAGAGCCGATCACGTCCATATCCACGTCTTCTTGCGGAGCGGGCTGCGGCGCCGTGGGACCCCCGGACGGGCGATCCGCCAGGCCGCGGCCCACGGCAGGATCGGTATCGACAGGGACGGTGTCGGATTTGAGCAGGTCGCCGAGCACGTCCGGCTCGTCCACCGCCGAAGCCTCAGCCTCGGGAGCAGCCGCCGGCTCAGGGGTGGCCACGGCTCTGGTCAGCCGGTCGATCAGCTCGTCGCCCGCGTTCCCGCCCTGGTCGGCGGTGCCGTCCGCCCGGAGGAACGACGCGGTCGCCCCCTCACCGCTCGCCCCGCTCGTCGAGACGCTCTCCGACCGCGCCCGCTCCACGATATCGAGGAACTTCTGCTCGAGCTTCATCCGCGGGTGGCTGACACGCAGCAGCGACTTGGTGCCGCCCGTCCGCTCGCGGATCACGCGGTCGATCTCGGCGATCGTTTCTTCGTCGAGCGCGTCGGTCTCGATGGTCGTCTTGTCCGACGAGGTCAGCAGCTCGTCGGTTGTGCCCTCGTCGCGTTTGACGCCGCCGTAGAGGATCGACATCCGGTCGACGACGTCCTCGACGTCGGCCAGCAGGTGGCTCGACAGGACGACGGTCTTGCCCCGCCGGCCCAGCTCGAGGATCAGGTCCTTGACCTGCCGCGTGCCGAGCGGGTCGAGCCCGGTCGTCGGCTCGTCGAGGATGAGCAGCTCCGGGTCGTTGATCAGCGCCTGCGCGAGCCCCACACGCCGCTGCATGCCCTTCGAGTACTCCCGCATCGGGCGGAACTGCGCGTGCGTCAGCCCGACCATGTCGAGCAGCTCGTCGACACGCTTCGTCCGCGTCCGCCCGTGCATCTTGAACATGCGCCCGTAGTAGTCGAGCGTCTCGCGGGCGTTGAGGTACTGGTGGAAGAACGACTCCTCGGGCAGGAACCCGATCCGCTCCTTGACCGCGACGTCGGACGGGGCCCGCCCGAAGATCGCCAGCCGCCCACGCGTCGGTCGCAGCAGCCCGAGCATCATCTTGATCGTCGTCGACTTGCCCGAGCCGTTGGGCCCGAGCAGCCCGAAGATCTCTCGCGGCTCGATGTGGAAGCTCAGGTCGTTGACCGCCCGGACGCGGTCGCGCATCCAGAAGTCCTTGAAGACCTTGGTCAGCCCCTGCGCGACGACCACCGGCTTCGCGCCGGGAAGGACCACGCCCGCGTCGGCCGTCGCGGCGACGGCGCTCATTCCTCGAGCTCCGCCTGCTCGGCACGCAGACCCGCCGGCTGGTTCAGAAGGTCGATCCGGTCCACGTACGACTGGTTGACCTCGCGCAGCTTCGCCGCCCGCTCACGCTCGCGGCGGAGCTGGGGGTCCTGGTTCAGCAGCACCTCAACCAGCGACGCGCGCGGCGGCAGCACCAGAGTCTGCAGCGTGTCGTCGGCCATCAGCGTCGCGAACGCGTCCGCCCACGACCGCTGCAACGCCACCGCCGAGTTCTGCCGCAGCTGCACCAGCTTCGCCCGGAACACGGCGTCATCCGACCTCGCCGTGGTGACCAGCGCGTCCGACTCGGACTCAGACTCGGCGAGGATCCTCGTCACCTCGCCCGAGATGTAGTCTTCGGGCAGCGAGAGCGTGCCCTCCTCGGCCGGCACCGTCATCGGCTCGCCCGAGAGCACCGACTGGATGCTGGCGAACACGTCCTCACGAGCCTCGGCATCACCGATCTCGATCGCACGCTCGTACGCGTCGATCAGTGTCACCAGCGGGCTCGAGGCCCGGCCCGCGACGCGGTTGAGCGTCGCCTCGGCCACCGTGCGGGCCGTTTCAACACGCTGGTTCGCTTCCGACTCGGCCGACTGCACCGCCGCGAAGTCCTTGTACAGCGTCAGCGGCGGCACCTTGTCGACCAGGTCGATCCGCTCGATCCGAACGCCGATGCCCGACCGGCCGTCGAACGCGATCCTGTCGAGGTGCCGCTGCGCCTCGTCCCGCACACGGCCGACAACCGACCCCTCCTGGCCCGCCGACTGCTTGAGCAGGTCATCGATCGTTACCCCCGCCACCACGCGGACCACCGCCCGACCGACGGCGGCGCGAATGATCGGCTCCAAAGCCCGCTCGTCGACCGTCTGGAGCTGGGCCGTCGGGTCTTCAAGGACGTACGTCACCTCCCACCGGGCGTGCGCGATGTTCCCGTCGGCCGTGATCATCGCCCCGTCGCGCGTCGGGTCGAGCGAGGTCTTCGCGGCGCTGGAGGTCGAGAGCAGCTCGATCGTTTTGCTGCGGTCCGCGTCGGCGACCAGCGGAAAAAACGCTTCGTCGATCGAAATCGTCTGCGCCCCGGTCGGCACCCTGACGATCTCGCCGAACGGGGGGGGGAACGCCCAGTTGAAGCCCGACTTGAGGCTTGTGCCGCTGATCTTGCCGAACAGCGTGCGCACGCCGCGCTGCCCCTCGTCGATCGGCTGGATCCCGCTGAACAGGTAGACCACAGCGAGCGCGCCCATGCCGAGCATGAGCAGGCGGTAGGTGATGCGCATCGCCTCGATCAGCGACTGGTTCGCGGGGTCCATCGTGGGCTCGCCGGCCGACGCCGAGACATCGATGTGGGCTGTTCGCCGCGTGCCCCCGCCCGCCCCCTCGGCCGCCCCCTCGGCCGGCCAGCTGTCGTTGGGTTGGTCGCTCATCGGGTCCCACCCCCCGTGCTCGCCGACGGCACGTCGGCGTCTGCCACGACCGTCGCGTCCGGCTGCCCGTTCTGATCACCGTTCGGGTCGGTCAACAGCCGGCCCGCGAGGCTCCCCTCCGGGTAGCCCCCGCCCGAGATGTTGTCGAACGCGTTCGGGTCGAGCAGCCCGACGCCCGGCGTCGTTCCGTCGATCACAAGCGTGGTCTTGTCCCCGAGCATCGACTTCATGAGCTCAAGCTCGGCCAGGTAGATCGCCAGCGCCGGCTCCTCGTCCATCCCGGCGATGATCTCGCCGGCCTCGCGTTCGCCGCGGGCACGGATCTCGCTGGCGAGGTAGGTCGCGAAATCGCGGATGCGGCGGGCGTCGTTCTCGGCCCGGCTCGTGATGGTCTGTGCCTGGCTGTCGCCGCGGCTCAGCGTCTCCTGAGCCAGACGCTGCCGGTCGGCCTTCATGCGGGCGATCACGTCCTCCGAGTTGTCCTTGGTCAGCCGCACGTTCGAGATGCCGACCGCGAGCACCTCGAGCCCGTACGCGTTCTCCCCCGTGGTGTTCGCTTCGAGCACGCGGAGGATGTCCGCTTCAAGATCGGGCAGCTTCGAGCCCTCGGCCGTGAACAGCTCGCTCAGGGCATAGTCGCTCGTCTCACTCATCGCCGTCCGGAGGATCGACCGGACCTCCGCCTCGGCCCGCCGGTAGTGATCCGCCGCTCGCGGGCCCGCGTTCGAGAACCGCCGGTAGAACTGCAGCGGGTCGGTCACCCGCCACAACGCATATGCCTCGACGATGATCTGCGCATCGTCACGCGTCGACTGCTGCTCGCCCTCGGCCCGGGCGAACTGCGTCCGCGTGTCGTACTTCGTCACCGACTGGATCGGGTACGGGAACTTCCACTTCAGCCCGGGCTCGGTCACAACCGCCGACTCGTCGGCACGGCCGAACGTCGTCACGACCGCCCGCTCGTTGAACCGGACCGAGTACGCAACGCTGAACGCCAAGAGCGACAACGCGAACAGCAGTACCACAACGATCAGGAGAGACTTTTTCACCGTCCACGCTCCATGCTGGGCACCCGTCCGGTGCCCGTGTTCTGCCCCGCCACCGCTCGATTCAACGACCCGTGACTCACCCGCCCATCACCCAACAACCCCGCCCGACAAACCCCGCCCGGCTACTCGAGATCCGAGAGCGGATCGAACGCGTCCGTGAAGAATTCGTCCATCAGGTCCATGCGGATCTTGGTCCGCTCGGGATCGACCCCGATCACGTACAGCCGCGTCCCCTCGAACGCGTCGGCGAGCGATTCGAAATACCGCTTGGCGCGGAAGATCGCCGGCGCCGCGGTGAACGCGTCGAGCTGACCGCCGTAGAGCGCCGCCCGCGACCGTTCGGAGAGATGCCGCTCCCACCGATCGGCCTTCGCCTGGAGGATCAGGTCGGCCGCCTCACCGCCCGACCGCTCGATCAGCTCGCGGATCTCCACGTCGGCCCGCACAACCGCGTCGCTCCGCTCACCCTCGGACCGGCTCAGTTCTTCACGTACCCTGATCATCTCCGCAACCTCGCGAGCCTGCTCCGGCCCGCCGATGACGCCCGCCAGCTCGCGGACCGCCACCTGGTTGGCGATCGCGAGCCTGGCCGCCGACTTCTGCCGCGACTCGATGACCGACTCGAACGCGGTGACCGCGTCGGCCGGCGGCGCCGCGCCGCTCAGCCCGACCTTGAGCACGTCGACGCCCGCGCCCCGCCCGCCGTTGATACGGCCGTACGCAGCTTCGATCCGGTCCTTAAGCTGCGCCGCGATCTCGACCCGGCCCGGCCCGAGCACCTGCTCGACGCGCAGCGTCCCGAGGAACCGCTGCGCCTCACGCTTCGCGACGTTCTCGAGGATGTCCTCGCGCGTCGGGGCGTCGACCCCCAGCTCAAGGTAGTTCCGAAGCTCACCCTCGCGAACGGCGTACACCACCGGGATCTCCGTCGAGATCAGCGCGATGCCCGAGCCGATCCCCTCGAAGGTCCGCTCCGCCGCGTCTGGCTGGACGATGAACTGCCGCACGCCCGGCCGGTTTGCCGCCGCCGCCCACACGACCGACCTGCTCGCGTCGCGCGACGGCTGGCTCCCGAGCTCAAGCTCACGCAGGCCCGTCGCCGTCCGCTCGACGAACACGCGCTCGTTGTCGCCCTCGCCCTCGGTCCGCAGGTAGTCGGGCACCAGCAGCTCGTCGATCGGCCACGGCGCCTTGAAGTGCAGCCCGGGCCCGACCTCGTCGATCGGTTCGCCGAACCGGAGCACCAGCGCCCGCTGGTGCGGCTCGACGACCGCCAGCGACGTCATCCCCCAGAGCACGAGCCCGCCGAACAGCGCGATCACGACCGCCCAGCGGCTCAGCAGCTTGTAGAACCAGCTCGAGGTCACGTCGAACCCGAGCTGGTAGTTGATCGCGTCCGAGATCGACTCGGCGATCTTGTCCGGCGCCGCGACGAGGCCGAGCAGCCTCGAGTCGAACGCCGGCTGCGACACCTCGCCCGCCCCCCGCGGGCGGTAGACGTCGAGCAAGAGGTTCAGGAAGACCTCGGCCCCGAGCAGCACCATCGCCAGCGGCAGCGCCGTGTACAGCACCCGCAGCACCACATCGGACCCGACGCGGTCGGCCGTGTGGGCCACGGTCAGCAGCACGCCCGTGAGCGACAGACCCACGGCGAAGACCGCCCCGCCGCGCAGGATCGCCCACTCCTTCGTCTGGGCCATGCCCGAGACATAGCGGGCGAACACGAAGCCGATCGCCGCGAGCCCCAGCCCGATCGCGATTGCGATCGCCGACTGCCCGGGCGGGACAAAGTTGTCCTTCTGAGCAACCCGCTCCGCGGCGCCGGTCCCGAAGAGGTCGATGCCGCCGACCGCTTCGGCCCCGAAGAACCGCGTCAGGCCCGTCGCGATCAGCGTCACGCCGATGATCACGCCGGCGGCCGGCAGCAGGTACCGGTACATCCCATCGAGACGGCGTGCCGCGGCGTTCAGGTCCGCCCGGCCCGACTCGAACACGCTCTGCCCAACAACGTTCTCGGCGGCGAAGTTCTCAGCCTCGATCGCCTCCATCCGCTCACGGCGGTGCTGGTCGAACACGACCGCCAGCACGGCCCAAGCAAGAACACCCGTCAGGCTATAAAAACCCCCGCCGAGCGCCGCCGGGTCCTTCGCCGCCGCCCCATAGATCAGCAAAGCCGACGAGCCAAGCGACTGGAACACCACGCCCCACACCGCCACGCCGGCCGCTCGCTTATACGACAAGTAGTCCGATCTCATCAACAACGCACCTCAGTAGCCCCCGACCGGCAGGCACCTGCGCAGTTCGCGCTTCTCATTGCCAAAGCGCCCGGCACGCCCGAGCACTCGGCACCACCGAACACATCCGTCTGTTCGCCCTCCACGGATTGGGCGGACAGCTCTTTGGGTTCTTGATTGTGGCGCGGCGATCGGCTCGGGTCCAGCCGCTCGCCCAACACGCTTCGATCCAGCAGCTCCCCAAGCACAAAGTCACGACCCATTCTTGAAAGATCGACGTCAACGAACGACAGCAACGTTCAATCACAGACCTCGCCATCGTCTTCCACACCGGCTCAGCGCCGTTCCGAACGCAACCGGTGCAAAGCGACACCAACATCCGCTCGGCCCGAACAGGCTTTCCGTAGTGCGCGGAGAGGCTTACGCAGCCTGCGCGCGAATGTTCGATGCGATCTGCAACTTTCACGCCCGGCCGGCGAACAATGACGCTCGGGTCTCTTCGCTCCGCTTTCATACACGGGCGACTCATCCCCAACCACGCCAGCAGACGCGAACATGCTCACACAGATCCTCGGCATCGCTCGCAACACCCTCGTTGAGGCCCTGCGCCAGCCCATCTACATGATCGTTGTACTGGTTTCCGGGCTGCTGCAGTACCTCAACACCGCGACCGCGGCGTTCGCCATGGGCTACACCACCTCCGCCGAGGTCTCGGGCGACGACAAGCTCCTGCTCGACGTCGGGCTCGCCACGGTCTTCCTACTCGGCATGCTGCTCGCCGCGTTCGAGTCGACCGCGGTCATTAGTCGAGAGATACAGGATAAGACTGTCCTCTCGATCATCTCCAAGCCCGTGCCCCGGGCCGTCCTGATCATCGGGAAGTTCATCGGCGTCGCGACCGCGATCGTCATGGCGACCCTCGTCATGATCGTCTTCCTGCTCTGGGGCATCCGCCACGGCGTCATGAGCACCGCCTCCGACGAGATCGACTGGGTCGTCGTCACGTTCTCCCTCGGGTCGGTCGGCCTCAGCATGCTCGCCGCCGGGTGGTGCAACTTCTTTTACAACTGGTCCTTCCCCCAGGTCACGATGGTCCTTATGCCGCCGCTGGCCCTCGCGGCGTACCTCGCCACGCTCGCCTTCAGCCCAGAGTGGGAGGTGCAGTCGCTCGCCGAGGACTTCAAGCCCCAGGTCACCACCGCCGCGTTCGCCATGCTCACCGCGGTGCTCGTGCTCGCGTCGGTCGCCACCGCGGCGTCGACCCGGCTCGGCCAGGTCATGACCATCGTCGCCTGCGCCGGCGTCTTCCTGCTCGGGCTGCTTTCCAACCACTTCTTCGGACGCCACGCCCTGACCAACCGCCCCTTCGCCGAGGTGCTCGAGGCGGTCCCCCTCGAGCCCGCCGACGAGGGCTTCGACGAACGCGGCGCGACCTACCGCTTCAAGTTCCAGGGCGCGATGGACCCCGTCGTCGAGGTCGGGGCGCCCGTCTGGTACGGGCCCAACCCCAACGGCGTCGCCCTCGCCGTCCCCGAGTACGAGCCGTATAAGGGCTCGCTCACCGACCCCGACGAGCTCTTCGGGCCCGGCGTCTCCGGCGCGTTGGTCGTCGCCGAGGTCGAGTCCGAGACCGAGATCCTCGTCCGCAACGTGGGCGCCCGCCCGCTCGACCTCGAGCGGACCCCCGAGCTCTACGACTTCGTCTTCCAGACTCCCACGAGCGTGAACGCGCCCGCGTTCGCCGTCTTCAGCCTCATCCCGAACATGCACTACTTCTGGCTGCTCGACGCGGTCACCCAGAACCGGCCCGTGCCCAACGCGCACCTCGCGCTGATCGGCGTCTACACCGTGACGCAAGTCGGCGTGTTCCTCAGCCTCGCGGTGCTCCTGTTCGAGACACGCGACGTCGGCTGACCGCCCGGATCGCACGTGACGCCGGATCGCGCGTGACGCGAGCTTCTCGGGGTGCTTTGAGTCCGACGATGTGAAGCATCCCGCGCCCTCGGCCAGCCTCAGCCGATCCGCGCCTCGGCGATCGCCGCGCCATAACTCGCAACGACGTTCCGCGCCGAAGCGTCCCACGTCAGGCCCTTGAGCTCGTGCGGCTGGTTCTGACGCAGCGTCTGGCTCAGCGGCGCGTGCTTGAGCACCGCCACGATCTTGTTCGCCATCTCGTCGATGTCCCAGAAGTCGATCTTCAGCGCGTGCGTCAGCACCTCGCTCACGCCCGACTGCTTCGAGATGATCACCGGCACGTCGTTCCGCATCGCCTCGAGCGGCGCGATCCCGAACGGCTCCGACACGCTCGGCATCACGTAGCAGTCCGCCATGCGGTACGCCCGGTCGACGTCAGACCCCCGTAGGAAGCCCGTGAACAGCACGCGGTGCCCGATCCCCAGGAACGCCGCTTCTTCGACGATCCGCTTGGCCATGTCGCCCGACCCGGCGATCACAAACTTCACATCCTCGACCTTCTCGAGCACACGCTTCGCGGCCCGGACGAAGTACTCCGGGCCCTTCTGCATCGTGATCCGCCCGAGGAACAGCACGACGTGGTCGCCCTGCTTGACCTTAAACTCGCGGTGTCCGTCGTCCACCTCGGCCTCGACGCCGTTGTACACCACGTCGATCTTGTGCGCCGGCGCGTCGTAGCGCCCCGTGCAGATGCTCTTGGTGTACTCGCTCACGCAAACGACCCGGTCGGCCAGGTGCAGCCCGCGCCGCTCGATGTCGTACACCCGCTGGTCGACGTGGTCGCCCGAGCGGTCGAACTCGGTCGCGTGCACGTGCACCACGAGCGGGCGGTCGAGCACCTTCGCCGCCGCGAGCCCCGCCGGGATCGTCATCCAGTCGTGCGCGTGCACCACGTCGAAGTTCCGCCCGCGGCACATGCCCACGACCATCCGCGCGTACCGCTCGGTGTCGCCCACGACGTCCTCGCCGTAGCCGTGCTCGGGCGCGCCCTGCCAGGCGCTCGGATCGCCCTCGGCCAGCTTGTCGCCCGACACGCCCGCTCCGCGGAGCGCCTCCAGCTCGTGCGGCGCCTCGAGCGCCGACATCGGGATCGGCTGCATCATGCCAGAGCCGCCGGCGGCGTCAGCCCCGAAGCCGGCCCCGACGCCGCCCGCGTGCCCGCCCGGGTACGGGCTCGCGAAGCCCGAGTCGATCGCGACGAACTCCGTCCGGTCGAAGCCGGGGATCGAGATCGCCCGCCCGCCCGGACCGAGCTCGCCCTGGCCAAGCCCGTCGCCGCCCGCCGGGGCTCGGGCGTCGTCCGGCCCGGCTCGACCATCGACGGGCAGCGCGTCGCCCACGCCGACGACCCGCATCGGCGCCGCCGCCTGGCGCGACCGGTCGAGCTTCCTCGGCAGGACGAACGTCACGTCGTGACCCGCCCGGTCGAGCGCCTTGGTCAGCCCGTGACAGGCCGTTCCGAGACCGCCCGCCACGAAGGGTGGGAACTCCCAGCCGAGCATCAGGATCCGCATGCGTTCGTCCATTGCTTCTCGCGGCCGTGCCCGCCTCCGCGGGCCGGTCCGTCCTTGTCAGGCTCCGGCTAGTCGTCGCCGGACTCTTCCATGTCGCCCAGCTGCCGGAAGCACGCCTCATAGCCCAGAAGCAGCAGCGTGGTCGCCTCGGGGTCCCAGCCGTCGTTGCCTGTCGGCACCTTCGAGCGGAAGGTGAACAGCAGCGAGTCGCTCCGGAAGTGCTCCACGGCCGGCCCGCCGGCGCCCTCGGCCGAATACCCCAGGTCGACCAGCTCCTCTTCCAGCAGCTCCTCGATCTTGTCGCCCGAGTGCATCAGGTCCGACTCGATCGACTCGCTCTGCCAGCGGTCCTGCATGACCAGGCTGATGTAGAGCTCATCGCCTACGAGCTCGAGTCGGTACGCCGCGGGCTCGGCCGACGCCTTTGCGCTGCATGAGAGCCGGCCGTCTTCATTCTTACAGGGCCCAAACACACCCGACTGGGTCGCGCGCTCGTGCACGGCGGAGAGCAGTTGATCGATCGAGGTCGTCGCGGGCATGTCTGGGTCTCGGAGGCGTTCGCACGGTCAAACAACGCCGGTTTGGCTATCGGACGGACGATAGCCGACAACCGCGCGGCGCACCCGCTGGAAGACACCGTCAAGCGGGCTAAACTGGTGGCCTGGCTCATCGAGCCGACCACCGGCCCAGGTGGCGGAATTGGCAGACGCGCCACCTTGAGGTGGTGGTTCCCGCAAGGGAGTGGAGGTTCGAATCCTCTCCTGGGCACTTCGAACGGCGATATGAGCCCGGGCGGAGATCCAGAATGGCTACGGCCAACTCGGCCTAGGCAGTCGCTCCCGATTTCTCGACGTTTTCCCGACACCCCGGCGGCTGACGCTCGATTGGTCACGCCCGAATCCCGATTTCCCTGTCGCGTGCCGGGCTTTGAGGCCGGCGGCGCGTCGGGAGCCTGCCGCATGCCCATCCGCGTCTTGGTCGTCGACGACTCGGCGTTTATGCGCCGGGAGCTCAAGCGGCTCTTCGCCGACGATCCCGCGTTCGAGGTCGTCGCGACCGCGGTCGACGGCGCCGACGGGCTGCGGAAAGCCCGAGAATTCCAGCCCGAACTCGTCACGCTCGACGTCGAGATGCCCCAGATGTCTGGGCTGCAGGCGCTGCCGCTGATTTTGAAGGCCTGCTCGCCCGCGCCCAAGGTCATGATGTGCTCGAGCCTGACCAAGCAGGGCAGCCGCGAGTCGCTCAAAGCCCTGCGGCTCGGTGCGACCGACGTCATCCCCAAAGACGGCTCGGCGATCACCGGCGTGCCCTCCGACCCGCACACGGGCATCGTGCCCCGGGTCCGAGCGCTCTTCCCAAGGCTCTCGGTCGGCACACGTGCTCACATAACACAAACAGATGCGCCAGCGAGAGACGGCAGCCGGCGTGCGGAGGACACGGGCGAAGCACCGGATACGTTCGGCGATGCCGAGTTCCGCGCGGCGATCGGCGTTGACCGCCGGCTGGTCGTTATCGGCTCGTCGACCGGCGGTCCGCCCGCGCTCGAAACCGTGCTCAAGGAACTCCCGGGCTCCTTCGATCTCCCGGTCGTCGTTGCACAGCACATGCCGGGCACGTTCACGGAGAGCCTGGCGGAGCGTCTCGACCACGTGACCAATCTGAGCGTGGTGCACGCCACCACGAGGCTGCCGCTGGCCCCCGGGGTGTGCTGCATCATCGAGGGTGGGCGTGAAGGGGTCGTCGAGTCGTCCGGCGGGAAGCTCTGGCTGAGCGTGGGCGAGCCGAGCCCGGAGAACCGGTACAAGCCCAGTGTGAACGCGCTGTTCGGCTCGGCCGCCCGTGCGTGCGGGCGATCGACCGTCGCGATCCAGCTCACGGGCATGGGCGACGACGGGCTGATCGGCGCGCGCGAGTTGCACGCCAGCGGGGCCGCGATCGCGTGCCAGTCGCAAGCGAGCTGCGTCGTCTGGGGCATGCCCCGGGTCGTCCAACTCGAAGGCTTGGCGGTCGCGGCGTTGTCCCCCCAGGAACTCGGCAAGACCCTGGCGGGATCGGCTTGTCGGGCGGTGGTCTGAAACGTTACCGGCCCGCAAACCAACCGCGCGGATCCCCTCTGAAGTGGGTGCGCTCGCAAGCCCTTGTTGTCCGCATCCCTGCGAAACCTGCTGATGAGCGGCGGTCGGGACTGAACTTGAGCTCACGTCCTGCCGATGCACGAGAAAACCCAGCGGACGCCCCGGAGACCCGTCATGGCAGACCTGAGCGACAGCCCGTCCACCACTGATCCATCCGCGGTGGTCGATCCATCGGGATCCGGCCACCACGAGCTCCAGCTCGTGACCTTCGACGTCGCCGACGAGGAATACGCGGTCGACATCCACACCGTCCACGAGATCAACCGGATGATCGAGCTCACCCGCGTGCCCCAGGCGCCGAACGCGGTCGAGGGCGTGATCAACCTCCGTGGACGGATCATTCCGGTCATCGATATCCGCAAGCGGTTCGGGCTGGAGGTCTCAGAGACGACCGACGCGAGCCGGATCATCGTTGTTGAAGTCGGGGAACGGGTCCTCGGGTTCCTGGTCGATCGGGTTCACGAGGTGCTCCGGATCAACAGCTCGATCGTCGAGCCCACACCGGCGATGACCTCGGGCGTTGACGCGGACTTCATCTCGGGCGTCGGCAAGCTCGAGGACCGTCTGATCATCCTGCTCGACCTCGACAAGCTCTTCGGCGACGTGTCGGAGATCGACCTGTCGGCGGCCGCGTGAAGCCCGCGTCCTGACCACCGCCCGCCCGTGGCCCGACCCATTTTTGCCCGACCGAGTTCGATCTCGGACCGAGGAGCCAGAATGCCAGCGACCCCGACAACTCCTCAGCTCGGTCAGGCCCACTTCGACCGTCTGCGCGAGATCATCTACGATCGCTCGGGCATCCATTTCCCCGATGGAAAAAAGTACGTGCTCGAGTCGCGGCTCGGGCAGCGGCTTGCCGAGCTCGGCGTTGAAGACTACGGGCAGTACATCGCGTTCCTGACGACGGGTCCGTATCAGTCCGACGAGTTCCAGGAGATGTTCAACCGAATCACGATCAACGAGACGAGCTTCTTCCGTAACGAGCCGCAGCTCAACGCGTTCGAGACCCGGGTGCTGCCCGAGCTGCTCGAGGCGAGGGCGTCCAGCAAGCGGCTGCGGATCTGGTCGGCGGCCTGCTCGACGGGCGAGGAGCCCTACACGATCGCGATCATGCTGCACCGTATGCTCGGCGTGCGCCTTGCCGACTGGCGTATCGAGATTCTCGGCACCGACATTTCCGAACGAGCGATCAACGCCGCCGCGACGGGCAGCTACAGCGACTATGCCGTGCGTTCGACGCCGCAGACGATCCGCACGCGGTACTTCAAGTCGGTCGGCCGCCAGCACGAGCTCGACCCGACCATCCGCGACATGGTGACCTTCGATAAGCACAACCTGCGCGACACGCTGGGCGCGAAGCGGTACGGCAACTGGGACGTCATTTTCTGCCGGAACGTGACGATCTACTTCGATCAAGAGATGCGTCAACGCGTCGCCGGGATGTTCTACGACCAGATCGCCGACGACGGACGGCTGTTCATCGGGCACTCGGAGACGCTTCGTGGGCTCGGCGTGCCGTTCGAGCCGCTCCCGATCCCGCAGGCTTTTTGCTACACGAAGGCCGTCTGAGGCGAGCCCCGTCCCGTTGTTCCGGGCACTTCGAGAGATCTGAGACCTGCAGAGGAATCCAATCATGTCCGGAGCGTTCGACCCCGAAATCCTGCAGGACTTCCTGACCGAGTCGGGGGAGCTGCTCGACGAGCTCGAGGTCGACCTGGTCGAGCTCGAGTCGACGCCGGGTGATCCGGAGCTTCTTAACAAGGCGTTCCGGGCGCTGCACACGATCAAGGGCAGCGCGTCGTTCCTCGAGCTGACCAACCTGGTCGCGATCGCCCACGCCGCCGAGACCGCCCTCAACGCGGCCCGCAACGGCACGCTGACCGTGACCCGGGAGGTGATGGACCTCTTCCTCGAAGCGGTCGATCTGGTCAAAGTGCAGATGGGTGAGATCGCCTCGGGCTCTCCGCTGACCGAACCGGATCCGCGTCTTGTCGAGCGCCTGATCGACCTCGGTGAGAACGGCGGCTCGGTCGGGGCGGACACCAGCGCCCAGCCCGAGACGCCCGCCGGCGAGCCCGCGGCGGGTTCAAGCGCGGCGGAAACGCCTGGCCGGACCCGCCCGCTGGTGTTGCCCGAAAACAAGCTCGACCTGCTCGACTTCCTGCTGGTCGATCTCGAAGAGACCGCGGCCAAGATCAGCGACGAGGTCGACCGCGTCGCGGACGAATCGACGCGCCGCCCCGCCGCGGCCGCCCTGGCCGAGCTCGGCGAGATGCTCGAGCGCTCGGCCGAATTCTTCGAGCACGACCAGCTCACCGAGATCGCCCGGCTTTTCACCGCCTGCGAGAGTCTCGCCGACGCGAACAACGACGCGATCGTGCAGGCGCTGCCGCGCATCGCGGCGCTCCGCCTTGTGATGGAAGCGCACATCCGACCGCTCGGGGAGCAGCGGATCCTGGATATCCCGCTCGGCGAGCTTCCCGACCGGCTGACACGCGCGATCGGCGGCGATGCGTTAGAAGGTGACGGCGTCGTCGGCGCGGCCGCCCACCCGGCCGAGGTCGCGGAGGCTGACAGCTTCGAGATCCCGGGGATAGCCGGTCCGCAGGGCCTGTTGCCGGCCGACGGCGGACTGCCGGAGACCGGAGCGACGCCGGCCGTCTCTCCAGCGCTCGCCGCGCCGCCCGAGGCAGCGGCGCCGCCCGCGCCGCCGCGAGAGACATCCAAGGCGACTTCGGTCGAGCAGACCATCCGCGTCGAGGTCGGGCGGCTCGAGTCGCTGATGAACCTCGTCGGCGAGCTGGTGCTCCAGAAGAACCGGATCAACGCGCTCGCCCGCCGGCTCGATGTCGAGGGCAAGACCGACCCCGGCCTGCTCGAGGACGTGAACGAGGGCGCGAGCGGGCTCGACCGTGTGACCGGGGACATGCAGGTCGCGGTGATGCGGACGCGGATGCAGCCGCTCGACAAGCTCTTCGGGAAGTACCCCCGGCTCATCCGCGACCTCGCCAAGAAGACCGGCAAACAGATCACGCTCCAGATCGAGGGCGGCGAGACAGAGGTCGACAAGTCGGTCATCGAAGAGCTCGGCGACCCGCTGGTGCACCTGCTGCGCAACGCGGCCGACCACGGGCTCGAGCCGCCCGAGGAGCGCGCCGCCGCGGGCAAGGCCGAGTTGGGCACCATCCGCATCGCCGCGACCCACGAGGGCAGCCACGTCCTGGTCCGGATCATCGACGACGGCCGCGGGATGGACCCCGAGAAGATCGCCGCGAAGGCGGTCGAGAAGGGGCTCGTCAGCGAGTCCGAGGTCCGCACGCTCGACGGCAAGAGCAAGCTCCGATACATCCTCGCGCCGGGCTTCTCGACCGCTCAGCAGGTCTCCGACCTCTCGGGCCGCGGCGTGGGCATGGACGTTGTCAAGACCAACATCGAAGCGCTCAAGGGCACGCTCGAGCTCGACTCGACCCTCGGCGGCGGCACGACCGTCTCGATCTCCATCCCGCTGACCGTCGCGATCATGCCCGCGATGATGGTCCGCGTGGGCACCGAGGCCTATGCGATCCCGCTCGGCAACGTCGTTGAGATCGTGCGACCCGAGGCGGTCAACTTCTCGACCATCCGGGGGCGGCCCGTCCTGAACCTGCGCGACAGCGTGCTGCCCATGGTCGACGCGTGCGACGTGTTCGATCTGCCGCACGGGTCGCGTCGGCCGTCACCGTTCTGCGTCGTGCTGCAGCAACTCGGCAAGCAGTTCGCGCTCGCTGTCACGGCGCCGATCGGGCAGCAGGAGATCGTCATCAAGCCGCTCGACCACGTGCTCGAGAAGACCGGCCCGGTCAGCGGCGCGACGGTCCGCGACGACGGCGGCGTAAGCCTTATCATCGATGTCGGCGAGCTGCTGCGTGTCGGTGATGCCGCCGGGACCCTGGTAGGTGGGGGCCGGCCGGCCGCTCGGCTCGAGGCCGACGACGAAAACGCGTCGGCATCGCAAATCACACCACAGTCTGAAGCTTCGCGGGCCGATACCGAAAACGTTCCGGAAAGACCCGCGGCGGCGTGATGTTTACGACCGTCGCGGAACCCGTCTTGGGCTCGGTGCCCGAGCCGCTGCGAAGGAAGGATGCCGATGGACCCCGCCTTCATCTCCCCATTCATCGAGAGCGTTCAGAACGTTTTTTCAACCATGCTTCAGCTACCGGTCGTCGTCGGCGAGCCCCGGCTGAAGACCGACCCCAAGGCGTCGTACGACATCACAGGCATCATCGGTCTGTCGGGCGACGTCTCAGGCGCCGTCGCGCTGAGTTTTCCCCGCACGACCGCCGAGCGAATCGTCGCGATTTTCTGCGGCATGGAGATCTCGGCGGACCACGCGGACTTTCCCGACGCCGTCGGCGAACTGGTCAACATGATCTCGGGCGGCGCCAAGGCGAACTTCCCCAACCGGAACGTGTCGATCAGCTGCCCGAGCGTCATCATCGGCGAGGGGCATCGGGTGATGAATCAGTCTGAGACGCCCGCCGCGATCCTGCCGTTTGAGACCGACTGCGGGGTGATGGCGGTTGAGATCGCCGTCCGAGACAATGCCAAGAAGGTCGCGGCCTGAAACACTGAACGAGACCCCGGCGGACCGCCGCCGACCGAAGCCACGAACGGAGTGACGCCGTGAAGATCCTCCTCGTCGACGATTCCAAGACGATGCGAAACATCCAGAAGTCGGTCCTCTCCGAGCTCGGGTACACCGACATCGAAGAGGCCTGCGACGGGCAGGACGCGCTGAGCAAGGTCGGTGCGTTCGGCCCCGACCTGATCCTTGTCGACTGGAACATGCCCAACATGGACGGGCTGACCTTTGTCAAGAAGTACCGCGAGTCGAACAAGCTGACCCCGATGATCATGGTGACGACCGAGAGCGAAAAGATCCGTGTTATCGAGGCGATCAAGGCGGGCGTGAACAACTACGTTGTCAAGCCGTTCACGCCCGATGTCCTCAGCCAACGGATCGCCGAGACCATGCAGAAGGCCGCAGCGTAACACCAGCTCCCGGACGAGAACCGCCGTCGTGCTCTCTTTCGCACGAGGCGTAGCCGTCGGGCATCGGCGACGCTCCCATGAGCCAGACACCCCCGGCCGCAGGCCCCGAACTCCGTGTTGCCGTGACGACCGACCGCATGCGGGCCACTCTGATGTACCCGGGCTGCAGCGATCCGTTGGGCGTGCCCGACGAGTTGGCGATCCGGGCCGCCGTCGAAGCGAGGGGTCTTGAGATAATCGCGAGCACGGATGCGGCGATCCGGGCCGCGGCCGAAGATATCTCCGCGAATCCCGAAGAACCGCACGAAGCCCTGCTCGCGCAGGGCACCGAGCCGGTGCACGGCGTCGACGGGCGCTTCGACTTTATCGAACGCCTCTCCGAGGCCCAGCGGCTCGCGAAGAAGAAACGCTCGAGGTACCTCGATGTTGGTGAGCCGTCCGCACACCCCGATCCCGGCTCCACGGACGGCGACGAGTTGGAGGCTCTCGACCACTACGAGCGGAGCACGCTGATGGTGGTCCGCGAGGGCGAGACCGTCGGCACGATCACGCCGCCGACCGACGGCGTCGACGGGCGTGACGTCGCCGGCGAGGTCCGCGCCGCCGTCCCAGGCCGGGCGTTCGAGATCGCCCTCGATCCCTCGATCGAGGTCGCCCCGGACGGGCGGGTCATCGCCAACCGCTCCGGCTTGCTCGTCGTTTCCGACGGTTCAATGCACGTCAAGACGAGCCTGCAACTGACCGGGGGTGTCGATTTCTCGACCGGGAATGTCGACTTCCCCGGCAGCGTGGAACTCATCGGCGGTGTCAAGGATCGGTTCTGCGTCACCGCGGATCGCGACATCGAGATCGGCGACATCGTCGAAGCGGCGACCATCGAAGCGGGCGGGTCGGTGCGCCTCAACGCCGGCATGGCCGGTCGGCACAAGGGCATCCTTCGCGCTGGCGGTAGCGTCTATACGGTTATGCTTGACATGGTCGAAGTGTCGATCGGACGAGACCTCAGCATCGAGCGTGAGATCAAAGACGCCATGGTGCGTGTCCTCGGGTCGATCAAGGGACCCAAGGCGAGGATTATCGCCGGGCGTGTCATCGTTGGCTCAACGATCGAGATCCACACGATCGGCGTCTCAGCCGGTACTCAGACAGAAGTCGTCGTCGGGCGTTTCCCAGAGCTCGAGGACGGCGCGAAACGAGCGCTCGCGGCGATCGAGTCGGCCGAAGCAGGAACAGCCAAGTACGCCGACATCATCTCCAGGCTCCAGACAACGCCCAAGCTCAATACAGACGAGGCAGACAAGCTCACCCAGCTCATGATCGACCAGGCGCAGCGTGAAAACGCCGCTGAGAATGCCCGGCGGGCGTTGCGGACCGTGGCCGAGACGTTCGTCGCCCACAGCCACCCCATCGTTGATGTCGTGGCCAAAATTTTTCCCGGCGTCGAGCTGACACTGGGACCCGTCATCCTCCGTTTTAAGCGGCCCGTGTCGGGTCCGCTGCGGCTCTCGCTCGACGATCAAGGCAAGCCCGTGGTGACGATCGATCGCGCCGTCGAGCCGGTTGGTCAGATCGCTCAGGTCGAGCGTGATCCGGGCTGGCCCGAGATCGACGAGTACATCGCAGAAGTCACGAAAGCGGCCGGAGCGGTCGGGCCTCCTGCCGCCCGCGAGGCGGCGTAGCGGGGCAGTCGTGGTCAATCTGGCTGGTGCTGGACAGCCGGCGCGAGCGGCATGACAATCTCTCGTATGCGACGCCTCGTAAAGACATGGCCCTGGGCGGTAGGCGTGGCCGCGGCTCTCTGCGGACCGACCGTCGTCGCGCAGGTCAGCCCGTCCACGATCGGTGAGGCCCGGCCGGACGGGTCAGATCGCGCGACTCCAGATTCAGACCGGCGGGAGATCGTGATCCGCCTCCGTGACGGGCGGTTCCTCAGCGGTGTGCTGCTTGAAGAACGCGACGACGGCGTCCGCGTCCGAATCGCGGGCACCGAGATCGACTTTGCCTCGCGTCGGATCGACCGCTACGAGATCCTGCCGCCGATCGACGTGCGGTACAGGTCGTGGCGCGAGCAACTCCGAGAGGGCGACCACGAGGGACGCTTGCTGCTCGCCGACTGGCTCCGCGCCCGCGGGCGGTTCGAGGACGCGCTCGCCGAGGTCGGCGTCGTTTTGGAAGCGGTCCCGGATTCCGAAGCGGCAAGGTCGCTCGAGCGCCGGGTGCGCGCGCAGGTCAACCTGCTCCGGGCACGCGAACGACGCGCCAGAGCCGCCGGCGCGGCGTCCCTCCCGTCTCGCCGCGAGGCCCCGCCTCTCCGCGACCGGCTGCTCGACGACGAGGGGATCAACACGCTGCGGGTCTTCGAGGTGCCGCTCGACGGCACTGCCCGGATCGACATAGACCCGGGCGTCGTCGACGCGCTGCGTGAGCGGGCGCCCGATCACCCATCGGTGCTGGCGCTGCCGGACCGGGTTCGCGACAACCCCGCGGCGGTGCTGCGAGCGGTGTTCGACCTGCGGGCCCGGGAGCTGTACCCGAAGGTCCGCGTGCTCGACGACCCGGAGCCGATCGCCCGGTTCATCGCCGACGTTCACCGCCCGTGGCTGCTGAACTCGTGCGCGACCACGAGGTGCCACGGCGGGGCCGACGCCGGGCGGCTGAGCCTCGCGCCCCGCGCCTCGAACGCCGAGGCGGTCGCCTACACCAACTTCCTGCTGCTTCATCGAGCGCGCACGTCCGACGATCGGCCGATGATCGACGACGCCGAGCCCGCCGCCTCGCCGATTCTCCAGGCCGCACTCCCCAGGAACCAGTCGATCCGGCCCCACCCCGCGGTCGGCGGGTGGCGCCCCGCGATCGGCTCGACCAACGACCGACGCTTCCGCGACGCGGTCGCCTGGATCCGATCGCTCCAGCGACCACGCCCCGACTACCCGATCGATTTCGAGTGGACTGGGCCGCGTGTGAGAGAGCGCCGGCCGGTGCGGCCCTCCGAGCCGGTGCTCAAGCCGGTGCTCAAGGAGAAGGCGTCATCCGATCAGACCCCTTCCAACCAGACCCCTTCCAATCAGGCCCCTTCTGAGAAGAGCCCGGCCGAGAAGAGTCCTCGTGACTAGGGCCGGTCCGACGAGCGTCGAGCGACTTGCCAACAACGCCGACTTGCTGTGACGCCCACGCGGCGCGCCCGCACGGTGCGGAGCTAGCATCAGGGCCACGACAGACCGCCATGCCCATCGCGGTTGAGACAGTCTGTGAGTCGAGCGAGATGGAGCCCGCGCCGGAGCAAGCCGTCGGCAGCGGGCGCGTGCCGTGAGAAGGGTGATGCCGATGCGAGCCTTGAACATGCGAGCCGAACACACCCAAGCGTTTCAGAGATCAGGGATCCGATTTGTCTTGGCGTTGACCTTGGTCTCGGGCCTTTCGGGCTGCGACGAGCCCGTGTCGACCGTGGATCGGGCGAGCGGGCAGATGGCGTCGCTCGCGGCGAGCGGCCCGCAGACGCCCACGCTGCCGTACCGCGAGGCCGCATACCGCGAGGTCATCCAGACTGTCCGGTCCGAGACATCTTCCGATAACAAGGGCGTTCAGGCGGCGGCGAACACCCTGACCGCTCGCGCCGAGCTGGCGCTCGGCGAGCTCGCGATCGGCCGAGCTTCTGAGGCGGCCCACGTTATCGACGCGTCGCTCGTCGAGGCCGACGCCCGTTTTACCTCGTGGCGTCGGCTCGCCCTCGAGGCTCGTCGGCTCGCCCTGTTCGACCCGCGCGACGAGATCGACGGGTATCTCGAGGAGATCCCGCGGAAAGAAGGCGAGCTTGCCGCCGCGGAGCAGGGCGTCGCCGAGGTGATGGCCGAGGTCCGTGATCTCCGCGAGCAGGCCGAGGCGTTGTTCCAGGAGTCGCGGCTGCTGCGCGCCCGCAAGAGCGACCTCGGAGCCTGGGGCATGCGGTCGGAGCCCGTTCGCCGCGCCGAGCTCGCGGCCCGAGAGTACGAGATCGGCCGCGTGGTCGCGGGGGTGGAGCGGCAGGCCGAGCGGCTTCTCGCCGAGGCGGCCCACACCGAGCGATCGCTGCCGTCACTCGGGCTCGACGTCGCCCGGCTGGAGGGTCAGCTCGAGCTGCTGCGGTCGGCGGTAGACGACCTGAGACAAGCGGTCGATCGATCGCAGACCGAGGCGGGTCGGCTGCAGGTCCAGGCCGACGAGCTCGCGGGCGAGCTGATGGCGCTGCTCGCAGAAGCGGAAGCGACGCGTCAGAACGAGTTCGACCCGCAGCTCGAAGAAGCGATGGACGCCCTCCGCCGAGCGTCGAGCGCGGCGGGCCGGGCTCGCGGGGGTGATCGTGCAGCCGGCGCGAGCCTCGCCGCGAGCATCGACACCGCCGGGGCGAACGCGCTCTCGCTCCGCGTTGACGAAGATGCTCGGTACGCGGCACTCATCAACCGCTTCGCATCGTCCGACCCGGGCCTGCCCGAACGCGACGCCCTGATCGCCCGGCTCGACGCGGCCCGCTCGGCCGCGGACGAGTCCGCCCGAGAACGCGACGAGGCGGTGCGGCGGGCGATCGAGTCCATCGAGGCGCTGTCCGGGCTCGACGACCGCGCCGCGGCGAGGCAGGTGACCTCGGTCGAGAACCTCTACGCGCTCCTGGGTGAGGACGTCCCGCAGGACGGCGCCGGCTTCGGCCAGTCCGCGGCTGGCTTCGACTCCGCGGCTCCGCCCGAGCCCGTGGCGGCCGGTCCCGCGACGCCCGAAGAGCTCGTCGAGCGTCTGTCGGAAGATCCCAACGACGAGTCTTTGATCCTCGTCCCGGACAGCGGCCCGATCCGAGAGTTCTACGAAGGGTCGAGGCGGATGTCGCTCTCGGCCCAAGCGCTCTTCGCCGCGGTCGAGGCGAACCTCGGCGAGTCGCCGGACGCGGGCGCCCGCGCGATGCTCGGCGCGACCGCGAACAGCCCGCTGGCCTCGTTCGACGACGCGGCCGTGACCGTGGAGTACGACGACGACGCCACGGCCCGAATTCTGAGCCCGGGCATGCCCGGCGGGGCCCCCGCGGCGATCGTCGTGCTGACCGACGCCGGGTGGGTGGTGGACTTTGAGCAGACGCTCGACGCCGCGGCAGAGACGAGCGGGTTGTCGGTCGACATGCTTACGCAAGGCGCGGCGATGCTGCCCGCGATGGTCGACGCGATCGACGGGCTCACGGCGCGGGTGTCTTCGGGCGAGTTAACCTCGCTCGACGAGGTCATGGCCGAGCTGGGATCGACCGTGCAGCGGGTGATGATGGAGCAGGCCGGCGGCGGATAAGCCCGCTCGCGCACGGGCATCGAGCCTGTCATCGAAGCTGGGTCTGGTCTGTCTCGCTGCCCGCGCGGAGCCCTGCCCGGGGCCCGGGCTATGAATCAGCATGACCGATACCGCAAGTGACTTGGCTGTCCCCACCCTCCCGTCCGTCGAGATGCACCTGCACCGCCCGAACGAGCCGGTGGAGGCGACCGTCGTGAAGAACGAAGTCTGCACGGCGAGCCGCAAGGCGTCAGGCTGGGTGCGGCACATCGAGTTTGATGTTTCTCGGACCGACATCGCCGGGCGGTTCCGGGCCGGGCAGTCGTTCGGCGTGGTGCCGCCGGGCACGACCGACAAGGGCGTGCCCCACAAGGTCCGGCTGTACTCGATCTCGTCGCCCACCCGCGGCGAGGACGGCGCGGGCCGCACGCTCGCGACCACCGTCAAGCGCACCATCGACGAGCATTGGGACGACCACTCGCTCTTTACGGGCGTTGCCAGCAACTACCTCTGCGACCGCGAGCCCGGCGACACCGTGATGGTGGCCGGGCCCAACGGCAAGCGTTTCTTGCTGCCCGAAGACCCCTCGAAGCACCGGTTCCTGTTCTTTGCGACCGGCACGGGCATTGCCCCGTTCCGCGGCATGCTCGGCGACCTGTATGGCTCGGGTGCCGCGTCCGTGGCCGGCTCACCGCCCGACGCCACGCTTGTCATGGGTGTGCCTTATGCGACGGACCTCATCTACCACAACGACCTGCTCGAGCTCGCCGGCTCCCCCGCGCCGTTCAGCTACCTGACCGCGGTGAGCCGCGAGACTCAGCCCGACGTCGACCGGCGGCTTTATGTGCAGGACCGGCTCGAGACCAACCGCGACGAGCTGACGGCCCTCCTCGAGGACGAGCGGACGCTGGTCTACATCTGCGGCATCGCCGGGATGGAGCTGGGGATCTTCCAGCAGCTGGCCGCGTGCCTGCCGGGCTCGAAGCTCGACGCGTACCTCGAGGTCGACCCGGAGCTGGCGGGCGTGCCGCCGGCGGAGTGGACCCGCAAGCTGATCCCGCGGAAGCTCAAGCCGACCAAGCGGGTGTTCCTCGAGGTGTACTAGCCGCGGAGATGCCGGCCGATGCCCGCACATCGTGGTCATCGGGGGGCGGTCGACGCCGGTCGGGGTCGGTGGGGGTCGGCCGGGGGCGGGCGTGTGGCCCGTGTCCGTCTCGCGGCGGGCCGCGGCGGGCCGCGGCGGCGGCTACCCTTGCGATCCCGCCATCTGGCGTCCGACCGGGCCGACGCCCCTCGGCGGCACGACCGGGATGACCGAAAGCACGTCCGACGGATGACCGCACGCATGTTTCTTGCTCGCCAACGCCAGCTTGCCACTCTCGTCGTCTGCCTTTCCGCGGCCGTGGGATCCTCCGCTCAGGACGTGCCTCGCGACTTCGAAGAGCAGACCAGCGGCCTGTCGTCGGCGACGATGTCGCTCCTGATCGACCCGGTCGTCGAAGCACTCGATTCGGGCGACCCCGAGCAGATCTCGACGCAGCGGGAGCGGCTCGTCGAGCGTCTGCGGAACCCCCGCGCGTCGGCGGCGTTCCGGCTCGGGCTGTCGGACCGGCTCGCCGAACCCCTGGCTCTCCACGCCGAGTCGGAGGACAGCCTTGTCTCGGGCAACGCGCTGCAGATCGCCGGGTGGATCGCGACCAAGGAGACGTCGCGCCTGCTGCTCGACGCGATGTCGTCGGAGTCGGACGTTGTGCGGTTCGCCGCGGTGACCGCGGCCCGCCGGACCGTCCGCACGTTCGGGCAGCGGGCCCCGGCGATCTCGGAAGACGCCGCGTCGTCGCTCGTTAGCGGGCTCGTGGCGCTGGTTGAGACCGACGCGAGCACTGATGTGGCGACGGCGGCGATGCGGTCGATCGGCGAGGCGCGGCTGGCTCGCGGCGGCAAGCTGGACGCGGTCGGCCAGCAGGCGATCTCTCAGGGGACGACGGCGCTCGGGCGGCGTGTCGCGGGGCTCGGCACCGACCCGGCCGCGAACGCCCGGCTGCTCCGCGGCGTCGTCGTAATCCTCATCGACGCGCGGACACTCCTCGACAGCGGCGGCGACGGCTCGGTGCCGCAGCCCGTCCGCTGCGGCTTTGCAACGCTCGCCGGGCACTCGGTCGCCCACGCCCGCCGCGTGTATCTCGACGCCGGTGCCGACTTCGGCGGCGAAACCACGATCTACACGGCGTTGGTCGACGCGGCCGAGAAGGCGATCTACTTCGGCGAGGTCGGCTCGAGCGTGCCCACCAACCTCACCGAAGCCCTGCGCGACAGCGACAGCGACCGTGATGAGCGCTTCCTCCGCGGCGTCATCGACCTGCTCGGCCCCGGCGGTTCGCTCGAGACCGGGCCGTGCTCGCTCGACGGCAAGCTCTTCCTCAAGGGCTGAACCCTTAAGAGTTGCACCACGAAGGTTGGTCCGGGCGCGTGATGGGGCGTGGGCTCCGTGGGCGCCCGCGGACCGATAGGCTCCGGCGTGATCAAGCTCCTGGCTCCCGTCATCGTTCTCGCGGCCCTGGTCGCGGCGGTCACGCTCACCGACGAGCCCGTGCCCGAAGCTGATTTCACGTTCATCAACCGCGGCGATGTGAAGACCCTCGACCCGCAGCGCATGAGCTGGCTGCAGGACCTCAGGATCGCCCGGCTGCTGTACGAGCCGCTCGTGCGCCTCGACGTGCTGCATGAGGACTACCCGCCGATCCCGGGCGTCGCTCGGCACTGGTCGGTCTCGGACGACGGGCGGACCTACACGTTCTTCCTGCGAGACGACGCGGCGTGGTCGAACGGCGAGCCGGTCACCGCCGACCACTTCGTCTACGCGTGGCGGCGCGGCATGCTGCCCGACCTGGGCGCCGACTACCAGACCTTCTTCCTGCTTGTCGAGGGCGCGGGCGACTGGGCCGCGTGGCGGTCGGCGGCGACCACGCGGTTCGCGGCCGAGTCGCCCGGGCTCGCCGCGCCCGAGCGCCGGCGGCGGGCTGAAGCGTTGTGGCGCGAGACGCTCGAACGCTTCGACGAGTCGGTCGCGATGCGCGCGGTCGGCGACCGCACGCTGGAGATCACACTCGAGGTGCCGACGCCGTACTTCCTCGACATCTGCGGGTTCATCTCGCTCTGCCCGGTGTACGAGCCCGTGGTGAGCCGCTACGAGCGGGTCGACCCGACGACCGGGCTGCTCAAGCAGGAGCTCGGCTGGACGAAGCCCGGCGTCTGCGTGACCAACGGCCCGTTCAGGCTCGCGAAGTGGCGGTTCAAGCGGGAGATGTTCTTCGAGAAGAACGAGCACTGGTGGGCGGCCGACACCGTCGCGCTCGACACGATCGCCGTGCCCTCGATCGAGGACCCGAACGCGGCGGTGCTCGCGTTCGAGACGGGGTCGGTCGACTGGGTGAGCGACGTGACGGTCGACTACCGCATCGAGCTCGCTCGGAAGAAGCGGGAGCTCTACGAAGAGCACGCGGGTCTGGTCGCCGAGCTGCGGGCGACGGGCAAGGACGTGTTTGCGATCGACGCCGCGCTCCCGGACGACCCGCGGAAGAACTTCCACGTGCTGCCGACCTTCGGCACGTACTGGTACAACTTCAACTGCCAGCCCCGCCTGCCCGACGGGCGGGCGAACCCGTTCCACGACGCGCGGGTCCGCCGGGCGTTCGCGATGACCGTCGACAAGCGGTCGCTTGTCGACGAGGTGCTCCGCGTGGGCAACCCGGTCGCGCGGACGATCGTCCCGCCGGGCTCGGTCGCGGGGTACGACGCGCCGCGTGGGCTCGGGTGCGTCTCCGACGCCGAGACCGACGCCGAGCGTGAGGCGATCGTCGCCTGCGCGCGCGGGCTGCTCGCCGACGCGGGCTACGCCGACCCGGGGTCGTTCCCGACGGTCGACATCCTCTTTAACAAAGACGCCGGGCACGACCTGACGGCCCAGGCGATCGCCAAGAACTGGCAGGAGCACCTGGGCGTGTCGGTGACGCTCGCGGTCAAGGAGATCAAGGTCTACGCCGACGACCTCAAGAACTCGAACTTCATGATCTCCCGCGCCGGCTGGTTCGGCGACTATGCCGACCCGACGACCTTCCTCGACCTCAACGCCACGGGCAACGGCAACAACGACCGCAAGTACTCGAGCCCCGAGTACGACGGGCTGCTCGCTCAAGCGGCGGCCGAGCCCGACCCGGCCCGGCGGCTCGACATCCTCGAGGAGGCCGAGCGGCTCGCGGTCGAGACCGACCTCCCGCTCATCCCGCTGTACCACTACGTCACGCCCTACTTGTTCGACCCCGACGTCGTCACGGGCATTAACCCGCACCCCCGCGCGACGCAAGACCTCTACCTCGTCGACATCCTGACCGACACCAAGGGCCCCAACCGCCTGCTCGAGATCCGCTCGGGCGACGACTACGAGAAGGGTCTCCTGCCCGCCGCGTCGGCCGGGGTCGCCGCCGCCCGGGAGCGCTCGGAGTGACCGGGCTCGTCGTCCGCCGCCTGCTGCAGCTTCCGGTCATCCTGCTGGTGATCTACACGCTCACGCTGCTGCTCGCGTGGGCGATCCCGGGCAACCCGCTGGAGAACCCCGAGGGCCGGCGGCCGTCCGCCGAGGTGCAGGAGGCCCTCAAACGCCAGTACAACCTCGACAGCTTCCCGAGGTTCTACCTCTCGTACCTGTCGAGCGCGACGGGCGTGTCGTACGCGGCCGACTGGCTGTCGGGCGACCTGGCCGCGGAGCGCGAGGAGGCCGAGGCGCTCGGAGTCGCGCCGCCGCGTCGCGCGGTCTTTGACCTGGGGCCGAGCCTGCAGTACAACGACTGGACGGTCAACGAGATCGTCGCGGGCGCGATGCCCGTGTCGGTCTCGCTCGGGCTCGTCGCGGTGCTGCTGGCGCTCGGGCTGGGCGTCGGCGCGGGCGTCGCCGGCGCGGTCAGGCCCAACTCCCTGATCGACCTGCTGACGCTGGTCGTCGCCCTGGTGGGCATCAGCCTGCCGAGCTTCGTCGTGGGCACGCTGCTGCTGCTCGCGCTGGGCGTGCTCGTGCCGGCTTTGCCCGTGGGCGGGTGGGGCACCCTCGACCGCATGGTCCTGCCCGCGGTCACGCTGAGCCTGCCCTTCGCCGCGTACATCGCGCGGCTCACACGCATCGGGCTCGTCGAGGCGATGACCGCCGACTACGTCCGCACCGCCCGGGCCAAAGGGCTTTCCGAGCGCGCGGTCCTCGTCAACCACGCGCTCAAGAACGCGTTCTTGCCCGTGCTCAGCTACCTCGGGCCCGCCACGGCCCTCGCGGTCACGGGCTCCTTCGTCGTCGAGAAGGTCTTCGTCGTGCCCGGGATGGGCCAGCACTTCGTCAACGCCGTGCTGAACAAGGACCTGTTCCTGATCATGGGCGTTGTGCTGATCTTCGCGACGCTGCTGGTCCTCATGAACCTGCTCGTCGACGTGCTGTACCGCTGGATCGATCCGCGGATCGAATAGTGTCAGCCCGCCGGTTCGAAGCTCGCGCCTTCCATGGCGTCGAAGGTCACCAGCCGGCCGACCTCGAAGCCCTCCAGCGGCTGGTCCGGGTGCGTCGGGGTGACGTGCAGCCTCGGGCCGCCCGCCTCGACGATGAACGCGTCGTCGGTCGTCGCCACGATGCGTCCCTGCGCCCGCTGCGGCGGGCCGAACACGGGCTCGACGTACTTCCCGCCCGTCGCGCAGTCGGCGACCTTGCGAGACGCGATCCGGACGATGCCGACGACCCGCTTGCCGACCCGCGGCCGCAGCGCTTCGAGGTGCTCTTCGCTCACGCGGAACCATGTGCGGTAGTTCGTATTGTCGAAAGCGAGCACAATGAAGGCCGGCTTGGTGGTCGTGGCCTCCCGGATCTCATAGAGCAGGGCTCTGGTCCGGGTGGGGTCGACCGGCGTGACAGGAGCAGGATAAAGCATGACAAAATGTAGGCGATGGAAGGCCGGCCGCCGCATGAATCAAAGAGCCGTCGGGACGGACACACAGATCACAGCGAGCCCGACACCCGGGTCGTGATCAAGGCGGCGGCGGAAGGTCTTGCACAACTCAGCCGATGTCACCGCTGAGCGCATCGTCCCGGCTCAGCCGGTCCCGATCGCGGCGATCCGGGCCTCGCTGACGTGCCGCTTGCCGGGGCCCGATCGCAGGAAGTTCGCCAGGAGCCTCGGTCCCTCGGCGGTCATGAAGCTCTCGGGGTGGAACTGCACGCCCTCGACGGCTTGAGCCGCGCCGATCCCGGGGCGTCGGAGGCCCATGACGAGCCGCTCCACGCGGCCGTCGTCGAGCTCTTCGAACGTCCACGCGCTGATCTGCCACGACTCGTTGTCGGGCACGGCCGAATCGGGCACCACGAGCGAGTGGTACCGAGCCGCCTCGAACGGCTGGCTGAGCCCGGTGAACAGCCCGAGCCCGTCGTGATGCACGCGGGAGGCTTTGCCGTGTACAGGCTCGCGGTGCCGGACGACGGGCAGGCCGTGCAGGTCGGCCAGCGCCTGATGGCCCAGGCACACACCCAGCACGGGCACCCGCCCGGAGAACGTTTCGATGATCGCCCCGCTGACGCCGGCCTCCCTAGGCGTGCAGGGACCCGGCGAGACGATGACGTGCGTCGGCCCCTTGCCGCCGTCGAGCTTGCGAGCTTCGTCGGGCGTGATCTGGTCGTTGCGGACCACGACCAGGTCACGGTCGGGCTCGAGGGTGGGGTCGAGCTCGCCGAGGCGTTGCACGAGGTTCCACGTGAAGCTGTCGTAGTTGTCGATCAGCAGGATCACGGTGGATCGTAGTGGGGCGTCGCGCGACAGGTCCGGCGTGTCAACAACGACTCCGGCGGGGCTCCGGCTCAGGCCGCCTCGTTGCCCGCGGCAAAGTCCTCGGGCATCGTGCCGGCGACCCCGTCTCGTGTCACGACGAACAGCTCGGGCGTGATGGGGTAGGGAAGCCGCTTGAAGTCGGCGAGCACACGGCGTCGGATCCGCTCGACGAACGCCGTGGGCCCGTTGCTCATCGCGACGAACATGTCCCGAGCCGGTGTCGCGACCAGGAAATCAGCCCCCAGCCGGGGTGCGAGGCTCTCGTAGAGCCCGTCGAGCAGCAGACGGGCGGCGTCGTATCCGTCCTGTTCCGCGATGATGACCGCGATCGCTCCCTCGCGGGACTCAACGAACTGCATGTCCGGGCTCGGCGAGTACGCCGAGAGGTTCTCGCGAGCGATCTCCTCGAGATCCTCGGTCTTGAGGCCCCACTGGAACACCTGCTCGGTGGTGATGCTCACGGTCATGTTGGGGAGATCGGTCACGAATACCACCGATGTGTCGTTGACAAAGGAGACGTGCGCGACCAGCTCGCGGGAGAGGTGCTGGAAGATCGCGTCGGGCTGGATCCGAGGCATGATGCGCGGGCGTACAAAGTCAAGCGACAGCTCGCCGCGTCCGAGCGACTCTCCCATAAACAGCTGCTCAAGGTAGTGCTCGACGATCTCCTGCCCGCGCGGAACATCGTGAGACACCATACGGTACAGGTTGTCTAGGTCCAGCCGCCGCCCGTCGACGAGCAGCTCTCGCGGTCCGACCAGTTCGACGGCGAACTCCGGGTGCAGGCGTCCCAGCAGCGTGGCGACGTGCTCGGCGAACGCTTCAGGTTCTCGCGGAAGACTCGACATGACCTACCCGGCCTTTCACACACACTGCCACGCGACGGATCCGCGTCGCGAGCACCTGACCGGTCCGGCCGCGTTTGAGACAAACGCCAGAACCGTCCCGGCATGCTGATATCGACGTGCCGATGCGCCGCTTACAGCCAAGGTGTTCCACCTGGCTCGCCGACTGGTCCGTGTGTTCGGATCGCACCGCTCGTGCCGCGGGGACGCCCCGTGCGGCTGATGCCGGGCCGTAGCCCCTAAGTAGGTGTTTTGAAAATACGAACAAAACACGATCGATTGGCAGGGCATCCCGCTCGCCACCCAGCTCGGACGCGTCTACCATCGCGTCTGGTCCCAACCCGGCCCGAGACCGTGGCCGGCTACCAAACGGAGGTCCGAGCGTGACCGAACAGGAAATTGAGTCGAAGGTTATCGACATTGTTGCCGAGCAGCTCGGCGCGGAAAAAGACAAGATCACCCGCACGACGAGCTTCGTCGACGACCTCAACGCCGACAGCCTCGACACCGTCGAGCTGGTCATGGAGTTCGAGGACGCCTTCGAGACCTCGATCCCGGACGAGCAGGCCGAGAAGATCAAGACCGTCGGCGAGGCGATCGAGTTCATCTCGAAGGCCCAGGGCGTTTCGAGCTGATCGAGCCCACGTGGTTCCCCGGCGGCCGCATCCCGGCCGCGCCCGTCACCGATCCAGGAGCCGACCCGGATGCCATCCGATTCGCTGCATCGTGTCGTGATCACGGGGATCGGGGCCGTGACCGACCTCGGGCACGACGCCCCGGCGACGTGGGAAGGCATGCGCGAGGGCCGCAGCGGCATCTCGCCGCTCGACCACCCCGAGTTCGCCCAGTACTCTGGCTGGAAGACCCAGGTCGCGGGCAGCATCCGCGGCTGGGACCCGGCTCCGAGGATCGAGCCCAGAGAGTCCAAGCGGCTCGACCGGTTCACGCAGCTCGGGCTGGCCGCGGCGATCGAGGCGGTTGAGTCGTCCGGCGTCGACTTCGAAGCTGAGACCAGCGACCGCTGCGGCGTGATCGTCGGCTCGGGCGTCGGCGGCATCGGCACGATCGAGGACATGGTGCTGGTGATGGACCGCAAGGGCCCGGGCCGCATCAACCCCTTCACCGTGCCCCGGCTCATGGTCAACGCGGTCTCGGGCAACGTCTCGATCCGCTACGGGCTTGAGGGCCCCGCCTCGGCCCACGCGACCGCGTGCGCGAGCTCGGGCCACGCCATCGGCGACGCGATGAGCTACCTGCGGCTCGGTCAGGCCGATGTCATGATCGCCGGAGGAGCCGAAGCAGCCTGCACCCCGCTCTGCATCGGCGCCTTCATGACCATGAAAGCGATGACTACCCGCAACGACGACCCCGAAGGCGCGAGCCGGCCCTTCGACACCGGCCGTGACGGCTTCGTGCTCGCCGAAGGCGCCGCGATGCTCGTGCTCGAGACCGAGGAGCACGCCAAAGCCCGGGGGGCGAACATCCTCGCCGAGCTCGTCGGCTTCGGCAACTCCTGCGACGCCCACCACATCACCGCGCCCGATCCCGCCGGCATGGGCGCGTCGCGGTCGATGTCGCTGGCGCTGCGCGACGCAGGGCTCAACCCCGATCAGATCGGCTACGTCAACGCCCACGGCACGTCGACCCCGCTGGGCGACGATGCCGAGGTCGCCGCCGCGCTCCACGTCTTCGGCGACCACGCGCGAGCCTCGGCCAAGGGCGGGCTGCTCATGAGCTCAACCAAGTCGATGCACGGCCACACCCTGGGCGCCTCCGGCGCGGTCGAGTCGATCGCCTGCGTGCATGCTGTCCGCGACGCGGTGATCGCCCCGACCATCAACCTGCACCGAGCAGGCACGCTCAACGCTGCGGGCGAGTTCAGCCGGTTTGACATCGATCTCGTGCCAAACGAGGCCCGCGAACGCCCCGTCCGCTACGCCATGAACAACACCTTTGGATTTGGTGGGCACAATGTCACGCTGATCGTCGGCCGGTATCTGGGCTGATCCGCCTCCCGACCCGCCCGTCTGGACACTTGGCACCAAAGCTACTGCACACGATCGCCCGATATCCGGCACGTGACCCAGGCACCCCCAGAAACACCCGACAGCGCACCCGACAGCGCACCCGATGCGGGGCAGGGCACGTCGTCGACCGTCGAGCGTGCAGAACGTATGGATCCGTCGACGCGTTTTCGGCGAGCCGGATCACTGCACGTTCCCCTCATCGTGCGGCTCGGCCACAAGCGTCTTTCGCTCGGCCAGGTCTTTGGCCTGACCACTGGGGCGATCCTTGAGCTCCGCAGCCGTCCGGAAGCGCCGCTAGAAATCTTTGTGGGCGGGGCCCGGCTTGGCTTTGGTAGAGCGGTCAAGGTTGGTGAGAACTATGGCGTAGAAATACTTTCGGTCGGATCCGAAGCAGACGTTCGGGCTGTCATCAATTCTGAGGTGCCGAGCGAAGATCAGTCAGCCGAAGCGGCCGCGGAAGCCCTCCTCGATGGTCAGGTGTAAGCCAGCCAAATAGCTTCACACCAACCAAAGAGCCCGGTAATGCTCTATCAAAGAAGCTTCACGATAGGGTGACGAGGCCGCGCTATGCCCCGAGATAAGACCACACCTCAGTAAGATAGTGTGGTCCGATGTTGTATTCGCACACGAACCGATCGTGTCTGATCAGTTCACAAGATCGCGTCCGGCGATTCCGTCTCTCGTTGCCCAGAAGTACCCACGGCCCGGAGCTCCGGGTGCCGAAACGGTGTTGCCGACGTTGCCACAGTTCTGCACGCTCTGGCCGACGGTCGCGCCGAAGGTCGAGCCGTTGTCGAATTCCATCCCGTCAGCACCCATGCAATAGCCGGCCCAATCGTCGAGGTCGATCTGGAGGGCACCCCCGTCGACGGGTGTCAGCGCCCTGAGAAGACGCTGGCTGCCGGCGCCGGTCTGAATCTCTTCCACACGGTCCTCGATCGCGCCGATATCGGCTTCTCGGACACTGCCGTCGCCGGTTGCGACGGCCGGCGACGATTCTGCGTTGTTGAACGTTGGGAAGAAATTCACGCTGACCGGATTTCCATCAACGATCGATGTGCGGGTCCTCTGACCGAAGTCGAACCGCTCAAAGAACACAACTTTGGAGTCTGGGAATCGCATGTCGGCGAACGTGTTGCGCCGAAAATTCGAGAATAACCCCGGCTCGCGCTCGGCGAGAAGGTCGTTGCTGTTGTACCGCCCGGACGAGAACCACATGGTCGGGCTGTAGAAGTAAGACGTGTCCCAGACGAAGCTGCCGATCGAGCCGCCCTCGTCGAGGATGTCCTGCAAGCGGAGCTGCGCGTCGGCGTCCCCCGGAGCAAACTGAACCCTCGACGCCACGTCGCCCTCGGAAATCCAGTCAGCCGTACGGCTGTACCAGTGGGCCGAATAAAACTCGGTGGTGAGCTGCTGTGGAGACGCCTGCTGCGTTGTTCCCCCGTTGCCGAACGAGAACGCGACGCACGGCGTGCCGCCGATGGTGAGGAACCATTTGGCGAACGGGTTGGTGGATACGTTGCCAAGGTTCACAGGCTGGCACGGTGGTGAATCGTTCCCAAGGAACGGGTTGATCAGTTCGTCACGGAACTGGGACGCGTACGTCGCCTGAACCTGGCCGAGAGACCGCAGGTTGGAGAGGCTGACCACTCGTTGAGCTTGTTGGCGGGCTCGGCCGAGCGCTGGCAGCAGGATGCCGATCAACAGCGCGATGATCGCGATGACCACCAACAATTCAATCAGCGTGAAGCCCTTCGTCCGTGCTTGCATGTCTTGCTCCTCTATCGAGCCTCAGGCGGGCGGTCTTCCCAGAAAAGGGACGAACTCATTGATCGTCAGTCTGCCGTAGAGGGCAAGCCGCGATGGGTTATGAAACAGTGTCAACTTCTGACGTTGGCTCATAGCGAAAATGGAAAATCAGCTGACCGCGCAAAAACTCGCACCCAGCTACAGGTACAACATAGTAACAGTTTTCGAGTAAAACCGCCCAATGTTTCCATCAGTGTGGATTCTTGCCGAAGAAACGTGGGCCGCATGGCGATATTCGTATCTACATACGCCCACTTTGGGGCGATCGGTTCACGGACGTTACGGTTGGTCGTTCCGCAGCTGTCATCCGGCGTTGCGACCGGACATGCCCGCTTGAGTCGACCGATATCATGGAAAAGCCCGCTGCCCGGCCCGTTGTACGGTGCCGGCGATATGCCCCGGAGCCGTCATGCCCCGTGATATCCCTGTCGGAAACGGAGACCTTCTGGTCACGTTTGACGATCATTATCGGATCCGAGACCTGTATTACCCGCGCGTCGGGCAGCCGAACCACACCGACGGGCACATCCAGCGCTTCGGAGTGTGGGCCGACGGCCAGTTCGCCTGGGTCGAGGACGAGACCTGGACCCGCGTGCTCGACTACGAGCCGGACACGCTTCTGACCCGCGTAACGCTCAGGAACGAGACACTCGGCATCGAGATGGTCTGCTGCGACGTCGTCGACCACGCCGACCCGATCTACTTCCGCCGGTGTGTCGTCCGCGATATCGCCGAGGAGGTCGGGCTCGAGGACCCGCCGGCCGAGCGCGACGTCCGGCTGTTCTTCCACTTCGACCTGTCGATCAACGGCAACCCCGTCGGCGACACGACCAATTACGACCCGGACACCGGCTCGCTGGTGCTTTACAAGGATGACTCGTACTTCCTGATCAACGCCCACGACACCGATTCGACGCGGATCGACTCCTGGTCGATCGGCACGAAGCGGCTGGGCGGGGCCGAGGGCACCTGGCGCGACGCCGAGGACGGCGTGCTCGGGCGCAACACCATCAGCCAGGGCTCGGTCGACGCGACGGTCGCCGCGCACGTGAAGGTCCCGGCCGGGGGCGAGGCGGCCGCGGTCGTCTGGATGGCGTGCGGGCACACCTACCGCGAGGTGCGCGACCTCAACGCCCGGGTCTGCGACGAGGGCTCGGACCGGATGATCAACCGGACGGCCGCGTACTGGCGGCTGTGGGTGCTCAAGGAAAACGCCGACACGTCGGCGCTGCCGGACCGCGTCCGCGACCTGTACTACCGGTCGGCGCTGGTCCTGCGGACGCAGGTCGACAACGGCGGGGCGATCATCGCGGCGAACGACACCGACATCGCGCAGTTCGGCGGCGACCACTACAGCTACTGCTGGCCGCGCGACGGCGCGCTCTGCGCGCACGCCCTGATCCTCACCGGTCAGAGCGAGCTAAGCCGGAACTTCTTCCGGTTCGCCGCCCGCGTCATCGAGCCCTCGGGCTATTTCCTCCACAAGTACAACCCCTCGGGCACGCTCGCGTCGAGCTGGCACCCGTGGACGGTCGAGGGCGAGCGGGTGCTGCCCATCCAGCAGGACGAGACCGCGCTGACGCTCTGGGCGCTCCGCCAGCACTTCGACCGCTACCGCGACGTCGAGTTTGTCAAGAGCATCTACCAGGACCTGGTGATCCAGCCGGCCGACTGGATGCTGCGCTACCGCGACGCGAACGGGCTGCCCCAGGAGTCGTGGGACCTCTGGGAGGAGCGGCGGGGGATCTCGACGTTCTGCGTGGGCGCGACGATCGGCGCGTTCCGCGGGGCGGCGGAGTTCTGCCGCGAGTTCGGCGAGCTCGACCGGGCCGGTCAGTACGACGCCGCGGCCGACACGATGATCGACGCGTCGCGGAAGCACCTGTACCACCAGGAGCAGCGCCGGTTCTGCCGCATGGCGACGCCGCTGCCCGGGGGCGGCTACCGCCTGGACATGACGCCCGACTCCTCGAACTACGCGCTCTGGGCGTTCGGCGGGTTCGACGCCGACTCGGAGGAGATGCGCCGCGAGATGTCCGAGCTCCGCCGCCTGCTGTCGGTCTCGACCGAGGTCGGCGGGTTGTCAAGGTACGCCCGCGACTACTACCACCAGATCGAGCGCGACAAGACGGACATCGTGCCGGGCAACCCGTGGGTGATCTGCACGCTCTGGCAGGCGCAGCACGAGATCGCCAAGGCGAAGTCGAAGGACGACCTCCGCGAGGCGATGGAGCTGATCGAGTGGTGCACCTACCGGTCGCGGCCGTCGGGCGTGCTCGCCGAGCAGTTCCACCCGTACACCGGCGAGCCGATCTCGGTGAGCCCGCTGACGTGGAGCCACGCGACGATCATGATCGTGGTCGCGCAGTACCTCCAGAAGCTCGACGCGATCGAGCGGGCGTCGATGCAGCGGCGTGCGACCGACCGCGCGGTGGCGGTCTGAGCCGGCCCGGTGTCTTGAGCCGCTTCAGGCCGGCGGGGCGAGCCGGGGAGCAAACAGCTCGGAAGCCGGCGAGGTAAAGCCGCGCAGCCGCCGCTCGCCGGGCGGTCGGAACGCGAGCCGCCACGCGTGCAGCAGCAGCCGCGGGGCGGAATCGAGCGAGCCGTAGAGCGGGTCTCCCAGGATCGGCACGCCGAGCCCCTCGGCGCAATGCACCCGGAGCTGGTGCGTTCGGCCCGTCTCGGGCGTCAGCGCGAGCAGCGTCCGGTCGGGCTCTCTGGCGAGCACGCGGTAGCGCGTGACGCTGGGCTTGCCGTCGGCATGGTCGACGATCTGCCGGGGGCGGTTGGGCCAGTCGACCCGCATCGGCAGGTCGATGGTGCCGGTCTCGCTTCGCACGGGCCCGCCCACGATCGCGAGATAGGTCTTCTCCACGCGGCGGTTCTCGAACTCGGTGCTCAGCCGACGCTGCGCGCCCGGGTCGAGCCCGAACACCAAGAGCCCCGACGTGTCCATATCGAGCCGGTGGACGACCAGCGGGCCCGTCGCGTCCGGGAACAGCCCGGCGACGCGGGCGGCGGCGCAGTCGGGCTCGGTCTTCCCAGGGACCGACAGCAGGCCCGCGGGCTTGTCGACCACGGCGTAGCGGTGGTCCGCGTGGATGACGCAGAGGCCGTCCGGGACGCGAACGCCGCCGGTCGGGAGGTCGCGGGTCGGGAGACTTGCTGGGCCGTACGATCGGGGCATGGAGAACGGCATCATTCGTTCGCTCGCGGTCGGCTGCGTCGCGACTGCCCTCGGAGTGCACGCCCAGACCGGGGGCGCGGTCGAAACCTGGTCCGATGTCGAGGGGCCGGTGCTGGCCGAGCACCTCCGCCTGACCTCGCCCGACGACTTTGTCAAAGCCGGCGAGGCGTACTTCAACCCCGACGCGACGCGGATCGTCTTCCAAGCCGTCCCCGTGCCCGGCGAGGGCGCACCTCCCGACGAGCACTACTCGATGTACGTCGCCGACCTGATCTGGCAGGGCGCCGGCAACGCGCGTGTGCCCTCGCGGCTGGAGAACGTCACCCGCGTGAGCCCCGAGGGCTCGGCGAATACCTGCGGCTGGTTCCACCCGACCGACGGCTCGCTCCTGTTCGGCTCGACCCTGGTGCCGCCGCGGGCCGACGACACGCCCGGCTATCAGCGGGGCACGAGCACGTACAAGTGGGCGTTCCCGACCGAGATGGAGATCGTCCGCGTCGAACAGCCGGCGGCCGGCGTCGTCTCCGAGCCGGTGCCCACGTTTCAGATCCCGGGCTACACGGCCGAGGGCTCGTACTCACCCGACGGCTCGTCGATCCTGTACGCCCAGGTCGACGACGCAAAGAGCCGCGAGCTTGGCCGGCCCGACGCGGACCTGTACGTGTACGACGTTGCGTCGGGCGAGTCGACGCCGGTGGTCGTCGCCGACGGGTACGACGGCGGGCCTTTCTTCAACGCCGACGGCACGTGGATCTGCTACCGGTCCGACCGCGTTGGCGACAACCAGCTCCAGCTCTTCGCGTCGCGCGTGAGCCGAGACGACGGCGGGCGGATCGCTGGCGCGACCGACGAGGTGCAGCTGACCAACAACCGCCACGTCAACTGGGCGCCCTTCTTCCACCCCAGCGACGGGTACCTCGTCTACACGACGAGCGAGCAGGGGCACTTCAACTACGAGGTCTACGCCCTGCCGTTCGACCCGGCCCGCCCGCGCGGCGGGGCGGAGCCGGTGCGCGTGACCAACGCCGCGGGCTTCGACGGGCTCAGCGTCTTCACGGGCGACGGCCGCTGGATGATGTGGACGAGCCAGCGGTCGGATCGCCCGGGCGGCCGGCCCGGTTCGAGCCAGCTCTGGATCGCGCGGGCCGCGGCACCCCGTGCGGTCGACCGCCCGCTCGACGGCCCGCTCGAAGGCGGCACGATCGAAGAACCGTTCCCCACCGCCCCCGAGACCGGAGATCTCAACTGACCGACGAGCCGAAGACCGACGAACTGACTCCGGCGGACGACTTTGGCTTCTCGCGCGCCGAGACCGTCACGTCGTGCCCGGCGGTCCGGCCGCCGCCGAGCTTCTCGTCGTTCTTCGCGGCGTGGTCGACGCGGGCCCTCGCCCAGCCGGCGACGTTCCGCCGGGCCCGCCCCGCCGACCGCGACCCGACCGACCCAACGGCGACGCACGTGCTCAAAGCGCACGACGGCGTCCGTCTCGGCGCCGCGCTGCTCACGCCCGAACCCGACCAGCCCGTCTACGGCGCGACGATCACCCTCGGCCCGGACCGCAGCAAACCGATCGCGGCGTGGGCGAAGTCGTGCCGCGAGCACGCCCGGCGCGGCAGCATCGTGCTCGCGCTGCGGGCGCGCGGCCAGCCGGGCTCGACGCTCGATACGGGCGACCTCGCGTCGCGCGACGGCGGCTGGCTGCGGCACGGGCTCGAGTCGGGCTTTGACCCGCGCGGCGGCACCACGGGGTGGGTCTTCGCCGACGCGGCGGCCGACCTGATCGGCGCCTGCCTCGCGGTGCGACGATTGCTGGCCGAGCGCGGTGTGCCCGGCGCGCCGATCGGGCTCTGGGGGCGGTGCGTGCACGCGGCGACGGCCGTGATCGCCGCGGCGAGGCTCGAGGGCCGGCTCGCGGTCGACCGGCTCGTCTTGACCAACCCGAGCGCGGCGGTCTGGCCGTGGCGGCTCAAAAACCCGCACCGAGGGCACGGCGAGGCCGTCCGGCGCTTCATCAACGACCACCCCGAGCACGCGGCCACCGCGCGGCACGTCGTCTCGCTGTTCGACGCGGCGATCCACGCGCGGTCCGTGCTCTGCCCGGCGCTGGTCAACCTCGCCGTTGCCGACGGGCGCGTCCCCGGGCACACGCAGTTCGCGGTGTTCAACGCGCTGGGCACGCCCCGCGCCCGGCGGTGGCGGTACGTCGTCGAGACGGGTCACTCCGACGAGTCGCCGGCCGACGTCCGCCGTCACGCATTCTTCTCGCGGATCGCCGGCGACTTCCTCGACTACCGCACGCGGCCCGAAGCCGCGATGGAGCCGTACCTGAGCGTGCTCGCGGGCGGCGAGCCGAGCGGCGCGCCGGCGCAGGCCGGGCTCTTCGCCGACGATGCCGAGACCGGGAACGGACCGGGCCCGGGCAAGATCGACGGCGCCCTCGTCGCGGCGTACGAGCGCGAGGGCCGCACGCTCGACAGCCTGCCCTACACCGACGCGTTCGAGCGGGTGGTCGAGGATGTGTCGGGGCCGGGCGTGTCGATGACCCGGCGCGACGCGCTGCACCGGCTGCACAACCTGCGGAAGTCGGGTCGGCTGCCCCGGCTCGGGCGGGCGACCGACGCCCCGCCCCGCATCGAGCCCGAGGAAGAGGCTTGGCTCGCCGAGCGCGTGCGGGCGGCGGTCGGCTCGCTCGGGCGCCGAGACGCGCTGCCCTACACCGATAGGTTCGACGCGATCGTCGCGGCGTTCAACGAGCTGACGGGCCGCGGGCTCGGGCCGCATAGCGTCTGGCGGCTGATCGCCAAGCTCGCGAAGTAGACCGCCCGCTGTGAGGAGCCCGCCGATGACCGAGAGCGTCAAGCAGCTGGTCAAAGAACTGTTCGACTACGCGGGGCTCTTCCCGCCGGCCGAGCTGGGCATGGGCCCGGCGTGCAGCGAGTTCACCCGCCAGACCAACGGCGAGTTCGCGTCGGCGGTCGCGCGGTTTGTCGTGCCGGCGTCGCGTGCGGAAGAGTTCTCCGCGGCCGCCGCCGCGCTCATGCCCGGGACCTATGCGACCAGCGGGTACCTCGAGCACCTCGGCTCGGGCGACCCGTGGCGCGTGAGCATGCTCGTCCGCCCCGGGCAGATCGAGGAGGGGCTCGCGGCGGTCCGGGCGTTCAACGAGCGCCACGCCACGGAAGCGCAGGGGCTGGCCAAGTGCGACACGGTCGAGATCCTCGTGCCCCGCCCGGGCACCCCCGAGCACGCCGCCGCCGGGGCCCACGGCGGCGAGTTCGTCGACGCCGTGCAGGAGGACCTGCCCGACGACGTCTTCGCGTTCTTCGAGGTCGACCACGCGTCCGACCCGCGCGGCGTGCTCACCGCGATCTCCGGCACCGGAACCGCCGCGAAGATCCGCACCGGCGGCACCGAGCCCGGGAAGACGCCGACCGCCGAGCAGGTCGCGTCATTCCTGCACGCCTGCGCCGCGGCCGAGGTCCCGTTCAAATGCACCGCGGGTCTCCACCACGCGCTGCCCGGCGAGCGCCCGATCACCTACGCCGACGACGCGCCCCGCGACTTCCAGCACGGGTTCCTCAACGTGTTCCTCGCCGCGTGCTTGATCCACGACGGGAGCCTCTCGCCCGAGCACACCGCGCTGCTGCTCGAGACGGCCGATCCCGCGGCGATGACGTTTTCAGACGAGGGCATCGCGTGGGATGGGCCCGAGCGGTACACCGTGGGCATTGCCGAGATCATGGCCGCGCGGAGCCGCTTCGCCATGTCGATCGGCTCGTGCAGCGTTGCCGAACCGGCGGCCGAGCTCCGCGAGCTGGGGCTGGCATAGCTCGACCGGACGCGACGCGGCGCACTCGGGCGGGTGACCGGCGTCGACACCGAGGACCGCGGCGGTTTATCCTCAGAAAGTATGGGCCGGCGAGCGGGCTCATCGACGACGTCCGAGGAGCCGCGACTTGACCGCCGAGCAGTGGACCGTTGCGAAGCGGACGACCGCGCTGTCCGTGGCCGGGGTCGTCGTGCTCGCGACGGCGGTCCTGCTCGCGACGCTTTCGGTGCTGCACCGGATCGGCGACGACGCGTCGCGGCTGGCCCGCGACAAGAACGAGCTCGCGGCGAAGGCGGCCGCGTCGGCCTTCCGGGTCGAGCTCGATACGCTTGTTTCCGAAGCCGGCGTCGCGCTCGCGGCCGCGGGCGGGCGCGAGGGGATCGCTACGCCGGCGTCGATCGACGCGTGGCTCGAGCGGCACCCGGCCGCCCTCGCGCTCGCGGCCGATCAAACCGCGGGAGGCATACCGGCCGACCCGCTCCCCCGCGGAAACGCGTCCGTGCGGATCCGCCTCGGCGGGGCACCGTGGCGGCTCGTCTACGACGCCGCGGCCCTGCTCTCGGTCGCCGAAGCGAAGACCGAGACGGTCGCCCGCCGGGCGTTCGTCGCGTCGGAAGCGGTCGATGACACGGGCGAACTGGCCGACAGCCAGCGAGACGATCGCGGCGCGAACGCCTGGGTGGTCGAGCGGCGCGTAAAGACGCCGTCGGGCGCCGACCCGCCGAGCGATCGCGGCGACGGTCTGATCGACGAGATCCGTCTCGCGGGCATCCGCGGCCAGACGCAGACACGGGGGCTCGTCGTCGGCGACGACCGCTACCACGCCGCGTCGGCGTCGGTGCCGGGCACTGGGCTGTCGGTGGTGCTCGCCGTGACGGTCGACAGCGCGTGGGGCGCGACGGTCCTCCGCCGGGGGCGGTGGATCATCGTCGGGCTAACCGTGGCGCTCGGGGTCTGGGCCGTGGCTTTTCTCACGGCGCTCGGGGCGCACGGGGCGTTGCCCCAGCAGGGCGAGATCAACGCGGGGAGGAGCGCCAGCGAGGTCGTTGTCTCGGGGCGGAGCGGCACGCCCGGTGAAGAGTCGAGCGGCGAGGGGGTCGAGAACTCGGGCGGGGTCGTCGGCGAGTCCGGGCCGCAGTGGGCGGTGCTCTGCCTGGCGGCGCGGCTGAAGAACGGCGCAGCGACCACCGGCGTCACGCTTGACGACGCGCCCGACGAGCTGTCCAAGGTCCTCGACTCGTTCGTCGCCCTCGGCGAGCGGGCCGGGCTGCAGGTCCGGGGGCGCATGCCCGACCGCGTCGTGCTGGTCGACTTCGGCGAGTCGGGCCGCGTGGGCGAGGGCGCGATGGGCGTCGCGACCGGCGCGGTGCGTTCGGCGGTCGACGAGGTCCGGGCGAACGCGTTCGAGGTCACGGCCGGTGTGGCCGGCGGCTCCTTCGGCGACGACGGCGACGACGACGCCGCGTGGGGCGGCCGGTCGCTCGCGCTCGCCGAGGCGCTCGCGGCGACGGGCCGTGCCAACGCCGTCTTGGTCGGCGACGGGCTCGCCCGGTCGCTCGGCTCGAGCTTCGTGTTCCGCGACCCGTCGTCGTACTGGATCCGAGGCGTCGGCGGCGTGACCGTCTACCGCGGCGAGGGCCGGGCGTGACCGCGCTGCCCGGCGAAACGCAGCGCGCGGCCGGCCCGACCGGGCCCGGCACCCGCGTCCGGTCGCGCCCGCTCGGCGAGACGCTTTCCCGCCCCTTCCGGTGGATCGGCGATCTGCTGAGCGAGGCGGTCGGTGTCGTGCTGCGAAGCCTGCGGCCCTCGACCTGGGCGAAGCAGCCGATCCGGGCCGAGCTCGTCCGCCAGCTCCGCTCGTGCGGCGTGGGCACGCTGCCGGTCGTCATGCTCATCGCCCTGCTGACGGGCCTCGGCATCGCGCAGCTCACCGCGTTCCTCGCGGGCACGGGCTCGTCGGGCATCGCCACCGAGCTCGCCGGGGCGTATCTCTTCGAGAGCGCCGGCATCACCGTCGCCGTCGTCGTGATCATCCGCGCCGGCGCGGTCAACGTTGTCGAGCTCGCGACCGTCCGCGCGACCGGCCAGGACCGCATGCTGCTGACCCACGGCATCGACCCGTTCGAGTACTTCGTCGTGCCCCGCGCCGTCGGGCTGGCGCTGTCTTCGCTCGCGCTCAACGCCGCGTTCGTCGCGATGTCGCTCGCCGGCGCCTCGTTCGGGCTCGTCGCGCAGAGCTGGGTCGGCATCGACCCCTCCGAGCTGATCGACGGCGTGTTCGTCTCTCTGACCTGGCGCGACGCGATCGGCATCGCCATCGGCTCCACGCTGCCCGCCGGGCTGACCGGGCTCATCGCCTGCCGCATCGGCCTGAGCGTCGATTCGGCGCTCGCCGAGATCCCCAGGGTGCTGCCGTCCTATGGCACGCAGGCGCTGCTCACCACGTTTGCCGTCACCGCCGTCGCGAGCCTGTCGCTCTGATGCTCCGCGCCGACCCCGTCCAGCCGCTGGGCCTGTTCGTCCGCTCGCTCGGCGTGCGCGGCGTCGGCGGCGGCTGGCTCATGCAGGGTGTCGGCTTCGAGCCCGAGCTCGGCTCGATCACGATCGTCGAGGAGAGCACGCCGAGCCTCGGCTCCGTGCTCCTCGAGGTTTTGGGCGGCCTCCGCAAGCCCGACACGGGGACCGCCGGCGTGCGCGGCCCGTCGTCTGGAAAGGGCTCATGGGGAAGCCAGTCATGGGGAAGACGGTCGTGGGGAAGCCTGGCCGCGCGCGAAGCCAACAGGATCCGCGGCACGATCAACTGGTCGTTCCAGACGCCGATCTGGATCGAGACGCTCACGCTCGCCGAGGGCATCACGCTCGAGGAGCGGTACCACACGGGCCGGAGCGGGCGCGACGTGATCGAGGAGGCCGAGTCGCTGTGCCGCTGGTTCGGGCTGCCGGGCCTGCCGCTGTCGCTGCCGCGGGAGACGAGCCCGGAAGACCTCCGGCGGGCCGAGCTGGCTCGGGCGTTTCTGGGTGACCCGGTCGCGGTCTTCTTAGAGCGGGCGCTGGCCGATGCACCCGACGACGCGGTGACCAGTACGATGGAAGCGATGCAGCGAGCCGCGCGGCGAGGAGCCGCCGTCATCTATGCCGCTTCGGCAACCGACACGTCCGCGCCCCCCTCGGGCGGCGAGAAGCGTCTGGCGTCGCTCGACGCCCGGCGGGTCCGCCTGACGCCGCGCGGCATCGTCGAGCACGACGGAGCGATCGTGTGAGAGAACGCGTCCGGTTCGAATCCGTGGACTACTCCGTCGGCTGGCTCGCCGTGCTGACCGTCGTGATCATCTCGCTCATGGTCGTGCAGACCGGGCGTGTTCAGGGCTGGCTCGAGGACCGGGTTTCCTTCCAGGTCCGCATGCCCGACGAGGGCACCTACGGGCTGCGGGCCGGCGCCGACGTGCAGATGCTCGGGACTAGCGCGGGCCGCGTCTCGCGCGTGGATATCGACGAGGACGAGATCATCGCCCGCGTCGAGATGCGGCCCGAGTTCGCCAAGCTCGTCCGCGAAGACGCGGTGATCCGCATCCGCCGGGCGTTCGTCGTCGCGGGCGACGCGTTCCTGGACATCGATCCCGGCCGCGGGCCCTTCGCCCGCCTCACGGAAGAGACCGAGATCCCCGCCAGCATCGACAACGAGCTCGACAAGTCGGTCGCCGCCATCCTCGCCGACCTCGAGGTGCGCATCCCCCAGACGCTCGGCGAGGTCCAGCGGACCACGTCGGCCATCGCCGACCTGACCGAGCGCCTCGCCGACCCGGCGGGCGACCTCAACCGCACCGTCGCCAACGTCCGCGAGCTGTCCGATTCCGCGGCCGACCCCCGCGGCCCGCTCCAGTTCCTGCTGACCAACATCGACCTGACCAAAAGCCTCGAAGAGGTGCTGGCCGAGGTCATCGAGCTGACCCGCAAGGCGAGCCTGCTCGGCGACGAGTTCATCGGCGTCTCGGCGGAGGTCCGCCCGCTCGTCGCCGAGGTGCGCCGAACCGTCGAGGACGCCCGCGCGACGCTGCGCGACTTCCGAGAATCGGGAGAGCTCGAGACGGCGCTCGGCGCGGGTGCCGAATCGGCCCAGGCGATCCCGGGCCTGATCTTCCAGCTCGAGCAAACGCTCGCGCAGATCGACCGGCTGACGCGTGACCTGCAGGACAGCTGGATCGTCGGCGGCCAGAGCGTGCCGGCCGTTCGCGACGCCAGCCCGGCGGAAAGGCTCCCATGACGTACCCCGCGGCTCGCCGAACTCCTCCCCGGGCCCTGCTCGCTGCGACCGTGACGTTCGCCGTCTCGATCGCGGTCGCGCCGGGCGTGCTCGTCGGCTGCGCAGGAAAACCCCAGCCCGCGCCCCTGTCCGAGAGCCAGTGGGCCAACCTGATCGACGGCGCGAACGCGGCGATGCTCCGCGGCGAGGAGTCGCTGGCGATCGACCGTCTCGCCTCGGCCCGCCGCGTCGCCGAGCGGTCGTCGCGCTCCGACCTCGTCGCCGAGACCTCGTACCGCGTCGCCCTGTCGCACGCCCGGCTCGGCGAGGCCGACCGGTCGCTCGCCGCTCTCGACGAAACGCTCGCGGTCGCCGAGCCCGCGTCCGCCGCCGCGGTCCGCGCGGGGGCGCTGCGAGTCAAGGTTCTCGCCGAAGCGGGCCGGCCCGATGAAGCTGCCGCGGCGCTCGATGCCGCTCAGGAGCTGGCGGGCGACGCGACGGGCGACTGGAGCGCGGAGCTGGCCTCGGCCCGGTCGTACGTCTCGCCCGAAGACACCGTGGTGCCGCCGCGGTCGCCCGACGTCGTCTCGCTCGCGATCAGCGCCCGCTCGGCATCGGCGCGCGGCGAACACGCCGCCGCGGGCCGCGCCTGGGCCGACCTCTCGGCCGCGTCACCCGACGACGACCGGGTCCGCGCCGAAACGCTGCTCAACGCGGCCCGGTCGCTCGTGCTCGCCGACGACCACGCCGCGGCCGCCGTGATGGCGTTCAACGCCGCTCGGGCGCTCGCCCGGATGGAGGCGTCGATGGCCGACGCGGAAGCCGCGTTCGAGATCGCCGCCGACTCGGGCGAGCGGTCGCGCCAGATCTACCTCGCCGAACGAGCGGCGACCGAGCTCGACACACTCCGGGCCAAGGCCGCCGGCTGATCCGAGACCGCCCCGCGGCCCGGATCAGCGGATCACGATCGGGTTCACGTCGAGCAGCATCACCGGCTCGTTTCGCAGCATCACGGCCGCGTCGATGGTTTGCATCACGCTCGCCCGCAGCTCGGGGCTCAGCGTCTCGAGCGCGGTGCCCAGCACCCCGGCTCTGACGCCCGACGTGATCGACGGCGCGTTGGCGACGCCGAACGCCTGCTCCAGCAGCGTCTCGAAGTCCTGCGGGCCCGGGTAGTGGAGGACCTCGAACTCGCCGAAGCCGATCTCCGAGGCGAGGTCATCGATCGCGACTTCGAGCGAGCCGATCTTGTCGGCCATCGCGAGGTCGACCGCCTTGTCGCCCGTGAACAGCCGCCCCTCGGCGGTCCGGCTCAGGTCGATGTCGGGCCGGCCTGTCGTCACCCGGTCGGTGAACTGCTCGTAGGTCTCTTCCATCGCCGACCGGACGGCCCGCCGCTCGTCGAGTGTCCAGGGCTCGACCGAGCCGAACATGCCCGCCCGCGGCCCACGCGACCGCTGGACGACGTTCAGCCGGAGCTTGTCGTACACGCCGCCCATCGCGAGCTTGCCGCCGACGACGCCGATCGAGCCCACAACCGACGAGTCGTTGACATAGATCTTGTCGCCCGAGACCGCGATGTAGTAGCCGCCCGAAGCCGCGAGCGAGCCGACCGAGACCCACACGGGCTTGGTCTCGGAGAGCCGCTGGAAGCCGCGCCAGATGACCTCGCTGGCGGTCGCCGACCCGCCGGGCGAGTTGATGCGGACGATCACCCCGCCGATGTCGTCCTCCTCGGCGATGTCGTTGATGATCCGCCGGATGCTGCGCGAGCCGACGGTGGGCGAACCGAAGAGTCCGCCGGGCGACGACTCGCCGTCCATGATCGGCCCGTCGATGTGTACCACGGCGATCGCCGGGCCGTCGGGCCCGAAGTCGGGCTTGGCGGTCAGCAGGCCGAACACCGCGAACGGGTTGCCCGTGTCGATGTCGAGCCCGCCGGAGGTCTGCAGCAGGTCCTTGTTCCAGCGGACGCCCGAGCCGTAGGCGTCTTCGACGTAGCTACCCAGGTCGTCGAGGTCGATCGCCGAATCGATCAGCCCGAGCTCCTCGGCGTGCTCCGCGTCCGTGTACCACGCCTCTTCCATCGCCCGGTCGAGCGAGCGGTCGTTCATCCCGCGGCCGTCCTTGAGCGTGCCGCGCATCTGCTCGTAGACCGAGTCGAGCAGCTGCGAGATGTTCTCTTCCCACGCGTCCGACGGGCGGTCGTTCATGTACGACTCGTTCGCGCCCTTGTAGTCGCCGATCTGGACGAAGTCGGGCGTGATCCCGACCCAGTCGAACATGTCGCGGTAGAACATGCTTTCGGCGTACAGCCCCGGCAGCGACACCGGACCGCCCGCCTGCGCGAGCACGTCGTCGGCGTGCGACGCCAGCAGCAGGTCGCCCATCCCGTACGACTCGCTGAAGATGTGGATCTTCTTCCCAGACGCCCGGACCTTCTCCATCGCCCGGCCGATCTCCTCAATCTGGTACCGCGCGATGCCCGCACCCTTGAGCCGGACGACGACCGCGTCGAGCGAGTCGTCCTCGGCCGCGCGCTCAAACGCCGACACCACGTCGAGCAGCGTCGGCGACGCGCCGCCGGAGCTCAGCCAGTCGAACGGGCCCGGGCGTTCGATCGGGCTGTCCTCGAGTTCGATGTAGCCGACCGTCGCCTGGCCCAAGGCCGGCAGCGCGATTATCGAGGAAACACCGACCAGGCCAAACGCCGCACCCGCAAACAACGACTTCATCATCATCAAAGCTCCAGTGATAACTCAGCCGGAGTGTATCAGAACCCGCCGGCTTTCTGTCTTACGAGAACGCGGTCCGCCCGTTGCACGCGGTCGGCCCGTGTTCGGGCGCGACCCTTCAGCCGGTGTCCGGGTCCGTTGAATCGGTCAGGCGTAGCCGAGCCGCTCCAGGTCGTTTTCGTCGAGCCCGAAGTGGTGCCCGAGCTCGTGGAGCAGTGTGACAGCGATCTCCGCGGCGAGCACGTCCTCGAACACCGCGCCGGGTTGCTCGGCCGCCAGGTCGTCGGCCCTCAGCAGCAGCCCCCGGCGGAAGAGGTGGATGACATCCGGGGCCGCGGTCTCCTCGATCGTGCGCGCGGTCAGCGCGATCCCGCTGTGCAAGCCGCACAGCTCGTCGCGGGCAACCGCCAGATCGAGCCCGACGTCGCTCGCCATCCGCGGGTCCGGCTCGTCCAGCAGCACGACCGGCACCTCCTCGAGGCGGCGGAGCACGGGCTCGGGCAGCGCGTCGATCGCGTCGGCGACCAGCGCGTCGACGAGTTCGGCCAGGTCCGGGTCGAGGCTCATGCGGCGCTCTCCCCCGCACCCTTGGAAACGCCCGCGTCGCCGAAGAGGTCGGCCGGTGTCCGATCCGGGGAAACGAGCTGCCGGGCGAGCTTGAAGACATCGACGACCGCGCCGGCGAAGCCGAGCGTCAGCAGCGAGCTGCCCACGGCCACCAGAATGATTCCGACGCCCTGCACGAGCTCGCCCGCGTTCAGGAAGTGGCCGACCAGTCGGAGAGCATCGCCGAGCCAGGTGACGCCAACGGCCGCGACCATCGCCAAGATGGTCTGGCGCGGCACGTCGCCGCGCCGCATCAGGTGCCAGCGGGCCTGCAGCATCCGAGCGCTGGGTCGCAGCAGCACAAAGATGCTCGCCAGCACCAGCCCGAGCGCGAGCCGCGTGATGAGCCGATCGATCGACGGATCTCCGAGCGAGGCGTACGGGCCTCCCAGCATCGGATCGAGGTCGGCGTGGATCCGGTAGAGCCCGAAGAGCAGCGGCCCATAGAGCGCGACGCCCGCGGCGGCCGCCAGGCGGCGTCCCAGCGGGATGCCCGGGTGGGGGCGCACCAGCGCCATCGCTCCAAGGCCCGACACGGCGACGAGCGCGAGCACAAGTAGCGGCAGCGTATCGACCAGGTGATACCCGAACCGCCGGGGCTGGAAGAGGTCGGTCACCCGCTGGGCCCAGATGAGGGCCGTCGCGCCGGCGCCGCCCGCGACCCACGCGACGATCCCCACCGCGGTCAAGCGGGCGGACCGGAGCCGGGGGAGCTGAGCGGCGAGCGGGTCGACGAGCGCGTGCAGCGTGTTGGCGACGCGGAGGCCGCACTCCGGGCACGCCGCGAGCACGCTGAGCCCGCGGAGCTCGTACCCGCAGCGGACGCAAGGCAGCGACCCGGCGAGCTCGCGCTCGAGCGGGTCCGGCGCAGCGGTGCCCGGCGTCGCCGGCGGGGTGCTGCCGGGCGTGCGATCCCGTGGTGAGTTCGAAGAGACCGGATCCATCGCAGAGCACCAGCGTAGCGGGTCTCGGGGCGTTGGCCGGTCGGAAGACAGGGCCGCCACTAGACTTCCGGCGGTCCGCTCGGCCGCCGGAGGCGTTGCCGGTGGGGCAACGGCCGCGGTCCGAAGCGGGCGTTCGCGGGCGAGCGTTTCAGGCTGGGCGTTTCAGGCGGGTTTTCGGGGCGGGAAAGCAGGCGAGGTCACGACGTGCTCGAAGCGATCGAACGGATCCGTGAGAACATCGCCCGGGTGTACTTCGGGAACCCCGACGCGATCGATCGGCTGCTGGCGTGCGTGCTGGCGCGTGGGCACGCGCTGATCGAGGACGTACCGGGCGTGGGCAAGACGCTGCTCGCCTCGGGGCTTGCCCGGAGCCTCGGCGGCACGTTCAGCCGCATCCAGCTCACGCCCGACCTGCTGCCATCGGACCTGCTCGGGGTCTCGATCTACGACCGCGAGACCGGCCGCTTCGACTTCAAGCGCGGGCCGATCTTCGCGAACATCGTGCTGGCCGACGAGATCAACCGCACGCCGCCGCGCACTCAGGCGGCGATGCTCGAAGCGATGAGCGAGTCGGCGGTGACGATCGACGGGCTTCGGCACCGGCTCGGCCCGCCGTTCAGCGTCATCGCCACGCAGAACCCCTACCGGTTCGAGGGCACCTACACCCTGCCCGAGAACGAGCTCGACCGCTTCCTCATCAAGACAAGCCTGGGCTACGCGCCGCCGGACTCCGAGGCGCGGGTCCTCGAGCAGCGGCCCGCCTCGACCGTGCTCGACTCGCTCGAGCCCGTGATCTCGTCCGAGGAGGTCGTCCGCCTGCAGAACCGGACCGACGAGATCCGCGTCGACCGCTCGCTGATCGAGTACGTCATCGAGATCGCCCGCGTCACGCGCGAGTCGCCCGACGTCTGGCTCGGGCTCTCGACCCGCGGCACGCTCGCGCTCACCCAACTCGCCCGGGCGACGGCGCTGCTTGCCGGCCGCGACTACGCCATCCCCGAGGACATCATCGGCAACGTGCTGCCGGTGTGCGGCCACCGCGTGCTGCTCCGCGAAGACCTCGCTTCGGCCGGCGGTACCGGCGGCGACAGCGACGCCGCGACACGCCAGTACCTCACAGACCTGCTCGAATCGACCGCGGCGCCCGCCTGAAGCCCGCGAGCGGCGGCCCGCGCGTCAGCACCCGCGACCTGCTGGCTACGGCTTGCCGGCCGCTACCTGTTGACTGCTACTGGGGCCCGGCAAGCATCGACGCGAGCAGCACCGCGGGGTGGACCGCTTCGCGGCCGGTGCCGTCCTTGATCTGGTGACGGCACGACGTGCCCGGGGCGCAGACCGCTCGGCCCTCGGCCGCGCGCACCGCCGGGAACACGCTGACCTCGCCGACCGACATCGAGAAGTCGTAGCGGTCGGTGGTGTAGCCGAACGAGCCGGCCATGCCGCAGCAGGTGGTGTCGGCGACGTCGAGCCGGTCGCCGAGCAGGCGCGTCAGCAGCTTCGACGACGACTCGACGCCCCACATCGCCTTCTGGTGGCAGTGCCCGTGGAAGAGGACGCCGCCCGCGCGGTCCGCGTCGAAGACGGGGCGCTCGGGGTGCTCGTCCCACCGCCGCTCGAGGAAGTCTTCCAGCAGGAACGACTTCGACGCGAAACGCTCGACGGTGTCCTTGTCGGAGCGGAGCTTGAGCTGCCGCCAGTCGTCGGTGATCGCGCTCAGGCACGACGGCTCGAGCACGATGATCGCGTCGGCCGCGTGGTCGGTCGCGATCGCGTCGAGGCGGGCGAGCGTCGCGTCGGCCGTCGCGATCGCGCTGTCCAAGACGCCCGTCGAGATGTGCGGGCGGGCGCAGCAGCCCGCGTCGGCCAGCACCACCCGGTAGCCGAACGCGCCCAGCACCCGCTCGGTCGCGCGGCCGATCTCCGTCTCGTTGAACGTTGAGAAGCAGTCGGCGAACACCGCGACGCACGGGCGGTCGTCTTGAGATGAGGGTTCGAAGCGGAGCTTGTTCTCGAACGACGGCACGTCGCGGCGCGGGTCGATCCCCAGCAGTGTCCGCAGCGCCCACTTCGCGAGCGGCGTGCGGTTCGCAAAGTTGGCCAGCCCCGGCGCGATCGAGCCGAGCCGGTTGAGCAGCCGCACGTTGGCGAAGACCCGGTTCTTCAGCGGCACGCCGCCGCGGTCGCGGAAGGTCTGGGCGGTGTACTCGGCCTTGAGCCGGGCGATATCGACGTTCGACGGGCACTCGCTCTTGCACGCCTTGCACGACAGGCAGAGGTTCAGCGTCGCTTCGGTTTCGGGGTCACCCCATTCCGGCCGCCCGCTCGCCGAGCCCGGCCGGTTCGCCGCGAGCTGGCCGGTGATAGCGAGGCGCAGCGCGTTGCCGCGACCGCGCGTGGCGTGCCGCTCGTCGAGCGACGCCATGTACGAGGGGCACATCACGCCGCCGGACTTCTTCCGGCACACGCCCGCACCGTTGCACATCTCGACCGCGCCCATGAACCCGTGCTGGTCGGCGTAGTCGAAGTAGGTCTCGACCTCGGGCCCGGCGATCTCGACGGGTTCCTTCGCTGCCGCGGGCTGCACGCGGGTGTTCTCGTGGATCGACGCGATCGGCCCGGGCTCGACGATGTTCCCGGGGTTCAGCCGGTTCTCGGGGTCGAAGACGCGTTTGACCTCGCCGAACGCGGCCATCAGCTCCGGGCCGAAGTACCGCTCGAGCAGCGGCCCGCGGATGCGCCCGTCGCCGTGCTCGCCGGACATCACCCCGCCGAGCCGCTGCGCGAGGTCGGCGACCTCGACGGCGATCTCTTCCATGCGCTCGCGGTCCGCGCCGTCTCGCAGGTCCAGCAGCGGCCGCACGTGCAGCACGCCGACCGACGCGTGGGCGTAGAACGAGCCGCGCGTGCCGTGCCGGCTCAAGATCTCCTGGAACTCGCGGACGAACTCGGGCAGCGACTCGACGGGGACGGCGTTGTCCTCCACGAACCCGAGCGGCTTGCGGTTGCCCGGGATCCCGTGCAGCAGCGGCTCGCCCGACGATCGCAGCTTGAGCAGGCTCGCCATCTCGCCGGGGTCGCGCGTCGCCCAGACGCCGGCCGACAGGTCGAGCCGCGCCGCCCGCTCGCGCAGCTCACCGAAGCTCTCCTCGATCCAGGCCTCCGGGTCGTCGGCGTCCTCGGGCGCGAAGTACTCGATGTACAGCACCGCTTCGAGCTCGCCCGACCGCGGCTGCGGCATCAGCTCGACGTACCGCCTGTACTCCACGTTCCGCTTGGCAAGCCCGACCACCAGGTCGTCGAGCAGCTCGACCGCCACGGGCCCGGCGCTCCGCCCGCCCGGGTCGAGGATCGGGCCGACCGCTTCGATCGCGGGCGCGAGCGCGTTGAACCCGATGACCGCCAGACCCTTCGCCCGCGGCAGCGCGTGGAGCTTGAGCTCCGCCCCGAGCGTCACGGCCAGCGTCCCCTCCGACCCGCAGAGCAGCGGCGCCAGGTTAACGCGGTCCATCACACCAACGCCGTCGCGCTCGGCCGCGTCGAGCTGGGCGAGGATCATGTCGAGCCCGTACCCAGCGTTGCGGCGGACTGTTTTGGGGAACCGCTCGCGGATGAGCGACTCGTGGCGACGGCAGATCTCGACGATCTTGGCCGTCAGCCGCAGGGCGATCGGCGAGCGCGAGGCGGCGCCCTCGTCGAGCGTGAGCCGCGTGCCGTCGGCGAGCACGACGTCGAGCCCGTGGAGGTTCTCGCTTGTGCGCCCGTACCGGACCGACCTCGTCCCCGCGGCGTTGTTGCCCACGCACCCGCCGACGTTGGCGTGCCGCCACGTCGAGGGGTCGGGCGCGAAGAACAGGCCGTGCTCGGCGACCGCGGCGTTCACATCGCCGATCGACGCGCCCGCGTCGGCCCAGCAGCGCCGCCCGCCCGGGTCGACCGAGCGGATCGCGCGGCAGCCCGCGGAGAAATCGATCACGACGCCCTCGCCGACACACTGCCCGCCGAGCGAGGTGCCCCCGCCGCGCGGCAGGATCGCCAGCCCGCGCTCGCGCGTCAGGCGGACCGCCTCGAGCGCGTCGCTCGCGTCGGCTGGGACAACCACGCCGTAGGGCTCGACCTGGAAGATCGAGGCGTCGGTCGACCAGAGCATGCGGTCGTGGCGTCCGAAGCGGACCTGCCCGCGCAGCCGCTCGTGGAGCCAGCGGGCGTGCCCGGCCCGGGCGCTCTCTTCCTTGGAGAGCCCTTCGAGGACGTTCAGCCGCACCATGATCGTATCCTACGGGCCCGGTCCGATTTTCTTTGGAACCGCGGCCCGATCCGGGCGTTGAACAGGTGCCGCCCGGCGTGTGCCGGGCGCACACCCAGACCAGCCCGAACCTCGCGGGGCTGTCCGAGAACATGTGTCTTGGGCGCGCGGTACGCTGCGCGCCCAGGACGCCCGCCTCCCGCCGCTGCCAAGGAGCCCGTCATGCGCCACCCGCTCGCCACCGTTTCACGCCTCGTTCTGACCGCGGGCCTCGCCGTCGCGGTCTCGCCTGTCTTCGCCCAGCGGGCCGACGCCGACCTGCCCATCAACCGGATCACGATGTACCGCTCGGGCGTCGCCGCCTACGAGCGATCGGGCTTTATCGACGGCGACGCCACCCTCCGCATGCTCTTCGCCGAAGACGCCCTGGACGATGTGCTCAAATCGCTTGTGATCCTCGACGCCGGCGGCGGGCGGGTCGCCGGCGTCAACTACACCGTCTCCGAGCCCGTGTCCCGCCGCCTCGCCGCCCTCGGGCTCTCCGCGGGTGACCTCTCCATCGACGGGCTGCTCAAAGCCCTCAAGGGCGTCCGCGTCCGCCTGACCCACGGCACCAACACCGCCGACGCCGTCATCCTCGGCGTTTCCGAACGCAACGTCGCCAACCCCGACGGCGGCGCCAGCCTCCAGAAGTTCGTCACGGTCATGCAGGGCGCGACCGTCCGCTCCGTGCCCGTCAACGCGATCGCCGACTTCGAGATCCTCGACCCCGAGATGCGCGACGAGTTCGCCGGCGTGCTCGCCGAGCTCAACCGCCAGCGCGGCGAGCTGCAGAAAGCGGTCGAGGTCAAGCTCCGCGGCGACGACCGCCGGCGCGTCGGCGCGATGTACGTCGCGCCCGCCCCGGTCTGGAAGACCAGCTACCGGCTCGTTTTGGGCAGCGGCTCGCAGGACCAGCAGGCGTCGCTGATCGGCATGGCGATCGTCGAGAACACCTCCGATCAGGACTGGGACGACGTCACGCTCTCACTCGTCTCAGGACGCCCGGTCGGCTTCACGATGCCGCTCTCGCAGCCGGTCTATACCCGGCGGCCCACGATCCCCGTGCCCGTCGAGCTCGCGATGGCCGGCAAGCTCTTCGAGGCGGGCGCCGCGTTCGCCCGATCGGACGCCGCGCCTGGGGAAGGGCTGGCGTCCGCGCGGCGCAGCGGTCGCGGCGGCGGCATCGCGGCCATGGCTGAATCGGCCTTCGCAGACACCGCCTTCGACGCCCAGTCGATCGCCAATACCGCGGTCGCCTCGGCGCTCTCGGGCGACGCGGGCGAGGTCTTTGTCTACACCGTCGACGCGCCGGTCTCGGTCGGCCGCCAGTCGTCGGCCATGATCCCGATCATCAACACGCCCGTCGACGCCGAGCGCATCTCGATCTACACGCGCGGCGACGCCGACCGCGGCCAGGAGAACCCCATGCGCGGCGTGCGCATGACCAACGCCTCCCGGCTCGAGCTCCTCGCCGGGCCCATCACCGTCTACGACACCGCCGCCACGCTCGGCGAGCGCGGCGTCCGCTCCGCCGGCACCTACCAGGGCGACGCCCGGATCGACCGCGTCGGCCGCGGCGACGAGCGGCTCATCGCCTACGCCCAAGACCTCGACCTCACCGTCGCCGAGCAGAACGGGACCCCGATCCGCCGCGTCGACGTGAAGATCCAAGACGGCGTCATGCGATTCCGACGCTGGCGCTGGGACCGCACGACCTACACGATCGTCAACGCCGACGACGACCGCCCCCGCACCCTCGTCGTCGAGCACCCCAAGCTCTCGGGCTACGAGCTCGATTCCGAAGCCGAGCCCGTCGAGACCACGGGCCGGCTCTACCGGTTCGACGTCGACCTCGACGCCGGCGAGACCCGCGAGTTCACCGTCAGCCAGCGCCGCATGGAGAACGAGTCGTACACGCTCTCCAGGTTCGACGACGCGGTCGTCCGCCGCTACTCGAGCGACCGCTCGATCCCCGAGAACCTGCGCCGGGTCTTCGTCGACTACGCGGCCAAGCGGGCCGCCATCACCGAGGCGAAGGCCGCTCTCGCCTCGCTCGAGAAAGACCGCGCGACGATCACCTCCGACCAGGTCCGCGTCCGCGAGAACATGGCCGCGCTCGACCGCCAGAGCGATCTCTACCGCCGCTACGTGTCGACGCTCTCCGACGGCGAGAACCGACTCGACACGCTCAAGGGAGAGATTGAGTCAGCGCGGGACCGCGTCGAGAAGCTCGAGACCGCGCTACGCGACTGGCTGCGGACGATCGACGCGGAATAACACCCCGCGCCTCCCCGGGGCCGCCTGCCCGCGGCCCGCCTCCGCCTCCGCCTTGGGCGCGCGGCGGGCCCGGTCGGCGCGTCGGTTCAGTCGCCGGTCATGTAGTTGCTGGCTTCGGCCGTGGTCAGGTCCCACACGTCGGCGAGCGCGTCCTCGCGATCGTCGGTCGCGCCGCCGACCTGGACGTTGGTGTAGCCGCGGAGGTAGTTGTTGACGCCCTGACCGATCTGGTTCCGACGCGCCGCCACCTCACCCCCGAAGGTGTTCTCGTTGGCAAAGGCGTTGTCCGCCGAGAACGAGTTTCCTTCGCCGTCGTTGGACCCGGTTCTCTTCCGCGACTCCGGGGTGTTCCCGAACTCAACGCTCGCGTCGTTGTACGCGATGTGCCCGGACCAGAGCCGGTCGGGCGTGAAGAACTCCAGTGTGTTGGAATCCTGATAGTTGGGTGCCTGGGCGAAGGTGATCGTGGTCTCGTTGTTATTGATCACCGCGGCAGTATCGAGGTATTCCGGGCCGCGGTTCGAGATCAGCGCCGTGCTCGAAGAGCCCTGCGTGCCCCAGCTTCGGAGTCTTGAGCCGAAGGGAGCGGCGTGAGCGTACGACACATTCGCGATTCCCTCGGGCGCCGCCGAGCCCGGCGTTCCGCTCGCGAGCACGTGGTCACCGGGGGTGCCGCGGAAGTCGGGGTCCCAGAGCGCGAACCGAGCGCGGGCACCGGGCAGGGTCGGCGGAGCGCCCTGGCTGTAGTCGTTGTCGTCGCGTACCGCCGCGTTGGTCTCGGCCGGCGAGATGAGCGAGTCGGGCCGCAGGAAGTCGTTGTACAGCAGCAACGAGAAGATGCTGCCCGTGGTGTCCTTTTGAAACGACTCGGTCGCTCCTTCGATGGTCTGGTCCGAGACATCGAGCCGCGAGGGGAGCGGGTACCGCCCGTCCTCGCCGGCGGCGAACGAGCCGAACGCCTGCACGATTCCCCGGAGCTGCGCCGAGTCGGTCGCGCGCGTCGCGCTTCGGCGGGCCGTGCCGACGACGGGGATCAGGATCGTGATCAGCAGCGCGATAATGCCGATAACCGCGAGGATCTCGATCAGCGTGAAGCCGGCGCGGCGGGCTCGGGTCGGCGGGTTCTGTCGCATCGAACGCTCCCTCGGGGGACGTGTCGCGGCGCCTGCCGCGGAGCCTGCTGGTTCGGCCAAGATCAAAGCCCGTGTCGAACTCTTCTGTCCGACCGGCTCCACGGCCTTCGAAAAACGCCCCGGGGCGAGAAGCCCCGAGGCGTGAACGGGTCAAGCAAGCAATCGATTAGTCAATGTAGTATGCTTGGTTGTTGGTCGTGTTGAGGCCCGACTCGGCGCCCGGCCCTGCGGGCTGCAGGAGAGGACCGTTCACCGCATCGGTGAACTCGGCGTACATTCCAAGGAACGTGTCGCGGACCTGGTGTACCTGCTGCTGCGCGACGGGGAACTGCGCGATGTTGGCCGGGTCTTCGGGCTCAAAGATGTTGTCCTGGATCGTGATCTGCTGGTTCGCATTGAAACCGGTGAAGGTCACACCCTCCGGGTCGGGGCGGGTGTTGAACTCCACGTGGTTGTCGTTGTAGGCGATGTTGCCTTCCCAGGTCTGGCGCTGGCCGTGGATGGTCAGCGTGATCGATTGCTGGATGGCTCCGCCGGTACCGCCGGCACCGACCTGCTGGCCGAAGAGCACCCAGGTCCGCCCGGCGCCGAACTGATCGCCGGGGTTGTTGAGCTCGAACCGAGGACCACGGTTTCCGAGGATGGGTTCCGCCGCGCTAAACGTGTTCTGCCAGCGGTTCAGGCGGCTCCCGATCGGCGGGATGTGTGCGTACGACGCGTTGCCTTCATTCTGCACGATGACCTGGTCAGCTTGGCCGCCGACGCCAATGTTCTGCTCAAGCGGGGTACCGTCGAACGCGGGGTCCCACAGCGCCTGGATCGGGTTGACCGCCGCGAGGGGCTCGTCGAACTGGTAGTTCTCGAACTCACGGATAACCGCGGTGTTCGCTTCGGCAGGACTCACGAATAGTTCCGGCGGAGCGAAACCGTTGTAGATCAGGATCGAGTAGATGTTACCGGTGTGGTTCTTGAGCGACTGCTGAGTGGCAGACGCTGCACCACCCCCGCCGGCACCGATGTCGAGGGTCTGGTTCGCACGGTCGAGACGACCCGGCAGCGGGTAGTCATCGTCGTTGTCTTGAGCCCAGAGGACCATGCCCTGAGCGATGCCGCGGACCTGGGTCGCGTCCTTGAGCTGACGGGCCGAAGCACGGGCCTTGCCGAGGGCGGGCAGCAGGATGCCGATGAGCAGCGCGATGATCGCGATGACCACCAGCAGCTCAATAAGAGTAAACGCGCGACGCTTCATGGCGTCTCCTTCCAATCACTCGCTCGGCCGCCGCACGCGGCCAGAAGCTCTTGACATCGATACTGCGGGCTCAACGTGAGCCCGCACGAGCCGGCCGGATCAGTCGATCCGGCCAACCGGCCGCCGGGACGGCCGGGGGACGCGTGCGGCGTCCCATCCAGTATGTCGATGCCGCTGAGCGAGCCGGGGAAGGACTCGCGGGGCTCAGCCCCGCCATAAGAGCGGTCAGTATCGTATTCGCCGCTCAACAGCACCCGCTCCGAAACCGGAGCCCGAGTTGTCGTTTCTACGAGACGCCGATCGCTCGACAAACCCGCATGAAACAGGTATCACATCCTACCAGAAACGATCCGTCGATCAACGAAGTAGGTTCCCAGTTGCAAAGAACTGACGGTCAGCACAGTAGATAGAGAACATGACAAAATCCGTACAAGCGATCGAAGTACAGCGTGCTGTTCGGGATTCATCAGTGGTATTGCCGCCCGTCGCACCGGCGCTTGCGGTGTATGTCCCTGCCAACCGCTGCGGCTCTCTGGTGTACGTCTCCGGGCAGGTGCCGATGGAGGACGGCGTCCCGCTCGCGACCGGACACGTGCCGCACGATGTCTCGGTCGAGCACGGAGCGGAGCTTGCACGGCGGTGCGCCCTGCAAGCGCTTGCGGCGCTCGACGGCGTTCTCGCGGCCGGGGAGGGCCTGACGCGGGTCTGTCGCGTTGGCGGCTTTGTCGCCTGCGACGCGGGGTTCACCGAACACCCGGCCGTGATCAACGGCGCAAGCCTGCTGCTCGAAGAGGTCTTCGGCGACCGCGCTCGGCATGCCCGGGCCGCGGTCGGCGTCATCAGCCTGCCACTCGGCGTGCCCGTCGAGATCGAGTTCCTGTTCGAGGTCGGCGCACTCGAGACAAGCGAGGGCTGAGGCGCGGCTGTTCGGGTTCGCGGAGTGAATTCAGCCGAACTTCCCGCGGTAGTCGGCGAGGAACTTCTCGAGCCCCGCGTCGGTCAGCGGGTGCTTGAGCAGCCCCTCGATGACCTTGAACGGCACCGTCGCGACGTCGGCGCCGGCGAGCGCGCAGTCGAGCATGTGCTTGGTGTGCCGTATCGACGCGGCGAGCAGCTTCGTCTCGAACCCGTGCTGGTCGTAGAGCCCGCGTATCTGGTGGATGATGTCCATGCCGTCGTGCCCGATGTCGTCGAGCCGGCCGATGAACGGGCTCACCAGGAACGCGCCGGCCTTGGCGACCATCCACGCCTGCAGCGGCTGGAAGCACAGCGTCATGTTCGTGCGCACGCCCTCGCCGGCGAGCGTGTTGCACGCCTTGACGCCCGCGGGCGTGATCGGGAGCTTGACGACGATCTGCTCGGCGATCGACGCCGCCGACCGCCCCTCGGTCATCATGCCGTCGAAGTCGGTCGCGATGACCTCTGCCGAGACGGGCCCGGGCACGATCTCGCAGATCTCGGCGAGGCGTTTGTGGTAGTCGACCCCCTCCTTGGCGATGAGCGAGGGGTTGGTGGTCACGCCGTCGAGCAGCCCGAAATCGGCGGTCTGCTTGATCTCGTCGAGGTTGGCCGTGTCGATGTACAGATCCATGCGCTGGTCTCCAGTCCGGGGTGAAACACTATGCCATGGGCGCCATCGGCGGCCGCGTCTGGAACCGAGGAGGAGCGGCACCGTTGGGTGAAAGCCGCGAGCCGGACCGCGAGAGACCGGCCCGATATTGATAATTCGTTCTCATTCTGGTATGCTGGTCCACCACCGATCGGCGGCGCCGGCTCGTCACGCCCAAAGCCGCACCGAGGAGGACACCGTTGCTCGACACCATCTCCAGGCTCGTCGGTTCCGGGATCCTCGGCAAGCGCGAGCGCCTGCCGGTGACCGTCCTGTCGGGCTTCCTCGGCTCGGGCAAGACCACGCTGCTCAACCACGTGCTGCGGAACCGCAGCGGGCTGCGCGTCGCGGTGATCGTCAACGACATGAACGAGATCAACATCGACGCCGACCTCGTGCGGCAGGGCGACGCGAGCCTCGACCGGGTCGAGGAGGAACTCGTCGAGATGTCCAACGGGTGCATCTGCTGCACGCTCCGCGACGACCTGCTCCGCGCCGTCTCGCGGCTCGCAGGCGAGAAGAAGTTCGACTACCTGCTGATCGAGTCGACGGGCATCTCCGAGCCGCTGCCCGTCGCGCAGACCTTTAGCTACGAGGACGAGGACGGGCGGTCGCTCTCGAGCGTCTCGAAGCTCGACACCATGGTCACGGTCGTCGACGCTTCGAACTTCCGTTCCGAGTTCCACACGTACGACGCGCTCGTCGACCGGCGGATGGGCGTCTCGGACGAGGACGAGCGGTCTGTCGCCGACCTGCTGACCGACCAGGTCGAGTTCGCCGACGTGATCCTGGTCAACAAGTGCGACCTGGTCGACGAGGACGAGCTCGCCCGCGTCGAGGCGATGCTCCGCGCCCTCAACGGCGACGCCAGGCTCATCCGGACGACGAACGCGGAGGTCGATCTCGGTGAGATCATCGGCACCGACCGGTTCGACATGGAGCGGGCGATGGCCTCGCCGCAGTGGATCAAGGAGCTGAGCAACGAGCACACGCCCGAGACCGAGGAGTACGGGATCTCGAGCTTTGTCTACCGCGCCCGCCGACCCTTCCACCCGCAGCGGCTCCACGACGCGGTCGTCGGCGGCCACCTCAAGACGGTCCGGTCAAAGGGGTTTAGCTGGTTCGCGACCAAGCACGACTTCGTCGCGATGTGGTCACAGGCCGGGGGCTCGTTCCGGCTCGAGCCGCTCGGGCGCTGGTGGGCCGCGGCGTCGCCCGAGCGCTGGCCGACCGATACCGAGACGCGCACGATGATCAACGCCAAGTGGGAAGAGCCGTTCGGCGACCGCCGGCAGGAGATCGTCATGATCGGCGTCGGGCTCGACGAAGCGGCGACCTGCGCCCTGCTCGACGGCTGCCTGCTGACCAACGACGAGCTCGCCGAAGGGCCGGAGACCTGGAGCGACTGGCCCGAGCCCTTCCCCGCATGGGTCTTCGACGCGGCCGCAGCCGACGCCGATTGACGGGCGCCAGAGACGAGACCCAGAGACGAGACCCGGCGAACGGGGATGACGAATCTGAACCGGCCCCGCTAGCTCGAAGGCATCGCCTCCGGCGGCGTCAGCTCGCGGCGCAGCACCTTCCCGGTCGGCCCCAGGGGGATCGCGTCGAGCCGGTGCACCTCGCGGGGGACCTTGTAGGGGGCCAGCGATTCGCGGGCGAACGAGCGGATCGCCGCCTCGTCGAACTCGGCGTCTTCTTCCATCTCAACAAACACGATGGGGACCTCGCCGCGGTTCGGGTCTTTGCGGGGGATGCAGGCCGAGCGTGCGACGCCCGGCGCCTTGTTGACGACCTCTTCGACCTCACGCGGGAATAGGTTCTCGCCGCCGACGATCATCATCTCTTTGAGTCGGCCGGTGATGTAGACGTGCCCGTCGGTGTCCTGGCGGGCCATGTCGCCCGTGCGGAGGAAGCCGCGTTCGTCGAAGGCTCTGGAGGTTTCTTCGGGGCGTCCCTTGTAGCCGCGCATGATCGTGGGCCCGGCGACGCGGAGCTCGCCGTCGACGCCCGGCGGCAGGTCGCGGCCCGACTCGGTGCAGACCACGCGCTGGCGGACGTCGGGCATCGCGGGCCCGACCGAGTGGGGGCGGTACTCCTGCGGACGGCAGATGTTCACGCCGGCGGAGGTCTCGGTCATGCCGTAGCCCTCGGCGATCGTCACGCCGAAGCGGTTCTCGAACTTCTTGGCGACCGCGTCGGGCAGCGGCTCGCCGCCCGAGACGCACAGCCTCAGGCTCGCGAAGTCCTCGGGCTTCGCCGACTTCATGCCCAGCAGCGCGTTGAACATCGACGGGATCGCGATCATGATCGTCGGGCGGTGGTCCCGCATCTTCTGGACGATCTTGGTCGGCACGAACCGCGCCGAGTAGACGACCTTGCACCCGAGCGTGAGCGGGAGCAGCGTCAGGTCGATCAGCCCGAAGCAGTGGAACTGCGGGAGGACGCCGAGGAAGACGTCGCCGGTCGGCGAGAGGTCGATGTGCTGGCGGGCGATGCGGACGCCCGCGGCCAGGTTGCCGTGGGTCAGCTCGACACCCTTGGGCACGCCGCTCGTGCCGCTGGTGTACAGCAGGGTGCCCAGGTCGCCCTCGCCGAAGGTCTCGGGCCACTTCACGGGCGGCACGCGCTTGAGGCTCAGCTCGTCGACCTTGAGCACGTTCGGGACCTTGGGCTGGTAGCCCATGTGGTCGAGCAGGAGGTTGACCGCGAGGACGGTGTCGGTGCCGCAGTCCTCGACGATCACGTCGAGCTCGTCCTGCTTGAGCAGATAGTTCAGCGGCACGGGCACGCGGCCCGACATCCAGCACGCGAGGAACGCGATCGGCGACGCGCCCGAGGTCGGCAGCAGCACGCCGACGGTGGGGGTGTCGCAGACCCGGTCGATCTCCCGGGCAAGGTTGGCCGCGGCGACCACCATTTCGATACCCCGGTAGGATCGCGCGTCGTCGACGACCGCCTCGCGGAAGGGGGCCGTCAACAAGCTTCGGAGGATCGGAAGATGCACGCTCACGATGGGACCTCCGGGGACGGGCCTGCCAGCACCAGGACGACGCTGACGCGGCGCCGGTTCGGTCGGCTGACGCGAGTCGGCGGATACTTGTTAGTGTTCACTTTACCATTTCTGCTCGCCGCCTGCGCGAGCCGTCCGCCGAGGGAGCCCGCGTACGTCGCAGCGTACCGGACACGCGACTTCCAGGGCGTTCTCAACCTCACCCAATCGCCCCGCGACGACCGGGCACGGCTCGTCCGGGGCATGGCGCTCTACAACACCCAGCGGATCGACGAGTCCGAATCGATCCTGCGACCGCTGACCTCAAGCCGCGACGACGAGGTGGCTGGGCTCGCGGCGGCGACGCTCGGGCTGATCGCCTGGACCGGGGGCGACCCCGACGCGGCCGACGACTTACTCACCCAGGCGGCAACGCAGCTCCGCGGCATCGAGCAGACCCGCGCCCGGCGGTTCCTGGCGTCGCTCGCGGGCGCGCCGGCGAGCGGGCAGCCGCGGTACACGGTTCAGATCGGCGCGTTCAGCACGAACGTCCGCGCCCAGCGGTCGGCCCGAGCGGCGACCGACCGGGGCTGGCCCGGCCCGATCAACGTCGTGCCCGAGTCGCGGGGCTCGCGGACGCTGTACGCGGTCCGCGTCGGACGGTTTACGACGAAGGAGCGGGCGGCCGAGCTGGCCGAGACGATCGGCGGCTTCGTAAAGGATACCCGGGCCCCGTAGCGGCAGGAGCACTCGACGGAGCGAGCGGGCGCGCCAAGCGTGCCCGCGGCGTCAGACCTCGCTGACTTCCTTGCTCTTGGTGGTCACCCGGTCGTCGATCTGCCCCTCGTACTTCTTGAGCAGTTCCTGGATCTCGTCCTTGAGGGTGGAGATCTCGTCCTCGCTGATGTGCCCTTCTTTTTCGAGGGCGTCGGCGTGCTTGTTCGCGTCGCGGCGGGCGTTGCGGAGGACGACCTTGGTCTCCTCGCCCATCTTCTTGCACTTGGCGACGAGCTGCTGCCGGCGGTCGCCCGAGAGCGGCGGGACGTTGATGCGGATCTGCTTGCCGTCGACCTGGGGGTTGACGCCGAGGTCGGCGTTCTCGAGGGACTGGCGGATCGACTGCAACGCCGTCGCGTCGAACGGCTTGATGAGGATCTGCGTCGGCTCGGGCGTGGAGATCGCGGCGAGGCCCTTGAGGTCGGTGGGGGAGCCGTAGTAGTCGATCTTGACGTACTCGACGAGCGCGGTCGACGCCCGCCCGGACCGAAGGCCTCGGAGCTCGTTGTCGAGGTACTCGACGCCCTTCTGCATCGACTCTTCGGCTTCCAGCAAGATCGTGTCGGGGTCCATCGCGTTCTCCAAGGGCTCAGCAGTGAGGGCCCAGCGGCCGGACGCCGCCCTTCGCGGGCACCGGCGGGCGTGGGCGGTCGGCCCACTCAACCAGCTTAGGTTGTGACTCGCGTGCCCAACGCCTCTCCCGCGACCGCGCGGCGGATCAGCCCGGGCTCGTCGTACTTGAACACCCGCATCGGCAGGTTCCGCTCGCGGCAGAGGGCGAGCGCGGTCGCGTCCATGACCTGCAGGCCCCGTTCAAGGGCTTCTGAGAAGGTCAGCGCGTCGTAGCGGGTGGCCGAGGGGTCCTTCGTCGGGTCGGCGGAGTACACGCCGTCGACCTTGGTCGCCTTGAGCAGCTCGTCGCAGTCGAGCTCGGTCGCGCGGAGCGCCGCGGTGGTATCGGTCGTGAAGAAGGGGTTGCCGATGCCGGCCCCGAGGATGACCACCCGGCCGATCTCGAGGTGACGGATCGCCCGCAGCCGAATGAAAGGCTCGGCGACGGCCTGCACGTCGATCGCTGAGAGCAGCCGCGCGTCGGCCCCGAGGCGGGTCAGCTTCTCACGGAGGGCCATGCCGTTCATGAGCGTGCCGAGCATGCCCATGTAGTCGGCCGACGCCTGGTCGATGTCGCCGGCCTCGGCCAGGGTCGCTCCGCGGATGATGTTCCCGCCGCCGACCACGACGGCGACCTGGACCCCCTGGTCGCTGGCCGCGCGGACCTCTTCGGCGATCTTGGCGAGCGGCTCGGGATCGATGCCGAATCCGCCGGGCGTCGCGAACGCCTCCCCGCTGAGCTTGAGCAGGACCCGCCGCGGCCGCTCCGTTCTGGTCGTCATCGCTCGTCGCTCCAGCCGCCGCCCTGTGCCGGTTCCGAAGGCTCGTCCCAGGGAACTCAGCGACGATAGACGCGTATTTCAGCCTCGGGCCTGTTGGTGTTTCGCCGTGAGTAAACCCCGCGGGCGCCTAGAGGTACCATCGGGAGCACGAAGGCGACTCAGCGAGATGAACCAGCAGCGATGATCCCGCAGCCGATCACAGGAGCAAGCCGATCAGCGGCCCCCGGGGGTGCCGCTCGCTCGCCGCGAAGGTGGGTGCTCGCGTGGGCGACACGGGCCGTCGTGCTGGGCCTGTCGGTGTCGCTCTTCCTGCACGTCTTCGGGTCGATCGTCCTGGGATCAATTATTGTCGGTCAGCGTGGGGTCGCACAGGGGCGGGCGGACGAGGGGGTTGGAACAACGGTGTCGGTCTCGCCGGTGGAAACGCTCGCCGAGTCGGCGCCCGCCACGGCCGCGGCCAGATCGGGCGGCCTTCCCCAGGCGGTCGCGTCGCTCATCGACGACGCGCCCCCCATCGACTTGAGCGCGCTCGTGAGCCTTGAGAACTCGTCGACGAGCCTTTCCGATGCGGCCGACCTTGGTTTCGGCGATCTCGCCGGCGGGCTCGACGGCGGCGGGGGTGCCAGCGGCACCAGCTTCTTTGGGCTCCAGGCTCGCGGCTCGCGCTTCGCGTATGTCGTCGATACCTCGGGGTCGATGCTTGACGACCGCATCGAGCGGCTACGTGTCGAGCTCGTACAGTCGATCGACGCGCTCGACAGCAACGCCGATTTTTACGTGGTTCGTTACAGCAACGAGGCATCGGCGCTCGGGCAGATGCGCAAGTGGGTGGATGCGACACCGCAGGGCAAGTCGTGGGCGGGGCGGAATGTCCGGCAGCTCCGGGCCTCGGGCGGCACGCAGCCGATCACGGGGTTCCGCCTCATCCAGGGGCTCGCGCCCAAGCCCGACGCGGTGTTCTTCATGACCGACGGCAGCTTCCCGCCCAGCATGGCGACCGACATATTACGAATCCAGCAGACGCTCGACGCCCCGGTGCATTGCATCACGTTCGGCGCCGAGGACAGCACCGGGCTCATGCGGCGGATCGCATCGGAATCGGGCGGCCAGTACCGGCACGTGGCGGGCGGTTCGTGAGGGTCCGCTGCGCCATCGTCGTGTTGCTGAGCCTCGCCGGCGCGTCGGCGGCGGGATCGTGGTCGCAGCCCGGGTCGCAGCCCGGGTCGCAGCCCGGATCGCGGGCAGATGAGCTGGAGCGGGCCCGCCAGCGGCTGGCCCGCGGCGACACCGTTGCGGCGCGCCCGATCCTCGACCGGCTCTTCTTTGCCGAGATCGAAGCGCCGGCCGAAGAGCGTGCGGCCGTCGCCCGAACGCTTCTCGACGTGGCGGTGTTGCAGGGTGACGACGCGGCCGCGTTCGACGCGTGGCTCGTGCTTGCGGCCGCCGGCGAACCGTCCTTGGTGCCCGCCGTGGCCCCCTTCTTTGTCAACCCGGCCCTGGCACGGGCCGCGGAGCAGCGGCTCGGCGGGGTCCCCTCGTCGCCAGAGGTCGACGCGTTCCGCACGCTCGCGACGCTCCAGGGCGGGGCCGACGCGGCGGACGCGCCGCCCATAAGCCCGGCGCTGGCGGGCGGGCTGCTGCTCGAAGCGGCGAGGGCGCTCGACCCGGAGCCCTTGACCCGGCGCGAAGCCCGGGAAAACCTCGAGATCCGACTGGCGTCCGACGGCTTCGAGAACGCTCCGCCCGAGCTCCGCCCTTGGGCCCGCCTGGCTCTTGGGCTGTCGCTGCTGCGCGAGCCCGAACGCTCGAGCCGGGTTCTGGGCATGACGCGGCTCGTCGGCGTCGAGGCGCACGCCCAGGCTCTGGACAGCCAGACCCCGGCTTCGCTGCGCGTGCTCGCGCTCGTGGCGGCGCTCACCGCGGCCGAGGCGGACGCGCTCGATGCCGCCGCGTCGGCTATCCGGGTCGAGCTCGAGACCCGCTTTCACGGATACCCGGGACTCGCGGCCCGCCTCCGGTAACATGCTGTGCGATCTTGTGACGCTCAACACCTGTGACGCCAAACAATGGACGAACGGTCTGGCCCGGCCGCACCCTCGCTGAAACGCCCGATGGACACGTCCTTCTCATAAATACCCACGGATCTTGCCATGCCAACGACCGCCGCACTCGTGATCCCGCTGCTCGCTCAGGCCGACGCCGCCCCCGCCGCCTCGGGCGGCAAGACGCTGCTGTCGCACCTGCTCGCGTCGGGCCCGGTCGGCCTGATCATCGTTCTGCTGTCGGTCGCGGCCGCGTCGCTCGTGGTGGCGCACTTCGTGAACATCCGTCTGGCCCGGCTCGCGCCCCAGGACGTCTTCGACGGCATCCGCGACGCGCTCGTCCGCCGCGACCTCGCCGGGGCTGCGGCCTTCAGCGACCGTCCGGACAACGCGTGCTTTCTCGCGCGGGTTCTCTCGACCGCTGTGCACCGCTCGGCACGGTCGCCCTTCGGCACGCTGGAATTCCGGACCGCGGTCGAGCAGGCCGGGCAGGACGAGGTCGCCCGGCTCTACCGCGCGACCGACGGGCTCGCGCTGATCGCGGCCGTCGCGCCGATGCTCGGTCTCTTCGGGACGGTTATTGGCATCGTCGGAGCGTTCGACTCGCTCGGCGCATCGGCGGGGGGCATCGCCAAGCCCGACCAGCTCGCGGGGTCGATCTCCGTCGCGCTCAATACCACAGCGATGGGCCTCGCCGTCGCGATCCCCGCGACGGCGTTCGTGACCTTCTTCCGCAACCGGATCGACTCGATCGCATCGCGGATCGCACGGATGACCGAAGACCTGCTCGCGACCGTGGAGAGCCAGGCGCCGCAGCCCGGTCGTGCCGCTCCCGCGCCGCGTCCCGGCGCGTCGTCGGCTTCGGTGTCGCCGTCCGGCGGCGGCCGCGCTGCGCCGCAGCCGCCGAGACCTGCAGCGCCCGCTCAAGCCTGACCTGAACTCTCGCATCGTCGGCAGCTCAGCGCCGACCAGAGCCAGAAACCGCCCAACGACCGACGACGACCGAAGGACCCCAGCAGCAGACCGACGCCGATGCGTGCCCACCAGTCCCACACCGCCGAATTCGATATGACCCCGATGGTCGACGTGGTGCTGCTGTTGATGATCTTCTTCCTGTACACGTCGCAGCTCACCCAGGAGCAGCGCTCCCCGATCGACCTGCCCGAGCAGCCCGGGTCGGCCGAGTCGAAGGACCGCCCGGGCATCGTGATCGTGGACATCGCGTCGGAGACCGAGTTCTTCGTGCAGGGCGGGGCCGTCTCGCTGTCGGAGCTGTTCGCGCGCATCGACGAAGAGATCGCCCGCTCGCCCGACGGGCCGGGGGGGCTCGACCTGCTCATCCGGCCCGACCGCGGGACCTCGGCGCTTCCGATGAACGATCTGGTCCGCGGGCTGTCCGAACGCGGCGTGACAAGGTGGCGGGTCGCGACCACGCCGTCGGGCGGCGTCGGCGGGACGGCTTCCGGCACCGGGGGGGGCGTCTGATGCGGTTCTCGCGATCGGCGCATCGCCCGCGGCACGTGGCGCTACCGATGACCAGCCTCATCGACGTGGTCTTCCTGCTGCTGATCTATTTCGTCGTCACCGCGCGGTTCGCCGCGTCGGAGACCGAACTCGCGTCGGGGATCCAGTCCGGGAGCGCGTCCGAGCCGGGCGAGCCGCCCGTGACACTCCGCGTGCTCTCGCGCGACGCGGACGCGAGGTTCCAGATCGGCGCGCGCCGCCTGAACAATGCGTCCGCTCTGGCCGATTTACTGCGCCGAGTCGCGTCGGACACCGGCGTCGCGATCGAGGTCGCCGACGAGGCGAGGATCGCAGACGCCGCGGCCGCGCTCCAAGCCGCGAACGACGCCCGGCTCGACTCCATCACGTATGTCCCTGCGCCTTAGAAAGCCGTTGACCGCCATGTTCGCCCCCGCCGCATTCTTGTTGCTGGTGACGTCCGCGGTGGGCGCGGCTGCGCAGGACGATCCCGTTGCGGCGTACCTCGAAGAGCGGAGCCTCGACCGCCTGCTCGTCGCCCATCTCGAGGACAGGATCGAGCGGTCGGCGGCGTCGGCCGACACCCGGAGGCTGTCGGAGGCTTACACGCGGTTGCTCTCGCGTTCGGAAGACCCGGACCAGGCCGAGGCCGACCGGCTCGACGCGCAGCGCCTGCTCTCGCGGCTCGATCCAGGAGATCCGACGACCTTCCGCCTCCGGCTCGCAGCCGAGGAGTCGCGGATGCGATCGGCCGCGGACGGGGTCGAAGCCGCACAGTTCGGCACCGCGGGTGTCGCCTTGCTCCGGCGGACCGCGGTCAAGCTCAGCGAGGCCGCCGAGGCGCTCGGTGACATCACCGCGTACGCGTCCAACCGCGTCCAACGCCTGAACAACGAGCTCGAAGCCGGGCGCACCACGATCGACGACCGCCCGGTCGATGAGGTCTTGGGGGAGTCGCGCGAGATCCTGGCGTTCGCCGCCTACCGCGGCGGCATCGCGGCCTACCAGCTCGCGATGGTGCGGCAGGCCGTCGGGGCCGACGCGTCGGCCGCTGCGAAAGATGCCCGCCGCCGCTTCGGCTGGATCTTCGACCAGCGTCGCGGTCAACTCCCGGATGTGTCCGATATCGACCCGAACCGCCTGCGTTCGGCTGGCAACGCGGGCACGTCGCTCTTCATAGCCGCCTGCTATGCGATGGAGGGCGATCGCGTCCGCGCCGACGCGTGGCTCGACCTCGCCGAGTCGGCGCCCGACCCGCCCGAGCCGGTCCGCCGCCTCGTCGAGCTCACCCGCGTCCGCGTGCTGTGCGAGTCCGATCGGTTCATCGATCTCGCGCGCCGGTTCGAGCAGACGCCCCCCGAGGCCCCTGTCGCCCGGCTCGCGCTGGCGCTCGCCGCGCGCCGCGCCGAGGCACCGACCGAGGGCTCCGTCCGCCAGGGGATCGCGCGCATCGCCCAAGCCACGCTCGCCGAGCTGATCCGCGATGGTTACGCGCGCGAGATCGCGGCGATCGTCGAGCGGGTCGACGACGGCATCGCCGACCGCGACGCGTTCGCCGTGCTGTACACCCGTGCGCTCGCCACGCTCGACCGTCTCGGGCTGCTCGCCGACGGCCCGGCGTCACCCCTCGCGGGGACCGACCGCTCGGGACGCACGGGCGTCGATCGTCGTGACCTCGAACGCTGCGAGCGTCGCCTCCGCCGCGCGCTCGAAGCGGAGGATGTTGGTGACTTTCCCGGGGCCGTGGCGGAGACGCACGCGCACCTCGCCGTGGTCGCCGCCGCGGCCGAGAACTGGCCCGACGCCGCGCGTTCGTTCCTGACCGCGGCGGAGCTCGCCCCGGACGACGAGAGCGCACGCCGGCTGCTTCAGACCGCGATCCTGACGCTCCCAGACGATCTCCCCGCGTCGGCTGAGCCGAGCGTAGCGCGTGATCGGCTCATCGCTCACTACCTCAGGCGGTTCCGCTCCACCCGCTTCGGCTCGCAGCTGATCGTCGCGGCGCGGGCGCTGCGTGACACGGGCGAGCCTCGCGACGAGCTCGACGCGTTGCTCAACGTGCCGCCGTCCGATCCCGCGTACACCAGCGCCCGCGTCATCGCGAGCGGCGTGCTCCGCGAGCTGCTCGCCGCGGCGCCGCCCGACCGCGCGTCGCGGCTCCGCGAGACGATGCTCGACGTGACCCGGCAGGCGATCCGTGGCGTTCGGCGGCGTCTGCGCAGCAGCCCGCAGCCCGGCGACGACCAGCGCCTGCCCGCCCTTGCCGCTCAGGCGATCGCGACCGTCTTTGAGAGCCCCGCGCCCGACCTGGTGCTGGTGCGCACGCTGCTCGACGAGACCGAGCGCGACCTGTCCGAGCTCGGCATCACGCCCGCCTCGTCGACGCGGGCAGCTCTCGACGACGCCCGTGTCCGCCTCGCCCTGGCCGCGGGCGATCGGGCAACGCTCGACGAGATACTCCGTCGCGCCCGCGACGCCGGCGGCTCTTTGGCGATCCGGCAGCTCACCGCCGTGCTCCGAGAAGCTGAGGCCCAGCGCCGGCAAGCGCCCGAGGCCGCTGCGCCCGCCCGCCGGGCGCTCGCCCTTGCCGAAGAGCTGATCACGCTGCTGGGCGCTGCGCCCGCGCGAGACCCCGATCGACGCTGGATTTATCAGTCGGCGGCCGCCGCGGCGTTTACGATCTACGAGGACGAGGCGACAACAGCGTCGGAGCGCGCAGCGTTCGCCGATCGAATCGTCAGGCTCGATCGCCGCAGCCAGACGGAGCCGCCGACGCGCGCGGCGTTGCGTCGGCTGGCCGTGCTTTCCGAAGGACGCGGCGACGCTCGGGCGTCGCTCGATGCGTGGCGCCGGCTTCGCAACGCGTCGACCGAGAACACGCGTGGCTGGTTTGAGGCGAAGTACCACACGATCCGGCTCGCGCTCACGCTCGAGCCTGAGGTCGGGCTCGGGCAGCTCGAACGGCACGCCGCGCTCTATCCGACTTGGGGGCCAGAGCCGTGGGGCCCGCTGATCGAGCGGCTCCGCCGGACCGCGGGCACGGCGTCAAGCCCACGCCCGCTCGAGGGCTACCGCCGCAAGGGTGACCCGTGAGCGTGCCCGACCGAGTCACCGAGTTCCTCGGCCCGCGCGCCGCTTCGGGCCGACCAGAAGACGTCCTGCGCCTCGCGACCACCGCGGGCGGGCCGTTCGACGCGGCGCGGATCGAGAAGGTCAAGCTCGCCCGGCTCGCAGAGGTCGATCGCCACCCGCAGGCGGGAACCCCTGCCGCGGACGACGCGCGGCTCGCGGTGCATGTCGCCGCCGCGGTGCTCATCGAACGTCTGAGCGCATCGGTCTCCGCCGCGGCCGGGCCGCCGTCGCCCAGAAGCACCTCGGACGCCATGACCACGCCGAGACCGGCGGTGGTGCCCGGTGGCGTCGCAGCGGGGCCGATCGCGCCCGCGCCCTCGGGCGTGCCGACGTCGTGGGTCCGTTTCGCCGCCGCGGCCCGCCCGGTCCTCGCCCGCTGCGGCGGCGTCGACCGGCGCTCGATCACACTCCTCGCGCTCTTGGCCCAGCGGCATGGTCTGTCGATCCGCGAGATCCCGCTCGCTCTACACGCGATCCGTGCCGACCCGATCACAGCCACCCCGCCCGTGCCCGAGTACACCGCGGCCGCCCACGTGCCCGACGACGAGTCGGCGGACCGGTCGGGGCGGGGTCGGGTTCTTGCCGGTGTCGTGGCGTTTGTGGTGCTCACGGCTGTGCTGTTCGTCTTCGCTCTGCGCGAGGTCTATCCGGCGTCGCTCGAGGGCGCGGGCGACGGACCGCGCGCCGTGGCGGTTGCCGAGCCGTCTGCACCGAGCGACGAGGTACCCGAACCCGAGAGCCCGCGACCGACCGGCGCCGATGCGCTCGCGGAGGCCGCGGCGACGGCCGCGAGCGCGCCGTCCGAAGCGATCGAGCTCGCCGCCGAGGGGTTCGCCGGACTCGCCGCGGGCTGGCACGTTCTGCCGGGCGACGAGCGCGCCCGCGCGACCGAGCGGTTTGTCACCGTCGCCGAGTCCGCGTGGGCGCGCAGCGCCAGGGTCGAACGGCTTCGCCAGTCGATCCTCTCGCTCGCCGACGACCCCGTCTCCGCTGTCGCCGCGGCCGACCTGACCCAAGCGCTCATCGCGGTCGACGACCTGCCGGTCTCCGCGGGCGAGGCGATCGCCGCGGTCGCCGCCGACCTGCCCGGCGGCTCGGCCAACCGAGAAGACGTGCTCGACGCGATGGCGATCTCGCTCGCGCGGTCGGGCGCGGGTGTCGAACGGATCGGGCGCTGGCTCGACGCTTCAATGTTTGTACACGGCGCTTCGGCGTCGTTCACACGAGCGAGGCTCCGGGCCGCCCGGGCGCAGCTGGTCGAAGCGCCCGTCGGCGGCACCGTCTCAACGCCCGACCGCCGGCTCGTGCTCGCGAAGCTCGTCGAAGGGCTCGCGATCGCCGAGGAATCGCCCGCCGGGCGCTGGCTCGTCGCGCTGTTCCGAGATCCCGAGATCGGGACGGACGACCTGCATCTGGTGACCCGCCTCGTGCACCTGAGCGTTGAGAACGCGGCCACGGCGGGCGACCTCGTTCTCCCGGTCGACGCCGACCCCGCCGAGCGGACGCGCATCCGCGAGAACTATGACCGCGTCGTGACGCCCGGGCGGCTCGGCCCGTCGCGGCAGATCGTCCAATCGTGGGCGAGCGCCGCTCGTGCGACCCTCCGGCAGTCTGTCGCGCCCCTGACGACCTCCGACCGGCTCGAGCGGCTCGTGCTGTTCAGCCGGCTGAACGAAGCCGCTGCCGCGCTCGAAGACGAGACGCTCTCTGCCCCGATCATCGCCGATCTGTCGAAGCCCGTCACCGACATCCGGGCCGCTCTCTCGAACGCGCCCGCCGAGGACCCCTTCAGAAGCGTGCAGGGCGAGCAATGGGCGATCGGGTTCTACGCCGCCGCCCGCAGCCCCGCTCTGCGTCGCAAGGCGCTCGAGGAGATCAACGGCTTCCCGGCCGGTCTCGCGCCCGTCGCGGCCGAGCTCATCGTGGAGGAGGCGTTGCGGAGCGTCGACCGCGAGACGCGGCTGCTCGCCGAGGGCATCGTGCGGACTCGTGCCGACGAGCCGACGGTCCTCAACGCCGTGCTCGAAGCACTGCCGACGGTCGCGCGGATCGCTCCGAACGCGCGTCTGATTGAGGACGTCGCGTCCGTCGCGTTGCCGCCCGTGACCGACACCGACTGGCCCGCCACGGCCCGCGCCGCGTTGGTCTCCAGGCTTCTTGAGTCGTTGGGGCAGCTCGGCCCGGCCCGGAGGACCCGCGCGCTCACGGCGGCCCTCGAGATCAGCTATGCCGCCCGCGCCGAGCTCGACCCGGGCGCCGGTCTCCAAGCATCGGCGAGCGCGCTGGTGCGGTCGTTCGAATCCCGGGCGGCGGCGCTGGTCGCGCCCTACGAGGCGGTGCCCCCGCTGGAAGAACTCACACGCCGAGCGCGCGGGCGGGCCGCCGTGGCCCGCGGGCTCATGCAGCGGTTCGCGGCGGCGCAGGCGACCGCCTTTGAGCTCGACGCCTACGCCGCGGCCTCCGAAGACGCGTCGACCGGACCCGCGATCCGCGGCCTGCTCGACGAGTTGGCCGCCGAACGCCGCACTGCGCGCGACGTGCTCGACCAGATCATCGCGGTGGAGCGCGCGTGGACCCGGCTCTGGTTTATCCGCCTCGGTGAGAGGAGCTCAGCGTGACCCGCACACTCGTCGCCCTCGCGTCGTCCGTTGTTTTCGCCGTCGCGGTGTCGGCCCAGACGATCGACGCCAAGCTTTCCGGTCTCGACGGGACCGACGCGGCCGAGTACTTCGCCCTCGCCGAGGCCCTGCACCGGTCGGTGCCGAAGGACAGCAACGCCGCCGAGCGTGCGGTGCGTTTGTATGTGCTCGCCTATGAGATCGCGCGCGAGCGGTCGCGCGGCGGGCCGGGGCGGGCCGCGGAGGGCTTCTCAATTCCGGCTTCGGCCTGTCTGGCGATCGCCGATCTCGAACCGTCCGAGCAGCGCCGGCGTTGGCTCCGCGCGCTCGCCGAGCGCCTTGACGGGCGTTATGCTCGGCCGCCTTGGAACGAGCCGGTCGACGCTCCGGAAGAACGCCGGGCTCGCCTACGCCTCGCCGAGGCCGTTGGGCACGTGCTCGCCGGGCGTTCGCGGACGGCGCTGAACCGGCTCGACGAGCCCGCCGTCGCGCTCGCCGCGGCGAGGTTCGCCGCCGCGCTCGATTCGTCGAGCACCCCCGCGTCGTACGAGCGTCTGCTCCAGCTCGCCGAGGAGTTCCGCTCGCCCCCGTGCAACGGCAACCGCTTCGAGCAGACGGGCCGCGGGAACCTCCGCAACACCCAGCTCTGCCCAGAGACCCGCGGCGACCCGGGCCCGTCGATCACCCTGGGCGAACGCGTCGACTACCTCCGCTTCGAGTCGCTCGTGCTCGACGCGACGCCGAGGTCGTGGGTCGGCGAGCTCGCGACGGGCGTCCCGCCGCCCCTGCTCGACCCGGATCCCGACGAGCTCGCGCCGACCTACGGCATCGACCCCGCCGAGCGGCTCTACCGCGGCGGCATCTGGACCCGCGGGTCGCAGCCGGCCGCGGACCCGCCGCGCGAACCCGATCCCTAACGTTGCCGGAAGCAGCATCCCCACACGCGAGGCCCACCCATGTCCGAAGCCGGCACCTTCTTCAAGCCGACCGTCTCCTTCGAAGACTTCGCCAAGCTCGACCTTCGCGTTGCCAGGGTGCTCGAAGCCGTGCCGCACCCCGACGCCGACCGGCTGCTCAAGCTCCAGCTCGACGACGGCTCGGGCGAGCCGCGGCAGATCTGCGCGGGCGTTCGCGAGCACTACGACGCAGAAGATCTCGTGGGCAAGTCGATCGTGATCGTCGCGAACTTGGAGCCGCGCCGGATCCGCGGCGAGGAATCGCGCGGCATGCTGATCGCCGCCAGCGACGCGCCCAAGGACGATCCCCAAGCCGACCGGAGCGTCGTCGTGCTCACGCCCATGAGCGAGATCGCCCCAGGCTCGATGGTGAGCTGACCCACTCCCGGCCGCCCGCCCTTCATCCGTCCACGGGGCATCGCTCGGCTAGCGGTCTTCCCGCTCTTTCTCTTCGAGACGCGGCCCGTCATTGCGGCCGTCGGTCCGGCCGTCGCCGCGCTGCCCCCGTCGGTTGCGTCGGGCGCGGTCCGGCGGGCCGATGCCCTCGACGCCGCCGATGCGTGAGAGCACCTGCTCGAACACTGCCTCGACCTCCGACTCGAGGTCGAGCGTGCTCAGCTCGGCCTGCGCCTTTTCGAGCCGCTCGGCGAGCCGGCGCACTTCGAGCTCGCGGATCGACCGCTTGAGCGTGAGCCCCTCGCGGATCGCGGCCCGCAGCGCTTCGTCCGCCGCTTTGGCGTCGCCGCTGCCGGTCCCCGCGTTGGCCCCTGCCTGAGCCCGCGCTTCGGCGGCGGCCCGCCCTCGCTCGCCGATCAGACGCATCAGCGGGAGCTCGCGCCGCTTGAGCTCGTACATCTCGGGGTCTTCGGACTTGAGCCGGCGCATCTCACGCACCCGGCCGACGAGCCGCTCCAGCACCCCGCGGCCGCGGCCGTCGGGCAGCCCGCGGACCCGCTCGAGCCGGTCCGCCATCTCGGGGTTGGACTCGCGGAGCATCCGCAACGCCTCGCCGATCTCGTCGTCGGTCGGGGGTCCCCCCCCGCCGCCCTCGGCGTCATCACGGTCGCCGAGCTCGCCGGCCTGCCCGAACGACGGGCCGCCGCGTCGCCCCGGGCCGCCCCGGTCGCGTTCGGTCGCCCGCTCTGTTTCCCGCTCGGTCGCCCGGTTCCGCCGCTCGCCCGATCGGGCCCGCTCCAGGGCCTCGCGCAGCTCGTCCCGCTCTCGCTCGACTTCGGCGAGGCGCTCCTCCAGCGGCCGCGTCCCGCCGGTGGGCTCCGATTCCTGTCCGAACGCCGGCACGCCGTGCCCGACCGCGAGGATGATCGAGAGCGCCGGCGAGAGCCAGGCCGCGAGCAGCCCTCGGCGGGCCGGACCGCGTCGCCCGAGCTGAGCGTGGCCGCGGATCACAGCATGCTCCCGTCGTCGCTGGTCAGCAGGTCGTCGTCGAGCGATCGCCACGACGACCCTTCGACCTCGCCGAACGCCTCGGTCAGCTCGGAGTTCGTCTCACCGAACGCCAGCGAGTTGTCGAACACGTCGAAGACCACCAGCAGCACTTTCGCTTCGAGCTCGGCGTCGGTCGCCTCGGGCGTGCCGCCGGCGGGTGGTTGGCCGTCGGCTATCACGATGCTCGGAGGGCTTGTCGGCCCGGGGTTGCCCTTGAAGATGATGACGCCCGCGATCGCCGCGCAGGCCGCGATCGCCAGCCCGCCACCCCAGGCCGCGACCGACCGGAACCAAGGGCCTCGGATCGAGCCGGGCGGCGCCAGCGTGTCGGCGGTCGCCGCGAACACCCGGTCGGCGAGCGCAACGGGGACGCGCTGGCGTTCAGCCTCGCCCGCGGCGTCGAGCCGCCGGACCACATCGAGCTCCGAGGCGGTCATCTCACGGGGTGTCACGCGCGAACCACGCCTCAGATCATCCGTTCTGCTCACGACGCAGCCTCCTTTGTCCTTTGCCCGCCGGCTTCCTCGGCGGTCTCCTCGGCCGAGACGAGCATCGCCCGCAGCTTCGCGACGGCCCGGTGGTGCCGCGCGAGGAGCGTGCCCACCGGCTGGCCGAGCGATTCGGCGATCTCCCGAAACCCCAGCCCGCCGAAGTGCCGCAGCGTCAGCACTTCGCGGTCGGCCTCGGGCAGCCTGTCCATCGCGGCCCGGAGCGCGACACTCTCCTCCGGTCGCTCCGCCCGAGCGTGCCCGAGCGCGCGGCCACCCGGTGAGACCTGGCCCGAGTCGAAGGGCTCGCCGTCGCCGCCGCCGACGATCCGAGGCCCGGTCGACAACCGGCGGACCCGGTCCCGGACCAGGTTCATCGCGATGCGGAAGAGCCAGGGCTCGAAGCGGCCCTCCTCGCGGTACTTGCCCCGCGAGAACTGGTCGACCACGCGAACGAAGACCGCCTGGGTCAACTCCTCCGACTCGTCGCGGTGCCGCAGCCTGCTCTGGATCATCGCGAAGACCCGCCCGCTGTACCGTTCAACAAGCTCACGCCACGCCCCCTGATCGCCGTCGCAGGCTCGACCAACCAGCTCGCCCACGCCGGTATCGCAGTTCCCGTCCGAGGCCGTGCCGGACTCGTTCTTCGCCGTTCGCTCGCCGAGCTCCGCCGGGCCGACAGAGCGATCAACCGGCGTGCGATCGACGCCCGCCCCTCCCGCACCGTGCTCGACCGAGCTGCCCGACACCTGAGCAGAACGTACCCGACGCGTGCTGATTGCGTCGAACAGGTTTCGAGCCGCGAATCGCGGAGGTCGTGGTGGGCGGGTCCGATACCATGCTCTCGGCGGCCGCGGTTCTCGTCGGCCCCGCCTCTGGTCCGTCGTTCACCCCCTTCCCGGATTGCCCCGTGACCACACCCCCCGACCCAGCGTCCCTGTCGCACGGCAGCAGCGACCGGAGCGACGAGCAGCTCCTGATCGAGTACCGGACCCACGGCCGCGGCGACGACCTGCGCGAGCTGATGTACCGCTACCATGACGATCTGATCCGCTTTCTGACGCGGTTCCTCAGCGGCGACCGCCACGCCGCCGCAGATGTCTTTCAGGACACCTTCTTGCAGGTCCACGTCTCGGCCGGCACGTTCGACAGCTCTCGCCGCTTCAAGCCGTGGCTTTTTACGATCGCGGCGAACAAAGCCCGGGACCTGCTCCGTAAGACCTCGCGGCGGTACACCGCTGAGCTCTCCGCTCCCGTGAGCCGTGGGGGCGACGGGGGCGAGGGGGCGACGTTCGTCGACCTCATGGAAGCGAACATCCCCAGCCCGGACTCGGGGCTGGACCGGAAGGAACTCTCGAACGTGGTCCAGCGTGCCCTCGACAGCCTCTCGCCGATCCTCAAGGAAGTGCTGCTGCTGGCGTATTTCCAGAAGCTGCCGTACGCCCAGATCGCCGACGACCTTGAGATCCCGCTGGGGACGGTCAAGAGCCGCCTGCACGCGGCGGTCGCCTCGTTCGCCAAGGCGATCGGCACCGTCAGCCCCGCCCACGCGCCCCGCCCCGCCGGAGAGGGGGGCGACCCGTGACCGACCCGAACGCGCCGGGCATCCCACCGTCGTCGGACCCGTCACCCGACGGATCAGGAGGTCTTTCGCCCGCGGACCAGCAGGCGGTCGACCGGCTCGTCGAGGGCTCGGCCGATCTCGAGTCGGAGCGGGACCGCCGCGTGGCGTCGCTGCTCGGGCTGCTCGACACGGCCGCGGATCAGAGCGATGCCGAGGGGGCGCCCTCGCCCGAAGAACTGGCGGACGCCGTGCTGGCTCGGATCGCTTATGACGAGCGCTCGCGGGGCGTTGCTCCCGACGGTCCTTCGCTCAGCGACGCCGACGCCCAGGCGCTCGACGCGTGGACCCTGCACGGCTTCCGGGCCGCGAAGGTCTCCGGCGCCCTGCGGGCACGGGCCGAGCGCCACCAGGCGATCTCGGAGCTGCTGACCGCCGCGATCGACGACCGCGACGAGCCGATCACCGACGCCGACCGCGACGGGCTGATCGCCCGGACCATGACCGCGATCGACACCGACGAACAGAACGAGCGGTCCCGCTGGCAGATTGGTCCGGAAGCCGGTGGGAACAGCACCGGGCGGTTCCGTCTGCAGGATGTTCTGGCTCTGGCCGCGGCGATCACGCTCGCGGTGGGCATCACGCTGCCGGTGATCTCGGAGATCGGCGCAACGAGCCGCAAGGCGGCAACGGCCGCCGACTTCGCCGCCGCGGGCATGGCGTTCGGAGCCTTCGCTGGCGACTACGACAACACCCTGCCGGTCTACGGCGAGCGCACGGGCGCCGCCGCCCCGGCCGACGCGCCCCATGTCTGGTGGCAGACCGGCACCGATCCGTCCCGGTCGAACTCGGCCAACCTCTTCACGCTCGTGCGGCTGGAGTACGCCACGCTCGCCGACGTGACCAGCCCGGGCAACCGGCAGGCCCCGACCGATCCGGCCGAGCTCGACGACGACTGGCGGTCGCCGGGCGAGGTGAGCTACTCGTACCGCGTGGTCGAGCGCGAGGACGGGCTCGGCCCGGCCGCCGACTTCGAGGATCCCGCGGCTGTGGTGGTGCTGACCGATAAGTCGCCGGTCGAGATCTCGGTGTCGGCCGACGGCTCGACGCGGACCGCCGACGTCGACATCTCGGAGAGCTCGCCGAACCACAAAGGTCGCGGGCAGTATGCGTTACGAGCCGACGCGAGCATCGAGTGGCTCGCCGACCCCTGGATCGAGCGCGACGGCGGTCGTCGCGACTACCTCTGGATCCCCGCGTCGATCCAGGCCGGGATCGAAAGCGTGCTTTCGGGCGACGCGGGCTTATCGAGCCCGGGCCGTCCGGGGACGGCATTTGACGGAACAGAAACGCCCGGAGCCCCGGACGACGCCTTCGGCGGGCCGTGACTCCCTGCGATTCGCCGGGGCATCCGCCTCGACGCTGCTCGGGCCTCCGCCTATGATCGAGGCCCTTCTCGCCGGCGGTGGGCCGTCGATCGCGGGGGTATTGACCGACCGAAACCCGTCCCTGCGGGGTGCCTCATGCCGAAGAACAAGCCTCACAAGGGCCTCCTCAAGCGGATCCGCGTCTCCAAGACCGGCAAGGTCCGCCACCGCAGCGCCTACCACAAGCACCTCTCGTCCCACAAGTCGGGCAAGCGGCTGCGTCAGCTCCGCAAGGACCCGTACGCGGCGAACCCCGACGCGAAGCGGTTCGAGAAGCTGCTGTACCGCCGTCTGCGTGGTCGGACCCAGCCGCGGGCGGCGCTGCGTCGCAGCCCGAGCCCGGCCGAGCGGGCCGAGGCCCGCGCCGCGCTCGCCGCCGCCGAGAAGGCCGCGACCAGCCCGAACGAGTAAACCAGACGACTGAAGAGTCCCCACGCCTCCGGCTCGACCGAGCCGGAGCCGATCGAAGCTCCGCCGGGTCGCAAGCGTCTCACGAGAGGCCCCCGGCGAGCGCGAAAGGAACCGATCATGCCCCGTGCACGCAAGGGCGCCGCCCGCACCCAGAAGCGCAACAAGGTCCTCCGTCAGGCCCGCGGCTACTACGGCTCGCGCCACAAGCACAAGAACAAGGCCCAGCAGGCGATCATCCGGTCCGGCGTCTACGCCTACCGCGACCGCCGCAACCGCAAGCGTGACATCCGCGCGCTGTGGATCACCCGCATCACCGCTGCCTGCCGCATGCGGGGCACCCGCTACTCGCTCTTCATGAACGGACTCAAGCTCGCCGGTGTCGCGCTCAACCGCAAGATGCTCAGCCAGCTCGCGATCGAAGACCCCAAGGCGTTCGACGATCTCGTGAAGACCGCGATCGAGCACTCGCGTGCGGTTCCGGCCGGCTCGGCGTAAGCCCGCCGCCCCCGCCCCCGCGCCCGCACCTCGAACACGGATCCCGGCCCTTTCCAGGGTCTCGGCCCGACCAAGAACCAACACGAAGCCCCGCGTTGATCCGCGGGGTTTTTCTTGCGTCGCGTTCGGTCCGCCGTCGCCCGGTCCTTCGCTCATCCGTTGCGGCCGCGCCGACCGCTACGCTCGTCGTATGCAAGGCTGGTGGGTCAGCGATGTGCTCTCGTTGCCGGACGGCGCCGTCGTTCTGGTTTCCTGGGCGACATGGATCGTGGTCTCGATCGTGCTGCACGAGCTCGGCCACGGCTACGCCGCGCTCGCCCAAGGCGACCGCACGCCCCGCGAGCTCGGGCACATCACCCTGAACCCGCTGGTGCATATGGGGGTGATGTCGCTCGTCGCGTTCGCGCTGCTCGGCATCGCGTGGGGGGCGATGCCCGTCAACCCGTCGCGTTTCCGGTCGCGGTACGGAGAGGCGATCGTCGCGGCGGCGGGCCCGGCGGTGAACGTGGCGTTGGTGGTCGTCGCGTCGGTCGGGCTGTTCGCGGTCGTCGCGATCGGCCCGAACCTGCCCGGCTCGCTCGTGCTGCGGACGAACCTGGTGACGTTCTTCGACCTCGGGATCGTGCTGAACGTCGCGCTGCTGCTGCTGAACCTGCTGCCGGTCCCGCCGCTGGACGGGTCGCGCATCCTGAGCGACCTGGTGCCGTCGTACGCCCGCCTGCTCCGGGGTGAGAACGCGCAGTGGCTCGGGCTCGCTCTGTTCGCGGGTGTGTTCTTCTTCGGCGCCGATCTCATCTTCGGCTCGGGGCGGTTCGTCGCCGACCAGATCGGCGCCGCGATCGCAGCGGTCGTGAGCTAGGACGGCGCGTGGGCCGCGCTCCGGGCGGGGCGGATTCAGGAACGCGTCGCCGCCGCGCACCCGCAGAGCTGGTAGAGCACCCGCGCACCCACGTTCCCGTTCCACTCGCGGTCGCCCACGGCCGGCGCGACCTCGACGAGGTCGAAGCCCACGACGCGCTTCCCGCTCTCGGCCAGCACCCGCAGCAGCACCGACGCCTCGCGGAACGTGAGCCCCCCGGGCACGGGCGTGCCGGTGCCCGGGCACAGGCTCGGGTCGAGCCCGTCGATGTCGAACGTGATCCAGACCGACCCCGGCAGGGCCGAGACGATCTCCTCGCACACGGTCCACCACGCCTCGCCGTGCGCCGCCCGCTCGGCGAGGTCGGCGTCGTAGAACGTCGTGACGCGGTCGCCCTGCGCCGCCGCGAACTCGGCCTCCTCGCAGCAGAAGTCGCGGACGCCGACGGCGACCAGCGATGTCAGCCCCGGTGCCCGGTCGAGCGCGTGACGCATGACCGACGCGTGCGAATGGGCGTAGCCCTCGTAGGCGTGGCGGAGGTCGTGGTGGGCGTCGATCTGGAGTACGCCGAGCCCGTCTTCTCCCGGCTCGGAGCCGACCGCCTCGCTCGCCGCGATGAGCCCGCCGAGCGAGACCGAGTGCTCGCCGCCGACGACGCCCGGCACCCGGTCGGCCGCGAGGCACGCCGACACCCAGTCGCGCGTCATCGAGCAGACCCGCTCGGCCGCTCGGTCGACCGACGCCCGGTCCCCCCGATCGGTCACTCCCGGCACGCCCGGCCCGTGTTCCCAGCCGATGCCGACCGACCAGACGTCGCCGAAGACGCCGTCCCGCAGGTCGAGCTGGGGCGAGGCGTTGAAGACCGCGGCCGGGCCGTCGGCCGTACCGGTGCCGTAGCTGGTCGTCGCCTCGAAGGGAACGGGCAGGAGCCGCACGAGCGGGTCGTCGGGCGTCTGGAGCCCGAACACGCCGTCGCCGAGCGGCGGGTCGTGGTCGACAAGTCTGGTCTTGATCATGGGTCATGGTTGCACCGGCGGGCGATGCCTGCGATCATGCCCGACCGATGACCGACCCCCAGCAGCCGTCTTCTCCTTCGACGCGACCATCCGAGCCGCCCGCGCCCATCAAGGGTCGCCGCGCCGGCGGGGTGCTCGACCTCGTCGAGTGGGTAGGCAACAAGCTGCCCGACCCGGCGTTCCTGTTCCTGATCGGCGCGGGCATCGTGATGATCGCGAGCCACGTGCTCGCGCCGACCCTCGACGACGCGGGCGAGATCGTGCGCGACGGCTGGGTCGTGCAGCCGATGCAGCCGGCCGAAGCGGTCACGACCGACGCGGGAGGTTCGGAGGGCGCCGGCGATCGTCCGCCGCTGGTCGCGATCGGCGAGCCGCTCCGCGTGCGCAGCCTGCTGACGAGCGACGGGCTGTACTGGTGCCTGAAGTCGATGACGGGCAACTTCATGGGCTTCCCGCCGCTCGGCGTCGTGCTGGTGGGCATCTTGGGCATCGGGGTCGCCGAGCGCACGGGGCTGATCGCCGCGCTGCTCAAGACGTTCATGGCGGTCGTGCCCGCGGTGCTGCTCACGCCCGCGATGGTCTTCCTCGGCATCATGTCGAGCGTGGGCTCGGACGCGGGCTACATCGTGCTGCCCCCGCTCGCGGCCGCGATTTACCTGTCGGCCGGGCGCTCGCCGCTGGCGGGCATCGCCGCGGTCTTCGCCGGCGTGTCGGCGGGCTTCAACGCCAACCTGCTGATCACCACACTCGAGCCGATCATGGCCGAGTTCTCCTCCGACGCCGCGAAGCAGATCGACCCGGCCCGCGAGGTCGTCGCGACGAGCACGTGGTACTTCATGATCGCGAGCACGTTCCTCGTGACCGCCGTCGGCTGGGGCGTGTCGGCGTTGTTCGTCGAGAAGCGGCTCGCGGCGAAATCCCCCGAAGACGGCGGGCCCGACCCGTCGAAGGCAGAGGCCGAGCCCAACTCGGCGTGGTCGCTCCGCCTGGTCGCTTGGATCTTGGGCATGGTCGCGCTGATCGCCGGCGGGGTGTCGATGATCGTCTTCGACGCCGCGCCGCTGCTCGGCTTCGCCCTGCTCGCGCTCGGAGGCGTCGGCGGCGTGACGAAGGTCGTCGCCGACCTCGCCGCGTTCTCGCTCGACGACCCGCGCGAGGCCAGGGCGACCACCGTCTCGACGCTGCTTCTCACCGCCGTGCCCGCGGCCGCGGCGTTCCTCGTGCTGCTGCCCGACCTCGTCCCGAGCGTGACCGCGACACCGCTCTACGGCAAGGACGGCGTCGCGCAGCGATGGGTCGTCGTCGTCGTGCCCCTCATGCTGCTGACCTTTGTGCTGCCCGGTCTCGTCCACGGGCTCGTGCTCGGTTCAGTCCGGACGACCAAGGACGCCGCGAAGCTCATGGTCGAGTCGATCGGCGCGATGGCCCCGATCATCGTGCTCGCGTTCTTCGCCGGTCAGTTCATCGAGTACTTCAAGCACTCGAACCTGGGCACCATGCTCGCCTACTCGGGCGGGCAGTGGCTCTACGAGCAGCAGATGTCGCCGTGGCTGCTGATCGCCGCGTTCGTGGGCGTCACGATGCTGTTCAACCTGTTCGTGGGCTCGATGTCCGCGAAGTACGCGCTGTTCGCGCCGATCTTCGTGCCGATGTTCATGTTCGCCGGCGTCCGCCCCGAGCTGACCATGGTCGCCTACCGCATCGGCGACTCGGTAACCAACGTCATCACCCCGCTCAACGCCTACCTGATCATCATCCTGGTCTACATGCAGAAGCACGCGCCCCGCGCGGGCATGGGCACGCTCATCGCCATGATGCTGCCCTACACGGTCGTCTTCGCGATCGTTTGGACGCTCTTCCTGCTCGGCTGGGACGCGCTGGGCCTGCCCCTTGGCGTGGGCGATCCCAACCAGGTCTTCGCCCCCGAAGCAGCCGCCGCGGACGCGCTGGCCCCGGCCGAGTAGTTCTTCATCCTCCCCAGGCCCGGCCGGACCACGCCTCGAAGACCTCGATCGCCTCGGGCGACGCGTCCTCCCGATAGTCGATGAAGTACGACCCGTACGGGCTCTCGGCCAGCCGAACGGTCGTCTCGCGCAGGCTGTCGCGCCGGAAGTACAGGATGCTCACCTCGTCGCCCGGCCGGCGGTCTTCGAGCAGGTCGGTCGGCGACCGGGTGCCGACGCGCCGGCCGTCGATCGCGACGAGCTCGTCGCCCGAGACGAAGCCGAGCCCGAACGCCGGGCCCATCTCGTCGACCCCGGTGACGACCCGGCGCCCGTCGCGCGGCCGCGTCCGCAGCCCGAGCATCGGTTCGTCCGACCGCTCGAAGCCGAGCTCGAGCCCGGCGACCGCGAGCGCCCGTTCGAGCGGCAGCGGCCGCGTCCCGCGGATGTGGTCTCGGAAGAACCAGCTCAGGTCCTCGCCGGCGACGTCGCCCGCGACCTCGGCGAAGTCCTCGGGCGTGTAGCCGCCGCGTTGCCAGCCGTAGTCCTTGTACATCGCTCGCACCACGTCGTCGAGCGACCTGTCGTTGCCGGTCGCGTCGCGGATGAGCAGGTCGAGGCACAGGCTCGCGAGCCCGCCGCGGCCGTAGAAGTTGACCTGCGACTCGGCGGTGTCGGCGTGGTCTTGGAGGGCGAACAGCCGGATCCACGCGTCCCACGAGCTCTCGGCCAGCGACTGCCGCTTTGAGCCCATCTTGTTCCGCGTCCGGCCCACGCCCGACGCGACACGGCGCAGGTAGTCGTCGATCTCCATCTGCCCCGTGCGGGCGAGCAGCAGCTCGTCGTAATAGCTCGTGGTGCCTTCGGCGATCCACAGGCTCTCGGTGTAGTTCTCGCCCGCGAAGTTGTACGGCACCAGCCCCGCGGGGCGGAAGTGCTTGACGTTCCAGGTGTGGAAGAGCTCGTGGGCCGCGAGCCCGAGCAGCCCGAGGTAGCCCCCGCTCGCCGCCACCCAGCGAGTGTCGCGCGAGCCGGCGAGGGCTGCGGGCGAGGTCATCATGATCGTCGAGTTCAGGTGCTCGGTGCCCCCGCCGAGCCCGGGCTGGGCGTGCAGCATGAACACGTACCGCTCGTACGGCGCGCCGCCGAACAGGCGGATCTGCTCGTCGGCGATAATCTTGAAGTCCGACACCAGCCGCGCCCGGTCGTAGTCGGCCTCGGTCCAGACCGCGATCTCGTGCGGCACGCCGCCCGCCTCGAACCGCAGCAGCTCGATCGACGAGCCCATATCGAACGGCGAGTCGGCCAGCACGTCGTAGGTCGGGCTCGCCCAGCCGCCTCCGAGCCTGCCGTCCAAGCCCGTCACGACCGTCCAGCCCTCCGGCGCATCGACGCGCACCGTGTGATCGCCATCGCGGCGGCCCGGCGCGTACATCAGCACGGCCGACGCGTCGAAGAAGCAGTGCTCGCCGTCGAGGTAGCGCGTGCGGTCGTTCAGCGAGTCGGCGAACACGTCGTAGGAGAGCGTGACCTCGTCGAGCCCGCCGGTCAGCACGCGCCAGGTCGACTTGTTCGTCTTGCGGACGGGCAGCGGCACGCCGGCGGCCCCGAGCGCCCGCACGTCGCGGACGGTCGACGCGAAGTCGAGCACGACGTACTTCCCGCTCCGCCAGGTCGGCAACGCGAAGTCGATCGTCTCGCCGTCGAGATTGGTCGCGGTCGCTTCGACGCGGATGACCTGCGTCCCGGGCCGCGTGACGTCGACGCGGTAGTCGAGCTGGCCGGCCGCGGGGAGCGCCCCGGCGAGCAGGACGGAAAGGGGCATCGCGGTTCGCTTGGTCACGTGGGAGCTCCGGGTTGACCGACAGGGTTGACCGACGGGGTTGGGCGGCGAATCACGATACGATCAGCCATGCCCCAGCGTCTCGCCGATCTCCTGCCAAGCCCACGCCCGCTGATCGGCATGGTTCACGCCCGGGCGCTGCCGTCGTCGCCGCGGAGCTCGCTGCCGATCGCGGAGATCGAGCGGCTCGCCGTGGAAGAGGCCCGCCGACTCGCCGGCGCCGGCTTCGACGCGCTCATCCTCGAGAACATGCACGACACGCCGTACCTCCACGGCGACCGCCTCCCGCCCATCACGGTCGCCACGATGACGCGCCTCGCGCTCGCCGTCCGCGACGCGGTGACCGTCCCGCTGGGGATCCAGATCCTCTCCGGCGGCAACCGGCACGCGCTCGCCGTCGCCCACGCGGCCGGGCTCGGCTTCATCCGCTGCGAGAACTTCGCCTACGCCCACGTCGCCGACGAGGGGCTGCTGACCGAAGCCGAAGCGCCGGCGCTGCTCCGCGACCGCGCGGCGATCGGTGTCTCGGGTGGGGTGTCGGTCGGCGCGTCCGGCGTCCGCGTCTTCGCTGACATCAAGAAAAAGCACGCCTCCCACGCGCTCACGGCCGACCTCTCGCTCGCCGACGCCGCCCGGGGCTGCGACTTCTTCGGCGCCGACGGGCTCATCGTCACCGGCCCATCGACCGCGATGCCCGCCGACCCGGCCGACCTCGCCGAAGCGAAGAACGCCACGGCCCTTCCCGTGCTCGTGGGCTCGGGCGTCACCCCGGACACGCTGCCCGCGCTCTTCGAGCACGCCGATGCCTGCATCGTGGGCAGCTTCCTGAAGGTCGACGGGCTCTGGTCGAACGAGCTCGACCCCGCGCGGCTGAAGGCGATCACCGACGCCCGCGACGCGATCGCCGAGAGCCGCTAACGCGCGACCAGGTGCACGACCGCGAAGTCGCCGGCCGCGTCTGTCCAGGCCCCCGCCTCGTCGAGCCCGGCCCGGCCCGCGAGCGCCCGGAAGTCCCCCCGGCGGTACTTGTGCGACTGCTCGGTCTGCACACGGTCGCCGCGGCGGAACGAGAACACCTCGCCGCCGATCGAGACGTCGTGGTCGTCGGTCGCCGTAACATGGCTGACGATGGCGCCGACCGCTTCGTCCCACGCCGCGCGGAAGGTCCAGAGGTCTTCGTCGAAGTCGCTGCCCGTGAGCGCGTTGATGTTGGTGAGCATGTTCTTGTTGAACGCGTCGGTCACGCCGCGGTCGTCGTTGTACGCCGCCTCCATGCGGGCGACGTCCTTCTCGAGGTCGACCCCGACGACGACCGAGCCGCCCGGCCCGACCATCTTCGCGAACTTGCCCAGCAGGTCCTCGGCGGCGTCGCGCGGGAAGTTGCCGATCGTCGAGCCCGGGAAGTACACCGCTCGACGGCCCGGCCCCGCGTCCGCGGCGTCGTCGGCCGTCGCCTTCGGCACCGGGTGCGACCGCGTGAAGTCGGCCCAGACCGGCAGCACCTCGAGGTCTTCGAAGTCGGACGCGATCCGCTCGGCGACATCGACGAGGAAGTCGCGGCTGATCTCGACCGGCACGTACGCCGCGGGGTCGTGCAGCGCCGAGAGCAGTAGGCGTGTCTTCGTGCTCGCCCCGCTGCCGGGCTCGATCAGGACGCACCGCTCGCCGAGCGCCGACGCGATCGACGCCGCGTGCTCGCGCATGATCGACAGCTCCGTCCGAGTGAGGTAGTACTCGTCGAGCGTGCAGATCTCTTCGAACAGCTCCGACCCGCGCTGGTCGTAGTGCAGCTTCGGCGGGAAGTAGGGCGTCTCCGCCCTCAGGCCCTCCATCACCTCGTCGATCACGGGACGCTGCTCGGGCGAGTGCTCGAGCACGTCGATCTCGGTCGGCTCGGTTCGGTTCTGGGTGTTCACATCGGTCTCCATCGCTCGGGCCCTTCGGGCCCGTCTCGGCTCTTCGCGAGCGTTCGAACATGTTCTCGGCGGCGCTACGCCACGCGGTCGCGCGCGAGCCGCAGCCCCGCCGTCTGCCACCGCGCGTCGGGCGGGAAGAAGTTGCGGTAGGTCACACGCACGTGGTCGGCCGGCGTGACGCACGACCCCCCGCGCAGCACGAACTGGTTGCACATGAACTTCCCGTTGTACTCGCCGATCGCGCCGGGCGCCGCCGCGTACCCCGGGTACGGGCGGAACTGGCTCGATGTCCACTCCCACACGTCGCCGTACACGCCGGCGAGCAGCCCGTCGCGCCCCGCGTGCCCCGCCGGGTGAAGCTCGGAAAGCCCGCGGTTCTCGACCCGAAGCAGCCGTCCCTCGACAAGCTGCCCCGCCACGGCGTGCTCCCACTCCTGCTCCGTCGGCAGGCGCACGCCCGGCTCACGCTTGCCCGCCCAACGCGCGAACGCGTCGGCCTCGAAGAAGCTGAGCCCAACGACCGGGCGCTCGGGGTCCAGCCCGATCTCGCCGTGCAGCGTGAACTCGCCGAAGCCCGACGACTCGCCGCCCGTCCAGTACAAGGGCGACGCCCAGCCCTCGGCCTGAACCGCCTTCCAGCCCAGGTCGAGCCACAGGTTTGCCCGCGTGTACCCGCCGTCGGCGATGAACTCGGCGAACTCCGCGTTCGTCACCGGCCCGCGACGCATCTCGTAGGGCTCCAACCACACGCGGTGCACCGGCCCCTCGCAGTCGTACGCGAACGAGCCCTCCGGGAACGCCGGCTGGTCGTGCCCGATGTCGACAAGCCCCGCCTCGATCGACACCCACCCGCGGCCGGCCGACGCCGCCGGCGCCAGCGACCGGGCGATCAACGCCGGACGCAGCGGGCTGCACCAGAGAAGATACTTCGCATCGGTCAGCAGCAGCTCCTGGTGCTGCTGCTCGTGCTGCAGCCCGATCTCGATGGTCGGCAGGATGTCGGCGAGCGCCCCGGCGTCGAGCTTCCCGAGCACCCGCAGCATGCGCTCGTCGACGGCCCGGCGGAACGACATCACCTCCGCCAAACTCGGCCGCGTCAGCAGCCCGCGCAGCGGCCGCGGCTGCCGCTCGCCGATCGCGTTGTAGTACGAATTGAACAGGAAACAGAACCGCTCGTCGTGCGGCCGGAACGCGCCGCCGTCAACCTCGGGCTCGGACAAGCCCAGCACGAACTGCTCGAAGAACCACGTCGTGTGCCCGAGGTGCCACTTCGCGGGCGACGCGTCCGGCATCGCCTGCACACACGCGTCTTCGGGCGAGAGGTGCGACGCGAGCCGCTCCGTGAGGCCGCGGACGGCCAGGTACCGCCGCCCGACCACCGCCGCATCGGCGCACGGCGACATCCGGCTCGTCGCCGCCTGATCCGTGTCCGACCGTGTCACTGAAGCACCTTCCGAAAAGGTCATGCCCCCGGGTAAAAGAGCATACCAGATGTTTCAGTCCGATGCACGGCCATTCGGGCCGGACCCCCGGATTGCCCCCCGAAGCCATTCCGCCGCCTCTTCGATTCCGCCGCCCTCCACGTCGACGATCGCGTTGGCCCGCTGCATGTCCGCGAGCGGCACCCGCCCGACCAGGTCCGAGAGCGCGCTTTCTACGCCCGGATCCGTCCCGGGCGCGGTCAGCAGCACCGCGTCGTACGGCGGGAACGCGCTTCGGTCATCCTCCAGCACCGTCAGCCCGAACGCTGCGAGGCGCCCGTCGGTGCCGAACGCCGTGATCGCGTCGACCTCGCCCGACGCGCACGCCTCGTACATCAGCGTCGAGTCCATGCTGACGAGCCGGTCAAACACCAGCCCGTACGTCTCCCGCGTCCGCTCCCACTCGGGACGGTCGAAGAACTCGTAATCGCCGCCGAGCGCGAGCGTGCCCGCGACCGACGCGAGCGAGGAGATCGAGCCGCCGCCCAGACGCCCGGCGACGTCCGGCGAGACCGCGATCGCGTACGTGTTCTCAAAGCCCAGCGGCCCGACGAGCCCGATCCCCCGCTCGGCGTCGAGCCACTCGGCGAGCGTCCGCAGAAGCTCGGCGCGCTCGGGGAAGCCGCCGGTCGCCTCGTCCGGTGCCACCTGGTTGGCCCAGAGGGTGCCGGAGTAGTCGACGTACACGTCGATCTCACCGACCGATAACGCTTCGAACGCGAACGTCGAGCCCAGCCCTTCTCGTAGTTTCACCTCGAACCCGGCCGCCTCCAGCTCCGTCGCGATCACCCGCTGCAGGATGTACTGCTCGGTGAACGTCTTGCTGCCGACGACGACGATGCGCGACCTTGCGTCAGAGCCGAGCCTCCAGAGGGGCGTCGTCCCGCCGACCAGCAGGCCCGCGAGCACGCCGGTTCCGAGAAAAGCGAGCCGGAACCGCCGCCGTCCGCTCGCCCACTCGATCATCCGGACCAGCCCGTCGAGGGCGAGGGCGAGCCCGACCGCCGCGACGACCCCGGTCAGGACCATGCTCTCCTTCGAGAGTTGAAGACCAGCGAAGATATAGTTCCCGAGGGAGACTTCTCCGACGGGGGTCGCCAGCACCGCCGTCCCGACGACCCAGACCGTGGCGGTGCGGATGCCCGCGACAATCACGGGCACGGCGAGCGGGAACCGCACGAGCACGAGCGTCTGCCACCAGGTCATGCCCAGGCCGCGGGCCGCCTCGACCGCGGCCGGGTCGGCCCCCTCGAGGCCGGTCAGCGTGTTCCGCGCGATCGGCAGCAGCGAGTACGCCGTCAGCGCGATCAGCGCCGGCCCGAAGCCGATCCGGCCCGTCAGCACCACCATCAGCGCGAGCAGCGCCAGCGACGGCACCGTCTGCACGAGGCTCACCGCCCCCAGCACCGGCCCGCGCAGCCAGCGGACCCGCGTCGCCAACGCCGCGAGCGGCACGGCGATCACGATCCCCAGCCCGAGCGCCAGCCCCGTCAGGCGGACGTGGTGCGCGAGCCTTAGGAACAGCTCCGACCAGTCGACGGTCACGCGATCGCTCCGCCGCGGCCCCGGTCACCGTGACGCCCGGGCCCGCCGCTCGCCGGCTCCGCCGGGCCCGCGACCAGCGCCGCCTGGCGCCTCGGCGCGGCGACCAGCGCCGCCACGTAGTCGTCCGCGGGCGTGTCGAGCACCTCCCGCGGCGTGCCCTCTTGGACGAGTCGCCCGCCGTGCATGACGCCGACGCGGTCGCCCAGCCGCACCGCCTCGGCAAGGTCGTGCGTCACCAGCACGAGTGTGACGCCCGTGCGCGCGCGGATCCGTTCGACCTCGCCCTGCAGCTCGTCGCGCGTCAGCGGGTCGAGCGCGCCGAACGGCTCGTCCATCAGCAGCACCCCGGGCTCGGCCGCCAGCGCCCGCGCCACACCGACACGCTGCCGCTGCCCGCCCGACAGCGCGCCCGGCAGCCGCCCGCCCATCTGTTCGGGGTCGAGCCCCACCAGCTCGAGGAGCTCCTCGGCCCGCGACCGCCGCCGGGCCCGTGTCCAGCCCTGGAGCCGGAGTACCGCGCCGACATTCTGCTCGATCGTCCAGTGCGGGAACAGGCCGACGTCCTGGAACACGTAGCCGATGCTGCGCCGGAGCTCGACCGGGTCGCGGCCCGCCACGTCGCGCCCATCGACCAGCACGCGCCCGCTGGTCGGCTCGGTCAGGCGGTTGACCATCCGCAGGCAGGTGGTCTTCCCGCTGCCCGAGAGCCCGACGAGCGCCAGCGACGCCCCCCGCGCGACCGAAACCGACACGTCTCTGACTGCGTAGCTCCGACCCTCGTCGAAGCTCTTGGAGATGTTTTCCAGCACGATCACGCCGGCGGAGCCTAGAACCCGCTCCGCGTTGCCGAAGCCCGGCCGACCCCCTGGCCGGCGACTGGCCGGCGACTGGCCGGCGAACTGGCCGGCCGCGGAGCCATCCCGGGCGTCGTCCGCCTCTCGAGAGCCCATGCCCGCACCCATCGCCAGCCCCGAGTCCCTCGCCGAGTCGGGTGTGTTGATCGGGCACGCGGCCGGGCTCGCCGCCTCGGCGTTCTGGGTCGCCACCAGCATCTTTTTCGCCGAGGCGGGCCGGCGCATCGGCTCGACCGCCGTCAACTCGTTCCGGCTCGTTGTCGCTGTCGCGCTCCACGCCGCGACCTACGCCGCGGTCTCAGCCATGAACGGCCGGCTCGACCTCTGGCCCGACGTCACAACCGCCCAGCTCCTCTGGCTCGCCGGCAGCGGGCTCGTCGGGCTGACGATCTGCGACCAGTGTTTGTTCACCGCGTTCGTCGACATCGGGCCGCGCCGTTCGCTCTTGTGCATGACGACCAGCCCGCTCGTTGCGCTCGCGCTCGGCACGGTCTTCCTCGACGAGGCGATCACCCTGGCCGACGCGCTCGGCATGGCGCTGACCCTCGGCGGCGTCGCCTGGGTCATCCTCGAGCGCGACCCCACGCTGGCCGACAAGCAGCAGCACCCGCACTTCCGGCGGGGCGTCGTGCTCGCGCTCATCGGAGCCGCGACCCAGGCCGCCGGGCTGTTCATGTCCAAGAAGGGCATCGGGCACGGGCTCGTGCCCGCCGACCAGCACGTCGGCGTGCAGGCGGCGACGTATATCCGGATGGTCTTCGGGGCGCTCGGCATGGTCCCGTGGATCGCGTTTTACGCCGCCCGGCGAGGGTCGGCCGCCCACGCCAGCAGCAAGGCCCGCCGCGTGGGCAAGCCCGGCGCGGGCTATGCCCTGACAGCCGCGGGCGCGGTCGTCGGGCCCTACTTCGGCGTGTGGGCGTCACTCATCGCCGGCGACCGGCTGCCCGTCGGCATCGCCCAGACCCTGCTGAGCCTCAGCCCGGTCATGATCCTGCCCTTCGCGGTCTTCGTCCAGAAGGAGCACGTCAGCGCCCGAGGCGTCGCCGGGGCCTGCCTCGCCGTCGCCGGCACCGCCGTCCTCGCCCTGCTCGACTGAAGCCTGCTCCGTTGAAGACTGCTCGGCGGATCGTGGCCCAGCGTTTACGTCGCGCGCCGCCAGCGTGCCTCCGGCGGGGATGAACAGGCTCGCCACGCACGCGGTCATCCAGCAGGCCATCAGGCCCGCGAGCATCGCCCGCAGCCCGATCCGCGCGAACACGGCGCGACGTGATGGCGCGAGCGCGCTCAGCCCGCCGATCTGGATCGCCACGCTCGGCAGGTTGGCGAACCCGCACAGCGCGAACGTCACGACCTCCGCGCCGCGGGCCGAGATCGCGCCTTGGCGGAGCAGCTCCCCGAGCTTGAGGTACGCGACGAACTCGGTCGCGACCACGCTGGTGCCGAGGAGGCCGCCGACGTGCGCCGCGTCGTCGCCCGCGAGGCTCATCAGCCACGCGACCGGTCGGAAGAGGACGCCCAGGACCACCTGCATCGACAGCGTGTCGACGCCGCGGGCGTCGAGCCAGGCGTCGATCGCGTTGACCTCGCCCAGTTTCTGGAGCGGCCAGTCGAGCATCGCCAGCAGCGCGACGAACGCCACGAGCATCGCCGCGACGTTCACCGCGAGCCTGAGCCCGTCGCTCGCGCCTCGGCTCGCGGCATCGAGCACGTTCGCCGCCCGCTCGCCCGAGTCGATCGAGAGCAGGTCGGCGTCGACCTCGTCGCCTGAGACGGGGACAAAGACCTTTGCCATGACGAACGCCCCGGGCGCCGACATCACGCTCGCCATCAGCAGGTGCTTGGCGAAGAGCACCTGCTTCGCCGGGTCGTCGCCGCCGAGCACCGAGACGTAGCCGGCGAGCACGCTGCCCGCGATCGTCGCGAACCCCGTGGTCATGATGACCATGAGCTGGCTCTCGGACATTTTCTCGAGGTAGGGCTTGACGCACAGCGGCGCCTCGGTCTGCCCGACGAACACGTTCGCCGCGGCCGCCATCGCCTCGACGCCCGTCACCCCCATCGACCGCCGCAGGCACCACGCGAGCCCCGTGATCAGGAGCTGCATCACCCGGACGTGGTAGAGCACGCCCATGAGCGCCGCGAAAAAGATGATCACCGGCAAGACCTGGAACGCGAAGACAAAGCCCCACGCCCCGGCCGCCGGGTCGGTCAGGCCCGAGCCGAACAGGAACTCGGCCCCCGCGGTGGAAAACGAGATCAGCGTCGCGAACCCCCGCGCGACCGTGTCGAACAGCGCGACCGCCTGGGGCACGCCCATCAGCAGCGCTGCCAGCCCCAGCTGCAGCCCCATGCCCACGCAGACGACGCGCCAAGGCACCCGCCGCCGGTCCGTCGACAACGCGAACGCAATCCCGAGCAGCACCACGATCCCGATCAGTCCGCCAAAGCGCATCGGACGAGCGTACAACATCCGTCGGCCCGCGTCCGGCCGATCTGTCAATACCGTCCTGTCAATACTGGCCTGTCAACACCGCCTCGTCAGCACCGCGCCGTTGAAGTCCGCCGCCCCGACCCGTCGCCGAGCCTTCGCAGACCATGCCCCCGCCCGCCCCCAGGATCGTCGACCTCCACAGAGCCACGGGGGCGGTCGGCGAGATGCTGCGTGAGCGATCGACGTGCGGCATCCCGGTCGTCGCCATTGCCGGGCCTACCGCGTCGGGCAAGTCGACCCTCGCAGCCGACATCGCGGCGACCCTCGCCGCCGACGCGTTGGTCCTCTCGACCGATCGCTACCTGCCAGACTACGGCGGGCTCGCCCCCGAAGACGTCGACCAGCCTCGCCACGCCCGCCTCGACCGTCTAGGGGAAGACCTCGGCGAACTCCGGGCGGGCCGAGCGACGGACGTCCCGGTCTGGTCCTTCCACACGCACGCCCCCGCGGGGGAGGAACGCGTGGGCCCGGCGCCCGTGATTGTCGTTGAGGGGCTCTTCGCGTTGCACGACACGCTGACGCCACGGACCGATCTTCGCGTGCTTCTCGAGATTCCCGAAGCCGTCCGCCGCGATCGCGTCGTCGCCCGCGAACGCTCGGCGGCCCGCGGCTGGGGGCTCGACCGTGTCCGCCACCACTTCGACCATGTCGCCAACCCGACTTTCGCCGAGCACGAACCGGCCTACCGCGCCAACGCCCACCTCATCGTGACCGACGCCTGAGCCCCGGCGTTCGTGTCGATACCGGGCGGCCGGGCCCCGCAATCCATCACACCACGCGCCATTAGACCACGCGGATCAGCGCCCGCCGCTCGTCGTCGCTCAGGAGCGGGCGGCAGTCCTCGAGCCACCGCCGCGCATCTTGCACGTAGCCCGCCGTGGGCTTCAGCTCGACGCCCGCGCCGCGTGCCCGCTCGCCGAAGTACCGGTTCAGCCTTGCCATCGCAAGCTCGCGGCAGAGCTTCGCCGCCATCGACGCCAGCGCGACCGGCAGGTGCGCGCCCTCGGCCTCGGACATGAACAGCACGCGGAAGTCGTCGCCGAGCCTGTCGCCGACGACGCGGTACACGCTCTGCGCGTCGTCCTCGCGAACCACCTCAACCGACGCGTCTTCCGAGCTCTCGTCGAACGCCCGTAACAGCACGCCCGCGTACCGCGTACGGCCGCTCAGCCGGTCGCAGACCACGCGCACGGGCCCACCTTGCGGGCCCGACCGCGCCGCCTCGCGGACCCAGCGGAGCTGCTGGGCGATCCCCCACGCCGCGGCCGACGCCTTGGTCCGCGTCCGCCCGACCAGCTCGTTGTACCCGCGCGGCTCGAGCGCCACGCACCGAACCCCCGCGAGCCGGACGCCGCTCCGCTCCATCGCGGCGGTGAGCTGGTTCGACGCGATGCCGAGCCCGGCCGCGTCGCACGCGAGCGGGAGCGCCGCGTCCTCGCCCCCGAACCACGGGTCGCCGCCCAGCACCACGCCCAGGCCCGTTAGAAGATCCGCGTCCGACGCGACCCGGTCGCCGCCGGCCCGCAGGAACGCGAGCACGCCGCGCTCGAGGTGGAACAGCGGGTGCCGTGACTTCGATGCGTTGGGCAGCTTCAGCTTCTTCGAGTCGCCCACGGCGATCGCCGCGCCCCCGCCCGAGCGCCAGCTCTTCAGGTCGCGGCAGACCGACGGGCCGAGACGCTGCCACAGGTCGACCGCGGCTTCCTCGCCCTCGACGTCAAACGCCGCGAGCCCGGAGCACATCGGCCCGAGCATCGGCCCGTACCCGGCCTCATCAATCCCGCAGTAGAGCATCCCGAGCTCCGCCTACCACACGCCCAGCCGGCCCGGCCCGGGCTCGTGCTCGAGGAAGTCTTCGTACGTGGTCGTCAGCGGCCCGGTCGTGACCGAGTCGGCATCCAGCGCGACCTGCTCGGCCGGCACCTCCGCCGCTTCGCGCAGCAGGAACGTCCCGCTGAGCGAGTCGAACGCGTCGTCCATGCGCTGCGTCGCGACGCGGTTGCCCACGCCGTTGACGCCGCCCTTCTGGACGTCGACGTTCCAGAGGATGAACCTGCGGACGCCCGCGTGCAGCATGTGCACGATCAGAGCGGTCCAGAGGAACCACGGCCCGTCGAACCGCTCGAACGCCACGTAGCCGGGCCGCGAGATCCACGGGACGAACGACTCGGGCCCGCGGCCGGCTTCTCGCAGCCCTGCGAGGCACGACCGCACGTGGCTGATGTGGTCCAGGAACACGTTCCAACGCTTCTGCTTCTCGCGGCCCTTGTAGCGGTTGCCCATCTCCAGCAGATACAGCGGCGGCGACTGGTCGGTCCCGCACATCGCCGCGGGGATCGGCCAGCCGTTCAGATCGGGCACATCAAACGACGGGACCGTGTCCGCGTAGTTGCTCGACAGGAGCCGATCGCCGAGGGCGGCCTGCGCCGGCGCGACGACCAGCTCCCGCAACGCCTCGGCCCGGTACGACGCCGCCCACGCGTTGAACGCGACGTACGCCGAGCGGGCCGCCGACGAGCTGGCGAACTTCGCCGCCGGCGTCTCGAGGACCTCCGCCGGCAAGCGGGCCCGCGCGCGGCGGTCCGCGAGCACCCGCGCCATCCGCTCGGCCCGCTGCGGCCCCGACCCGAGCTGCCACAGCGAGACCCCGCCCTCGTAGTCGAGCACCAGCCGGTCGACCGTCACGCCCGCGTCGGCGATGCGTCCGAACAGCTCGGCGTAGTACGACCGGTGCCGTCGGGTGATCGCGGGCCCGTCAAGGATCCGGTCGACTCGGTCACCCCCGTGGATCGGATCCGGGAGTCCGCCCGGGCGACCCGGATGGAACACATGAAGGACCCGAAACCCCGCACCGCGCTGCCGGAGCTTCCGCGTCACGCCCTCGGCGATCTCTTTTGCGGGCCCCTGCGAGACCTTCGCCCAAACCATCGGAGTGATCGCCCGCAGGTCGGGCACCTGCGCTCCGGACCACGACACTGCTTCGATCCGTCCCGGCATCACCGGACGGTATCCGGGTGACTCCGTCGCCGGTCGGGAAGCCCATGGACAACGCCAACGCCGTGACAACCACGGGCAGGGGTTGTGGGCGTGGGTGTGTCGGTGGGGGGCTGTGGGCTCGGAGATAAGAATCGGGGTACCCGGTCGGTGGCAGACCACCGGGCGAATGCGGATGAGAGGGCTCGAACCTCCACGGGGTTTTACCCCCACTAGGACCTGAACCTAGCGCGTCTGCCAATTCCGCCACATCCGCGGGACCGAGAGCGTAGACCCCAACCGCCAGCCGGACCACACGGCCCGCGCGGCGAGGCGGGGGGTTCGGGCCCATGCGTAAACCACGCTTACGAGCCGTGGGCCCTGGTGTGAGTTGTCTGTCCGGGGCCTCAGGCCGTCACGGGCTCCTCGGCCTCAGCGTCCTCGGCTTCCGCTTCCGCTTCGAGCATCCGCTCGCGGAGTTTCTCGGGCATCTTCTGCACGAGCACCTCCGACCGCACCTCGTCGAACAGGTCGGTGTTCTCGGCTAGGAACCGCTTCGCGGCCTCGCGGCCCTGCCCCAGCCGCAGCTCGCCGTAGCTGAACCACGCGCCCGACTTCTGGCACACCCCGCACTCGACCGCCAGGTCGATCAGGTCGCCCGTCGCGCTGATGCCCTCGTTGAACATGATGTCGAACTCCGCCTCGCGGAACGGCGGCGCGACCTTGTTCTTGACCACCCGCACGCGGGTCCGGTTGCCAACGTTCTGGTCGGCCTCCTTGATCGCGCCCGTCCGCCGCACGTCGAGCCGCACCGACGAGTAGAACTTCAGCGCCCGCCCGCCCGGCGTGGTCTCGGGCGAGCCGAACATCACGCCGATCTTCTCGCGGATCTGGTTGATGAAGATCACCGTGCACTGGCTCCTCGCGATCACGCCCGTGAGCTTGCGCATCGCCTGCGACATCAGCCGCGCCTGCAGGCCCACGACCGTGTCGCCCATCTCGCCCTCGATCTCGGCCCGCGGGATGAGGGCCGCGACGGAGTCGATCACGATGATGTCGACCGCGTTGGACCGCACGAGCATCTCGCAGATTTCGAGCGCCTGCTCGCCCGTGTCGGGCTGCGACACGAGCATCTCGTCGATATTCACGCCGATCTTCTTCGCCCACGTCGGGTCGAGCGCGTGCTCGGCATCGATGAACGCCGCCACGCCGCCCTTCTTCTGCGCGTTCGCCGCGACGGTCAGCGCGAGCGTCGTCTTGCCCGACGACTCCGGGCCGTACACCTCGACGATGCGTCCCCGGGGGATGCCCTTGCCGCCGAGCGCGATGTCGAGGCTCAGCGTGCCCGTCGAGATGCCCGGGATGTTGAGGTAGGCGTCCTCGTCGAGCCGCATGATCGCGCCCGAGCCAAACGACTTGTCGATCTGCTGGAGCGTGCGGTCGAGGGCGGCCTTCTTCTCAGACGCCTGCCCATCGACAACGCCGGGGCCGGAGTTCACGGGCTTGGTGGGAGCGGACTTCTTCTTCGCCATGGGGATCTTGCCCCGGGCACGTCCGGCCGTCTGCCCCGGTCTCTTTCAACGACCCGCTCCCCCGGAGACCAGCTCCGGGAAACGGGCAGACCGTGTGAGAGCGCCGGAAACCCGGGCTCCTTTCTTGCCGTGCTCGTCTCGCCGAGTGGCCCCACCCTCTTGGATTCCGCCCGCGTTCTGCGGACAGACCCGCCCGCGTTCGCGGACAGCCCGCCCGCGTCCGCGGACAGCCCGGTGGGGGCCCGGCGACGTCGCACCGTTCCCGACGCGGATCGGCGAGCCCTCCATGAGCCCGCTCCAGCCCGGGGCAGCGTCGGTCGCGAGCCGGGCAACAAGAGGTTATCAGAACCCAAACTGGGTGTCAATGTTTGGGTTTTGAAAAGTTGGCTGTCGCGGGTGCTGATCGTTCCCCGTGCTGCTCATCTGGTGCCGCGTGTTGAAGCGGGTCGTGGGGGTGATGCGGCGGGAGGAAGGCATCATGCAAATCCCCCCGGCTTTGCTAGCGCACGAGCAACCGTGCTGGTCTTCCCCCGCATCGGAACAGGTTCTCGTTCCCTTGCCCATTTGGGGCTCGGTCCAAATATGCTCGATGGAGAAGCCGGCCTCGGGTTGGCGGGAGAACACGGCATGGCACACCCGAAGCGGCCACGCACGACGCGCGCCTTTTCAGGGACCGATGCCGTCGTGCTCGTCGTGCTCGTCATCGTGTTGGCGTTCATCATCCTCGTGGTAACTTCCACGAGACGCCGATTGACGAGTCCAAGGCTCAAAGACGTGACGCACATTCGAGGCATAATCCAGTCTCTCACGCTCTTCGCCAATGATCACGACAACCGCTTCCCGCTGCCAAGCGCCCTCGATACAGCGAACACGACCGTCGAAGCCGACGACCCGTGTCAGAAAGACACGACCGGAAACATCTACTCCTTCCTCGTTTTCAACGGCTTCATCCCTCCCGAGCCGCTCCTCTCGCCGCGGGAGTTCAACCCGGACATCGTCGAGTTCGAGTGGTTCACCTTTGATGAGCCCCAGATGGCCGTCGATCCGAGGCTCGCGCTCTGGGACCCGGCGCTCCGGTCGTCGCCGCGGCAGGCCCTCCGCCTCGGCGAGTTCGCGCAGGTTGGCCACACGTCGTATGCCCACCTTGTCCCTTTCGGTCAACGCGCCCGGCACTGGCAGGCATCCTCCCGAAGCGACCAGCCCATCTTGGGCAACAGAGGCCCGGCCTACTCCGGCGCGCCCGGCGCCTGGACCCTCCTCGACCGACCCGACGGCGACCCTTCGATGACCCTCGCTATCCACGGACGACGCGACGCCTGGGTCGGCAACATCGCGTATCAAGACGCGCACGTCGAGTTGGAAACCCGGCCCGACCCGGACGGCGTCACGCTCGGCCCAACGAAGCGGCTCAACGACAACCTCTTCGCCAACGAGGACGACGCCACCGGCATCCTTGTCGGCCGACCTCGACCAGCTCAACGCCCTTTTGCGGATCATCGACAACGTCAGCGGTACACGGACCGTCGGCGACCCGCAGCAGCCGTTTGTCACCGACGACGACCTCTGGGTCGATTGACCGAAGCGCTGTCGGTCGTCGGCGACGCGACCCCAGCCGCGCGACCGCGAACCCGGCCCGACCTGACCGCTCAACAGCCCCAATACCATCGCGGCATGCCAGCGACCCCCGCCGCCGATCTCCGCTCGATCACGTCTGAGTTTCTCGAGACCGAAGCCCGCATCCGCGAGGGGGGCGGCGCGAAGGCGGCCGACCGGCTCCGCGCCAAGGGTCGCATGACCGCCCGCGAACGCATCGACGCCCTCGTCGACCCCGGCTCGGGCTTTCAGGAGATCGGGCTCTGGGCCGCGCACGGCATGTACGCCGAGCACGGCGGAGCCCCCGGCGCGGGCGTGGTCACGGGCGTCGGGTCCGTCCAAGGCGTCAGCCACATGGTCATCGCCAACGACGCCACCGTCAAAGCCGGCGCGTTCTTCCCTATGACCTGTAAAAAGATCATCCGCGCCCAGCACGTCGCCCGCGCGTGCCGCATGCCGCTGATCTACCTCGTCGACTCCGCCGGCGTCTTCCTCCCGCTGCAAGAAGACGTCTTCCCCGACACCGACGACTTCGGGCGGATCTTCTATCTGAACTCGGTCTTGTCGGCCGAGGGCGTGCCGCAGGTCGCGGCCATCATGGGCAACTGCGTCGCCGGCGGCGGCTACCTGCCCGTGCTCTGCGACACGCTGCTCATGACCGAGGGAAGCGGGCTCTACCTCGCCGGGCCCGCGCTGGTCAAAGCCGCGATCGGGCAGGAGGTCACCGACGAAGAGCTCGGCGGCGCCGAGATGCACGCCGCGATCTCGGGCACGGTCGACTTCCGCGAGCCCGACGACGTCGCCTGCCTCCGCCGCCTCCGCGAGGTCGTCTCGAAGCGGCACGCCCCATCGCCCGCGTCGACCAGCACGCCGGACCGCACGCCGGAACGCACGCTCGGCCGCCCGCTACGCGATCCGCGCGACGTGTACGACCTCTTCACCGCCGAAGCGGGCCAGCAGTACGACGTCCGCGACATCATCGAGTGCGTCGTCGATGCCCGCGCCGTCGCCGACGCCGACCACGAGTCCCTCGAGGCCGACTTCGACGAGTACCGCGCCGAGTTCGGCGGCTCGCTCGTGTGCGGCTACGCGCGTCTCGCGGGCCACGCTGTCGGCATCGTCGCCAACCAGGGCCGGCTCTCGACGCAGCAGGAGCCCGGCGGCAAGGCGGGGCCCACCGCCAGCGTCCACATGCCCCGCGTGATCTACGACGAGTCGGCCGACAAAGCCGCCCGCTTCATCATGGACTGCAACCAGCGGAAGATCCCCCTGGTCTTTCTCCACGACACCACGGGCTTCATGGTCGGCCGCGACTCCGAGCAGGGCGGCATCATCCGCGCCGGCGCGAAGATGGTCAACGCGATGAGCAACTGCGTCGTCCCCAAGCTCGTCGTGATCATGGGCGGCAGCTACGGCGCGGGCAACTACGCGATGTGCGGCCGCGCCTTCGAGCAGACCCTCAGCTTCGCCTGGCCCGGCTCGAAGTGCGCGGTCATGGGCGCCGCCCAAGCCACGGGCGTGCTCGCGATGATCGAGCAGAAAAGCCGCGAACGCAAGGGCGAAGCGATCGACCCGGAAGCGCGCGACCAGATCCTCGAAGCCGTCCGCCAGAGCTACAACGAGCAGCAGGACATCCGCCACGGCGCGAGCCGTCTGTGGGTCGACCGGATCATCGAGCCCCACGCGACGCGCACCGAACTCGCTCAAGCCCTGGTGTCGGTCAACGCGACATGGGATTACTCGCGCGAGTTCAAGACGGGGGTGCTGCAGACATAAAATCGAAGAGACTGCGCCGACGGAAGGGGGCCGCGCGTGCCACGCGAGATCGTTCGAAGGACCGGCGACTGGCCCGTAGACCCCGACAAGCACGGGCCGGGCAAGAAATGGGCCTGGGCCCACCCGTCTGTCGAACGTGTCGTCATCGGCACCGACGCAGACGAGCTGAAAGCACTTGCCGACGCCATCGTGCGAGGCGCGACCATTTGGCGTGCGGAGATCGAAGACCTGCGGGCGCTGGTCGAAGCGGTCCAGGCCCACCCGGACGCGGTGTTGCAGGACTGGGTGAAGGAAGAGGCCGCTAGGCCGGGTGGCAAAGGCACCTACGAGCGCATCCGCGTCATCGGCGTGACACGGCCCGGTGTTGGGGGTGGATGCGAGTCCGTGGCGTCAGAAGACCTCGATGTGTCGGTCGCTCATTGGGATAGCAGAAGCTCAAGCGCGGCGACCCGATTGCGACTGCGTAGCTGTGTTGTAAAGCTAGCCTGGATGTCGGGCCTTAAAATCCGGTGTTCGTTGGAGGTAGTCGCTTGGTTCGTCCATGCGTCGTTCGAAGAAACCGTTTGTGGGGACGGCGCCTCGTTTTTCTTGAGCAACTTCGCGACACACGCTTCGTTTCATCGAGCCAAATTTGGCGACCACGCATGGTTTCAAGAGGTTGTCTTTGCGGGACAAGCTTATTTCAGGCGCGCAGAGTTCGGTGATCGCGCCTACTTCAGCTCTGCTGTTTTCGGTGGCCCAGCGTTTTTCGATCGGACGGTATTCGGGGAGCGGGGTAATTTCCGACAAAGTACTTTTTGTGCAAATGCGTATTTCGAATCTGCAGTCGTTGGCGACGAAATGTCGTTTTCAGGCTCCGAGTTTCGGGGGAAGCTCTCGCTTGGACGAAGCGAGTTTGGAAATAGATACCCTCTTCGGTCTGCGCGTCTTCGGGGTGAAATCGATTTCGTTGGTACTGAGCTGGATCATGGACTGAGTTTGCGGTACGCGGAGCTCGGCGGCATCTTAAAACTAACCCATGCGACGCTCCGTCGCGGCCTTGCAGCGCGGGACGCGAAGGGCCCCGGTCTCCAGATGGGTCCGGATGCGCGGGTAGCGATCAACAACCTCCTTCTGCTCGATGGTGCAACGCTCGAGTTTTCGATACGTCACCTTCGAAGGGTCGCTCCGAACGGCGTACGAAGCAGTCCCCTCGGCAGTCTAATCGATGGCGTGGACGCCTGGCTCAAGCGGCAATTCAAGCTCAAGGACGATGACGACTTCTGGTGGAATGCCCGCCCGCTCGCGGGCATTGCGTCGTGGTTCGTCCTGCATCCGCGCGGGGCGTTCGTCCTCGGCGAGGACTCGGGCGACCCCGACCCGGTCGAGCGTGCCAAGGCGTTGGAGCGGGCCGCGGAGGACTACGAGCTGCTCGCGTCGAACTATCGGATGCAGTCGGCGACGGACGCGCACGAGGATTGGTGCCGCTGGCGGGCCCACGAGCTCCGCCGCGTTTCCTGGTTCGCGCGAACACGCGGCGACCTGGCAACCGCGTTCCGCCCGGTCGCGATCGCGCTCTGTCTCGTCGACCCGCCGAAGCCCGACGACTCTTTCAAGCTCAAGGACGTGCCCTTGCGGTTCGCGTCGTGGATCGCCGAACTCATCGCCCTGACGATCATGGTGCTGGTCAAGCACATCCTCCTCGACTGGCTCATCCAGCGGACCTGCTTCGGCTATCTGCTCCACATTCACCGCATCGTTGCCACGGCGTTGGTCTCGCTCGCGGGCTTCGCGATCGCCTACTCGACTCTGGCCTCGCCCGACACGATCACGCACAGCGGGCTCTTGCCCGAAGAGGTCATGAGTCGGTGGGACGGGAGCGGCTCGCTGTTTGGGCTCGACGTGTCGGCGTTGTACTTCTCTGTGACCACGTTCGTTACGCTTGGTTACGGCGACTTCGCTCCCCTCGGCCTTTTCAAGCTGCTCACCGGCTTGGAGGCGCTGCTCGGCGTCACGCTCATCGCACTGTTCACCGTCGCCTGGGGCCGGAAGATGGTCCGGTAAACGACCTACTCTCGTGCTCCGCCCTTGGAGCCACCCATGAAGATCGGCGTCCCCAAAGAAATCAAGGCCGACGAGTACCGCGTCGGCATGCGGCCGGTCGGTGTCGAGATCCTCACCGGCAAGGGCCACGAGGTCTTCGTCGAGGCCGGCGTCGGCGTCGGTTCGGCGCTCTCCGATGACGAGTACCGCGCCGCCGGCGCGACCATCCTCGACTCGGCCGACGACGTCTGGCAGCGGGCCGAGATGATCGTCAAGGTCAAGGAGCCGCTCGCCCCCGAGTACCCCCGCATGCGCGACGGGCAGATCGTCTTCACCTACTTCCATTTCGCGGCCGACCGCGACCTGACCCTGGCCGCGGTCGAGCGCGGCATCACCGCGGTCGCCTACGAAACCCTGACCGACGTTGGGCGCGATGGGCGCGAGACGCTGCCGCTGCTGACGCCGATGAGCGCGATCGCGGGCCGGCTCGCGACGCAGGAGGGCGCGAAGTACCTCGAGAAGCCCTTCGGCGGTCGCGGCGTGCTGCTCGGGGGCGTGCCCGGTGTCGAGCCCGCGAACGTTCTGGTGATCGGCGGCGGCATCGTCGGCACCAACGCCGCGCACATCGCCTTCGGCATGGGCGCCCACGTCGTCGTCCTCGACGTCGACAACGTCCGCATGGCCCACCTCTCCGAGGTCATGCCCCGCCAGCTCATCACCGTCTACTCCGACCCCGAAGCCCTGCGGCACTACCTCACCTGGGCCGACCTGGTCATCGGGGCCGTGCTGGTGCCGGGGGCGAAGGCGCCGCACCTGGTCAAGAAGGACCAGCTCGCGGGCATGAAAAAGGGCGCGGTGATCGTCGACGTCGCGATCGACCAGGGCGGGTGCTTCGAGAGCAGCCGCGTGACGACGCACACCGACCCGGTCTATACCGTCGACGGCGTGGTGCACTACTGCGTGGGCAACATGCCCGGAGCGGTCGCCCGCACGAGCACGTGGGCGCTGACCAACGCGACGCTGCCGTGGGCGGTGCGTATCGCCGAGGAGGGGGTCGCCGCGCTCCGCGAGCGCGAGCCGGGGTTCGTCGACGCGATCAACGCCGAGGGCGGCAAGCTGCTCAACGCCGCGGTCGCCGCCGCCCACGGGCTCGAACACTCGGCCTAGCTTGACAGCCGCGGCCCGCGGACGTCCGCATCGCCGTGCCGGCGAACACCGAAACACCACCCCACCGGAGGCACCCATGAAGATCAGAGCCCTGCTCGCCACCGCGCTGCTCACGCCCGCCCTGGGCGGCTGCGTCGTCTGGGACATCAAGGACAACCTCGTGTCCATCAACGAGAAGCTCGGCGAGATCGACGAGCGGCTCGTCCAGCTCGAGTCCGACCTCGAGCCCCTGCCCGAACTGACCAAGCTCGCCGAGCTCGAGGCGATCAATGAGTCGATCGACCCGATCGAGAAGCACCTCGCCTCGCTGCGCAAGACCATCGCCAGCATCGACTCGACCGTCCCGTTCCTGAACTTCACCGACGACACCGAGGAGTCAGTCGAGGAAGAGTCGGCCGAGGGCGAGCCCGAGCCGGCCGCCGCCGACGACTAAGAGCGGCCGCCGCTCACACCGCGCACGAAACACGCGTCCAAGGGGAGAGAGAGGGAGCCCCCCGGGCGCGTCGTCAAGATCGCCGCGACAACTCGCGGCCGTTCGCTCATGGAGAAACGGCGGGCTCGACGAGCGCCGTCGCAGCATCCCCCGCAACCACGTCCGCGTCGATGCCGGCGTCCACGGTCGTTTCGCCGCTCGGCTGTTCGCCCGCTCCCATCGCCGAGGGGGTTTCCAGCGGCTTGCTGAAGTCCATCCCGAGCAGCCGGTCGCCAACGGTCATCATCACGGCCGTCACGAGCGTCACGCTGACCACGTTGAGGATCAGCCCGCTGAACGCCATCTGACCGATCGAGACGCGGCCCGCGCTGAACACGATCGCGTTGGGCGGCGTCGCTACGGGCAGCATGAACGCGTACGACGCGATGATCGCCGCGGGGATCATCAGCGTGCCCGGGTGCAGCCCGAGCCCGTCGGCGGCCGACCCGAGGATCGGCACCAGCGCCGCCGTCGTCGCGGTGTTCGACGTGACGTTGGTCAGGAAGACGATCACCGAGCAGATGATCGCGACGAGCGCCCACGTCGGGATGCCCTTGAGTGCTGAGAGCTGCGAGCCGATCGCGACATCGAGCCCCGACGCCTTCATGCCGCCCGCGAGCGCGAGCCCGCCGCCGAACAGCAGCAGCACGTCCCAGGGCAGCGTCTTGGCCGAGTCCCAGTCCATCGCCCGCTTCGGCACCGACTTGCCCGGCGCCACGTCGATCCGCCCCACCGGGATCGCAAAGAGCGCGAGCGCCCCGATCATCGCGATGCCCGAGTCGCCCAGCGCTTCCAGCCGCTCTCCGAGCCACGCGAGCGGGGTCTCGGCCAGCGCCTTCTCGATCGGCTGGTGCGTCATCCAGCCCACCGCGACGGCCGCGAACGCGAGGATCGTCGTCCACTCGGGCCGCGAGATCCGCCCGAGCGCGGCGAGCTCCGTGCGGATCACCTCGCGGCCGCCCGGGATCTCCTTGACCTTCAGCGGCAGCGACACCCGCGTGAGCACCAGCCAGGTGATCGGCATCATCACGACCATCAGGCTCAGCCCCAGCGGCAGCCAGCCCGCCCAGCTGATCTCGATGCCGCGTTCCTGCAGGAACCCCACGAGCAGCAGGTTGGGCTGCGTGCCGGTGATCGCCCCCACGCCGCCGACCGACGACGCATAGGCGATCGCCAGCAGCAGGCACGGCGCGAAGTTCGGCGTGCCCTTGACCTTCTCCCCCGAAGCCGCGGCTTGCTCGTCGAACCGCTTTTCGACGAGCCGGATCACGCTGACCGCGATCGGCAGCATCATGATCGTGGTCGCCGTGTTGGAGAGGAACATGCTGAGCACCGCGGTCGCGATCATGAACGCCGCGATCACCGCCGAGGGCTTGGTGCCCGCGGTCAGCAGCGTCGCGAGCGCGACCCGCTTGTGCAGCCCCCAGCGTTCGACGGCCGAGCCCAGGATGAACCCCCCGAGAAACAGCGCCACCAGCGGGTGGGCGTAGGGCGCCGCGGCGTCTCGCATCGACATCACACCGAGCACCGGGAACAGCACGATCGGCAAGAGGCTCGTCGCCGCGAGCGGGGCCGCCTCGGTCATCCACGCGATCGCCATCCAGGCCGCGACCGCCGCGACCGCCCGCGGCTCGTGCCCGAGCCCCGTGGGGGCGAGTCCGAGGTACAGCGTGAGCCCGGCGATCGGCCCCACCAGAAGGGCGATCTGCCGGGCTCGGTCGAGCGTGGCGATGCGGTGCATGTTTGGGTCCTCTCAGGCGGAAAACGCCGCTGACAGAAGAGTCCAACATTAGGAGACGACAAGATCCTCTTCACTCTTGGACCCCCGTTTCCAGCAGGTATACATCGAATACAGGCCGGAATTTCTGCGGGAAGACCAGAAAAACACCCCGGCTCGCTGTCATGGCTCGCCGGGGTGCTTGGCTTGGTGAGCGTTGGGCTCGATCGGTCAGCCGGCCGGAAGCGGCGCGGTCCGGCAAACGTGGTCCGGGGGACGCGTCCTTGCGTCCCGGCACCACCCCCAAACGACGCGGGGGCGATCGGTTCGAGTCCATTCAGTTCCCAGGCTCACGATTCCCCGCGCGGACACCAAACAGGCGTCCGCGGTGGTTTGAGGTCAGTCCTTCTTCGTCGCGGCCCAGCGGGCGGCCAGCGCGTTCAGCTTCTGGAACCGGTCGGTCTTGCGAGCGAGCCATTCGTCCCGCGACCGCACTTCGAGGCGCGATCGCGCCCCGACCAGAACCACGGGCCCCGAGAGCCCGGTCAGCTCGAGCTGGTGCGCCGGGATACGGAGCCGTCCCTGCGCGTCGAGCTCGAGCCGTTCCGCGAGCGAGAACAACGCCGACTGCAGCTCCGCCTCGACCGGGTCGGGCGTCAGCGAGTCCTCCCAGGTGTCGGCCAGGCGCTCGAAGCCCCGCTCCGTGTACAGACGGATCGTCGTCTCGTCGGGCGTGTCGCCCGGCCACGGCAGGGCGAACCACGCCGACCCGTCCCTCGATTCGTCCCAGTTGGTCCGGTACTTCGACGGCACCGACAGACGCCCCTTCGCGTCGATCGAGTGCTCGCTGTAGCCGGTAAAGAGCATGTGTGTTGGGTCGGTTTGCGTGTATCACGGGCGGTCGGACCTCGGTTCCACCAAGGGCAGTCATCGGTCGGTCAGGGTCCGCACATGGGCAGATGTGGGATTATGTCCCACTCCGCCCCACACTGCAACCCGCAAATGGCCCGATCGCGCGGATTTTTCGGACGTTTGTGGTGTGTTTGGACATCGCCGGCCGCCCAGGGCCGCGGCCATATGCCCTAGCCGATTGCCTCGACCGCGTGGAGGAACCCGGCTTCAAACGCCGCGGTGCTGAACCGCTCGGCGCTCGCGCGGCACGCCGCCGCCACGACCGGCCCGGGCGCGGGGCACGATCGGATCGCCGCGGTCAGCGCATCGACCGAGGACTCTGAAAAAAGAGAACCCGTCTCGTCATCCACGGTGTCGAGCGCCCCGCCGGCCGCCCGCGCCACCACCGGCGTGCCGCAGGCGAGCGCCTCGACGGCGACGATGCCAAAGTCCTCGACCTGCGGGAACAGCAGGCACCGGGCGGTGCGGTACTCCCGGCGGAGGCGTTCGTCGTCGACGCGCCCCGCGAAGGTCACGGTCGGACCGGCCATCGACCGGAGCCGGGCTTGTTCGGACCCGCCGCCGACCACGGTCAGCGGGTGCCCGAGCGCGTTGGCCGCGGCGATCGCCAGATCGAACCGCTTGTAGGGCTCGAGGGCGCCGACGACGAGCCAGTGGTCGCCGCGCGGGATCGACGCGTCGGGCGTGAAGAAGCCGGTCCGCACCGGCGGGAACAGCACGTCGGCGTCGCGGCCGTAGCACCGGCGGATCTCGCCCGCGGTGTGGGTGGAGTTGGCGAGGAACCGGGTGACGCCCGAGCTTTCGCGGTCCCACGCGCGGAGCGCGGGCCCGAAAAGCCCGAGCCCGAGCCCGCGCAGGCCGCCGCCGTACTGCCGGGCCTGCGACCAGACGTACCTCGGCGGGGTGTGGCAGTAGCAGAGGTGGGGGACCCCGGGCGGCGGCGCGAGGTTCTTCACCCCCGCCGACGAGGTCGACACGAGCAGGTCGATGGGCCGCTGCGCGTGTTCCCGGGCGAGTTGGCGGGACAGATCGCGCACCCCCGCCGGGTACAGCGGCAAGAGCCAGCGGCGCAGCGTTGTCGCCGCGAACGGCAGGCGCCCGAGAACGCTCGCCCGCCGGGGCACGTCGTCGATCGCTCCCGACAGCGGTTCGCCGTTGTCGAACAGCGTGAAGATCGGCCCGAGCTCGCCATCGGCGCGGGCGGAGCGGAGGGCGTTGACGATGTGGTGCAGCACGGCCTCGCCGCCGCGGTAGCCGACGAGCCAGTCGTGCGCGAGGGCGATGCGGGGCGGCCCGCCGCGTAGAGTCGTCGTCTTGAGAGGTGGTGCGTGCATGGCGAGCCCGGCGAACCGTTTCGGCGTGGATTATCGACGCGAGGCCCGCCGCATGGGGCGACCGCCCGTTCCCATCATCGACGCCCACGCCCACATCAACGGAACCCGGGCCGCGGAGATCTGGCTGGAGGCGGCCGAAGCGTTCGGTGTCGAGCGGGTCTTCACGCAGACCATGAGCCACGAGGCCGCCGGCGTCCGCGAGCGTCTCGGCGACCGGGCGACCTTCGTCGCCATCCCCGACTACCAGAAGCCCGACAAGCTCTACGAGTTCACCGACGGCTACATCGAGAAGCTCAAGTGGTGGCACGGGGAGTTCGGGGCGCGGATGTTCAAGCTCTGGAACGCCCCGCGGCTGCGCGACTTCATGCGGGAGGCGGGCGCGAGCGGTGCGGAGATCGAGGACCTGTGCCATTTCGACGGCGCGAGCCGCCAGCGGGTCTGCGAGGCCGCGCAGGACCTGGGCATGACCATGATGGTCCACGTCGCCGACCCGGATACGTGGTTCCAGACCAAGTACGCCGACGCCGAGGTCTACGGCACCAAGCGTGACCAGTACACCGGGCTTGAGGTCATGCTCACCAAGTACGCCGACCGCCCCTGGCTCGGCTCCCACATGGCGGGCACGCCCGAAGACCTGCCCTTCCTCGACGAGCTGCTCATCCGCCACCCCAACCTGGTGATCGATACGTCCGCGACGAAGTGGCAGGTCCGCGAGCTCAGCAAGGTGCCCACGGGCGTGTTCCAAGCGTTCTTCGGGAAGTGGCAGGGCCGCATCCTCTTCGGGTCCGACATCGTGACCAGCGACGTGCATCTCAAGCCTTCGAGCGATGAGAAAGTGTTCGGGTCGCAGCTCGCGTCGAGCGAGGCTGAGGCGTTCGACTTGTACGCGAGCCGGTACTGGGCGCTGCGGACGATGTTCGAGACCGACTACGACGGGGAGAGCAACATCGCGGACCCGGACCTGATGATGGTCGATCCTGAGAAGTACGACGACATGAGCGGCCCCCGGCTGAAGGGCCACGGGCTGAGCCGCGACATGCTGGAGCCGGTCTACCAGGAGGCTTGTTTGAAAAGCCTTGATCGGTGGTACCGGCGGGGCTGACCCGCCCGACGCCCGACGCCGACGCTTCCGAGCGGTTGGCTGCTACCGGCGAGCGGTCTCGCGGAGCGTGCGTTCGAGGAGCCTGGCCGTCCGTTCGTCGCGGATCGCGCGGAACTCGGCGTTCATCGTGAGCGACCCGAGCAGGTCCTTGAATCCCGGCGTCGCCTCGCCGAGGCTGAGGCTCGCGCCGCGGAGGTCGGCCCGGAACTCCTCGGACGCGGCCCGCGTCGACGGCAGCACGAAGCCCCCGCCGACGTACACGCCGCTCTCGTCGCCGGCCAGCACGGCGTGGCGGATCGTCGCGTTCGCTGCCGTGGGATCGATCGGCGTCCGGCCGGCGTACGGGCGCACGAACATGTAGATGTGCGTGAGCTGACCGACCGGCGGCAGGGTGCTGGCAATTAGCTCGCCCGGCCCGAACCCCTCGTCCGAGGGCTCGTCCGACGGGCGGACCGGTGAGGGCCGGGCGTCGTCGTCGCCCGCGGCGGCTGCGTCTTGGCTCTCGAATCGGCGTGTGGCATCGGCGTCGAACGCCCGCTCGAGCCTCGCTTCGAGCGCGGCGGGGTCGAGGTCGGTCAGGTAGATATGGACGGTGTTTTCATCGGCGTAGGTGTACACGGCCGTGGTGTACTCCGGCGCCAGCGCGGTCGTGCCGTCGACCGAGACGAGCACCGCCCGGCTGGAGGTGCAAGACGCCATCGCAAAAAGCCCGCCCAACCAGGCGATCATGCCGGCGAACCGCAGGCAAGCTCCGACGCCACTCGCTAAAAGTTTGGAATTTAGTAGGTTCAACTGGGGCATCGTCTGTCTCTTTGGCTCCTCAGTCTGTTGGGTGCGATGCCGGGCGGTCGGCCGGGTGCTGCTGCGATCTTGGGTTGGGTTCATATTTCGGTTGGGCATCGGTTGAGAGGGCGCGGATTCTCGCTAGCATTTCGACCCAGCCTGTGTGAGCCGTTGTTCGGATCGCGTTTGAGGGCTTTGGGAACAATATCTGAGCCGGCGTCTGGAGACGGCGGCCGCAAACCGTTTGCACCACCGAGGGTGCGTGCCCAGGCTTGGCGGGCACGCGTGGTCCCGGACTCTGGTCTTGGATCGGCCCAACGTGGGAGGTGGAGACTATGGCCAAGAGAGAAGTCATCGACTCGTTCAAGATCATGGCCCCCGGGGGCGCCGCGACGCCGGCCCCGCCGCTCGGTCCTGTCTTGGGTGCCAAGGGTGTGAACCCCGGGCAGTTCATCCAGCAGTTCAACGCCGCGACCGGGCAGCTCAACGGCAAGGTCGTCGGGTGTGTCGTGACGGTCTACAGCGACCGCTCGTTCGAGTTCGTTGTGAAGTCGTCGCCCGCGGCGGTGCTGATCAAAGAGGCGGCGGGCGTCGACAAGGCGTCCGGCGAGCCCAACACGAACAAGGTCGGCAAGATCACGCGGGACCAGTGCCTCGCGATCGCGACTGAGAAGAAGGCCGACCTCAACGCCGCGAGCGACGAGGCGGCGATCCGCATTATCGAGGGCCAGTGCCGGTCCATGGGCATCGAGGTAGAGGGCTGACCCATGGCAGACGACACACAGACAACCACACCCGCCGATTCCGCCGCCCCCGCGGCGATGAAGTCCTCGAGCGACGAGGTCAAGCGCCGTCGCGGCAAGCTGCGCCACAAGCCCTCCCGCCGCACGCGGGAGAACCTGGCGAAGGCGCCGGCCGAGGCGCTTGATCCCATCGACGCGATCAACGCGATCAAGGGCTTCAAGGCTCCGAAGTTCGACCAGTCCGTCGAGGTCTGCCTGTTCCTCGGGGTCGACCCGCGGCACGCCGACCAGCTCGTCCGCGGTTCGGTGAGCCTGCCCAAGGGCATCGGCAAGTCGAAGCGGGTCGTGGCGTTCTGCGACGACGCGATCGTTGACGAGGCGACCGCCGCCGGTGCCGTTGAGGCGGGCGGGGCGAGCCTGGTCAAGAAGATCGAGGGCGGCTGGATGGACTTCGACGTCGCCGTCGCCTCGCCCGACATGATGCGGGTGATCTCGAAGCTCGGTCGGACGCTCGGGCCGAAGGGGCTGATGCCCTCGCCCAAGGCGGGCACCGTGACCAAGAACGTCGCCGAGGCGGTCAAGGAGTACGCGGCCGGCAAGGTCGAGTACCGCACCGACAAGGCGGGCAACGTCCACGCGATCATCGGGAAGATGAGCTTCCCCGCGGCGGACCTGCTCGAGAACTACGAGCACTTCGTCAAGACGATCGAGGACGCGCGGCCGTCGGCCGCCAAGGGCCAGTACGTCAAGAAGGTCGCGATCAGCGGCACGATGACGCCGGGCGTGGAAGTGACGTACACATCGGCCGAGGCCGAGGCGTAAGCCTCGCACAGAACGCGAAGGAGCCAGGCATGTCGAAGCCTGTCAAGGAAATGATCGTCTCGGCCTACGAGAACCGCATGGGCGGGCAAGACGACGCGCTCGTCGTCAGCCTCCGCGGCGTCAACGCCGAGGGCACCGAGTCCATCCGCGGGCGGCTGCGTGAGAAGGAGATCACCGTCCAGGTGGTCAAGAACTCGCTCGCCCGCAAGGCGTTCGAGGGCACCAAGCTCGAGAGCCTCGGCTCTCTGATGAAGGGCCAGAACGCGGTCATCTATGGTGCCGAGTCGGTGGTCGATGTCGCCCGCGAGATCGTCGAGATCGCCAAGGAGTTTCCCGACGTGGAGCTCAAGGGCGCGGTGCTCGACGGGGAGCTTTACGAGGGCGACGACGGCGTCGAGAGGCTCAGCAAGTTCCCGACGCGCGACGAGGCGATCGCGACCGCGGTCACCCTCGTGCTCAGCCCGGCGAGGAACCTCCTCGGAGCCGTCAAGGGCCCGGGCGGGCGGCTGGCGGGCCTGATCAAGGCGATCGAAGACAAGCTGGAAAAGGGCGAGGCGATCTCCGCCGCGTCGTGAGCCGGGTGTCCGGTTCGTGTGTTTGAGAAACGGGTTTTCAAGTTCCATCGGCACCCGACTGGCCCAGTGGTCTGGGGTAAGGAGCCGGGCGTTCCGGCCCCTCTCGGGTGAGATGAAAGGTTTGGTGAAGTGATGAGCGACGAAGCAGCAACCGCGACCAAAGAGTTCGAGGCAAAGGTCAAGGACCTCGGCGACCAGCTCGCCGGGCTGACCCTCAAAGAGGCGGTCGACCTGGGCGACTACATGAAGGAAACCTACGGCATCGAGGCCGCCGCCGGCGGCGCGGTCATGATGGCCGGCCCCGCCGCGGGCGATGGTGCCGCGGCTGCCGAGGAGCAGACCGAGTTCGACGTCATCCTCAAGTCGCAGGGCGAGAAGATCAAGGTCATCAAGGTCGTCCGCGAGGCGCTCGGGCTCGGGCTCAAGGAAGCCAAGGAGCTCGTCGACAACGTCCCCAGCGAGCTCAAGAAGGGCGTCGCCAAGGAAGAGGCTGACGAGCTCGCCGGCAAGCTCAAGGAGGTCGGTGCCGAGGTCGAGATCAAGTAACGATCTCTGGCCGGGAACGCCGCCGCCGACCCCGGTCTAGCGGCAAGCCTTCAAGAAATCAAACAAAGCCCCGCCCTGCTAGCGGGGTTTTTTCATGGTTTGTTTGGTCTGGAATCATAAAAAAATTCATGAAATCACTCAAGCGAGTGGCCGGGCGCTGCCTAACGTCCTGAACGGCTTGGCACACGACAAACAGCAAATCTGGATGCGGTAGGCACTCGGCCTGCCCGGCTATATCGGCCCTGGAAGCGCCTTGTGGGCGGAACGTGGGTTGATTGCCGGGCTTTCGTTTTATTCGAAGCGGTCTCGGGCGGTCCACGGTCTAGGCGGTCCAAATGGTGGGGGCTCGACGAGGGTGAACATGTCGACAAAGACGGTGCGGAACTTCGCGAAGCGCGGTGACGGGCTTGTGGTCCCCGACCTGACCACGGTGCAGCGGACCGGCTACGACCGGTTCCTGCAGATCGATCAGGATCCCTCGGCACGCGACCGCTTGTTTGGTCTCGAGAGCCTGCTCCACGAGATCTTCCCGATCGAGTCGTACGACGAGACGATGCGTCTCGAGTACGTGCGGTATGAGCTGGAGCCGCCGCGGTACACGAGCGACGAGTGCCGCGAGCTGCGGCTGACCTACGGGCTGCCGTTCAAGCTGCGGGTCCGGCTCGTGCGCGACGGTGTCGACGAGATGCCTGAGGAGGACATCTACCTCGGCGAGTTCCCGATCATGCTCGGCGGTGGTGAGTTCATCGTCAACGGTGCCGAGCGGGTCATCGTCAGCCAGCTCCACCGCTCGCCCGGCGTCGACTTCTCGATCCTTTCTTCAGAGGGCGACCGCCCGCTGCACTCGGCCCGCATCATCCCCGAGCGCGGGTCGTGGATCGAGCTGGAGGTCACGAAGAAAGACGTGCTGGCGATGCGGATCGACCAGTCGACCAAGCTCGCGGCGACGACATTCCTCCGCTGCCTCGACGAGAGCGTGTCGACGACCGAGGCGCTGCTGAGCCTGTTCTACGAGATCACCGAGGTGAAGGCTCAGGACGTGCGGCCCGAGTTCTGGGCGGCCGAGAGCGTGATCGACACCGAGACGGGCGAGGAGATCGTCCACGTGGGCCGCCAGCTCGGCGACGCCGCCGAAGCGATCATCGCGAGCACGCTCAAGACGGTCCGCGTCATCCAGAACCCGGGCGATGTGCTGATCCTCAACACGGTCGCCGAGGAGAAGCTCGACGCGATCGAGGTGGGGGAGAACGAGTACGAGAAGGCGCTCGTGAAGGTGTACAACCGCCTGCGCCCCGGCAACCCGCCGCAGGTCGACAAGGCCAAGCAGCTCTTCATCGAGAAGTTCTACGACGACAACCGGTATCGCCTCGGGCGCGTCGGCCGCTTCCGGATCAACCGGAAGTTCGACCTCGACGTCGCCGAGGACCAGATGTTCATCCGCGGGGAGGACTTCCTGAAGGTTGTCGTGTACCTGCTCGACCTGCGGTCCAACCGCATCGACCCCAAGAGCGGCCTGCCGATCGCGCACGTTGACGACATCGACCACCTGGGCAACCGCCGCCTCCGCTCGCTCGACGAGCTCGCGGTCGAGGAGCTGCGCAAGGGCTTCCTCAAGCTCCGCCGCACGGTGCAGGAGCGCATGTCGGTCAAGGACCCGGACGAGCTGGCGAAGGTCGCCGACCTGGTGAACTCCAAGAGCATCTCGTCGGCGATCGACTTCTTTTTCGGTCGGAGCGAGCTGTCGCAGGTCGTCGACCAGACGAACCCGCTGTCGTCGCTGGTACACGAGCGTCGTCTGTCGGCCCTCGGGCCGGGCGGTCTCAACCGCAAGCGCGCTGGCTTCGAGGTGCGCGACGTGCACATCTCGCACTACGGCCGGGTCTGCCCGATCGAGACGCCCGAGGGCACCAACATCGGGCTCATCTGCTCGCTCGGGATCTTCTCGCGCCTCGACGACTACGGCTTCCTGCAGACGCCCTACCGCGAGCTCAAGGGCGGCAAGGACACCGGCAACCACGTGTACTTCCGCGCCGACGAGGAGCACGACATCGTGCTCGCCCCGGCCGACGCGCTCAGGCCAGACGGCACGCTCGGCGACGGCAAGGTCCTCGCCCGCGTGAACGGCGAGCTTGCCGAGGTCGACGCGAACCAGGTCACGCACGCCGACATCTCGCCCAAGCAGATCGTGGGCATCTCGGCGGCGCTGATCCCGTTCCTCGAGCACGACGACGCGAACCGCGCGCTCATGGGTTCGAACATGCAGCGGCAGGCCGTGCCGCTGGTCAAGAAGAACCTCCCTGCGGTGGGTACCGGCATGGAGACCCACGTCGGCATGAACTCGGGCATGATCGTCAAGGCCAAGCGCGGCGGCACGGTCACCCACGTCGACGCGATCCGGATCATCGTCGACAACTCTGACGAGTACGAGCTCCGCAAGTTCGTCGGGCTCAACGAGCGGACCTGCCAGAACCAGCGGCCGGTCGTCGAGCTCGGGCAGGAGGTCGAGGAGGGCGAGGTCATCGCCGACGGCGCGTCGACGGTCAAGGGCGAGCTGGCGATCGGTCGGTCGGCGCTCGTCGCGTTCAACACGTTCGACGGGTACAACTTCGAGGACGCGATCGTCATGAGCGAGCGGGTCGTCAAGGACGACCAGTTCACCTCGGTCCACATCGACTCGTTCGACGTCGAGATCCGCGAGACCAAGCTCGGGCGTGAGGAGTTCACCCGCGACATCCCCAACGTCAGCGAGAAGATGCTCCGCAACCTCGACGAGCACGGCGTCATCCGCATCGGCGCGAAGGTCGGCCCGGGCGACATCCTCGTCGGCAAGGTCAGCCCCAAAGCCAAGACCGAGCTGACCCCCGAGGAGAAGCTGCTGCACGCGATCTTCGGCCGCTCGGGCGAGGACGTGAAGAACGACTCGCTCGAGGTGCCGTCCGGCGTCAACGGGATCGTCATCGGCGCGAAGAAGTTCTCCCGCCGCATGCACATGTCCGACGAGCAGAAGAAGCGGCTCAAGACCGATATCGAGGACTACGAAGCCTCGATGGACAACAAGGCGATCGCGCTCTTCCGCGAGATGGTCGCCACGATCAACGAGATCACCGGCACCGAGATGGTCGACCCGATGACCCGCCAGAAGGTGGGCGCGAGCGACATCCCCGAGGTCATCCTCGAGCAAGTCAAGACCTTCGCCGACGGCTGGGTCAAGGGCTCGAAGGAGATCCGCGAGGAGGCGATGGTCGTCAAGAACCAGTACTGGCCTCGGATCGAGGCGATCGAAACCGAGAAGGAGCGGAAGGTCGCGCACATGAAGCGTGGCGACGAGCTCCCGTCGGGCGTCCTCGAGATGGTCAAGGTCTACGTTGCGACCAAGCGGACGCTCAGCGTCGGGGATAAGTTCGCCGGCCGCCACGGCAACAAGGGCGTCGTCGCTCGGATTGTGCCCGAGGAGGAGATGCCGTTCATGGAGGACGGCACCCCGGTCGACGTCATGCTCAACCCGCTGGGCGTGCCCAGCCGGATGAATGTGGGCCAGATCCTCGAGACCCACCTCGGGTGGGCCGCGGAGGTTCTCGGGTTCCGCGCGATCACGCCCGTCTTCGACGGCTGCACCGAGGACGAGATTCACGCCGCGGTCGCCGAGGCGAATGGTCATGTCGAGAAGCGTTGGCAGGAGATGGAGGACACGGGCGTGCCCGTCGGTTCACGCGAGCTGCTCGCCAAGATGCCCCGCGGCGGTAAGATCCAGCTCTACGACGGACGCACCGGAGAGTCGTTCCACCAGAAGACCACCGTGGGCTTCATGTACCTGCTCAAGCTGCACCACCTGGTCGACGACAAGATCCACGCCCGCTCGACCGGGCCGTACTCGCTGATCACCCAGCAGCCGCTGGGCGGCAAGGCCCGCACGGGCGGGCAGCGGTTCGGCGAGATGGAGGTCTGGGCGCTCGAGGCGTACGGCGCCGCGTACATCCTCCAGGAGCTGCTGACGGTCAAGTCCGACGACGTCGAGGGGCGCACGAAGATCTACGAGAGCATGGTCAAGGGCACCAACACCCTTGAGGCGGGCATGCCCGTCGCGTTCGACGTGCTCTGCAACGAGCTCAAGGGGCTCGGGCTCAACGTGTCGCTTGAGAAGAAGCAGGCCGACATGGGAAGCCTGCTGTAAACGGGTTCCGGGGGGCGGCGTCCTGCGCTCAGGCGTGCGGGCACATCTGATCGAAATCATCGCACCTTCAGACGAGGTGATTGTTCATGGCTGAGAGCGTGTACGACCGGGTCAACGACTTCACGGCTGTCCGGGTGACCCTCGCGTCGCCCAACGACATCCGCGCGTGGTCGTACGGCGAGGTGAAGAAGCCCGAGACCATCAACTACCGGACCTACCGCCCCGAGAAAGACGGGCTCTTCTGCGAGCGTATCTTCGGGCCCGAACGCGACTATGAGTGCGCCTGCGGCAAGTACCGCGGCACCAAGTTCAAGGGCATCATCTGCGACCGCTGCGGTGTCAAGGTGACGCACTCCCGCGTCCGCCGGAAGCGCATGGGCCACATCAACCTGGCCGCGCCCGTGGTCCATATCTGGTTCTTCAAGAGCATGCCCAGCCGCCTGGGCACGCTGCTGGGCATGAAGACCAGCGATATCGAAAAGATCATCTACTACCAGGACTACGTCGTCACCGACCCGGGCGACACCGAGCTGACCCTCCGCCAGGTGCTGACCGAGGAAGACCACCGCGAGGCGCTCGAGAAGTACGGCTCGGCGTTCACCGCCGAGATGGGCGCCGACGCGATGCGCACGCTCATCGACATGCTCGACCTGCACAAGCTCGGCGACGAGCTGCGGGCCGAGCTCCGCGCGACGCGGTCGAAGCAGAAGACCAAGGACCTCGCCAAGCGCCTGAAGCTCGTCGAGCAGATCCGCGGCTCCGAGAACGACCCTGCCTGGCTCGTCATGGACGTCGTCCCGGTGATCCCGCCGGACCTCCGCCCGCTTGTGCTGCTCGAGTCGGGCAACTTCGCGACCAGCGACCTGAACGACCTCTACCGCCGCATCATCAACCGCAACAACCGCCTCAAGAAGCTGATGGACCTCAACGCGCCCGAGGTGATCATCCGCAACGAGAAGCGGATGCTTCAGCAGGCGGTCGACGCGCTGTTCGACAACGGCCGATGCCGCCGCCCGGTGCTCGGCTCGAGCAACCGCGCGCTCAAGTCGCTCACCGACATGATCAAGGGCAAGCAGGGCCGCTTCCGCGAGAACCTGCTGGGCAAGCGCGTCGACTACTCGGCCCGCTCGGTCATCGTCGTCGGCCCGGAGCTCAAGCTCTACCAGTGCGGCCTGCCCAAGAAGATCGCGCTCGAGCTCTTCCAGCCCTTCATCATCCGCAAGCTCAAGGAGCACGGGCTCGCCGACACGATCAAGAGCGCCAAGCGGATGCTCGAGCGCCGTGACGCCGCGGTGTGGGACATCCTCGAGGAGGTCATCTACCAGCACCCGGTCCTGCTCAACCGCGCCCCGACGCTGCACCGGATGGGCATCCAGGCGTTCGAGCCCACGCTGGTCGAGGGCAACTCGATCCGCCTGCACCCGCTGGTCTGCGGCGGGTTCAACGCCGACTTCGACGGCGACCAGATGGCCGTCCACCTCCCGCTGAGCGTCGAGGCGCAGGCCGAGGCGCACGTGCTGATGCTGTCGACGCACAACATCTTCTCGCCCGCGAACGGCTCGCCGATCATCTCGCCGTCGCAGGACATCGTCATGGGCGTGTACTTCATCACGCGCGACGATCCCGACGACCTGCGCGAGGAGAAGGACCTCATCCGCTTCAAGGACCGGATGGAGGCGCTCCACGCCTACGAGCAGGGCAAGATCGGTCTGCACGACCGGATCTCCGTCCGGCTCGACGGGTTCACCGAGCAGGTGCTGACCCAGAAGGGCGACCCGGAGCCGCTGCCGACCAACCGCCGCGTGGTGACCACTGCCGGCCGCGTGCTGTTCAGCGACATCCTGGGCGCCGGCATGCCGTTCTACAACTGCGTGCTTGGCAAGAAGGGCTGCGCGCGCGTTATCGACGACACCTACTTCTACTGCGACCGGGCCGAGACGATCGACCTTCTCGACCGTCTGAAGGAGATCGGGTTCAAGAACTCGACGGTGGCCGGGCTGAGCTTCGGCATCACCGACCTGCGCATCCCCGACGCGAAGGTCGGGCTGCTCGCGGCCGCGCAGAAGCAGGTCAACCGCGTCGAGAAGAACTACGACCGCGGCATCATCACCGAGCGAGAGCGGTACAACCAGCTGCTCGACATCTGGTCGCACTGCCGCGAGGAGCTGACCAAGACCCTGATCGAGACGATCAAGAGCGACCGCCGCGACGACGCGGGCACCTACGTCGCCGACGACGACCTCGCGGGCAAGAGCTACCTCAACCCGGTCTACCTCATGATGGACTCGGGCGCGCGTGGCAACGTCAGCCAGATGCAGCAGCTCGCGGGCATGCGCGGGCTCATGGCCAAGCCCTCCGGCGAGATCATCGAGACCCCCATCCGCGCCAACTTCCGCGAGGGGCTCAACATCCTCGAGTACTTCTCGTCGACCCACGGCGCCCGCAAGGGTCTGGCCGACACCGCGCTCAAGACCGCCGACTCGGGCTACCTCACCCGCAAGCTCTGCGATATCGCCCAGTCGGTGATCGTCGGCGAGATCGACTGCGGCTCCAAGCGCGGCGTCACCAAGCGGGCCGTCTACAAGGGCGAGCAGGTCGACGTTCCCCTCAAGGACCAGGTGTACGGCCGCGTCAGCGTCCGCGACATCGTCGACCCCAAGACCGGCGAGGTCATCGCACCGGCGAACACCATGATCTCGGCCGACGCGTCCGCCCGCGTTGACGAGGTCGGCATCGACTCTGTCGAGGTCCGCAGCCCCCTCACCAGCGAGAGCCGCTTCGGCTGCAGCCAGCTCGACTACGGCATGGACATGTCCACCGGCCGGATCGTCGAGCTCGGCATGGCGGTCGGCATCATCGCCGCCCAGTCCATCGGTGAGCCGGGCACCCAGCTCACCATGCGGACGTTCCACACGGGCGGTATCGGTACCCGAGCGATCGCCGAGAGCGAATACCGGGCGAACACCGCGGGCACAATCGAGCTCCGCGACTGCAACGAGGTGCCGGGCCAGGACACCGACGACAACCCGTGCCAGGTCGTGCTCAAGCGGGCCGGCGAGATCGCCGTGCTCGACGACGAGGGCGGCGAGCTCGAGAAGGTGAAAGTGCCCTACGGCGCGTGGATCTATACCGAGCACGGGTCGAAGGTCTCGGGCGGCACCGTCCTCGCCAAGTGGGACCCGCACCGGACGCCGATCCTCGCAGAGAAAGGCGGCACGGTCCAGTACGTCGACCTCGAGCTCGGCGAGACCTACCGCGAGGAGGACGCCGGCCAGGGCAAGAAGGCCAAGGTCGTCATCGAGCACAAGGGCGACCTGCACCCGCAGATCAACATCGTCGATGCCGACGGCAACATCCTCGACTTCCACTACCTGCCCGCCAAGGCGCGGCTCGAGATCGACGACGGCGCGGTGATCTCCGCCGGCGCGATGATCGCCCGCCAGCCTCGCGCCGCCGCGGGCTCGCAGGACATCGTCGGCGGCCTGCCCCGCGTCACCGAGATATTCGAAGCGCGTAAGCCCAAGGACCCGGCGATCATGGCCGAGATCTCGGGCCGCGTCGAGATCCTCTCCGATAAGCGCAAGGGCAAGATGACTATCCGCGTCATCAGCGATTCGGGCATCGAGAAGGACCACCACGTCCCGAACGACAAGCCGCTGCTGGTCCACGCCGGCGACTTCGTGCAGGCGGGCGACCCGCTTACCGAGGGCCCGCTCGTGCCCCACGACATCCTCGCGATCAAGGGTGAAGAGTCGCTCTGGAGCTACATGCTCGACGAGGTGCAGAACGTCTATCGCGCCCAGGGCGTGAACATCAACGACAAGCACATCGAGCTGATCCTGTCGCAGATGCTGCGCAAGGTCCGCGTCGAGAACGCGGGCGACACCGACCTGCTCCCGCACGAGGTGCTCGATAAGTTCGTGTTCAAGCAGGCCAACGCCGAGGTCGCCAAGATGCTCCGCGTCCTTGAGCCGGGCGGCACCGATCTGGCCGAGGGCGCGCTCGTCCACCGCGACGACGTTAAGGAGGCCAACGCCCGCGCCGAGGCCGACGGCAAGGACGTCGCCAAGACCAAGAAGGCCCGCCCCGCCACCGGGCGGACCCTCCTGCTGGGCATCACCAAGGCGGCCCTCTCCTCCGAGAGCTTCCTCTCCGGCGCGTCGTTCCAGGAGTCGACCAAGGTGCTGACCGAGGCGTCGCTCAAGGGCGCGGTCGACACCCTCGTCGGCCTCAAGGAGAACGTGCTGCTGGGCCACCTCATCCCCGCCGGCACGGGCTTCGACGCCCACCAGCGCATCCGCGCCCGCGTCCCCGAGGCGATCGCCGAAGCCCAGCGTCTCCATGAGGAGGCGATGCTCGCCGAGGCCGCCGAAGCCGCCGAGGCCTACGGCGCCCAGACCTCCGACATCATGGGTGTCCCCCACGTCGAGGTCCGCGACGTCACCGCCGCCGAAGCGAGCAGCGCGAGCTGATCCGCGCCCGCGCGGTATCCTCGCCGGGCACGGCTGCTGACCGACGCAGCCCTCGGAGGTATCGCGTGGAGACAACACACCGTCCCGGCAAGCGGGTGACAGCCGTGGTTCACATCGGGCGTTGCGTCGTGGCAGCCCTGCTGCTCGTCGGCTGCTCAAACCGACCGGTCGAGCTCCAGAGGGCCGAGCAGGGCGCGCTGCTCAACCGCGAGCAGGCGAGCGTCGCCTCGGGCCGAGGCTACAACCCGCGGACCCAACAGATGCTCGCTTGGCGCGGGCTGACCGACGCGCCGTTCGAGGAGAAGGTCCGCGGGCTTACCGAGTGGAAGTCGTTCGTCCGCGCGGGCGATCCGGCGCTCGCCCTCTTCCGGCTCGCGCTCGCCGAGGTCCTGCTCGAGGGCGCGTACGACCGGCTGGCCGATGTTGAGAGCGATGCCGCGATGGAAGAGCTCTCGGGCCTGTTCCTCGCCGCGGCCCGCGAGTCGTGGGACGTCGTCGACGAGGCGATCGACCCTTCCTCGGGCGGCGCCGAGCTGCTCACCGGGCGCACCCGCCTCGCGCTCGACACGTACAACGCCGCGGTCGGCGGGCTCGTCGAGACCCTCTCGGACGAGCTCTCGAGCGGCACCCGCTTCTTCTGGGTCGACATGCCCGGCGGCGAGCCCTATGCCGTCGAGCTCGAGTGGGAGTCCGAGGGCGCGTGGGACCCCACGCTGTTCCAGCGCTTCCGCGTCGCGGCCAACATCGCGATCGAGGGGCTCCGCTTCCGCCACCTGGTCGATGCGCTCGGGTCGTCGCTGGTCGCCGAGCAGCTCCCGGGCGGCGACGACTTCCCCGACGACGTGCCGGGCACGGGCATCGCCGTGCCCGCGACCGCCGTGGTCGAGTTCGCCGCGGTCACGCCCGACGGCGAGCAGCCGCGCCGCGCGTCGCTGACCATCTTCGACCCGATGAGGATCGAGTCGACTCCGGCGTTCGGGCTCGAGGCGACGCTCAGCGCCGACTGGACCGCGTCGGTCGCGGATATCGTCGCCAAGAGCCGCATCGACGAAGCCGGCCGCCGCGCGATGCTCACCCCCGGGCTCTACCAGGAGTCCGCCGGTGTCTACCGCCTCCAGCCCTACGACGAGAACAAGATCCCCGTCCTGCTCGTGCACGGGCTCCGGTCCAGCCCGCTCACCTGGCGCGACGTCATCAACGACATGCGCGCCGACCCCGAGATCCGCGAGCGGTACCAGTTCTGGACCTTCTTCTACCCCAGCGGGCTGCCCATCCCGAGGTCGGCGTTCTTGCTCCGCGAGCGGCTCCGCGAAGCCAAAGACCGCTACGACCCCGAGGGTGATGCCCCCTGGCGGGGCAAGATGGTCGTCGTGGGCCACAGCATGGGCGGGGTCATCACCCGCGCCATCCTCAAGGACGTCGGCGAGCGGCTCTACTACGCGGGTCACGCCGTCCCCCTCGAAGAATTCGACATGGACGACGACCTCAAGGAGCACCTCCGCGAGGTCTTCTTCTACGAGCCCGAGAAGGACATCGCCCGCGCCGTCTTCGTGTCCTCGCCCTTCCGGGGCAGCGACATGGCCGAGTCGTGGTTCGCCCAGTTCGGACGCAACATCACCTCGCTGCCCGAAGAGTTCCGCCGCATCGAGCAGGAATACCTCGGCAACAACCTCGACAAGCTCCACCCCTGGTTCCGCAAGCGCGGCAAGGGCACCCTCACCGGCGTCGGCTCCCTCTCGCCCGAGAGCCCCTTCGTCAAAGCCCTCGACGACTCGCCCTGGCGCAACGGCGTCAAATACCACGTCATCGTGGGCAACGAGGACGGCGACGGTGACGGCGTCGTCAAGCACTCGTCCAGCCACCTCGACGGCACCGCCACGCCCGAGGTCGTCGTCAACTCCGGGCACAACGCCCACCAGTCGCTCGAGGGCGGGGCCGCGATCTGGGAGATCCTCAAGCTTCACCTGCGCTGGATCGACGCGGTCGACCGCGAACGCGAGGCCGCCGCCTCATCCGGCGGCTGACGAGGGCGGGCCGCTGCGAGCCGCTGAGATCCGGCGGAGAAGTTCCGCCTCCGGCATCGGCGGCAGCGACGTCTCGCCGGTCACCATCGCCAGCCGCAGGTAGTTCTCGCACATCCCGCACCCCTGGCAGCAGCCCGTCTCGTCCGACAGCTGCTCGAGCGTCAGGCCCTCGCTCCGGTGCCGCTCAAGAAGGTCGATAAACGGCACATCGAAGCACACGCACTTGTCCACCGGCATGCCCGTTCCCTCCTTCCGCTCTCGGCGTTCGCGTCCGCCGGACAACTCGTCCGCCCCCTCCCCGGGCCCCACCCCAGCTCAGTCGGGCGTGAACCCGTTGTTGCTATCGGCGTCCGGAGCCGCGTCGTACCACCCGAGCGCGACCTCCTCGGCCGGCGGCGTGTAGAACCCGCTCGACCACGTGAACGTAAGCCGCTCGGGCGCCGCGTGCCCGTCGAGCGAGACCACGCTCGCCGTCGCCCCGGGGTGGCGGAAGTGGATCGACGGGTCCTGCCGGAACCCTTCGGCGGCGTTGTCCGGCGAGCCGGGGTTGAACCGCGGCTCCGCGAACGCATATTCGACCACCCGCTCGGCCGCACGCTCGTCGGGGAACGCGGCGTCGGCGAACCCGAGCGTCGACGACGGCGTTCCGAAGCGGTATCTCGGCGTGCCCGCCCGGTCGGTCACGACGACCCATGCGCCGCCCGACCGTGCCCGGTGCGTACCGACGAACGCGTTGTTGTACCCGTACGCGCCCGACCCCCGCTCGAAACCGACGGGGGCCTCCGGTGGGCGGAACGCCGGGCAGGTCCGCGCGACGAGCTCGAGCGTGTCCGTGTAGCCGAGCAGCGGGGCCCCGCTCGGCGTGAACGGTTCGCCGAGCGACTGACGGGTCCCGTGCCACCGTGACTTATTCTCGAGGAACTCGGCGGCGCCGGGCACGAAGCGGTCGTCGTGGTCGGCGGCGTAGAGATCGTTGGCAAGCTGCAGCTGCCGCGCTTGGACCATGCAACGCGCCGCACGCGCGGCCGACCGTGCGCCGGCAAGGGAAGGGAGCAAGATCCCGACGAGCACCGACACGATCGCGACCGTGATAAGTAGTTCGACCAGCGTGAACGCTCCGCGGGTCACGGACATCCCGAGAGGAAGTTTGTCAGCCACGTGTTGAAGTCGGCTCCGTTAAGCAGCCCGTTCCCGTCCTGATCTGCTGCGGGCTCGCCGGCGATGAACGCCGTGAGCCAGGCGTTGAAGTCGGCCGCGTCGAGCAGCCCGTCGGCGTTTATATCTGCGGCGCAGACCGAGCCCGGCGCGACGTCCGACAACGCGTCGATCTCGGTCGACTTCTCACCGAACAGCCCGCTCGTCGCATCGACGCCGGTTGTGACGCGGATGAAATCGAAGCCGGTTAGCCCGGCCGGCTCGCCGGTCGCCGGGTCGACGGCCCACGCGATGTCGAACGCGTCGCCACCCCCAGAGCCCTCGGACAGGCCGACCGCGAACGGGTCGTCGGGCGTCGTGAACACGAGGTCCCGCTCCGCCGGCGATGCGCCGAGCGGCGCGTTCGTCGGCGTCCAGTCCGCGTACCCGAACACGCTCTCGGTCTCGGGGTTCGGGTTCACCGCGAACTGGTCCGTGAACACCGCGGCCGTCAGCTCGAACGGCGGCTGCACGGGCACGCTCAGGCCCGACCCCGCGATCAGGTAGAACGGGTCGTCGGCGAGCCCGTTGCCGTTGGCGTCGAGCGAGATCTCGATGATGCCCGCTTCGCCGAACCGGCGTGTCGGGTCGCCCGCGAGGTAGAACGCGTTGCCGAACACGATCGCGTCGAGCCCCATCGGGTTCGCGGGGTCGTCCTCGACGGTATGGTCGAACCCGAGCGTGATCGAGCCCCCGAACCCGCCGAGCGTCACGAGCCCCGTGTTATCGGGCGAGCTGGGCGTACCGGCGCCCGGCGGCCCGATCGCGCGGCCCGGGTCGTTGAAGTCCGGGTTGCCCGTGAACTGCCCAGGCGCCGGGTCGTACGCAATGACCGCGGCCGCGTAGGGCGATTGACCCTCGGTGGGCAGCACGCCCCCCACGCCCCCAGAGAGCACCACAGCGATGACCCGCCCGGCATTAGCCACGGCGACGCCCCACCCCAACAAGTCCGAGCACGACGAGCGCCCCCGACGCCGGCGCCGGGATCGCGGCGAAACGGACGATCTCGCCCGCCCCGCCGAACACGAGGATCTCGTCGGTGAACGCGTTGTACTGCCCGAAGTTGAGGTCCGACCCGAACGGCGACGCGATATCGACGCGGTTGCCCGAAGCGTCGACGACCGCGACCGAGCCGAGGTCGCCCGAGCCGCCGAACAGGTCGCCGCCGCCGATGATGAGGTTGCCCGACGCGTCGACATCGAGCGAGCCCGCCGACAGGGCACCGCCGGCGAACAGCCCGTCGTTTTCGAACGAAAGAATGGGTGACCCTGTGAGCGCCGCGAGATCGAACGAGCGAACCTCACCGGTCTGAGAATCGCCGGGACCTCCGGTGGCAAAGCCGTTGCCCGCGAAGAGCGTGCCCCCGGCGACCGCGACGGCGCCGGAGAAGCCCGCTGTATCGTTGATCACGGTTGTCGAGAGCCCCGTCGCCGCGTCGATGCGGGTGACAACGTTCGAGTCAACCGACGACCCACCTGCGACGAACAGCGTGTTGTTGTCGGCCCAGTCGCCGTCGAAGTTCGGCGCGACGGCCGAAGTCAGCAGCGACCCGGTCACGATGTCGAACACGCCGACGAACGCATCGGCAGGGCCGCCAAAGGTGTTGTCGCCCACGGCCAGCCGCGTCCCGTCCGGGCTGACCGCGACGAATGACGCTCCGAACGCGGCGGTGAATGTCGGGTCGATCGTCGCGATTGTCGAGAAACTGCCGGTGTTGACCGAGTCCTGAAGAAGAATGTCGCTGCCCGAAAGCCCGATGAGCCGCCCGTCGAAGCGGACGTCAAACGAGCCGAACGGGTTGGTGAACCGTCCCGTCTCGACGTAGCCGGGCGGGACCTGAGCAGCCACGGCTGGTGAGATCAGGAGCGCGGCGACCGCGCACGACGCGTAACACACAGAACGGAACGTCATATTCTTTCTCAATTCCCGGGGCAGGGAGCCCCGTGTTGACCTCGCTCCGGGATCGCGCGGGGCGTCCCCCCAGGCGTGCGCACACGACCCGGCGGCCAACACTTCCGGACTGCACGTCGGACCAGCCCGCACGCGGGGAGAAGCGTACGAACATCGACCGACGCCCTGGAACGCGAGGGCCGTCACAACTCACACGAGGCAGGTCTTCCGGCTCCGGGCCCTGTCGTCCGGCCTTCCCAACACCGCTTCGAAGCGGTGTCAGTGGCTCATTCAGGACGACACGCAAATACCCGTTACGGCGGCGCGTCCGCGGTGGATTTTCACCACGCTTCCCTTTTCACTCTTGCCGGGCACTATGCCGGCTCGAGCACCTTGTGCAGGCTGAGTATGTCCGGCACTCACAGGTCTGTCAACCACACGAACGCGGATATCCCAACTTACACGGACGGTCATGACACTTTTGAGCACTCGAAAGTATGTCCAAACAAAGCTTTAGGGCTTCAAAAGGAGACATTTGTGCCGTTTTGTTCTCCGCGGTCTGCAACCGAGCCGTGCATACATGCGCATTTTACTACATGTGCTCGGCTTCAAGCGAGCAACTCAGTGGCCCATTTCTGGGCATAAAGACCTGGGCAATAATGCTCAATCACAAATCAGGAAACCTGAGCACATGCCTGTGATCTCTTCATCCGCGTTCGACCGTGTCAATGCGGACAACAATTGAATATTTGGTCTTTGACGGCAGCATCCAGAGAACCGCCCCGGCCGTGTACGAATATCAGCGGCGATTGATCATGGTTTGGTACGCCGAGCTGTGAAGAAGAGGAGGCTGGACGATTCAGCCTCCGAACAAGCACGCTTCGGGGGCGCGTCTGTGTTGTTCCGAGGTGTAAACCTCTTGGCTGTCATGTCAGAGACCAGCGGGCCTCATTCCCGCCATCCGAGGAGACCCGAGTCCGGTGTGTTGAACGGTCGGGTCTAGGGCTGAGGGGAGTTGAGAGAAGGGGAGCCGACGCGAAAACGTCGGCTTACCCTTGCGCTTGATCTCTGTCACAACTTTTTAGTAGCGTTTCATTGCGCCGCGCTACCGTGTTGCTTTCAGTTCCGCCGAAAGCGAAAGGCAGCCGCATGAGCATCGAAGAGCTTCAGATCAACGACACCACGGTCGGTGACGGCATGGAGTGCCCCGAGAACGCCACCGTCAATGTCCACTACCGCGGCACGCTCATGGACGGCACCGAGTTCGACTCCAGCTACAGCCGCGGCCAGCCCGTCGAGTTCCCACTCGCCCGGCTCATCGAGGGCTGGCAGAAGGGCATCCCCGGCATGAAGGTCGGCGGCAAGCGCGAGCTCACCGTCCCCTGGGCCATGGCCTACGGCGCCCACGGCTCTCCTCCCGCGATCCCGCCCAAGGCCGATCTAAAGTTCGAGATCGAACTGCTCGGCGTCAAGTAACGGGAAGGAACCAGGGGGCGTCAAGCAACCCGGGCCGCTCGCGCCCTCACACGCCCAGCGACACGTAGCTCGTCTCCGTGTACTCGGCGAACACCCACGCCCCGCCCTCACGCCCGAGCCCCGATTGCTTGAAGCCTCCGACCGGCGCCGGCGCCGCCGAGGGCAGCGCGTCGTTGGCCCCGATAATCCCGTACTCCAGCCGCTCTGCGACCCGCACCAGCCGCGACGGGTCCCGCGTGTCGAAGTACGCCGCGAGGCCGTACTCCGTGTCGTGCGCGAGGTCGATTGCCTCGTCTTCGGTCGAGAACGAGCGGACCGGCGCGACCGGGCCGAAGGTTTCTTCCTGCGCGCACAGCATGTCGCTTGTCATGCCCGTGATCAGCGTCGGCGCGTAGAACCGGTCGGCCGCCCCCGACACGGCGACCCGCTCGCCCCCCGCGACGACCGCCCCGCCCCGTGCCCGCGCGTCGGCGACGTGCCGCTCGACCTTCTCGAGCCCCGCGTCGCTCACCAGCGGCCCGATGTCCGTCGCTTCGTCTGTCCCGACGCCCACGCTGAGATCACCCATCCGCGACGCCAGCTTCCCGACGAACGCGTCGTGCACGGATTCGTGCACGAGCACGCGGTTCGCGCAGATGCACGTCTGGCCGCCGTTGCGGAACTTACTCGCCACGACGCCCGCCACAGCCCGGTCGAGGTCGGCGTCGTCGAATACGATGAACGGCGCGTGCCCGCCGAGCTCCATCGAGACGCGTTTGACCGTCGGCGCGCACGCCGCGATCAGCTCGCGGCCCACCGCCGTCGACCCGGTGAACGACAGCTTCCGGACCCGAGCGTCCGACGTGATCGCCCGCCCGATCGGCCCGGGCTCGCCCACGACGATGTTCACCACGCCCGCGGGGACGCCGGCCTCGCCCGCGAGCGCCCCGATCGCCAGCGCCGACAGCGGTGTCAGCTCCGCCGGCTTCACCACCGCCGTGTTCCCCGCGACCAGCGCCGGCCCGAGCTTCCGCGTGATCATCGCCGACGGGAAGTTCCAGGGCGTGATGATCCCGCAGACCCCGATCGGCTTGCGGATCGTCAGGATGCGGTGGTTCGCCCGCGCGCTCGGCTCGATCGTGCCCCCCAGCTCCGACGAACGGTCCGCGGCGTCGGACAGGAAGCTCGCCGCGTACGCGATCTCGCCGCGCGACTCCCGCAACGGCTTGCCCTGCTCACGTGTCATGAGGAGCGCCAGCTCGTCCTGGCACTCAAGCATCAGCTCGCCGAGCTTGCGGACCACGGCCGCCCGCTCGGATACCGGCCGACCCGACCAGCTCGCGAGCGCGTCCCGGGCCGCGTCGATCGCCCGGGTGGTCTCCGCTTCGCCGACGCTCGCGACCGACGCGACGACCGCGTCCGTCGCCGGGTCTCGGACGTCCAGCGTCCCGCCGTCGAGCACCGTCTCGCCGCCGATCAACGCCGGCACGATTCTGGAGAGGTCAAGAACCGACACCGAAGCGCAGTGTGTCATGCCTGAGCGTACGGGTGCAGGCGGGCCGAATAAGCGTCATGACGTGTCGTTGCGGCGGGTCAGGACGGTTGTGCGGCCCACCGCACCGCGTCATGCTTGAAAAAAAAGATGGCAAGCCCCAAGAACCCTGCGTGTGACGCCATGGTAGATCAGGGACGGCGGCGGCCGGGCACGTGTGCTCGACCAGCGAATAGCAGCCGAGAACGGGGCGCGATATGAAGCTCGATCAGATCCAGAAGCAGTGGCTCCACGAGGCCCTCCGCTCACTCGAGGCGGGCTGCGTGCGCACCTATCACGACAAGATGTGGCTCGGGTTCGGCGACATCTGGTCCCAGCTCGAGTCGCACCTCTGTTCGGCGGGCGCTATTCAGGTCCGCGGGCGCCACGGAGAGCACGTCGCGCTCACCGACCGCGGCGCGATGCTTGTGCGCGAGCTCCAGACTGTTGCCGCGTAGGCACTGTTTGAGAGGCCGAGCACCGTCCGTGGTCATCGGCCCGTGGCTATCGGCGGCGCGTCCGGCAGCACCTACGCTCGCCCGATGAACGACACGATCGCCCTGCTCAAGAACCACCGCACGATCCGCCGCTTCACCGACGAGCCGGTGCCCGACGGCAACATCAGAGAAGCCGTCGCCGCCGGGCAGATGGCGTCGACCAGCAGCGCCGTCCAGGCGTACTCGATCCTCCGCGTCCGCGACGACATCAAGCGTCGCAAGATCGCCGAGCTCTGCGGCCCGCAGGACAAGGTCGCGGAGTGCCCCGCGTTCTTCGTGGTCTGCGCCGACTCCCGCCGCCACCGCCTCGCCGCCGAACGCGACGGCTTCGACTACGACCAACGCCTCGAAGCGTTCCTAGTCGGCGTTATCGACGCGTCGCTCTTCGCCGAGAAGATGGCGATTGCCCTCGAATCGATGGGCTACGGCATCTGCTACATCGGCGGGCTCCGCAATTGTCTGAGCGATGTCGACGCCGTCCTCGGCACGCCCGAAGGCGTCTACCCGCTCTTCGGCCTGTGCGTCGGAAGGCCCGACGAAGAGCCGAGCCGTCGGCCGCGCCTGCCGGTCGATGCCGTGCTCATGGAAGAGACCTACGACAGCGACGACCGCGTGCTCGCTAAGCTCGACGAGTACGACGCGACCTATCGCGCGTACCTCGCCGATCGCGGTGCGCCCAGCGAAGACGGCTGGTCGCAGCGCATGGCTCAGAAGTACCCGACACCGAGCCGCCCCGATCTCGCCGCGTTCTACGCGGGCAAGGGCGCGGACCTGCGCTAACGCGTTTCCTCAGGCCGGGGCCGCGTGGATGAGCACCGCCAAGAGCCCTAGCACACCGAGCCGCATGTCGACCAGATCGGTCAGCCGCAGCCGGTCGATCATCGCCGCGGCCAATGTCGACGCCAGCGGCGTCACGCCGTACACCGTCACACCCGCGGCCCACTCGGTCCCCGCCATCCCGAGCAGCGCAAGCGGCCCAAGCTCGGCCGCGGTCAGCACCGCGAGCGCCCGCCTGCGCCCGAGGGAAGTGCCGAGCGTGGTCACGCCCGCCGCGCGGTCCGCGTCGATGTCGTCAAGATCGCACAGCGCCGCGTCGATCAGCACACGCACGAACAGCGCCGCCAGCACCCCCGCGATCGCCTGCCCGCTGAGCGCCGCCGACACGCTTCCTGCGAGCACGACGTACGCGACCGCCACCATCCCGTTCTTCGCGGCCGCCGACCGCTTGAGCGAGCCCACGCGCACGCCGCGGCCGGTCTGCGAAGCGTGCGGCCGCCCGTCGTACGCCAGCACCGCCCCGACGCCCAAGAGCCCGAGCCCGGCCAGCTGCCAGGCCGCGAGCCCGAGCAGCACGCTGCCTACCAGCACCATCATCGCCGCCATCGTCCGGAGCCAACGCCCGTGCCGACGCACGACCCACTTCCGAAGCCCCGACCCGTCGCCGGGTTCGCGCCACGCGTCGCGCAGCTTCACGCGGTCGATCGCGTACACGCCCCAGACCACCGCCGCGGCCCCCGCGAGCGCGAGCCAGCCTTCGCGCGAGACCGCCGCGCCCCCCGACGAGTGCCAGACGAACAGGACCGCGCCGATGCCGTACAGCGACGCCGCGCCGCCCGAGTGCAGCGCCACCGCGCCGACCGCTCCAACAATGCCCCGCGGCGGACGGTCGCCGCCCGACGCAGGATCCTCCGATGCACCACCCGACCGATCAGGCTCAGAACGAGCCGGCTCCCGCGAGCCCGAACCCGCCGTCGCAGATCGGCCGGCTGGTTCTGGTCGCGTCGACAACGCTGCTCGTCCTCGCCGCGGTCGGCGTTGTGGGCTGCTCAACCAACATGATCGAGTCTGTCCTGTTCTATTACCCGTCGCCCCGCGCCGTCCAAGCGCCCGACGGCGCCGAGGACGTCACCTTCCCCTCGTCCGTCGGCCGGCACGCCCGCGGCAAGACCCTGCACGCTTGGTGGCTCGCCCCGACGACCGACCGGCCCAAGGGCACCGTGCTGTTCTGCCACGGCAACGCTGACGCCATCGACGCCCACCACGCCTTCGTCAGCTCCCTCCCCTCGCAGGGCTACGGCGTCCTGCTCTTCGACTACCGCGGCTACGGCCGCAGCGAGTGGGACGGCCGGCTCAACCGGGACCGACTCATCGCCGACGCGGTGGGGGCCCTCGACTACCTCCGCGCCCGAAACGACGTTGACCCCGGCCGCCTCTTCCTCATAGGGCACAGCATGGGCTCGATGGTCGCGTCCAACCTCGCCGCCGACACCGCCCCCGGCACGTTCCGGGCCCTCACGATCGTCTCGCCGTTCAGCAGCTTCCCGAGGGTCGCGGGCGACTACGTCCCCGTGCTCGGGCCCATCCTCATCCCGGGCGGCCGAGCCCCCGAAGACGCCGTGACCAAGCTCGGTGACCTCCCGCTTCTGATCGTCTTCGGCAACGACGACGCGATCGTCCGCCCCTACCACGCGCCGATCATCCACGAAGCCGCGACCAACGCCGGCGTCGCCACCGAGCTGCGAGAGGTCCCCGGCGCGAACCACATCACGGTGCTGACCTCACCGTCGATGCAGGCCGAGATCGCCGCGTTCTTCGACGCCCACCTGCCCGCAGACACCGAGTAACGGTTCACCGGCCGCGGCTACCGGCCTCGCTGTTCCGCCGCCGCGCCGTCGCCGGTGTCGGGCCGCTCCCCCTGCGCCCAGGCCCACGCGAGCGAAGGGTCGAACGCGGTCACGCGCGTTCCGCCCAGCAGCCTCGCCGCGAGCCTGCCCATCAGCACGCTCTCCTGCCGCAGCCGAACGCTCGCCCTCACATCTTCGATCTCCTCGGGCGAGAGCTCCTCGAAGCGGCGCGTGTCGCCGGGCTCCTTGCGCTCGAGCCACACGATCGCGTAGCCCCGCGCCGTCGCGATCACGCCGCTCATCGAGCCTGGTTCGAGACCCGCGGCCGCCGCCCGCACCGCCGCCGGCACCAAGGGGTCGACCGAACGCAACGTCACGAGCACCCCCCGGCTCGGCGACGCCGAAGCGTCGACCGCCCGCTCAAGGAACGCGGCTCGCGGATCGGCGGCCGTGTTGATCTCCTCGGCGAGCCGCGCCGCCTCCCGCTGGGACGCCGTCTCAATCAGCCGCGCGACCGACACGCCCGCTCGCCGCTCGGCGTGCGCGAGACGCACCGCCGCGTCGGACGTATCCACCTCGTCGGCCACGAGCGCCCGCAGCGACGCCGACCGACGCAGCAACGCGGCCCACCGCGCCGGCCCGAGTCCGCGCACCGAACGAACCCGCGCCTCGGTCTCCGCCACGTTCCGCGGGTCGAGCCCGATCTCTGCCGCCAGCACGCCCAGCAACGCCCGCCGCTCCCGCTCCGCGGCGTCCTCGTCCACCTCGAGCCCGCGATCTTGGAGCTCCCGTTCGATCGCCCGGTCGAGCGCGACCTCCTCGAGCACGCGCCGACCGGCCGCCTCGGCGAGCAGCGTGAGCAGCCGGTCTCGCGTCACCCGTTCGTTGCCCACCAGCACCGAGGGCGCCCGGTCGATCTGCCCGCGACCGCTGTCGGCCGTCCGCCGATCGGCTCGGCCGTTACCCCGGTCATCTACAGTGGTCGACCCCGACCGGTCCGGTCCCGGGCCTCGCGCCCCGCCCCCGAGGTGGGCCGACGACGAGCAACCGCCGCACGCAAGAACGCCCGCTACCCCGCTGACGAGCAACGCCCTCGTCGCACCACCCCTCGCGGTCGTGGGCACGGTCCTCCCCGGGGCCCGCACCCAAGCCCACCCCTCGCCCCGGAACACACGGCCGACTCGTCTCGTAGCATTCAAGCGTGGCATCGCCGCGATCACACGCGGCCCGCGGTGCCGAGTCAACGCCGAACCGGCCGTTCCCGACCCGATCGCCCAGAGCCCAGCCGACACGCTCCTCGAAGCCCACCCCCCAACCCCCCAACCCCCCAACCCCCCGCCACACCCGTTCCGCCCATTCACAGTCCCGCCGCCCCCATCCCGCTTGCCGACTCTTCTCCACAATCGATATGGCCGAATCCAACGATCCAACCAACGCCGCCCCCGTCCCAAGCCCGACCCCGAGGCTTCCCCGCCCCGAGTCGCCGCCGCCCGCGGCTCCCGCCGAGGTCTGCCCCTACTGCGGCGTGCCCCAGCCGACCGCACTGGCAGAGGGCGTCGCCGCCGCGACTTCTGCCTCCGCCTCCAGCCGCTGCAGCGCCTGCCGTGGCCCGCTCGACCCGCTCTCCCGGCAACGCACCCAGAACGACATGGGCCCCTGGTTCATCCGCGATGACACCCGACCCTTCCGCCCCGGCTGCTCCTACCAGAGCCTGGTCATGCTCGTCAGGCGAGGCGTGGTGACGCGCGCGTCGGTTGTGCGAGGGCCGAGCACTCGACAGTTCTGGCGAGCTACTACCCGCACCCCGGGCGTTGCCCACCTGCTCGGGCTCTGCCACAACTGCCAGCAGCCGTGCAACCCAACCGATGCCCAGTGCCAAACCTGCGACGCTGGTTTTTTCACCGAGGGTGACCGTGACCACCTCGGCCTCGCCCCCATCCGCCCCCTGCCGGGCGACCCAAGACCCAGCAAGGTCACATCGTCGCGCCCGGCCAAACACCTTGGCCCAGGACGACACGAGGACGCGAGCCCGGTGACTGGTTCTCACCCAACCAACCGACGTTGGCCCGCCAGAACCCTTTTGACAGCCTTCGTAGTCGCGGGTTGTGTGAGCGGCGTTGCCTTCGGGTGGTGGCTCGCTTCGCAAAGCACACCAAACACCGAAACTGAACACTCAACGAACATTCTGCTCGCGCCGTCTACCGACCAAGCACCGGATGCCGCTGACCAAGCTCTCGTGCCAGAGCCAGAGCCAGAGCCCACAGCCGCCGAGTCCGCGGCACGGCAGGCGGCTTCCAGCGCCTCTTTATCGATCGAAGGGCAACCAGCAACCGGGGAACGACCGCCTCCTGATCTGCTGTTTATGGAGCAACCGTCAGATGTTCCGGCATTCGCAACCCCGTCCCCGGGACGGGAACCCCCGATCGGGTCTCCCGACAGAAACCCGTCTTCCGACAAGCCCGCCACGGCGTCCGCTCCTTCTCGGACCGGCTTTTCCAACGCAGCTCAGATCGCTACGATCCGTGACATCGAGACACTCCGCCGTGCCGCGACGCAACTGTCTGATGCCGACCTGCTTGAGATTGTGCGATGGAGAAGCGAGCAGCTTCGGTTGCGACGCTTGTTCAATACGGACGACTGATCGTTTTCGACGGGTTGTATGAGAGAACGGCCACCTTTGATCGTAATTTGTTAGGAAAAGAAGCAGGAAATTCACCGAACATTTAGAGCACTTGCGGGTATTTATGACTTTTATTTGATATTCGGTTGAATTTTCCGAGGGTCTACACGCAACACATCGGACATCGGGGCGAATCTTTGCTATAATACCCGTTCCGCTTGGTTGATTTGGCCGCTCTTTGGCCCACACCCCGAGCACTTCTGTGGAGACTATCGAATGGCCCGAATTTTCGCTCGGCGAATTCGCAACCACGCCTTTACGCTCATCGAGCTGTTGGTTGTTATTGCGATTATTGCTCTTCTCATTGGTATCCTGCTGCCCGCACTGAATCAGGCACGCAGGGCGGGTCAGCTAGCTGTGAGCCTCAACAACATACGCCAGCAAGGCGTTGCCGGCCAGGTCTTTGGGGCAGACAACGACAGCCAAATCTTCTCGTTCGACAGCCGATTCACACCAGACAACTCCGCCAACCAAACCGATCTTGTCATAAGCCAGACAAACCCTCTGGTGACGGCGACTGCTCAGCAAGCGGCGATCGTCCGCGAAAATACGGGCTTACCACCGAACCTTTTGCCACAGATCAACAACCACATCCCGCACGTTTACTACAACCACCTCGTTCTTGTTGATTACATAGATAATGTCCTCCCAAATCAGGTTCTTGTTTCTCCGGCCGACCGTGCGAGACTTCGCTGGGCTGAGAATTTCCAGGATTGGGTTCAGGGTGTTGCGAGCGGGGGAGCTGGGATTACCTCCTTCGGTGATTATGTCACATCTGCCGCGGAGGGCGATGCAAACGCCTGGCGATGGGCTTTCAGCTCTTCATACCAACAGAGTTACGCTGGTTTTCAGCCAGACAGCAATCTTACGACGAAGTTTACGGCTTCGGGGCAGCGTGAACCTATCTATGCGATCACACTCGCTACCGGGTTCAACGGCGTCTCGACCCCGCAAGGAGGAGGCCCTTCTAACATGGGCCAGCGGCGACTTACCGAGGTCCGCTATCCGAACGGTAAAGTTTGGCTCTATGACGGTATACAGCGTCACTTCTCTACCCAAGACAGGTTCAGCGGGTACGGCGATTCTCGTCAGCCATTTCTATTCTTCGATGGTCATGCCGCTGTCGAAACGACACGAGATGGAAATGTTGGCTGGAATCCTAATGCTCCAACTTCGGCCACTTCCAGGAATGCAGGGCCAAAGTTTGACGACGAAGCAATCAAGGGTACTTCGGGGCTTACCGCCACGTATCGACCCGACATTAACTGGCAGCCTTTCCCAGACAATCCCGTCGGTTCGGAAACTCCTGTCGAGCCTGGCATCCCGATCACTTTCCAACAAACGGCGGGTGGCCTAAAGGGTGTTGACTTCGGTGGCAACCGTGTTCAGTCCGTCCAGTAGTAGCTCAGGATAATTTAAACTCGTCCATGAAAGCCGATCCTTGTGATCGGTTTTTTATTAAGTGTATTACAAAAGTATAATATTGATCCTTACTACCGTTTCTTGCCGAATCCATAGAGCAAGAATTTAAATGGTAATCAGACCTCCTGTGGAGGTGGGACGATGCAGAAGAGTCTCTCAGGCACCAGAGACTGTACAGCGAAAAGAAATGGTCGCGGCTGGCCTGCCCCATTTCTTGTGGCAGCAACTACGTTGCTCGGAGGGCGCTTGTGCTTGTCCCCGTTCTTGTACCAGTTGGAGGTTGAGGGATCTGCATCATCCGGCCAGGCTTGCCTGGCCGGATGATGCAGCGAATTCCTTGGGGCCAGGTTGCCCAAGGCGCTGTGTGGTCTGTCCAGATTGTAATGCAATCGCCAGGCAGCAACCTTCTCCTGCGCGTCGGCCAAGCTTATGAACCAGCTCTCGTTGAGGCACTCGGCACGGAGCCGGCTGTTGAATGCTTCGATATGCCTTTTGTCCATCGGTTTTCCGGGGTGATTGAAGTTGAGACGCACGCCGCGGAGGTATGCCCACTGGTCCAATCGCTTGCTCGTAAACTCGCTGCCGTTCTTTACGCGGATTTTTCAGGCAGCGATCCCCGCCCAAGCTTGACGCGATCCGGCACACGCGCGACCTCGATCGCCAGGCTCTCGCGTGTGAAGTCATCGACTATCGTCAGCAACCGGAATCGACGTCCTTCGAAGAGTTGATCGGACATGAAATCCATGCTCCAGCTCTCGTTGGCGTGAGTCGCATTGATCAGCTCGGTCCTCGTCACCGCGGTCCGATACCGGCGCGGCTTGTGCCAGTCCACGCAGAGCCCTTCTTCGCTGTAGAGCTTGTAGATCCTCTTTGAATTCACCATCCGACGTTCACGATGCAGCTTGATCCAGATGCGTTGGTAACCCCACGTTACGTGGACGCCTGTGGATCTCCTTGATCCGCGATCTGAGTACGGCCTGAGCGTCCTTGATGCTCGTATACCGCTGCGTGACCCAGCGATGTCAGAGCAACTGGCACGCACGGCGCTTGCTCACGCCGTACGCCGACTATGTCTTTTTCACCATCACTCGTCGATGACCAGGCACCCGGCTCCAGATATTGGTTTTCCCTTGAGCGCGTCCTACAGGGTCTAGCGGTCGAGACTGGGGTCGGCGACCAACTGCTTCGTCTTCCGATTCTCTTCCTCGAGTGTCTTGAACCGACGGATCTCGGCCACGCGCACCCAGGCATACTTCTTCTTCCACCGGTAGAACGTCTGCTCGCTGACGCTCATCTTCTGGCAGACATCGCAGACGGAAGCACCGCCCTCCGCCTGCCTGAGTGCGAACGAGATCTGCTCCTCGGCGAACCCGCTCTTCTTCATCGTCCTGACCCCCAAACAGAGGCCGGATTGTCCCAGCTCTTATCACCTTCTGAATGGATCGGGAAACGGGACGAATGTACAAACAATTTTACGGAAGCGATAAAGAAGTATTCAGATTACGAGAATGACTTGACTGTAGTTTCTTCCTTTAAACACTGTTTATTGAAGATTGATTTGAGATTGATTTGCACAAATTAAAAATAAATTTTATCGGCATATCATAGTGACATTTAATGATCACGGAGTGTAAGTGTGGCCAGTAAGGCGCGTGTGTCTATTATAATCCATATTTCAATGATATTGCAAGCCGGGGCTGCCTTTGGTAGATCGTATGTGCCCTATAGCTTAAAACATGGGCACGTTGCGGCTGATGTTATATCAATGCCGAGATCACATCGGATGGTCGATATCGAACTCGCGACGATAGACGAGCTCCTTGGAAGCCTGGGGCCTAGCTTCCAGAAAGGTTCTGGTGTAACTATCATTACCTTGCCTGATCCTGAGGGGGGTGAGCAGGATTTCGTGGCCTCATACTCACCTTCGGTGCATTCGGAGCTCGAGTCCAAGTACCCGTATGTCCGCTCGTACCGCCTTCGTGGCATCGACGACGCTGCCGCAGCCGGACGCATTACTGTTTCGCCGGGGGGTGTGAACGGCTTGGTGCTCACGCCGGAAGGATCGTGGTGTATCGATCGGCGTGTGACGGGCGAGCGGAATAGTGTGTTGAATCAGGTTCCGGTCATGCTACACTCTGTCTATGGGGTCAGCGATACGGAGCACGTTCCGGTCACATGTGGCCGTGAACAGAATCAAGCCGTAACGCCCCAAGGACTTCCTGGGTCAGTCGGAACAGTGGAAGCAGCGGATGGCCAGGGAAATATTAGCCCCCAAGTGTTCGGGGACTCGAATCTAGTGACGCTTCGTGCCGCCATCGCCACTACCCAAGCGTTCGCTGAGGGTGCGGCGGGCGAACCTGTAACAAGCACGAACGCCGCTCAGGTATTTCAAGCAGCGCACATAGAGCTCGTCGAGCTTGTTGACGCCGCCAATGCGATTACCGAAGTCGAGCTCGACTATCAGTTGGAGATCGTGCCGCAAAACGATGCGTTTATTTATGTAAATGAGCAATCTAGTCCATTGAGTGAAGCATCTATAAGCAGTGGTAATTTGGCCCCATACTTTGAGCAGCTTCTTTTGCCATCAGATTATGATATCGGGCATCTGGTACGGTATTTGCCGGTCCCATCCGCAGCGGGAGAGGCCAATGACATCGGGGCCGTGTGCACGATTGCGAAGGCTGCTGCGACAACCAGAACAGGGACTTCTTTCCCGGACAACGTGCAGGTCTTTGCGCACGAAGTCGGCCATCAGCTTGGTGCTCGGCATACCTGGAACGGCGCGTCTTGTCCTGTCATGCAAGGTTGGGCACCGCGGGTAGCGTTCGAGCCTGGGCAGGGTTCGACGATCATGGGATACCCTAATTCTGAAATCATTGGTTCCGGGGACCTTTTGCCGCAGCTAGATTCCGGCGGTGCTCTCTTGCAATTTAACATAGGGGCGCGTCGTCAAATTCAAAACTATCTGTTCGGAGAACGTTTTAATGATCTCGGGAGCGGGTGTGGGGGCTTAACACCGACCGGGAATTCTCCCCCAACGTTTGTTTCGCTTCCCCCGAGCTTTCGGGTGATTCCCGTGGGGACTCCTTTCGAGCTGGCTGCTGAGGCGAGCGATGCCGATGGTGATACCGTGCTCTACAGCTGGGAGCAGCAGAATACAGGACTCTTCGCGCCGGTTACGGGTCCGGATGATGGGCGTAAGCCGTTGTTCCAGGTGCTGAAGTATCAGACGAGTGGGACTCGGGTGTTCCCGCGTGAGCCGGTTCTTGCCGGCATTGAGTTTGATGTCGGCGAGCGCCTCCCGCAGCTCCCGCGGGCGATGCGATTCGCTATAAATGCTCGCGACGGCCGGGGCGGTAATTCCGAAGAAGTTATTCATATCGCAGTATCTGATAGCATCGGGCCGTTTATGGTCTCCGACATCAACTCGGATTCGATACTAGACACCGGGGCCGGTCAGGTATTGCACTTGCACTGGGATCCCGCGGGTACAAACAAGTCGATCCCGCCCGCTGTAGAAGGGATAACGCAAGCCGACCTTCAGAGTGTCAACTTCGGTAATCTGCTAGACGATGGGGTGATCGGTATTGATGACCTGCCTGATGATTTGCTAGGTGATTTCGAAGATAATTTTATTGACATTACGATTCAGCAGTACGTTGACTTTCTTGACGGAAACCTCCAGCAGGCAATAGACAATATTGGTGGCCAGGCTGTCTTTGCCGCGGCGTTCCCTGGAAAAGCGATTGATCCAATCCCGGAGTCATTTCTGTTTGACGTTCCTGATGAAGATCTTGACCAAGTCACACTTCTTGATATCTTTCCGAGTGGTAGTTTTCAAGGTTTAAGTTTGTTTGAGCCTCCCAGCTCGCCATTTGTTGAAAGCACTCCCCTCATATCCGGCACGCTCAAGGATTTCAAGGGTGATGGAACGATCGACGCCATTCGCGTGCTTATCGGCGACACGGCCCTTAACGATCTCTTCGGAGGCTTTCGATCCAGACAACCGGGCTCGTGCCGGCTGAGAAAGTTGATGTTTCGCTTTCGCTCGACGGAGGTTTGACGTTCCCTGTTCAGCTTGCTTTGGGCTTGCCGAACAGTGGGGCCGCTTCTGTCGTGCTGCCGGCCGGTCTCTCGTCGGATGATACTCGTATCAAGGTCATGGCGTCAGATAATATATTTTTCGGTATTAATCCGACCTCATTTTCTATAAATACACCAGCTCTTGTGGGTGACCTAAACGGTGATGGTGCTGTTGATGTGTTCGATATCTCGGCATTAATTGTGTCTCTCGGTTCTGCCACGCCAGAAGAACTTGTAAATGCTGATATAAACAATGATGGTGTTGTGAATATTCAAGATGCCATTGTTATCTTGGAGATTGTGTTGGGATGAGAAAAGGATATTGGGTGTGGGTAGCAATAGCTTTGGTCGTCCGGTGTACCTGCGCGGCGAGTTGAGGTGTTGACATGCCGAGAGTGTCAAAGAAAAGTACGAACCGACGATCACAACTGATGCGATTGGTCCTTGTTCTGCGTGTCACGGAGCACGCCGCTCACACCCGCATTGCTTGATGGTGGTCTTCGCATAACCCCTCTTCTTGAGGTAAAGCCTCCAGGCTTTGGCATCTTCATGATCAATGGCATCAATCGGAGGTCTGTTGCCGAAGTAATCGGCTAGGCCGTGTCTGACGGATCGTTTGTTCGGCGCATGAGCGGTTGCGCTTCGCTGCGGCCGGTGTCAGAGTACTCGTGGCAAGGAGGCCACGGATGCGACGATTCGAGCTCACGGATGAGCAGTGGAAGCTGATCGCGCCG
>JBCBZP010000014.1:0-64389 GCA_039815285.1 Planctomycetota bacterium
GCCGTAGTGAGGAAGATCAGCAAAGATGCGGTCGTACCAGACAGCCGCCGCGGCATGATCGCCGCGCCACACCTCCGCGCGGGCGTTCTCACGGTAGAGGTCCGCGAGAATATCGGGCACAAGATCTAAGGGCAGCAGCTCGTCGATCGTCTGCGAGCGATACGCGATCGCGGCATCGATGCCCGCCTGGTTCGTGAGGATGGTCGCATACACCTCGGCAGCAACCATGCGGGTATACGGGCCGTTCATATCGGCCGTGATCCAAGGGTCCGCCAGCACGGCGTCAAGGAGAGCCTTGGCACCGGAGGGGTCACCAAGATAGAAAAGACACTCGGCGTAAAAAATCTGCGAATGCAGCCGGTAACGATCTGTCGTCGCAGCCTCTGCTGCTTCCTGGAAGTGGATAGCGGCTTCTGTGTATTTCTCTGAAAACAGGTCCGCCTGCCCATCATGGTACAAGTTGAACGCAACCTGACTCTCTGACTGCCCCTGTATACTTATTGTAAATAACTGGATTGAAAGACACAAAGAAAACATTTTATGCATTATAAACCTCCTACAAGAATATTGATTATAAAGTTAGTCGTCCAAAACACAGCCGCAGCAAAAATTCCATCCATCATCTTCACAGCATTTCACATCACCGTACTTACCAGGACCGTGCTGAATTTCTACCACGCTATAGGTCTGTTCTTTTGCGGTAAGCATCCCATTGCCGCAAGAGGTATTCACATGACGAATGCCGCCCGTTTTTTTGTCATAGACCCTCCACCACCAGCGATCGCCTTGTATATCGGCGCTCGCGGAAGTTTCGAAAAATGTTTCAACGATCCGCACCTCTTGGTGATGGCATTGCCTGGGTGTCATGGGTAATTCAGAAGAATAAGTTTTAATTTCGTTTCCGGACAAATCGCCTGATATATTTGCTTGAATATTTATGTCGCTAAGAAACTTTAAAATCATTGGCAATTCGGCTTCCAGGGCCAAGGAACCGCCGACGTTCCAGGATCGACCGGACGAATACGTGTAGATAAACACCTGAGTCTTTTTTTCGGCTGGGCAATCGGCTGGGTCTTCGAAGAATTTACACGCGTAAGCAGGATACTTGATAACTTGTCGAATTATTTCGCGAGGCTCCCTAATGACCCTTTCCACGACCTTGTAGTTACCATCATACTTACTTACCAGTATGGCCGTTTCGTGAGCCTTCAACTCTAGAGCAAGCTTTGATTGGTGGAATTTTTCAGAGCACTGATTTTGCCCCGCGGCAGACACACAACCCAAGCACAGCACAGCCACGCCTACAGCAAGCATTTTCATGCCGAATACTCCTGTTACTCGTTACGAACAAACAAAGACACGCCCTGCTCTACCCCCCCTCAGAGAGAGAGAGAGAGAGAGAGAGAGAGCAAGATAGCAGATGCCAAGCTCCGCTGCAAGCCGCTCGGAGCACGGGTGTCAGATTCGATCGAGAATCTCGATCACGCGCCCGTCATCCCCACCGGATCCAGCAGCTCGTCCAGCCGCTCTTTCGGTACCACCCCCTGCTCGGTCGCTAGCTCCCGGATCGTTTTGCCTGTGCGGTACGCCTCGTACGCCAGAGCCGCCGACGCGTCGTATCCGATCACCGGAACCAGGCTCGTACACATCGCGAGCGACCCCTCGATCAGCTCGTTCGCCCGCGCCTCGTCGGCCTGCAAGCCCTCCCCCGGGCCGAGCAGGCAGTTGTCGGTCAGCGTGTCGCACGCCCCGGCGATCAGCCCGATCGAGTCGAGCAGGTTCGCCGCGATCACCGGCATCGCCACGTTGAGGTCGAGCACGCTGCCCACGCCGCCCATGCCGCCCATCGTGATCGCCGCGTCGTTGCCCACCACCTGGCACGAGACCATCACCACCGCCTCGCAGATCACCGGGTTGACCTTCCCCGGCATGATCGACGAGCCCGGCTGCACCGCCGGCAGCTTCAGCTCACCGATCCCGCACCGCGGCCCCGACCCCATCCACCGGATGTCGTTGGCGATCTTCGACAGGCTCACCGCGATCGTCTTGAGCAGCCCCGAAGCCTCCACGCACGCGTCCTTGGCGTGCTGCGCCTCAAAGTGGTTGTCCGCCTCGCGGAACGGCGCGTCCAGCTCGGCCGCGAGCTTCTCCGCGACGCGCCGCCCGAACGACGCGTCGGTGTTGATCCCCGTGCCCACGGCCGTCCCCCCGATCGGCAGCTCGCACAGCGCGTCCGTCGCCTGAGCCAGCCGCTTGAGCGCGTGGTCCATCTGCGACGCGTACCCGCCGAACTCCTGCCCGAGCCGGATCGGCGTTGCGTCCTGCAGGTGCGTCCGCCCGATCTTCACCACCGAGTCGAACTGCTCGGCCTTCTCGCCCAGCGCCGCCGCGAGCTTCGCGACCGCGGGGATCAGCCGCGCGTTGATCGCCGTCACCGCCGCCAGGTGGATCGCCGTCGGGAACGTGTCGTTGGACGACTGCCCCATGTTCACGTGGTCGTTGGGGTGCACGCCCCCGCTGCCGCCGTCCGCCTCGTCCCCATACCACGCCGGGTCCTTGCTCCGGCCGATCGGCTGCCCGTGGGCGACGCACGCCAGGTTGGCGACCACCTCGTTCACGTTCATGTTCGTCGACGTCCCCGAGCCCGTCTGAAACACGTCCACCGGGAAGTGCTCCAAGAACCCGCCGCCGTCAACGTGCGCGGGCAGCCCACGCAGGATCTGCCCGCACGCGTCGACAATGTCCCGCGTCCGACGCTCGTCCAGCACGCCCAGGTCGTTGTTCACCCGGGCGCACGCGGTCTTCAAGTGCGCAAACGCCTCGACGATCTCCCGCGGCACCGCACGCCCCGAGATCGGAAAGTTCAGCACCGCCCGCTGCGTCGACGCCCCGTAGAGCGCGTGCTCAGGCACAGACATCTCGCCCATGGAATCCTTCTCGATGCGGGTCGACACGGCTGGCCTCCGGGTTCTCAAGCAGATCGCAACTCGCGGCGGAACACACCCCCCGCTCACGTGATCCTACCGGCCCATACCCTGTACCGAGACCGCGGAAAGGACACGCCATGCGCCACGCCGTTAGCCGGCCCCGCCCGACCGCCCAAGCCGCTGCCCGCACCGCCGCCCGCCGGGCAGCGCGAGCGCTGCTCCGGCTCGCCGTGCCCGCGATGCTCGCAGCCGTGCCCGCCGCCGCCCAGCCCGCGCTCGACAACCCCTACATGACCTTTAAAGACCGCACCGAGAGCACCGCCCGCGCCACCATCGAGATACGCAGCTTCGGCAACTTCGTTCTCCCCGGCGTCGGCGTCTCCAACCCCCAGAATATCGTCGGCGGCAACCTCCAGGTCAGCGGCGGCACCATCTTCTTCCCAGCCCCCAAACGCACCGCCGCATCCATCGCCCACGACAACGGCATCCGCGGCGCCGTCGCCGCCAACAGCAACTTCTTCGCACGCCCCGTCACCCTCGCTGGCGACATCGAAGAAACCACCAAGCTCTTCCCCGCCGGCGCCCGCTACGCCGAGCTCGAGGTCGGCTCGCTCCAGGCCCCCACCTTCCTCGCCTTCCAGTTCGAGATGCGCCACTCCCTCTTCAACACCGTCTTCAACGAAACCGCCGCCGCCCAGCTCCCCTGGCCCGAGACCCTCCCCCCAGAAGCCGCCGCCGCCCTTGAGCCCCAGCCGCTCGTCTCGGTCACCCCCGAGGGCGAGAGCGTCCGCGAGCCCGTCGCCGACCTGCTGACGTCCATGATCGGCGACAACGACATCCGCGAGATCACACCCCTCGCCGCAGCCAAGTACCTCACCGCCGAGCTGATCTACCGCTTCCGCGTTCAGGCCGAGGTCCCACAGGTCCCCGGCGGCTTCCTCAACCGCAACAACGCCCTCCTCCAGACCAGCGGCCGCGTCACCGAGCTCCGCTCCCTCGCCATCACCGACGCCGGCACCGCCGCCAACCGCCTCACCGGCTCACGCTTCACACTCGTCAACCTCTGGGTCGCGCTCATGCGCGAAGCCGGTATCCCCGCACGCGTCGTCGTCGGCTTCGACCTCGGATCCGCTCTCTCCATCGGCCGCTTCGAGTTCGACACCATCGACCCCAGAGAGCCCGGCGTCATCGCCTGGGCCGAGTTCGCCCTCTACGACCAAGCAAGCGACATCCTCACCTGGGTCCCCGTCGACGTCTACGAGCTCGACCAGCAGACCAACCAGCGACAGAACTGGCAACAACCCTGGAATTTCTTCGGCACCCACCCCTACCTCTCGACCTATGTCCCCATCGCCCACGCCTGGTACCCGCCCATGTCCGCCACCGTCTTCGGCTTCTCACTCTGGGGATGGGACGCGCAGCTCAACGCCGACTCCGGCGCCGACCTCCGAGTCCGCTTCGAGCAGTTCGCCGTTCAGCAAGACGGCCGCACCGGCCGAGGCCCCGCCCTTCTCCCGGCACGAGGGCTCGCCAGCGGCAAAGCAACCGAACGCTGAAAAAACACCGCCCGGCAGCACACGCCCGAGCACCCGGGCCGCTCAGAACCCCGGCCGCTCGATCCAGTCCGGCCGCGGCAAAAACGTGTAGTCCGCCGTCTCCGGCGACTGGTCCGGCGGCACCACCAGCGACGTCTCCACGTGCGAGTCCGCGAACGCCAGGTTCGCCCGAATCTCCCCGCCGCCGTCGAACCAGTCGTGACCCCGGTTGGTCAGCTCGTCACCGCCGTCGTCGAACGTGTAGATCGTGTGCGTCCCGAGCACCCACGTCTTCGTCGAGTCCACCAGCGGCGGCAGCCGCCCACCATGCGGCGGCACCAGCGTCGGAAAATCATCCCCGGACGGGTTCTCGTCCGGCGCGTGGTCGTTCAGCGTGTACGACGATCCGACGAGGTCGTACATCGAATCGGTCTCTTCAAACCCCGGCACCGGCAGGTTCCGACCGCCCGAGTCCAACGGCGACTCGAACGCCGGCAGCTCCACCGCCGGCGTCGGCTGGCCCGACGCGTCCAGGTCCGGCGTCACACCCCCGCCGATCACATAGCTGTTCAAGGGCCGACGCTCCGCCCCCACCAAGTCGATCTCCAGCAGCGGCAGCCGCCCCTTCTTCCCCCCGAACAACGCGCCCACCGGCGTCGGCTCGCCGTCGAACCCCTCCACGAAGTACTGCGGCAGCGCCAGGTCGAAATCGTTCAGGTACATCTGCGTCGCCATCGAAAGGTCGCGCAGCTTCGCCGCGTCGGCAACCACCCGTGCCCTCTGATACGCCGCCCCCAGCGCCGGAAGCAGAATACCGATCAGCAGCCCGATGATCGAGATCACCACCAAGAGCTCGATCAGCGTAAAGCCTCGCCACGCCCGATCGCCCGCCGTCACTCGTCGTCGCCGCACGCCGTTCTCCACTGCTCGCTCCCCGCCTGAAGTCCCGCCTGCTCCATTGTCTGGTCACTTGCCGGAGCCTACGCCCCGGAGCTCGTCTGGCGCTCCACGAGCGCGATCACCCCGAGCGTCAGCAGCGTCTGCACGCCCACCAGCGCCGCCTGCCACCACTCCAGCCGCCCGAGCGACACCGCCGAAATCGACGTCACGCCCGTCAGCGCCCAGATCAACAGCACCGCCCCCCGCCGAGACAGGCCCCGCCGAACCAGACGGTGCGAGAAGTGCTGAAGGTCACCAACAAACGGGCTCCGCCCCTGGCTCAGCCGCACCGCCGACACCGTCACCAGGTCGTACAGCGGCACCGCCAGCACAACCAGCGGCATCAACACCGCATACCACGCGCCCGACCCGACCGTTGCACCCGCCACGCTCTCCGACGCCCCGCCCACGTACGTCGTCCGCGTCGTCCAAAACGCCAGGCAGTACCCCAGCACCAGGCTCCCCCCGTCGCCCATAAAGATTGACGCCGGCCTCGCCCCGAACCGCGGAAAGTTGAACACCAAAAAGCCACCGGTCGCTCCAACGACGAGCGCCAGCCCCGCCGCGACGAACCACTGCCCGCCCAACAGCGCCGCGACCAAGAACGCCACGCCCGAGACGCACGCCGTCCCCGCGCTCAGACCGTCCATGTTGTCCATGAAGTTCATCGCGTTCGTCACCGCGCCGAACCACAGCACCGTCACCGCAACGCTCGCCCAACTCCCTCCCACCACGCCGTCGAGTGCCGTCAGCAGCCGCGTCTCGAAAAACACACCCAGCACCAACGGCACCGCCAGCGTCACGGCCAGCTTCGGCCGCCACGCGAGCGGCCGCCGGTCGTCCACCAGCCCCAGCACGTGCAGCACCAGCAGCCCGCCCACAAACGCCAGCCCCAGCGGCAACCGCTCGCGCACCCCCGGCACGTGCACCGCCACCGCCGACGGCCACGCGTTCGGCGACACCAACCAACCAGCCGCAAACAACACCGCTGTTGGCGCCGCGATCGCCAAAAACAGCGCCACCCCGCCCGTGTTCGGCACCCGCCGAGCCGCGGCCTTCACCTGACCCAACACCCCAGCCCCGTCGAGCGTCCCCATCCGGTGCCCCACCCGGACCAGCACCAGCGTGCACGCCGCCGAGATCGCCGCCGCCACCGGGATCAGTCCCAGCACCGCCCACACCACGACGCTCACACCCCGGCCCCCGCCTCGCGAACATCGCCCGCTCCAGACTCGCCGCCCGCCCGACCACGCACCAGCCGCGCCCGAACCGCCCAAGGCACCCACGCCGCGACCTGCGCCGCCAGCCCAATCAGAATCATCCAGTAGATCCGGCGAGGCCAAGGCCCGAGCGCGTCCACCAGCGTCGGCTTGTCGGGCAGCGAAGGACCGATGTACCCGTAGTTCGTCTCAAGCTCAATGTTCATCGGCGTCACCAGCATCGCGTACCCGACGCTCAAGCCCGCCACGAACCGAACGTCACGCCACGCCGGCCGATACCGCCCCACCACCACGTGGTACACCGCGATCCCAACGATCTGCGTGTGCCCCACCCAGAAGCTCCAGAACGCCGGCGACGACAGCCCCACCGTCAGCACCGGCGTCACGAACGCCTGCGTCGACAACGCGATGCCCCAGAAATACAGCACCGTGCGCATCCACCGCTGACCGCCCATCGAGGGCAGCATCGACACCCCGCCAAGCAGCGCCGCGATATCGCACACATGCAGCGGCCAAGGGTCCCCCGCGCCCGCCGGCGCCAGGAACATCCACCACGAATTGATCAGCCCCTGCCACACCAGCGTCGTCAACGCGATCGTCCGGCGCAGCGAGCGCTCCGCGCCCACGCCCATCGACCGGCCCCATAGCGCCGCCCCCGCCATCACCCCGGCGCACACCAGCACCACTACGCCGTGCCACAGACCGAACGGCCGGAACTCCGACCAGACGTCCAAACCGAGCACCTCCGCGCCGAGCACCGCCGAACCCAAAGCCGTGTCGCCAAGAGCCATCACGCGCCCGCCGTCTCGTGCCGGAGCTGCCCGCACGCCGCCGCGATATCACGCCCACGGCTCGCGCGGATGTGTACGTTCACCCCACCCGCCCGAAGCGCCGCCTGAAACCCGCGCACCGCGTCGTCCTCGGGCCGGCCAAACTCAAGCCCGTCCACCTCGTTGTACCGGATCAGGTTCACGTTCGCCCGCAGCCGCTTCGCGACGCGCACCAGCTCCGCCGCGTGCTCCGGCTGATCGTTCACCCGGTGCAGCAGCGTGTACTCGAGCGTGATCTCACGCCCCGTCTTGCGGAACCACCGGTCGCACGCCGAAAGAAGCTGATCGATCGTCGTGAACTCCGCCCACGGGATCAGCCGACGGCGGAGCTCGTCGTTCGGAGCGTGCAGGCTCAGCGCCAGCGTGATCGGAAGGTCCAGCTCGTCCGCCAGCTTCTCGATCGCTCGGTGCATCCCCACCGTCGACACCGTGATCTTCCGCGCCGAGATCCCCATCCCAAACGGCTTCGCCCGCGCCAGCGTCCGCACCGCCCCCACCACCGCCCGGAAGTTCGCCAGCGGCTCGCCCATCCCCATAAACACAACGTTCGAGATCCGCCCGACGCCCTCAAGCTGCTGCAGCCGCCACACCTGCTCAACGATCCGGCCCGCCGACAGGTTCCCGTCCAGACCGCTCAGCCCCGACGCACAGAACCGGCACCCCACCGGACACCCCACCTGCGACGAAATACAAGCCGTCCGACGCCCCCCCGCGGCCCCGCCACGCAACGCCCCGCGACCCCCTCCAACACCCGAGCCATCGCCAACCGAACCGTCCCCCGCGACCGAAAGCTCGGGGATCATCACGCACTCGGTCTGCCGCGTCGGATCGCCCGCGTCGTAGTCGAACCCCGCCGCCCCCAGCACCGGCAGCGAACGGCTCAGCGTCCCCTCCCGCGCATCGATCGAGCGAGCCCCCGAATCCCCATAGCCATCCCCATCGCCATCCCCACCGCTATCCCCGCCGCCACCCGAGCCGCCCTCTCCCTCGGCCCACTGCACCAGCAGCTTCTGCGTCCCGTCCGTCGCCACCTGGTGCGCCACCGTCCGCCCCGACAGAAACGTCATCTCCGACAACGCCGCCCGGTCCGCCTTCGACAGGTTGCTCATCTGCTCGGGATCGATCACCCCGTGCTCGTACACCCAGTCGCCGATCTGCTTCGCCCGGAACGCCGCCATCCCCCGCTCGGCGCACCACGACCGCAGCCCGGCCTCATCGAGCCCGAAGAAGTGCGTCGCCGGCTGCCCAAGCCCGACCCCGCTCAAGAGCCACCACCCGCGCCACGATCAACCGCGCCCCCATCAACCCTGCCCCCAGCAACCGCGCCCCCGCCCACCGTCAGCGGCACCGCCCCGTACAGCTCCTCCGTCACCACCGCACGCCCCACCTGAATCCCCCGCTCAGGAACACGCACCCCCGCGTCGACCATTTTCCGCCGAAGCCCCGCCGGCAACGCAAACTCCACGTCCTCCGGCCGGAGCTCCCGCTGCTCCAGCGTCCCGCCGAACCGCTCGATCAGACCCCGGCACACCCCCGCCACCAGGTCCTCAGGAACCGACGCCCCCGACGTCAGCAGCACCGTCGAATCCCCCCCCCTCGGCAGCCACGACTCATCAAGATGCTCCACGTCCTCCATCAGATACCCCGGCGTCCCCACGTTCGCCGCGATCTCCGTCAGCCGCTTCGAGTTCGAGCTCGTCTCGCTCCCGACCACCAGCACCACGTCGCACTCGGGCGCCAGCTCACGCACCGCGTGCTGACGGTTCGTCGTCGCGTAACAAATGTCCGAGCCCGGCGGCTCCTTGATCCCCGGAAACCGCTCCTTCAACGCCGCGATGATCGCCCCCGCGTCGTCGGTCGACAGCGTCGTCTGCGTCAGATACGCCAGACCCTCCCCCTGCTCGCCGACGTCCCCGAAGTCGAGCGACCGAGCTTCCTCGGGCGTCTCCACGACCGTCATCACCTCCGGCGCCTCGCCCGTCGTGCCGATCACTTCCTGGTGCCCGCGGTGCCCGATCATCGCGATGCGGTACCCCTGCCGCCGGTACCGGATCGCCTCGGCGTGCACCTTCGTCACCAAGGGGCACGTCGCGTCGATCGAGTCCAGCCCACGCTCGTTCGCCCGAGCCCGTACCGCCGGCGAGATCCCGTGCGCACTAAACACCACAACGCCCCCCTCGGGCACGTCGTCGACGTCCTCCACAAACACCACCCCGCGGTCCCGAAAACGGCTCACCACGTGCGTGTTGTGCACGATGTCGTGGTACACATGCACCGTCTCGCCGTCCATCAGCTGAACGACTCGGTCGACCACATCCACTGCCATTTGCACCCCCGCGCAAAACCCGCGCGGGGCCGCCAAAATCACTCGCATGATCGACAATACGCGATCCCACGATCCCGCGATGCACGCAACAAGCAGGGCACTCGATCCAGACACACGCGGCTTCTGATCCTCGTGCGACCACGCCGTCACGGCAAACCGCCGAAGCACCGCCATCGCATTGCGAAGAAACTGTGAAGACCGCGACCTAAAGCAACACCCTGGGTACACTCGCTGGTCCGGAAAGTAGATGGCTGCGTCACCCCCATGATGTGACCTGCAGATGTGACCTGCAAACGCGTCCGGCGTTCTGTACCCGGGGACTGACCTTGCGACGACCAGCCACACTCAGAGCGTGGCCCACGAGGAGTACCGACGCGTGCGGACCGGAGATATTGTCAAAGTCGGCTTCGCCGTCGTCACCCTCGTCGGGGCAATGGTCGCGTTCATTGTCTTCAACCCGTTTGGGCCGCCGGTCGACCTGCCGAAACGCGTCGTGCTCGTCGACGTACAAACCGGTGGCCTGTACCAAATCAACACGAACAAGTACACCATCGTTCCTCCGCTGCGAAGCCCGGAAACAGCGAAGCTGTCGCTCGTGCCCGTCACGTTTGACGACGAAAACAATCGCTGGCTTATCACCCAACGCTACATGGCTCTCCTCAACCGGATCGAAGTCGAACCAGATGCGGTTGAATCATACAACACAGGGTTCGTTAAGACTTTGAATTCCAATCCCAAGACCATTGAACCGCAGTACTGAACGAGAGGCGCCGAAAATATGCAACACATGAATCGCCGTCGAACCTCCGCTCTGCCCGTGTCGATCGCCACGGGGTTCACGCTTATCGAGCTCCTGGTGGTCATCGCGATCATCGCGCTGCTCATCGGTATCCTGCTCCCCGCACTCGGCACCGCCCGAGGCCAGGCACGCAAGATCGTCGACCAAACCCAGCAACGCTCGCTCGGTCAGGGTCAGGCCCTCTACTACCTGAGCAACGACGAGTACTTCGCGGGCCCGAACACGACGGGACTCCGACCCCAAGGTGCCAACATCAGTGGGAACGGGCTCGGCGGCCAAAGCCTGCCGGACGATGCGATCGCCTTTGAAACGACAGCGACCACCCCGACCTCGATCATGGACTGGATAAGCCCTATCATCGGCGAAGAGCTGAATTTCTCAACCAACCGCGCCCAACGCACCGCCAACATCTTTAACGACTTTGCCGATCCCGCAGCAAGGATCTTCAACGACACTATCTTTTCAGATCAAGGCGGAGGTCCGGACGAGGCGCAGTTCGTCCAATACATTACACAGAACCGTGGCTACCGACAAATGAGCTATCTGTCCCCCGTTTCCTTTCAGTACTGGCCGGCCGGTTCCTTCTCGAACGGTCCCGTCCAGAATCCCGATGGCTCATTCAGCGCTGGCAACGGAGAACAAATCGAACGCAGACTCGGCGGTACGCCGTCCACTCGGCGCGGCAACTGGATCGTTGCAACGCCCGGCAACTATCGCCCAAAGCTCGATCGAGTGGGAATTCAGCCGTCGAACAAAGTGTTGATCATGTCCGGCACTCGCTACCTGACCGAGGATCTTGTTTTAGATTTCGACATCAACCCTTCTCCAGAGCTGTTTGGGAGCTTTGTCAGCTCTGATCCGCATTTCGCTGGCAGCCGCGAGTACGGGCTTGAAACGAACGGAATTCCAGGCGGCGAGAACGCGGCACTCTCTTTCCGCCATACGGGCGAATCGATCAACACAGCCTTCTTCGACGGCCATACCGAGAGCTTCACCCGCCAAGCCATGATGGAGGACATGACACCCTTCTATCCTTCGGGCAGCATCATTACTGACGAGCAAGATCTTGATAATATCACACAACAGACAGGGCTCTGGACGAACGAGACGCGTATCCAATAAGTCGTTTTACAACGCAATAGCCCGCCCGGCTGTCACTGCTACACAGGCAAAGACTCTACGCTGAGCAAGCCTATCCAGGGCCTGCGTCAAGGAAAAACTGCGAAAGCGTACGTAAGATTCAATACTACTAACGATCCAGGTAGCCAACCAAGATCAGCTTACTTTTTTTGCATCCGGCCGCAGCGCATGTTCTGATGATGCTGGAAGCCGGAGCAGTAACTGGTTCATAAATTACGTTCGTACAGCCGCTCTTTGTATAAAATCAGCCAAATGGCCCGGTATCTGCTCGCGCCTGTGCAGAGCCGCTGTTGTTTGATGCTGTTGCAACGAAACCATCAAGTATAACTCGTAACGGCCGCTTCGCAACGCCCCGAAACACGAAGCCCCCGTCCGTACTCAAACTCCCCTTGATATCGAATACATCTCTGAAATGTATTCTCTAGGTGCTCACCGAGGTCACCACCGCCGACCATGTGACCTCGACGCCACTACAAGACAGGCTAGCTCTGGGCCAACAACGCCCGCATCCAGTACGCAACACTCCTGAAATACAGGAAATGTCTTATATCTGCGCTTTTTTTATTCTTTGCACAACTCAAAGCTCGACGAGATGCTTTCGAGTAACACATCTATGACTGAAAACGACCGACTGCCGGTGGTTACACGCTCAAATGTGTGGTGACCGCGGAGCGTGCCGTTTATCACCACCACAACCAGCGACGCACGACCCACTAGCTTACTCACTCACTGCGGCGCCACATCAAACAGCCGCACACCAAGAGGAGCACACGGATGTCCAACCCCAGCGTCAACACCGCCATCAGCAACACCAAAGAGTGGATCAAGCTCCGGCTCGAATCGCTCCCGGCCAACTGCTGGCCCATTGACACCACAGCGTTCCTTGCCGACTACACCTCCAACGGTTCGCCTTCAATACCCGCCGCACCCTGTGCCCCCAGCGTTGCCGCCTTCTTCGGCCGCATCGCCGGCTTCCAGGCCTCGACCGCCGCCAGCGTCCCTACCACTCCAAGCTTCGGCAGCCTCGAAGTCTTCGCCGCCAACCTCGCCTACGACAACAATCTCGCCGATCCCACCACCCCATCGGCCGATCTCGCCCAAGCCTCGGCCGACTTCATCGCCAACAGACTCAGGCAGCTCCCCGAGTCCGCCTTCGACACCGAATTTCTTGACTGGGCCAACCCAAGCGCCGGCACCCTCCCCGACAACGCGCCCCCCGGCACCGTCGGCTTCATCGCCAGCTCGCTGCTGCAAACCGCCGCTGCAAGCAGTCCAAACGCCGGCCGACTCCTCATCCGCTAACCCCGCTTGCAGAGAGTCAACCTCACGCCCGTGCTTTCGCCTGTTTCTATTGCGTTGAAATAAAAGACCTAGGCACGTCATGTCAAGCGTGTAGGGAAAGAACGGCTCGGGCAACCGAGCTGATTTCAACGATCCCGTATTCACGAGCGTCACTGCTCGCCGCTCGTCACCCGCCCGCCCATCAAGGCCGCGAGTTCTGCCTCAGCCCGACGTAACACTTCCGCGTGCCCGCCGGTCGCCCGCAGCGACGAGATCGCACGTCTCAGTTCCGACCCTGCCTCATCGTTCCGATCCGCCCGCGAAAGACCCATCGCTACGAACCGCCGCGCGTTGGCCGTCTGCCAGTGATCGTTCCCGAGCACCCGCATCGCTCGGTCACGCGCGTTGACGGCCCGCTGAAGCGCGTCGGCAGTGCCCGCTCTCACCTCCGCCGACGCGAGCGAGACCAGCACCGATACCGCGTACGGGTGGTCGATCCCGAGCGACTCGGAGTACGCTTCATACGCTCGGGCAAACAGTTCTGCGGCTTCCGCAGCAAGACCTCGCTCAAGATACCACGCCCCGAGGGCGACGAGCGACTGCCCGATCCGCGTCCGCTCACCGGGCGTCGCCCGCTCGCGGATTGCCAGGCTCTCCTCCAGCAGCAACCGGCTCCGCTCGGCGTCTCCGCACAGCGCGTGCACCGCCCCGAGCCTCGCTGCTGTTTCAGCGACGCGCCGGTGCTCCGACCCGTGCCGCGTCCGCCGAAGCACCAGCGCCGCCTCGTACGCCGCGATCGCACGATCGCACGCGCCCGCTGCCTCGAACACGTGCCCGGCGTGCATCAGCACTTCGTCCCGCTCCCCGTGCCTGCCCGTGGTTCCAAGGAGCACAAACGCCGCCTCCACCAGTTCGACAGCCCCCACCGGATCACCAAGGTCGGCCAGCACCGAACCCATCGCCGCCTGCCGGCGTGCCGACTGTGCCCGATCAGCATCAACGGCCACAAGCTCTTGCAGCACCCGCCAAGCATCCGCGTTCTGACCCGCCGCACGCAATGCCGCGGCGAGCCCAAGCCCCGCCTCGAATACCGCCCCGCCCGACGCCCCAAGCAGCTCGTACCCACGACGGGCTTGCTCGACCGCCCGAGCCGGCAGATCACCCCGTTGGAGCATCTCCGAAGCCAGCAGCCGAAGCTCCCCCCGCAGACCGGGCTCCGAGACCTCGTCCAGCGATGACGCGAGCGCCACGCCCGACGCCCCGGCCTCGCCACCAGCACGCTCAAGAACACGCCCGATCACGCCAGCGATCTCGCGGGCCTGCCCGGCCGAAGTCCCCCTAACATCGACCGACAAGGGCGCCCCCCACCCGTTTGGCCAACCAACCGACCAACCGGCCCCACCCATCGCCATCACTCCTATCATTGCCGCCGTCAACCCGACCACAAGCCGGCCCCGGCGTGTGCCAGCTCGCGCGAGCGTCGACGCGAAGGCCGCGCCGTCTCGGTAGCGACGGGACACCTCGACCGAGCAAGCGCGGGCAAGAACCCGGCGTCCCAGCCGGTGCCCGTCCATCAATTCCTCGCCCATGACGCCGAGCGCAAACACATCCTGCCTCGGATCCAGCCACGCCGATGCGCCGACAGACGCCGCGTCCGACGCCTCCGGTGCGCGGTACCCCGCCGTCCCGGGCGCTTCGCCGAGCCGCGTCCCGCAGTCCGACGTGAACGGCCTCGCCAGCCCCAGATCGATGAGAATCGCGCGACCGCTGGCGTCTACAAGCACGTTCGTCGGCTTGACATCGCGGTGCACAAACCCGCACCGGTGCATGTCCCCGAGCGCCTCGGCGACCTCACACAGAAGCCGCAGGCGCGCCAGCGGCGACAGCGCCCTCGCCGCAACGTCAAGCCGGCGGCCGCCGCGCACCAGGCGCATGACCAGGTACACCTCGTTGCCCACACGCCCCCACGTCAGCAGCCCCACCACACCCGCCGACTCGATCACTGTCAGCGCCCGGATCTCACCGACCACACGCCGCCAGACCTCGGGCGAACGCACCGAGATGACCTTGATCGCCACCCGCCGGGCTGTCAACACCTCGGTCGCCTCATAGACACGTCCCCAACCACCCCGCCCGAGCAGCCCCAGCACCCGGTACCCGGGAATGTCAGGCGCCCCGCCCAACAACGCGGACCGAAGCCCACCGATCTCATCACCGACCATCGTCACAAGGCGCCCCGTCCATCGCTTCCCGAAGCAGCGTTCGAGCCCGCACCCACCGACGATGCTCGGTCGCCCTCGACATGCCCAGGCGGAACGCAACAGCCGACGGGCTCAGCCCAAGCTCCAGCCGACCCCTCGCCACCGCCCACGCCTCGGGATCGGTCCGACGCAGACATTCCAGCACATCATGCAGAATGCGTGCCCGCTCCTCCTTCGCCGACTCCTCGTCAACAAGGCGGGCCCGGATACCATCCGGCGAACCGAGCAGCCAACCCTTTTTCAAAGCCCGACGCCGAACGGACCGCCGCACGCGATCCAACGCCACATCTCGCACCGCGCGACGCGCCAGCCAACGCCCGAGCGAAGAAGACTCCACGCCTCGCCCTGCCTGAGCCCCGAGCCGAGACACCGTCCGGAAGGTCGCCTCCGATGCAAGATCGCTCGGACTGATATCGAGATCCGATCCCCAACGCCCCCGCTCGCGAAAAGCAGCAGGCTTCACCCAACGAACCCAGCGATCCCACCAAGACTCACCCACACCCGGACTCATGATCAACGCTCTCGCACAAAAGTGTTTTTGCAAAGCGATCTACACAACCCAACCTACCCAGTTCCACTCCAACTCAAGGCCAGACCCAAATCACTTCCTTGCAAAAATGTGCGAATCTTGGCCGATAACCCGAGTAATATCAATCATCTAGAACAAGGGGCGGGAACAGGTCCGGGAGATCTCTATATGATGGGTCGATTTTTTTATAAGACGTGCGCAATCACTGCCTTGATGCTCAGCTTGCCGGTCGATGGGGCCCGCGCTGCCGGCCAGACCAACGCATCAGATCAGCCAGTGGATCTCGACGCCCGGCCGTTCGAGCAGCCCGGCGGTTCTCCTCTTGACGCACAGCGCGGCGCGTTCTCGAACACCCAGCCCGCCGGAGCCCCGGGTGGCCCCGGCGGCCCGCCCGCGCCCTTCCCCGACCTCAGGATCCAGTCCATCACCGTCCTCCCCGCCGACGTGCAGGACACCGACGGCGAGCTCACCGTGCAACGCATGCGCGTCGAGCTCGGCTACAACATCCCCATCAGCCAACAGAGCCGACTCCGGCTCAGCTTCGACCACGAGAGCTCGTTCTACAACTTCACAAACGTCGACACACTCTCACCCCAGGACAACGACCCGCTCGACTACGCCGCGAGCAATTTCGTCGGCGCCCTGTTCAGCACCCAGTTCAACGAGGAGACCGGCCTGATCGTCGGCGGCAACCTTGGCATTTCGGGCGAGGCGGGCACCTCCTTCAGCGACGCCCTGCTCGGACGAGCCTTCATCGCCCCGACCTTCCAGATCGACGAGAAGACCAACATCGGCATCGGCGTCATCGCGCTCACACGCCTCGAAGCCGACCCGATCGTCGTCCCCTTCCTTCAACTTCAGCGACAGGTCACCGACCGGCTCAGCATCGGCTCGCAGGGCCGCGGCCTCGGCGCGACCTACGACCTCAACGAGTACGTCAACCTACGAGGCAGCCTCGGGCTTGACTTCCGCCAGTACCGCCTCGACGAAGACTCGGGCCAGCTCCGCGACGGTATCTTCCAGGAAGTTGCCGTCAACGTTGGGCTCGGCGCCGACATCCAGGCCGCCGAGAACGTCAGCATCAACCTCGACGTCAACCTGCTCCCCTACCGCGAGATCGAGTTCCAGGAAGCAGACACCACCCGCGTCAGCAAGTTCACCACCGACCCAACCGTGTCGCTCTCGCTCGGCGTCCGCGTCCGCTTCTAACCAACCGGTGCGTTCAGACTTCGCGTCTCACGCAACCGGCGCGGTACCGACGTCTCATTCCTCGCCCGCGTCTGTCGGATTCGTGACCGGCGCCGGAGCCGACCCACGCGACGGCGCCGGGATCAGCCTGGTCGACGTGATCATCGGCGCGTCGTCAGGCCGGCCCGAGCCGTCGGCCGCCACCGGCGTCTCGGCGATCGCGTTGATCACCTCCGCGCCGCCGACCGCACGCCCGAACGCCGTGTACCGACCGTCCAGAAACGACGTCCCCGGGCGGCTCAGGCACACGAAGAACTGCGAGCCGTTCGAGTCCGGGTCGCCGCTCCTCGCCATCGAGATCACGCCGAAGTCATGCGGCAGCTCGCTGTCTTCGAGATCGATGAAGAAACCTGGCCCACCCGTGCCCGTGCCGGTCGGGTCGCCGCCCTGGATCACGAACCGCCCCGACTGACCCGAGTTCAGGATCCTGTGAAAGATCACGCCGTCGTAGTACCCATTGCCCGAGAGCTCGAGAAACGAGTACACCGTGTTCGGCGCCTCGTCCGGGCGCATCTGGAACTCCAGCGTGCCCTCGCTCGTCTCAACGATGACGTGCGTCTCCGTGTAGATGCGCAGGCCCGAGTAGATCACACGCCCGTACACCCGAGGAGAGAACTCCACACCGCCCGGCGTATTCTGAGCGCTCGCCGGCGTCAGGAGCGGCTGAAGCACCAGCGCCGAGCCCGCCCGCTCACCGTCGACCTCGAGCTGCGCGTACAACACTTCGGGTTCTTCTTCGATCACCGAGCCGAGCACCGCGTCGTCGTCCCACCGGTCCCATAGCAGTGGGAACGACTCAGCTAGGTCTACCTCACCCGGGTCGATGGCCGCCGCAGCCACGACCTCGTTCGAGGGGTCAATCAGCAGCACCCGACCCGCGTTGCCTTCGAATCCGACCTCAACGAGCACCGCCCGATCGACGCCGACGTACTTCGAAACCGCTTCGATCGACTGCGCCTGCGCTCCGCCAAAGACAGCACCCACTCCTGCACAGACAAAGAACCGCTGCATGAATACTCCTCGTTCGACTCATCGCCGAGCTTGTCGGCCCGTTCACGACCGTCAGGCTAGGCCGCGTCGGAGGCGGGCAATGGGTATCCGTAATCACAAGATGTAGCATGAGAGCTGCTCGACGAAGCGACGTGCAAGAATGCAAGAATGCAAGAGCCGCGAGTGTATTCATCAAACCGCGATCGCTGCTTGGTACTGCTTCGTAAACATGCCGGGCAGCACCGCAGAGCCAGAGGTGAGCAGCCAGACCGCGCGGGCAGCAGAACGCGTTGGATGGACACCTTGGGTCAAGGCTTTTATATAATAAAATAAATAGAGGCGACCAACCAAGCAATGAAAAAATTCGTGCGAAAGCTAGTAAGGAGGAACGTAACTTTGGCCGTCAAGCAGGTGCCAGATGAACCCGCCGAGCTGGTTGGAATTCTCATCCAGATCGTCCCCGTTCCTCGCCATCACGGCCAAATCATTGAGCTTGGCCAACGACTCCGGCCGCCAGGAAACCGCCAGGTCAGCCCGCAGCACGTTCAGCCCATCAGGGTGGTTGGGCACGGTGGGGTTCAGGAATGCATCTGCAACGATCGATGACTGCCGAGGAAGCACGCGGTAGAGATCTCCGGTTCTGTTCGGCCCGACCCCCCGATACTGGAAGCTCGACACGATCGAACCAGGTGAGCCCTTCCACTGCGCCTCGTACGTTTCGAGCTTGACATCGCCTCGATGTGATGGGCAGTAGAACACACCAGGCCCGCTCAAGTAATCAAGCGAAAACAAAAGCCCCAGTCCGTCCCACCCCTGCTTGATGAAAATCTCTTGGTCGGAAGACATCGAATCTGGCTTCAAATCTGGCTTCAAATCTGGCTTCAATAGATCCGGGCTGTTCATTATAAAAGAGGCACGCGGCGACTCGCTCGAAAGCCGCACAGTAACTGTTTCAGCGAACAGATCATCGATAGGTTGGTCCGGCGATACGTACACGGTCCGGGGCATTCGACCACGGTTGTCGTCGGCGTACATCACCACCCCAAGCCCGAGCTGCCTCACATTTGATGAGCACACGATGCGGTAGGAAACCTCCCGTGTCGCGGCGAGTGCAGGAAGTAAAACGCCGATCAGCAGTACAACAACACCCAGTGAAACGAGAAGGTCAACGAGCGTAAAGCCCTTGTGCATCGCGCGAGGCCGAATGCTTCTTTCGGTCGATCCTGGTTGTCGCTGGTCAACGCTCAACGCATCACCTCCACAAGTCTGAACGATTGAGGATACAGGATTAGTCCGAGTCGCCAGTTCCGATAAGTAGAAATTTGCATTGAACACGCGTCAGCCTCGTAGGATAGCAATTCCTGCACCGTCAAGCAAGCAGCCCACTGGGATCAAGGGCAAAAAACCTAACAAATTTAGGCCAAAGTGTTGGCGAACGCATGCCTCTCGCCACACTGCAGACAAGCAATGACTTTTCAAACCTTTGGGCATCCTTTGCTGGTTGAACACGTACGGATATCCTGATGCTTTATCCACGGCGAGCGGGAGCCTCTTCGGCCTTGGCGCACAAGATTTGTCTGTTTTTCGGAGGACACTTTGGTTCAACGCAACAACAGCAGTCTCGACCTTGCCTTGATGGAGCGGGTTGCAGCCAATAAGGAAGGCGCCATCGGCGAGCTTTATGACCGCTTCGGCTCGCTCGTCTACCGCATGGCCTACCAAGCGCTGCCGACGCGTGAAGAAGCGCAAGATGCTGTTCAAGAGGTCTTTATCCGCCTTTGGAAGACCGCTGAACGGTACGACCCGTCGCGGGCAGCGTTAGTGACATGGGTACTTTTGATTACCCGCAGACACCTCGTTGATCGCCTCCGCCGCGCTCAGGTACGCATCAAGCCCTCCATGCTGTCCGAAGAGCTCGCCCCCGCTGGTGCCGGCCCCACGGAGGGCGATGATCTTGAACGTAACGAGCGCTTTGAAGCTCTTATGGTCCGCATCGCCTCACTCCCAGAGCTCCAGAAGATCGTCGTCGTGCGGGCGTACCTCGGCGGCCAGACACTCCGTCAGATCGCCGACGAGCTCGACACACCCATCGGAACCATCAAGTCCGCTCTCAGCCGCGCCCTGGTTCGGCTACGCGAACGTGTCGAGGCTCAGGAGGCGCTGAGATGAAGGTGCCAGACGTACCGCACAATCCGCCATTGAACCGAACAAAACCAGACACCTCGGAAACACCGGGCCGTAGCCCGCAAGAGACATACCAGAGGACGAACGGCATGAACTACCAAGAACTTCTCCAAAACGCTGCCCTTGATGTTCTCGGTGTGCTCGACCCGGACGAGTCCGACCGGTTTGCAAAGGCCTTTGACAATGCCTCACCCGGGGTCCGAGCACGGATTCGCCTTGAGCAAACGAGGCTCGCCGACTTCGACGAGCTGCTTCCTGACGTCCGCCCCCCGGCCGATATGCGCGCGAAGGTCATCGCCCGCGTTAACGCCGAAGCCGGCCGCCCTGCAGCTGCGACGAGTGTTATTCCTGAGCTCGCCCCCGACCTCCATTCCGACCTTGACATCGCTTCCTTCCGCTCCGTTGTCGCCGGCGTCGATCCTGCCGCGGGGCCGGCCGGCCGATCTGTTATCGGCCGCATCGGGGTCACACCGATCTGGCGAGCCGCGGCTATCGCGCTCGGCGCCGCGACCATCGTGTTCTCGGGAAGCACCGTGCTCCTGAGCCGCCAGATCGAAGACATCAGCGCTCAAACCTTCACGCAGGACACCTTGAACGTGACCACCAAACTCGGCGGGCTCTTCGCCGAACAACTCCTCTCGCCGGACGCCGTTCGGGTCGCGTTCGAGCAACACTCGCCTGCCGACCGCGTCGGCGATGCCCGAGCGATGATCATCTTCGAGCCCTCGACCGGGCGTGGCACCCTGGCGTTCCGCAACCTGCCAATCACCAGCCCGTCTGAGCAACTCATGCTCGTCGAGCTCGGAGAAGACGGCACGATCAGCTCGACCATCGCCCGACTGACGCCGGGTGACGGGCTGTCCAGCAGCCAGGTCGGCTTCACCGTCGAAGCACTCCCGAAGCGCATCGCGATCGTCGCGGTCACCATCGATGAGCCTGCGTCCGTATTGCTGTCAGCCAGGATCTCGTAACCGGCTACCCCTCAGGGACCAGTCCGCTGAATGGTTACACGTTCTGAGTGCGACTGGCGCATGAAATTTTTTTGCGAGTGAAATAACCACAGGGCCACATTGGTTGCCATTACTCACCACGGCGAACGACCGTTTACCCGATGACAGCTGTACAATGATCCGTCACAGAACAACCTTGCCGTTGACAATACCTCAGTGAATCCGAAGGGAACCTAGCATGATCCGAACCGGCTCAAGTCTCGTCACCACCATTCTGTCCGTCGCCGCTGCTGCGGGCGTCGGTGTTGCCGGCTTCTCAATGATGTCAGGCGGCGAGTGTTCGACGGGCGCCTGCTCGACGGAAACCGACGCCGTGCTCGTCGCCGCCGAAGCCGCCACCAAGGAAGGCTCAAGCTGCTGCTCGATGTCCAGCAAGGCCGAGGCAGTGCTTGTGTCGGCCGAGAACGTGTCGGCCGAGAACGCCGCCGAGTCGTGCGAGTCCGAGTGCTCCGCCGACAAGGCCGAGTCATGCGAGACCGAGTGCACCGCCGACGCGGCCAACGTCACGCTCGTGTCCGCGACGAACACCACGGATTCGGCCGCCGAGTCGTGCGAGTCCGAGTGCACCGCCGACAAGGCCGAGTCATGCGACGCCCCCTGCGATGCCGAGGCCACGGCCGACGCCGAGATCAACACCGAGGTCGAGGAAGTCGCCTCCGCCGGCTGATCGCTCGCGAACAATCGTCCAAGCGGGCCCGGCACCATCCGGGCCCGCGGTCGTTTTGGACCGAGAACCCGATCGCGCCCGGCCCCACGCGCCAACCCCGCACGCCCCTTGCCATCCCCCCCGGGAACCCGCATGACCTGGTACCTCCTCAAAACCGAGCCCGACGAGTTTTCGTACGACGACCTCGTCCGCGCCAAACGCGAGCCCTGGGACGGCGTCACCAACCCCGCCGCCCAGAAATACATGCGGGCGATGGCCAAGGGCGACCGCGCGTTCATCTATCACACGGGCGGCGAGCGCCGCATCGCCGGCACCGCCAAGGTCGTCAAGGGTGCGTACCCCGACCCCGACAAGCCGCAGACCCTCGCGTCGGGCGAGCCCAAGTTCGTCCTCGTCGACCTCGCGCCGGACCGAGCCGCACCCGACCGGCTCACGCTGGCCGACGTGAAGCAGGACGCCGCGTTCCAAGACTTCGAGCTCGTCCGGCAGCCGCGCCTGAGCGTCATGCCGGTACCCGACACGCTCGCCGATCGACTGCTCAAGGGCGCGGGCCTCGCCTGAACCCCCAATCGCCGGGTGCTCGAGGCCCGGCCGGCTCAGCGCCGATCGTCGAGCCCGTCCCGCCTCAGGCTCGACCGATCCGGCGTCCGCTCGTCGGCCCGACCGAGCGATGCGGCGTCGCCGCGGAGCCCGTCGTCGACCGCCTCGGTCCGCCCGCCGAGCTCGCTCATCTCGCCCGGCGTGTTGTAGTAGTTGAGGATCCACTCGAGCTCGCCCGACTCGTGCAGGTCGCTGAAGATCTCGACCGCCCGCGGGTCGTACTGGGTGCCCACGCCCTCGTGGATGATCTCGATCGCCCGCGGCGCGGCCCCGGGCCCCGCCTCGCGCCGGTAGGGCCGCAGGCTCGTGAGCGCATCGAACGTGTCGATGACCGCGAACAGCCGCGCGGGCCGCGGGATCTCCCGACCCGCGAGCCCGTCCGGGTACCCGCCACCGTCCCAGCGCTCGTGGTGGTACCGCACCAGGTCGAGCACGAGCGGGTCGCTCTCGCCGAGCGATCGCAGCCGCCGGTACCCGTCGACCGGGTGCCGGCGGATCTGGGCGAACTCTGCGTCGGTCAGCGGCCCGGGCTTGCGGAGCACCGCGCTCGGCACGTCGATCTTCCCCACGTCGTGGAGCGCCGCGGCCAGCGCGACCCGCGCCTTGATCTCATCGGGCACGCGCAGCCGATCCGACACAGCCAGCGAGTACAGCACCACCCGCCACGTGTGCGCCGCGGTCGAAGCGTCCTTGTACTCGATGAGTCCGATCAGGGCGTCGAGCGTGACCCGGTCCATCGCGGGCTCAGCCCGCCGACCGGGCCGCCGACCGGGCCGCCGACCGGCCCGCCGACCGACCGGCGTCGGCCCCGCGGATCAGCTCGTTGACGCGGCCAACCCCGTCCGTGCCATCACGGCCCGCACGCTCGGCCTCGATCGACGTCAGTGCGTTCGCCTGCATGTCCGCGTGGTAGCTCGACCGCACCAGCGGCCCCGACTCGACCACCTTCCATCCGAGCTCCCGGCCCTTCTCCGCGTACATCGCGAACGTGTCCGGGTGTACCCAGCGGTCGATCGGCAGGTGGTTCCGCGTCGGCTGCAGGTACTGCCCGATCGTCAGGATGTCGATCGGGTCGCCGCGGCCCGGATCATCTCGGCCTGTATCACGCGCGTCGCGCGGGCCGTCGTGCTTGGCGGTCTCCTCGATCACCTCGGCCATCAGGTCGATGACCTCCTCGTCCTTCTCGCCGATGCCGACCATGATGCCGGTCTTCGCGACCACGCCCTGCTCCTTGCAACGCCGCAGGAACTCGATCGACCGCTCGTACCGCGCCGACGGGCGCACCGCCGGGTACATCCGCTTCACGCACTCGATGTTGTGATTGATGATGTGCGGCTGCGCGTCGATCACCATCTGCAGCGCCGCCCAGTTGCCCATGAAATCGGGCGTGAGCACCTCGATCGACATGTCCGGGCACGCCTCCTTCGCCCGGATGATCGTCTCCGCCCAGATCCCCGCGCCCCCGTCGGGCAGCTCGTCGCGGTTGACCGACGTCACCACTACGTGCTTGAGCTTCATCAGGCTCAGCGACTCGGCCACCCGCCGGGGCTCGTCGCGGTCCAGCTCGACCGGCCGACCGGACTTCACGTTGCAGAACCCGCACGAGCGCGTGCAGGTGTCGCCGAGGATCATGATCGTCGCCACGCCGCGCGACCAGCACTCGCCCATGTTCGGGCAGCCGGCCTCCTGGCAGACCGTGTGCAGCCCGTGCCCCTCGACATTCTGGCGCAGCTCGTGGTACGCCTTCCCGCCCGGCACTTTCGCCTTCAGCCACGACGGCTTCTTCTTGTCCGAGAGCTGCTGCCCCGGCTGGTTGTTGATCACCATGCCCGTCAGGCTGACCACCGGCTGCTTCAGCGTCTTGACCGGGTCGCCGCCGAGCGGCCGCGGGTGCCGCGCGAGCGCCGCTGAAGATCCGGCCCGCGAAGCGGCCGGCCGATCGGTTGCCGGAGTCTGCGTCATAGTCTCATTGTAGAGTCGGCTTGATCGCCGCCGAAGCGCAGCACCTGCGCGGATCTTTCAGTCGCAAAGCCATCCTTTATCGAACGCCTTCGGAACCGCTCACGCCGGCGTCCGATCCTGCCGATCGCCGAAAGAGTGAGAGATGGACGGTCAACCTGTCTAACAATGTCCACTCATCGGTCGCTTGCTACGCTGAGCGGCTCAGAGGCAACCCGCCGGGCTTGGCGCCCGGCCTCACCGGAGTGTGAGACGTGCGCACAATGCCCGCTGGCCGGCGATCGTCGGCCTGGATCAAACTTGTCCTCGCGATACCGGCCGTCGCCGCGCTCGCGGGCTGCGAGGTCGGCTCTTATTTCGACCCGAGCGTGATCGGACGTTGGGAGCGGACACCTACCACCGTCCCGATCCTGAGCCGCATCAGCGCGATCGAGCCCAACAACGACCAAATCCTCGATATCGAAGAGATCCAGCCCGAGGACCTCATCCCCGAGTCGACCGAGTTCGCCGTCCGCAGCGGCGACGTCGTGATCATCACCGTCTTCGACCTGCCCGTCCGCGGATCGCAGACGCCTTTCCAGCGCCGCATCCTCAACACGGGCTTCCTCGAGCTCCCCGGCATCGGGCGTGTCTACGCCGACGGGCTCACCGTGCTCGAGCTCGAACAGGCCGTCGTGCAACTCATCCAAGACGAGGACCTCGTCGTGGATCCCCAGGTGACTGTTGAGTTCCTCTCGGCCCAGGAAGCAACCTACACCATGCTCGGCGCCGTCGCGGCCCCCGGGCCCTACCAGCTATCGCGGCCCAATCTGCGCCTCCTCGACGCGGTTGCCGCCGCGGGCGGCATCGACGAGACCGCCCGCGAAATCTACGTGATACGTCAGCAGCCGCTGACCCGCCAAGCCACCGACCGAACGGGCCTCCGGCAGAGATCGCCCGACGCGAAGCCCGCCCGCCAACCCGAGGACGGCAACGAACTCATCGATCTGATCGACGATCTGCTCGACTCCGAGCAGCCCAGTCCGGCGGTCTTCTTGGCAAGGACCGGCGGGCCGGGAACCCCTCAGGCCCACCCCGAACAGCCCGGGGAAAACCAGCCGCGTGTTGACCTGATCGAGAACGCGACCGCCCCGCCCGACGGGAGCCTGCCGGCCGGCAACTGGGTGTTCCTCGATGGTCGCTGGGTCCGGGTCAGCGCCAACGGGACGCAAGGGCTGCCCGAAGCGGGCCCGGGGCTCACAGACGACCAGCTCGGCGGACTTGTGACACAGCGCGTCATCGGTATCCCCACCGACCGCCTGCTCGCGGGCGACGCACGAGTCAACATCGTCATCCGAGCCGGCGACATCATCAGGATCCCACCTGCCGCACAGGGGCAGATTTACATGGCCGGGTTCGTCGCCCGGCCCGGCGCGTTCGGCCTGGCCCGCGACCTCACGCTGCTCCGAGCCGTCGATGCCGCCGGCGGGCTCACCGGGCTCGCGATCCCCGAACGCGTTGATCTCACCCGCATGATCGGTGGCGACCGGCAAGCCACGATCAGGCTCAACCTCCGCGCGATCGCCGAGCAGACCCAGCCGGATATCTTCCTCCGCCCGAACGACCGCGTGAACGTGGGGACCAACTTCTGGGCATTCCCCCTGGCCGTCGCACGCGGCGGCTTCCGCGCGAGCTACGGCTTCGGCTTCCTCCTCGATCGCAACTTCGGCAACGATGTCTTCGGCGCGCCTCCCGGCATCGGGAGCCCCGAAAGCCAGGGCCTCTTCACACTCTTCTAAGACGAGGACCATCGCATACCGAACAAAATACTATCGAACCGGCCAGCGTCCGGTACAGAGCGTCTCCTGGTATACAATCCTTTGAGGGAGTCGTCTGTTGAGTTTTTCCTCGAGTTCGTTGTCAACGAGGTTGAATAAAGCATGCCGCATCGCACGTCTTACAGCACGGTAAGGATCTGAGGAAATATACGTGTCGCATGCCCTAGAAAGCCGAACAACGCTCCGGCCGTGGCTCTGGAGTTCCACCAGCCGCCAGGGTGGCTTCTTTTCCAGCCGGAGCCGAGCGTGACGAGTCTGGACGCCGGACAAGCAGTCGGCCTTGGCAGGACGCCTTCCGGAACCCGAAACCGCCTCCGCCGCACCCCGTGGGATATCGCGGCGGTGACGGCCCTCGTCCTCTCTTTTCTCGCGTTGTTCTACCGCTGGTTTGTCAGGCAGCACAGCCACAGCTTTGACGCCATCGAAGATTGGGGCCACGCGTACCTGGTGCCGATTATCGCCGGGTTCCTTATCTGGCAGCGGCGCGGCGAGCTCGCACGCGTTCACGTCGGCGTGTACTGGCCCGGGCTCGCCCCCACTCTGTTCGGCGTCGTCTCTTACATCTTTGGTGTTGTCGGCGTCCGCAACCACATGTTCCAGGGCTTCAGCATCCTGATCAGCCTCTTCGGCGTGGTGCTGCTCGTCTTCGGGCCGGCCGTCATGCGACGCGTCTTCCCTGCGATCGCCTATCTGGTGATGGGCATCACGATCAGCCAGGCGGTGATGCTCAAGATCACCTGGCCGCTCCAGCAGCTCGCGAGCCAGGGCGCCTGGGTCATGCTCAGCATCATCGGTGCGGTCACGGGGTTCACGGTCGACGTCAGCGGCAACACCCTCACGGTAATCAACGCCGCGGGAGACGCTTACCCGCTCAACGTCGCCGAAGCCTGCAGCGGCATGCGCATGGTGGTCGCCTTCCTCGCGCTCGCGGGGGCCGTTGCCTTGCTGTCCTGCAAGCTCTGGTGGCAGCGGGTGCTTCTGCTGCTGCTCGCGCCGCCCGTCGCGCTGCTCATGAACGTCGTCCGCGTCGCCGCCTTGGGCCTCGCGACACTCTTCGACCCCAAGCTCGCGTCGGGTGAAGCGCACACGTTCATCGGCACACTGCTGCTGTTCCCATCGCTCGGCCTGTTCATGGGCGTTGTGTGGATCCTCAATCAGATCATGCGCGAAGACGGCTCGAAGCCCTCACCGCCGCCCGCCGCGGCGACGAGCACCGCGCCGGTCAAGCTCTTCAAGCCCGCCACCGTCGTCGCGATTGTCGCGTTCGCCAGCGCCGCGCTCGGCTTCCGCAGCGCGATCTCGGCCTACCAGATCCACCTGACAAAGAGCCCCATCTACGCGCCCGAGGGCCGCCAGTTCGCTTCCTTGCTGCCCACCGAGACCCACGGCTGGGAGCAGGTCGGGCGCGACAAGATCGAGTCCGCCGAGATCGTCAAGGAACTCGGTACCGAGAACTACCTCTCCCGAACCTTCCGCTCGAAGGACGACCCCTCTCGTGTGATCGAGCTGCACGCCGCGTATTACACGGGTCAGATCGACACCGTCCCGCACGTCCCCGAGCGCTGCTTCGTCGGCGGCGGACTCCAGATCGGCTCACGCAGCGTCGAGATCCCGCTCCCGCTCGACCGGTCCGACTGGCGGGCGTTTAAGGAACCACCCGAGGGCCTTGAGGGCCGAGTATTCACCACACGCACCGGCGACCGGCGGTACTCGAACTACCCCGGCGTGCGCGTCGTGCTCCCCTTCGACCCTCAGGACATGAAGCTCCGCGTCACGGAGTTCGTTTCAGAGAACGGGGCTTCGTTCCACTCCGGCTATTTTTTCATCGCCAACGGCGGCACCGTCGCCAGCGCCGAGGGTGTCCGCCTGCTCGCCTTCGAGCTCGACAACGACTATGCCTATTACGCCAAGATCCAGTTCACCTCGTTCACCGGGGGCACCGCCGAAGACCTCGCGGTGGATGCCGCGGATCTCCTCGACGATCTGCTCGGGGACATCATGCTCTGCGTCCCCAACTGGGTTGACGTGATCGAGGGACGCTACCCTCCTGCGGCGGAAGGCTGACGGGGCCAAAGGACGCCGCGGAGCATCACCGGCCTTCTGTTGTTCGCCCCGAAGACGCGTGAAGAGAAGACGCGTGAAGAGACCCGCGAAGCAGACCGGAACACGGGCAACGTCCAGGCGGAGTGCCCCGAGCAACGAGAAGGAACAGCGGCATGACTGGCCGGGTCAACGTCAAGTTTGTGATCATCCTCTCCGCCGCCCTGCTGACGCTGTTCGCCGCCATTGCCGGTGCAGTGTTCTACGTTGTTGTGAAGTCCGCCGAGGACTATGCCGGCCTCGCCCGCCAGTACGAGGCCGAGGACGAGTGGCGCCGCGCCGCCAGCGCGTGGGGCAGCGCCGTCTACCGCGACCAGGACAACTTAGACTACCTGGAGTCTTGGCTCGAAGCGTATCAGAGGGTCGAGCCCGAGAACGAGCTCGAGTACGAGCAGCTTTTTCTTGAGAAGTACTACGCCGCCCTTCGGACCATCGCCAGCGTCAAGCAGACCGACGCCGAGGCGCACGCCCGGTACCTCGACGTGTACCGGAACCGGCTCCAGGGTTTCGTCAACCAGCAGCAGGAAGAGCTCTTCGTTACCGAGGTCACCAACGTGCTCGGCCAGTTCTCCCTCGCGGGTCAGGAGGGCTCGCCCGACAGCGAGTTCCTCCGCTGGTACCGCGGCGCCTCGCTTACCAAGCTCATCGACAGCGGCATCACCCTGCCCGAGAGCCGTGAGGCGCTCGCGCGCGAAGACCTTGAGGTCGCGCTCGCCGCCCGGCCCGACCGCTTCGATGTCGCCGAGCAGCTCTTCCTCTACCACTCGGCACTCCGCGACCGTGCCGATCTCGCCCGACAATCTGAGCAAGCCCGCGCGCACGCCGACGACGCCACCGCTGTCCTTGAAGGTTTCATCCGAGCCAACCCAAGCGACGCCGCCGCGCTCACGCTCGATCTTGTTGACCGCGCCGAGCGAACCCTTCGCGCGGTTGACCTCGATATCCCCGCCGCCGAACTGATCGCTCAAAGGACCGACGCGCTCGACGTCATTCGGCCCGACTTCGACGATCTCGTCGCCCGCCTCGGTGGCGAACTCGCGCAGCAGGTCGACGGGGACACCGCTCAGAGGATCATGCTGCTCGCCCAACGCTTCGCGCCGAGCTCTTGGCCCGAGGTCGCCGCACCCATCTGGGACCTCGCGGCCCAAAACAACCCCGAGACCTCACTCACGCTGCTCAACCGGGCGGGGTTCCTCGCCCTCGCCAGACGCCGCGACGACGCCATGGAGGCGTTCGAGCAGGTAGCCTCTCTGCCGGACCCGCCTATCAACTACGAGGGCGTTCTGCGCTTCCGAACACGTCCGTTCGCCGAGTACCGGCGGGCCACGCTCGCGATCGAGCGGTGGGAAGCATCAAGCCTCGAGGGTCCGGAGAAGGACGCGCTGCTGAACGAAGCCAAGCGCCTCCGCGACGACCTCGCAAGCAAGCGGCTCGAGAGCGATAGCCAACTGCTGCTGGTCAATGCCAAGCTCGCGGTCGCCGAAAAACGGTTCGCTGAAGCGGACCGCATCCTCAAGAGGTACAACGGGGCCGCGCAGCAGCCCAACGCCGAAGCCCTCCGCCTCAGCGGGCTGGTGCTCAGCGAGCTCGGGAATACCGGAGCCGCCCGTGACGCGTTTGAACAGGCATACGAGCTTGAGCCGTTCAACTTCGTCACGCTCATCCAGCTCTCAAGAATCGAGCGGGAACTCAAGGACTACACCAGCGCTGCCGAGTGGCTCCGCCGAGCGAGCTCGCTAAACCCGGACTCCGAACCGCTCAAGCAGGAGATCAGGCAGCTCGGGGTCTTGACGGGTGAGAACGCGCCCGCCGACGCCTGCGAGGGGTACCGCATCCAGGCTCAGATCGCGAACGACGCCGGCGATACCCCGTCGTATATCGAAGCCCTTCGACGCAGCGTCGAAGAGTGCGGCAACCCGGCATTCAGCCGTCTGCTCGCGCAGGCCCTGCGGCAACAGAACGACGTTGAGGGCGCGATCGCGGTCGTCGAGCAGGGCCTCCGCCTCTTCCCGGACGACGCCGGCTTGCGGCGCCTCATGAGCCTGCTCACCTCCGACGACCCCACCCAGGAGCTGATCGAAGCCATCACCACCAACCCCGACCTCTCTGACGCGGCGAGAGCCAAGCAGATCTACCGAGTGCTCGCGGTCAGCGGCGAGACCGACCGGGCCGACGAGGTGCTCGAAGAAGCGATCCGTCTCAACCCGAACGACTCCGAATTGCTCGCGACCAAGTTTGATCGCGCCCTCGCCGCCGGCGACACCGCCACGGCCGAGTCGCTCATCGAACCGCTCTCGCGGGCCGACGCGGACGGCGCCGAGGGCCGTACGTTCCGCGCGGGGCTCGCGTTCAACAGCGGGGACTTTGAAGAAGCCGAGCGGCTGCTTCGCGCGGCCGAGGAGCAGGGCAGCACCAGCGCCAGGACCGTCCGGCTGCTCGCGCAGGTGCTCGCCCGCCGCGGCAGGGCACAGGACGCGATCGACGCGTTCGCACGCGCCTACCGCATCAGACCCGACGACATGTCGGTCATCCTGCCGTACCTCGATGCGCTCTACGGGTCTGGTCGGCTCAACGAGGCGCTCGAGGTCGCCCGGGCCTCACGGCCCGTGGGCCAGAACGACCCCCGCTTCGTTCGACGCTGGCTTACGCTCGAAGGCGAAGTCGGCGACCGTGCCATGGCGCTCGACGAGCGTCTCGAGCGTTCGCAGTCGGACCCCTCCGACACCGAGAACCGCACCCAGATCGTGGCGCTGCTGATGCAGCTCGGCCGCTACGACGAGGCACGCTCCCGCCTCGACGAACTCCGCGCCACCGAGGACTCGCTCGACCTCGTCACCCTCGACGCTCGCTGGTACGCCCAGCGCAACCAGCTCGATGAGGCACGCGACGTCTTCGCCGCATTCCTGGTCGATCGGGGCACCGAGATCGAAGGCCCGGACGCGTACATCCGCTTCGGCAGTTTCCTGATCGAGTTCGGCGATACAAACGCCGGACTCAGCACCCTCCGCCAGGCCCGCCGCTTCCAGGACCCCGACAACCCGCAGGCCGACCTCGTGCTCGCCGCCCGGTACTTCGATCTGGGGCGGTTCGAAGAGGCCGCCGAGATCTACAGCTCACTGGCCGACACAGCCTCGGACGCGGGCTCGCTCAACAAGGACAGCCTGCTGCTCCGCTTGGCCGAGGCGTACGTCCGCCTCAACCGCTACGACGACGCGCAGCAGACGCTTGCCCGGGTGCCCCAGGAGTCTTCACAGACCGTCTCGGCGCGCCTGCTCACGGCCGACATCGCCGCCGGTCGGGGACGCACCGCCGACGCGATCGAGCAGCTCGACGCCACGGTCGCCGAGTACCCCGACGAGCCGCTCGCGCTGCTCAAGCGTGCCGAACTGCGCGTCAACCAGGGCGAGCTCGACGACGCGCTGGCCGACCTCGACGCCGCGCTCGACATCGCGCCCGCGTCCAGCGTCGCGCTCAGGCTCCGGGCCACGATCCGCTTCGAGTCCGGCGACACCATCGGCGCTTTCGAAGATATGAGGGCCGCCGTTGACAGCGTCCCCGACGACAGCCGGCTCCGGCTCGCCGCCGCTCAACGCTTCGTCGCTGCCGACCGGATCGAAGACGCGACCGAACTCATCGATGAGGGGCTCATCCGTCAGCCGAACGACATCCGCCTGAAGGCCAACGCCGGAGACCTCTTCGCTCGGAACAACGAGTTCCGCATCGCCGCGAGGTACCACGAATCAGCGTGGGAACAGGCAAAGTCCATCGCGCTCGCCGATCGCTACGTCCGCTCGCTCATCCTCCAGCAGCCTCCCAAGACTTCCGAAGCGTTCGCGGTGCTCAGAGACCCCGCCCTCGACGAGAACGATCGGCCCGCGGCCCGGGCCACACTCCGGGCGCGGGTCGAAGTCGCCGCCGAAAATACAGGCCGCGCTCGACAACAGCTCGACATCGCGTACGACGACATCCGCGACAACACCGCCGCGCTCTCGACTTGGGTCAGGGCGCTGCCCGAGATCCTGGGTTCGCAGGACGAGGCCGTTGCCTACCTCGAAACGCTCGCCGAGCGTGGCCGCCTCAACGCCTGGGCGAGGGTCTTCCGCGCCGAGGTTCTGCTCGCCGACGGACAGACGCGCTCGGAGGGCATCGCCTCGCTCGAGTCGCTCATCGACGGTGAGGTCGATACCGCACGGCGCCGGCGTATCCTCGGCACCCTGTCGGCCGCGCTCTTCCGCGCCGGCCGCATCGAAGACGCGGTCGACAGGATTAACGAGACGCTCGAGATCGACCCCGACAACGCCGACCTGCTGAATAACAAAGCCTACCTCCTTGCGACCGAGCTCGACCAGCCACAGCAGGCGGTCGACCCGGCCTCGCGTGCCGCCGAGCTCGCCCCGGAAAGGTGGGACATCGTGGACACGCTCGGTGTGGTTCAGCTTCTGTCCGGCGAGCCTCGCATCGCGATCGAGACTCTCGAACTCGCCCTCACGCTCGCCCCGACGCCCGCCGATAAAGCAAGCGTGAAGATCAACCTGGCCAAGGCGACCTACGCAACCGGCGATCGCACCCGCGCGTCCGACCTGCTCAATGAAGTGCGCACGCTCGTCCGGCAGGATGCGGATGCGGCAGAACGTCTCTCCGAACGCTTTGAAGATGCCGAGGCATCGCTCCGATGAATACCGGCCGAACGCTTGAGACAACCCAACAACCCCAGGCCCGCTCTAGAAAGGTTCCGGCATGACGAACGGTGGCGCCGGACAATCCACCGGGCAGGTCGGGGGCGGCACGGGGGGCGCGGGCCCCGCCATCGACCCGCTCAAAATCCTTCAGAAATATCTCTGGCTGCTCGTTGCCTTCGGGATCGTCGGCGTGGTGCTCGGTCTCGGCGGCTTCTTCGTCCTCCGCGAGATCGCACCCCAGTACACGTCGACCACGATCTTCGAGGTCGAACCGCTCCAGACATCGCTGGAGGACGTCAGCCGACAGCTCGAGGATGATGAGCGCCTGCTGAGGCTCATGGCGACCGAAGCCCAGACCATGACGTCTCCGCGCATCCTCACCGCCGTGGTCGAAAACCCGGCCATGCGTGCCGCTCTGCCCGAGTGGTACGAGCCCTTTCTCACGGGCACCAGCCTCGATGTTGCCGCAGCGGTCAAGCAGCTCGATTCTTCGGTGAAGGCAAGCCCGTCCGATAAGACCTCGTTCATTGCCCTGAGCGTCTCGGCAGCAGACGCGCGCACCGCCCAGCAGATCGGCGACTTTCTTTATCAGGTGTACGACGCCGATCTGAAGGCAAAGTCCAATCAGCCCTACGCCGAACGACGCATCCAGCTCAGAAACGCGATCCAGAGGGTGACCGGAGAGATCGAGAGCGAGGCGCGTCGCCGACGCAGACTGGTGGAAGAGAACGAGATCGACCAGCTCAACGCCCCGGGAAGCCAGGCCGGCCAGGCGATGCGGGCTGAAACGCTCGCGCTCACGCAGCTCCAGCAGACCAAAACCTCTGCCGAAGTCCAGCTCGAGGAATATGTCCGCGTGCTCAACAGCCCGTCGGGCATCACCTACCCGGACGACATCCTGGCTCAGGTTGAGGTGCAGCCACAGGTCGCCCAGCTCCAGAACCAGATCCGTCAGACCCGAGCCGCCGAAGCCGAGCTCGAACGCCTCGGCCTCGGGCCCAACCACCGCGACCGCAAAGCCCTCTCGGCCCGAATCCGCGGCTTCGAGGACGAGCTCGCCAGCACTCGCGAGCAGGAGTCGGTCCTGCTGTTCAACCAGCAGATCGACCAGCTCCGCCTCCTGCTCCGTCAGATCACAGCCCGCGAGGCGGAGCTGCTCGACAGCATCGAGACACTCCGCGCCGAGCTCAACGCCCTGACAAACATCATCCAGGAGGTCGAGGACATCGACCGCGGCATCGTGTCCCTTCAGCAGCAGCTCGCCACGCTCCAGGCCACGAGCGCCGAGCTCCAGGAACTCGTCAACGCCGGCAGCGTCGCGCGGATCAGCCGTGTTCAGAGCGCGTCGTTCCCCAGCCAGCCGTCCTTCCCGCAGCTCATCCCGACCGTCGCGGTCTCTCTTGTGCTCGTCATCGGTCTTGTCGGCGGTCTCATCGTTCTCAAGGAGATCACAGACCAACGCGTCAAGGGCCCCGCCGACATCGCGATGATCCCCCGGACCCGCGTGCTCGGGGTGATCCCCGACACGGCCGAGGACCCCTCGCGGCCCGCACGCCCCGAAACCGCTTTCCGGGACCACCCAAACGGCGTCTTCGCCGAGGCGATCCGGCAGCTCCGCGCCCCCCTTCTCAAGCGCTGCCTTCAGCAGGGACACAAGACCGTCCTCGTCGTCCCGTCCACGCCGAACTCGGGCTCGACGACACTCATCGCCAACCTCGCCGAAGCGTGCGGCCGCACCGAGATGAGCGTCCTGGTCATCGACGCCAACACGCGACGCCCGAACCTGCACAACATCTACCAAGACTCCGAAGGCCCGGGTCTTGCCGACATCATCGTCGGTGCCGTCACGCTCGACGAGGCCGTCCGCCAGACGCAAACCCCCAACGTCCACTTCCTGCCCGCAGGATCACCCGCCAACCGCGCCTTCGAGAGCACCGCTTCGCCACGAGTCGACGAGCTGCTCACGAGCGTCCGGGATCGCTACGACATCGTCCTCCTCGATGTCGCGCCCGCGATCGTTTCGGGTGACGCCAACGGGCTTGCCAACCGTTGCGACGCCAGCATCCTGGTCGCGCGGGCTTTCAACGAGAAGCGCGGCATGGTCGCGCGGCTGAAGAACAACCTCGTCGAAGCGAAGTGCGAGTTCCTCGGCGTCGTCGTCAACGCCGTCCGCGCCTCCGCCGGCGGCTACTTCAAGGAAAACATGCAGCGCACCCACGAGTACCAGAGCCGCCCGGCGAAGCCCGAGGCCGACGCCGCCTGAGAAAGCGCTCCCTCCCGAGAGCCCGCCCCGAGAGCCCACCCTGAGAGCCCACCCCCTATGAGCTCACCCAGGAGACCGGCGGTGAACGACGACCAGTACACCCCGAGATGCCTTGTCACGGGCGGCGCCGGATTCATCGGATCGCACCTCGTCGAGCACCTGCTCGGGCTCGGCCGCGCTGTGACCGTCATCGACGATCTGTCGACGGGCCGCCGCGAGAACCTCGGCGCGGTCCGCGACCACCCACGGCTGACCTTCGTCCACGCAGACGCCGCCGAGCAGCTCAAGAACATCGGAGACGGTCGCCCCCTCGGCCCCTTCGATGAGGTCTACCACCTTGCCGCCGCCGTCGGCGTCGAGCTGGTCCTGCGCGACCCTGTCGGATCGATCGAGACCAACGTCGGGCTCACCGCCGCCGTCGCCAGTGCCGCCCTCCGAACAGCGCCGGGTGGCACCGCGGCCTCGCTCCTCCTCGCCTCAAGCTCGGAGGTCTACGGCAAGGGCACCGGCGCTGTCTTCAGCGAGTCCGACGACGTCCTCTACGGGCCGACCAGCGTCACCCGGTGGTCATACGCAATCAGCAAAGCGCTCGACGAGTACCTCGTCCTTGAAACGGCGCGGCAGCACGACGCGCCCGCGGTCGCCGTGCGCTTCTTCAACACCATCGGGCCCCGGCAACGCGGCGACTACGGCATGGTCGTGCCGCGGTTCGTTGCAGCAGCCCTCGCCGGTGAGCCGCTCCGAGTGTTCGGCGACGGCTCACAATCCCGGTGCTTCGCGGATGTCCGCGACGTGGTGCCCGCGCTCCCCAGGCTGCTCAGCTCACCCGACGCCCACGGCCGGGCCGTCAACATCGGTTCACAAAGCCCGATAACCATTGCCCGGCTCGCACAGATCGTCATCGAACGGACACGCTCGTCTTCCCGATCCGTTCTTGTGCCGTATGCCGATGCGTACGCACGGGGCTTCGAAGACCTTGCCAAACGCCGCCCCGATCTCACCCTCGCCGAGCGGCTGATCGGGTATGCCCCGTCGCGTAAACTCGAAGAGACGATCGACAACGTTGCCGCTTGGCTCGCCGCCCGGGGCGCGCCGACGGACCCACAGCCGGCCGCCGAACATCCCAGGGCCGACGACATCAGACTGGAGACGTGATGACGCCGGCGGCCTTCCCCGCCATGATCGCCCCGCCGACCGAGGGCCTCCTCTCAGCCGCCACGGCCGCGGCCGATACGCTTGCGCCCGTTGCGAACCCACCTGGCGGGCTGACCATGATTTCGGTCTTGCACAGCTACGTCGGCGTCTTCATGGTCGCCTTCGTCGTCGCCATGCTCTCCACCCCGTTCCTCCGTCGGCTAGCCGTTGCCAACGGCATCGTCGACCGGCCCTCCGACCCGCGCAAACAGCACCGCATCCCCATCGCCTACATGGGCGGCGTCGCCGTCTACCTCGGGCTCATGGTCGGCATCCTCTACTCCATCATCGCGACGCGCCTCAACATCCTCATCGACTGGCACCCCTCCGAGCACGCCAACGTGCCGCTCGAACGCATGGTGCCCGTCTCGATCCTGCTCGGCGCCACGATCATCATGATGCTCGGCCTGCTCGACGACATCATCGGCATCAGCCCCAGGCTCAAGATCGCCGGCCAGCTCTTCGCCGCCGCCGCCCTCGCCTACGAGAACGTCGGCGTCCACGTCGCCGAAGGGCTCATCGTCCCCGCCTTCAACCTCGTCGGCTGGGACACCGTCCTCACCCTCACCCTCCCCCAGGCGATCCCCGTCTTCGGAAGCGTCGTCGAGTTCGACGTCGTCTACTGGTCCGGCGCCGCCATCATCGCCATCGGCGTCATCGGTGGGTGCAACGCCTCCAACCTTATCGACGGGCTCGACGGGCTCCTCACCGGCGTCACCGCCATCGCCATGTGCGGGCTCCTCGTTCTCGCCCTCGACCTGGCCGTCCAAGACGACGGCGTCCGAGACTCGCAGCGCATCATCCTCGCCATGGCGACCCTCGGAGCCTGCCTCGGCTTCCTCCCCCACAACTTCAACCCCGCCACCATCTTCCTCGGCGACGCCGGGTCCATGCTCCTCGGCTACATCTCTGTCGTCACCATCCTCAGCCTCGGAGACACCGGGCTCACACACCTCGTCGTCGCCGGCGGCATCATCTACGCCATCCCCATCATCGACACGGGCCTCGCCATCATCCGCCGCAAGATGTCCGGCAAGAAGATGTCCGACGCCGACGCCAACCACCTCCACCACATGCTCAAAAGAGCACTCGGCGTCAAGGGCGCCGTCACCGCCCTCTACGGCATCGGCGTCACTTTCGCCGTCCTGGGCACTATCAGCGGCTTCGCCCGCGCCCGCATCGTCTATGTCCTCGCCACCATCGCCGTCGCCTACATCGGGGTCATCGCCATCAAGATCGCCCGCAAGAACCAGATCGACGAGCAGACCCGCGAGTTCGAAGCCAAACGCACCAAAAAGTCCGCTCCCGCCCGCCGCACCAGCGCGCCGCGCGCTGAGGCGACCAAGCCCGCCCCCGCTTCTTCCGCCGATCTCACCGATGACCCCGCCCGCGCCCAGGCCGCCGGCTAACCCGGGCCGGCGCTCGCTAAACTCGCCCATGCCCGACGCACGCCCCGTCCGCGCCATCGCACTCATGAACCAGAAGGGCGGCGTCGGCAAGACCACCACCGCCGTCCATATCGCCCACGCCCTCGCCCGCGCCGGGCGACCCACCCTCCTCGCCGACCTCGACCCCCAGGCCCACGCCACCATCCACCTCGGCATCGACCCCGACGCCGACCACCCGGGTGTCCTCGAAGTCCTCGCCCGCGAGACCACCGTCCAAGACGCCGCGATCGACCGCTCAGAAAACCTCAGCGTCCTCCCGGCCCACACCGATCTCGCCTCCATCGAGCCCGAGCTCGCCGCCGAGAGCGACCGGAACCACCGCCTCCGCGACGCACTCGCCGACGCCGACGGCCGGTACGAGTTCGTCATCATCGACTGCCCCCCCTCGCTCGGCCTGCTCACGCTCAACGCCCTCGCCGCCGCCCGCGAGGTCGTCATCCCCATGCAGCCCCACTTCCTCGCGCTCCAGGGCGTCAGCAAGCTGCTCGAGACCGTCCGCGTCGTCCAGGCCCGCCTCAACGACAAGCTCCGCGTGCTCGGCGTCGCCGTCTGCATGCACGAGCCGCAGACCACACTCGCACAGGAAGTCCTCGCCGATCTCAAAGAGTTCTTCGACGCCTCGCGCGAGCAGCCCGTCCCCTGGTCCCGGGCCCGCGTGCTCAGCCCCGCCGTCCGCCGAAACGTCAAGCTCGCCGAGTGCCCCAGCCACGGCCAGACCATCTTCGAGTACGCCCCCGACGCCGCCGGCGCTAAGGACTACGTCGCCCTCGCTGCCACCCTCATCGCCGAGTGGGACGCCATGCTCGAACGGCGAGGCCTCGTCGATCCCAAACCGATCATCGCCCCCTCTCTACCAACGCCTCAAACAACGCCCGACGAAGCCCAACCAATGCCACCCCCCCATCCACACCCCCCCCACCAGCAACCCACCCACCAGCAGCCCACCTGATGCGCCTCGCGCTCCCGCTCTGGCTCTGGCGCTCGGGCTTCGCCGCCTACGCCATCCTCCTCAGCACCGCCACGCACTGGCCACGGCTCAAAATCACCGGCCCCGTCCCACGCCCCGACCTCTGGATCCACTTCACCGCCTTCGGCCTCTTCACCGTCGCGCTCAACCTCGCCCGCCCCTATCGCTGGCTCTGGCAAGACCCAAGAGCCCAAACCGCCATGCTCGCCTACGCCATCGCCTACGCGTGGGTCGACGAGTCCGCCCAAGCCATCCCCGGCCTCGGCCGCACCTTCGACCCCGCCGACCTCGCCGCCAACACCGTCGGCTGTCTCCTGGGCGCCCTCGTCGTCGCCGGTCTCAGCCGCGTCTGTCCCGCGAAGCCCCTTCCCGCCGCGACCGTCTCTGCCAAGACCTCCCAGGCGAAAGCCGTGCCCCAGCCCGCATCGGACCGATAGAACCGCCGTGGCGGCCCACGATCAAGACAAGCCCCAACCGGACCACCCCGACCCGGACCACGCCGAACGGGACCACTCCGAACCGGAAGAGCGCGACCTCGCCCGCCCCGCGCGCCTTGTCGCCGCCGTCACCCTCATCAGCCGCCTCTTCGGCCTCGCCCGCGACCTCATCCTCGTCCGCGTCTTCGGCGACACCGCCGTCGGCTCCGCCTTCAACGCCGCCTTCGCCCTGCCCAACATCTTCCGGCGTCTCTTCGGCGAGGGCGCCCTCTCCGCCGCCGTCATCCCCGTCTACGCACGGCTCGTCGAGCACGACGACCCCAAGCGACACGACCTCGCCGGCGTCCTCGTCGCCGCCCTCGCCCTCATCACCGCGCTGCTCACCCTCGCGATCGAAGCCGCCCTCTGGCTCTGGCTGCAGAGCGCCGGCCCCGCCGACGAACGCACCCTCTCCCTCGAGCTGCTCATGCTCGCCGCCCCCTTCATGCCCCTGGTCTGCACCGCCGCCACCATCGGCGGCATGCTCCAGGTCCACGGCCGCTTCCTCCCCGCCGCCGCCTCGCCCATTGCTCTGAACACCTGCGTCATCGCCGCCGGCCTCGCCGCCCTCCTCACCGACACCGAGCCCGAAGCCGGCGCCCGCTGGGTCACCGCCGCCGTCGTCCTCGCCGGCGTCATCCAGGCCGCCTGGGCCCTCGCCGAGCTCGGCCGCCGCGTCAACTGGTCCTTCGTCGCCAGCCGCGCCCGCGGGCCGCTCGCCGAGATCCGCCGCGTCTTCCTCCCCGCCCTCGTCGGCCTCGGCACGCTCCAGCTCTCCACCGCGATCGACGTCGTCATCGCCATGTCGCCCGTCTGGTTCGGCGACACCGTCCTGGGCGCCCCCCTCCCCCTCGACGAAGCGTCCAACGCCATCCTCAGCTTCACCCAACGCCTCTACCAGTTCCCCCTCGGCGTCTTCGGCATCGCCGTCGCCACCGTCGCCTTCCCCGCGCTCTCCAAAGACGCCCACAACGACCGACGCTTCGCCGACACTCTCGCCCGAGGCATCCGCCTCAGCGTCTTCATCGCCCTGCCCGCCGCCGCCGGGCTCGCCCTCATCGCCCAAGACCTCACCGCCGTCCTCTTCTCCGGCGGCTCCACCGGCTTCTCTGACGACGGCGTCGACCGCGCCACCACCGTCCTCCGCTGCTACGCCCTCGGCGTCGCCGCCTACAGCCTCAACCAGATCCTCACCCGAGCCTTCTACGCCCGCGGCGACACCCGAACCCCCATGCGCGTCAGCCTCGCCATGCTCGGGCTCAACCTCGCGCTCAACCTCACCCTCATCTGGCCGCTCCGCGAAGCCGGGCTCGCCGCCGCCACCGCCATCGCCGCCTTCGCCCAGACCGCCGCTCTCGCCCTGCTCCTGCGCAAACGCCTGGCCCGTCCTACCGACGCCGAAAACCGGGCAACCGCTCCCGCGCTCACCACGCCCGTCTTGTCCGGCCGCGCCTTCACCCGCCCCGCCCTCACCACCGCCGCCATGTGCGTCCCCGTCGCCGCCTGCCTCTTCTTCTTCCCCGCCGAGACGTGGTGGGCCCACGCCGCCCGCCTCGCCGCCGCCGTCACCCTCGGCGCCATCACCTACCTCCTGCTCAACCGAAGAGCCCCCGAGCTCCGCGCCCTCCTCGCCCGCAAGACCGCGTGAGCGCACGCGCCGCCCGCTCCAACACTCCGCCTCGCAACCCCGGCCCAATACCCTCGCCCATGCCCATCGACCTCACCGACCGCCCTATCGCCATCGCCGGCGCGTCGTCCGGCATCGGGCTCGCCACCGCCCTCGCCTGCGCGAAAGCCGGCATGCCCGTCGCTCTCGGCGCCCGGCGACGAGACAAGCTCGAACAAGCCGCCGACCGCGTCCGCGCCCACGGCGGCTCACCCTCCATCCACCACCTCGACGTCACCGACCAAACCTCCTGCGAGACCTTCGTCCGCGAAGCAAACGAACACCACGGCCCCATCTACGCCGCCTTCGCCAACGCCGGCTTCGGCGAAGAACGAGCCGTCCTCGACACCCCCCTCGAACGAGCCCGCGACATGTTCGAGACCAACTTCTTCGGCACCCTCGCCGTCCTCCACGCCGCCGCACCCACCATGCTCGACCAGCGCCAGGGCCACCTGCTCATCTGCTCGAGCTGCCTCGCCCTCCGCCCCGTCCCCCACTACGCGATGTACTCCGCCACCAAAGCCGCCCAGCACCACCTCGGCCAAGCCCTCAACGTCGAACTCGACGGCACCGGCGTCCGCTGCTCCACCGTCCACCCCGTCGGCACCAAAACCGAGTTCTTCGACAAAGCCGCCAAACGCTCCGGCGGGCTCAAGCTCACCGGCGGCTCCGACCGCTTCATGCAGCCGCCCGCCCGCGTCGCCGACGCCATCGTCCGCTGCCTCAAAAAGCCTCGCCCCGAAGTCTGGACCGATCCCGGCGCCCGCCTCGGGCTCCCGCTGTCCCTGCTGCTGCCAAGAACCACCGCCGCCGTGATGAAGCGGCTCGTCGCCAAACGAAAGCAGCGCCGCGCCGACGCCCCCCCACACCCACCAGAGTGACCCCGGCCGCGCCCGAACCCGACCGCTCTTAGCCCACCCGCCCAACAAGCACGACCGCGTGCGCCTCAACCGCCCGCCCCTCGCCCACCGCGTCCACACGCTCGTGCGTCTTGCCCTTGACGTTCACCCGCCCGGGCTCGACACCCAGCAGCCCCGCGATCCGGTCCCGGATCTCGCCCTTCCGCGACTTGAGCTTGGGCCGCTCCAAGACAACCGTCGCGTCGAGGTTCACCACCTCGTATCCGAGCCCCCGCACACGATCGACGGCCGCCCGCACGAAGTCCGCCGAGTCGCGCCCCTCGTTCTCCGCCGCGTCGTCGGGGAACAGCGTCCCGATATCCGGCTCGCCCACCGCCCCGAGCAGCGCATCGGTCACCGCGTGCAGCAGCACGTCGCCATCAGAATGGCCCACCGGCCCCCGGTCGTGCTCGAACGCGACCCCCCCGATCACCAGCGGCCGGCCCATCGGCGGCGGCTCCAGCCGGTGCAGGTCGTACCCGTGCCCCACGCGAACGTCCATAACCACTCCAGCCCCGCCCCGCACGGCCCCGCAAGGGCCGACACCGCCCCGCGTCCGGGATCCGATCAAGCCAGACCCCACCACTCGGACGATAGACTCGGAGCCGGCCGATCCGACGACGCCGCCACCGCCCCGCACGAACCCGGAGACGCCATGCGTCCAGCCCACCGCGCCACGCCCAACACACACCTGCTGACGAGCGTCCTCATCGGCGCCGCCTTGCTGCTCACCGGCTGCTCCCTCAAGCTCCCCTATTTTGACGACGCCGCCGACGACCAGCACCGCTACACCAGCACCCCCTGGCTTCCCCAGACCGTCACGATCGTCGATACACGCACCGGTGAAGAAGTCTGGACCCGAGACGTGCCCGTCGGCCGTTGCCTCATCCTCCACTTCGCCGGCAAGGGCACCCCCGAAAAGCCCTACGACGGCTCCACCATGCACTACGTCCTCAAGAACGTCCGAGGCCTCGGCACCGAGGAGAAAGGCCGCGTCACGGTTCCCACGCTCGAAGTCCGCCGCGTCGATGTCTCCTACCGAGACACCCCCGAAGACCCGCCGGGCACGCAGCCGCAGGACGACCCGCCCCAATTCCTCACGCCCCCACCGCCGCCGAGCGAGAGTGACTCGACGCCCGAGCCCATGACCGAGCCGCAGCCAGTCACTGAGCCCGAACCCGAGCCCGCTGCGGAGCCGGAAGCAACCGAGCCCGAGCCGATCGAAACCGAGCCCACGGAAGAAGCTCCGATCGAGCCCCAGCCGGCAGACCCCGAGCCCACACCAGAGCCAGAGCCGGAGCCCCAAGCCGACCCCATCGACACACTCCCCCCGCCCCCGCCGCCGCTCGGCTGACCAAACCGCCCATGCCCGCTCGCAACCGGCCCCCAAGCCCGCTCGGCCCTAGCCTCCGGGCGATATGCCAACACCCGCCTCCCGACTCCGAACACAGCTCCAGACGTCCGTCACCGCCGCCCCCGGCGCCTTCAACGGCCTCGTCGCCCGCTCGGTTGCCAACGCCGGCTTCAACGCCTGCTACGTCTCGGGCGGCGCCGCCTCCGCCGCCGCCGGCGTCCCCGACGTCGGCCTCCTCACCCTCGACCGCTTCGCCCAGACTGTCCGCGAAGTCGCCGACGCCTCCGACCTCCCTGTCATCGCCGACGCCGATACAGGCTTTGGTGAAGAGGAAATGGTCCGACGCACCGTCATCGAGTACGCCCGAAACGGGGCCGCCGCGCTGCACCTCGAAGACCAGGTCTTCCCCAAACGCTGCGGCCATCTCGACGGCAAGTCGCTCATCCCCACCGACCAGATGCAGTCCAAGGTCGCCTTCGCCGCTGAAGCCGCCAAGCACTCCGCCGACCCCGACTTCATCGTCTGCGCCCGCACCGATGCCAAGTCCGTCGAGGGCTTCGACCACGCCGTCAACCGCGCCGCCGCCTACCTCGACGCCGGCGCCCACATGATCTTCCCAGAGGGCCTCACCTCCGAGACCGAGTTCGGCCTCTTCGCCGAGCGACTCCGGGACCACAACCCCGCCGCCCTGCTGCTCGCGAACATGACCGAGTTCGGCAAAACGCCCCACATCCCGGTCGCACGCTTCGGCGAGCTCGGCTACCACCTCGTCATCTACCCCGTCTCCACGCTGCGCGTCGCCATGCACGCCGTCGAAGCGTTCCTCAGCGACCTGCACGATCACGGAAGCGCCGAAGCCTGGCAAGACCGCATGCAGCACCGCAAAGATCTCTACCAACGCCTCGGCTACGCACCGGGCGAGCCCTGGCATTTCCCAAACGCTGGTGAGCCGTCAAGCTAAAACGCAGCGGCTCCTCCGCCTAACGTGCCGAACCCATCACCAGATTCCGCACCGGGTCCGCCGCCCGCAAGGCCGAAACGCCCCGCGCTAACACGCCCGCCAAGAACACACCAACAACCACGGCAAGGAGCCCCCGAATGTCACAAACACCAGCCACCCAAGGCCTCGAAGGCGTCGTCGCCGGCAACACCGACATCTGCTCCGTCGAGCAGGGCGCCCTCATCTACCGCGGCTACGAGATCCACGACCTCGCCGAACACGCCACCTTCGAGCAGGTCGCCTTCCTCCTCCTCGAAGGCCACAAGCCCTCCGACGCCGAGCTCCGCTTCTTCACCGACGAGCTCATCGCCAACCGCGCCCTGCCGCCCGAGGTCATCGCCGCCATCCGAGCCGCCGGCCCCATGCTCGCCGCCGGCACCGCCGTCCCCATGGACGTCCTCCGCACCGCCGTCTCGCTCCTGGGCAACCTCGACCCCCAGTCCCAAGACCTCTCGCGTGACGCCGAGCTCGCCAAAGCCAAACGCCTGCTCGCCAAGATCCCCACGATCATCGGCCACATGCAGAACGTCATCGACGGCCGCGACCTCATCGCACCCGAGACCGGCGGCGACGCCAACCTCTCACACGCCGCCAACCTCCTCTTCCTCATGACCGGCCAGAAGCCCTCCAAAGAAGCCGAGCGCACCGTCGACGTCTCGCTCATCCTCTACGCCGAGCACGACTACAACGCCTCCACCTTCACCGCCCGCGTCATCGCCGCCACGCTTAGCGACATGCACGGCGCCATCACCGGCGCCATCGCCGCCCTCAAGGGCCCGCTCCACGGCGGCGCCAACGAAGCCGCCATGGAGATGCTCCAAGAGATCAAAGCAGCCGTCGAGAACGGCGACACCGTCGACGCCTGGATGCAGCGCGCCTTCGCCGAGAAACGAAAGCTCATGGGCTTCGGCCACCGCGTCTACAAAAACGGCGACCACCGCGCCCCCATCCTCCACAAGCTCGGACGCATCGCCGCCGAGCACAAGGGGCCAGAAGCCACCGCCTGGTTCGACCTCGCCGAGGGCGTCCAGAACATCATGGAAACCCAGAAGCAGATCTTCCCCAACGTCGACTACCCCTGCGGCCTCACCTACTACACCCTCGGCATCCCCGTTCCCCAGTACACCCCCATCTTCGTCGCCAGCCGCGTCACCGGGTGGGCCGCCCACATCCTCGAACAGCACGCCAGCAACCGGCTCATCCGCCCCGTCTCCCACTACACCGGCCCCGAAACCAAGAAGTGGAACGAGAGCTAACGCCACCGTCCTCCCTGTCGAGTGGAGACGTCTTCAAAGCAGGCCGAGCGGTCCCGACGCCGGCAGCCGGCCCAACTCCTCGAGTAACCCCCTCAAACAACCCGCTCAGAGCACCCCTTCGTACACCCCCTCCACCGCCGCCACGTGCTCGGGGTACGACCGGAGCTCGCTCCCCTCGATCACCTCCCGCGCCGAAGGCACCCGCCGCTCCCCACGCGCCAGCTCCGAAACCACCCGTCCCAGGTCCTCCGGATCGCCCGGCGCAAACACCGCCCCGTTCACGCCCTCCCGCACCACACCCACGGGCCCGCCGAGCCGAGGCACCACGCACAGCTTCCCCGCGTGCAGGTGCTCCCACATCACCAGCGGCGAGTTCTCCAGCCACACGTGGCTCAGCACTCCAACGTCGTATGTCCCCGCCGCCCGGACGAGCTGCGCGAGGTCGTACTGGCCTTCAAACGTCACGTTCGAAAACCCCGCCAGCCGCCGTCGCGCCGGCGTGTCGTGACCCATCGCCCGGATCATCACGTGTACGCGCTCCAGCACGTCACGCTCGAGCCCGAGCACCGCGCGCACCAAGACCTCGAGCCCCTTGCTGGCCCGCACCGTCCCGTGGAACGCCAGCCGCAGCGGCCGCGTCGCCGACCCCGCCTCCCAGGGCGGCACGCCGTAGTAGCGCGACGACTTCGCCGCCCGCGTTAGCTCATCGAAGTGAGGCTGCCCCAGCGGTACGTGCCGAAGCAGCTCGCCCCGAACCCCCATCGCCGCGTGCACGTCCCGCACATACCCGCTCGGCGACAGCACCGCCGAAGCCGCGTTGAGCGCCGCGATCCCCGCCCGGCGCCGCTCGGCGAACGCCGTCTCGCCCGCCGTGTGACGCCCGGGGTCCGCGAGCAGACGCTCGTTCGCGTCCGCCGGCGGCGCGTCGTAGTCGACCGCCCGGTCGACCCGGTCGCCGTCGGGCGGCAGCGACGGCCGAAGCTCAGGCCCCACCCGCGCATCCGTACGAGCTTCAAGCCCCGCCGATGCGTCCAGCGGCAAGCCCATCCGAGACAACGGCGTAAACCTCGGCCGCTCCGGCTCCCGCCCCCGCGCCACCGCCACCGCCCCGTCCAGACCGTCCCGCACCACGTCCGTCGCCCGCCGACCCACCACGGTCATCAGCGCCTGGCTCACCGCCCGCCGCCGCCGCTTCTTCGCCGCCGCCCCCGTCGTCACGCACCCATCGCACGCCCGCCCGCCGTCATAGTCCAGGCACACACACCGCTCGCCCCGAAGAAGGTCCACCTGCGGGCAGACGAACCAGTAGTTGTGCAGCGTCACCACGACCGCGAGCCCCGCCGCCCGCAGCGCCGGGATCAGGTCCAGCGAAAACCCCTCCAGCGAGTGGATGTGCGCGACCTCGACGCCCCGCGACACCGCCCACGCCACGACCGCCCGCGTCAGCCCCGGCGAGCTCCGCTCCGCCGCCAGGTTCCCGAAGTTCAAGGACGCGGGCGCCACGCACGGGCTGTTCACGACACAGAACGTCTCGACCCCGCGCCAGCGCACGTCGCGCTCGACACGCACCCCCGGCCGCAGGCTGTACGCCATCCCGCTCGACAGCCCGAGCACCCGGTGCCCGCTCGCCGCCAGGCCCGACGCCAGCTCCGAAGCCGACAGGTTGTACCCGCTGCCCTGATCCCCCTGCTCGCTCAGCCGCGCCCACCCCAGCACCGCGACCGTCCGCGGCCGTTCCGCCGCCCGCCACCCCTCGGGCACCACCATGGGCGACTCTGGGTACTCGCTCACGACGCCCCCCCGCCCGAACCCGTCCCGCCACTCGAACCCGTCCCGCCGCGTCCCGCCCAGGCCGGCACCCGCCGAGCCCGCACCCACGGCGCCGCCGCCGCCGCCAGCCCGAACGACACCACCAACATCCCCAGGAACGACAGCTTCGAGGGCTCCGTCCCCCGCCCCCGGTCCGGCAGCGGCCCGCCGCGGTCCAGCGTCGCGTCGAGCATCGCCCGCGCCGTCATCCACGCGTTCATCCGACGCCCCGCCCGCCACTGCCGCACCGACTCCTTCGCCAGCCACACCGGCCACCGGATGCTCAGCCGCCGGAGCTCAAGCCCCCCCAGCGCGTGCCGGTGCATCCACACCGCGTTCCGCTTCGCGTAGTAGTCCCGCACCGGCGTCAGCTTCGTGTGCCACGGCGCGTGGAACACCCGCGCCCCCAGGCAGCACACCACCCGCCACCCCGCCGAACGAACACGAAGGCACCAGTCCGCGTCGTCGCAGTACAGGAAAAACGACTCGTCCCAAGGGCCCACGGCCTCCGCCGCCTCCCACCGGCACAGCATCGAGCACGCGCTCACCACGTCCACGTCGATCGACCCCGAGAACCGGTCCACCTCCACACCCGCCGGCGCCCGGTCCGGCGCCGACTCCCAGCCCAAGTGCGCCCCGTGCATTGCGTGCCCCGGCGGCGGCCGGTCGCGCATGAACCCCGTCGACCGGTCAAAGTAGATCGTGCTCTCCACGGGCGACACCCGGTCGCCGATGTCCACCGTCCGGCTGCCCACAAGCCCCACCGTCCGGTCCGCCGTCATCACCGACAGCATCTCGTCGAGCGCGTCCTCGGGCAGCCGCGCGTCGTCGTCGATCAGCCAGACAAACTCGGGCCGCTCTGCCTGCGCGTAGACCCACGCCAGCCCCGTGTTGAACCCGCCGCTCCCGCCCAAGTTCCGCCGGTTCCGCACGATCGTCAGCCCCGGCTCGTCCGGCTCCGGCATCGCGTACAGGTGCCCCATCGCCCGCGTGAACACCGCCCCACGCCCCGACGCCGCGCGGTTGTCCACCCGACGGCTCGCAGGGTGCTCCTCGTGCAGCGTCTGCGCCGTCCCATCCTCCGACGCGTTATCAACCACCACCACGTCCAGCACGCACCGCCCGTCCAGCACCGCGCGCTGCACCGGAAGATCACCCAATAGACGCCGCACCGTCGCCACACGGTTCCACGTCACCACCACCGCCGTCACGCGGGGAACCGCCCCCCCAGCCGGCTCAGGCCCCGCCGAACCACCCCCGTCGCCCCCGCTCTGTAGACTCCAGTCGGACATCGTGCTTCAATCGTTCTCCGCGAGGCCCGAAGACCAAGCTAACGTCCCCGCCAACCTTCCCGCCAGCGGCCGAGCACGCCCGGAGCCCGAATGACCAACACCCAGGCAACAAGCCGCCCCCAAAGCAACAACCAGCACGCCAAGCCCACAGCCCTCGGCTCGCTCAGCTGGCTCCACCGCATCCGACTCAAAGCCCTCGGCGTCGCGCTCGGCTTCGCCTTCGCCGCCCTCGGCCTGCTCTCGCTCTGGACGCTCCCAGCCTGGTCCATCGTCGGCGTCGCCGTCGCGGCCGTCGCCGTCGCCGTCAACACCGCCGGCCGAAACCTCGGAAAAGACTCCTGCCTCAACTGCGGCCAAGACCTCGCCGGGCAGCCCCGCGATACCTATGGCACCGTCTGCAAAAACTGCGGCGCCGTCCAGACCACAACCTTCGCACGACTCGCACACTTCGACTCGGGCCGCGACGCCACCCAAAGCCTCGCCAGCGATACCAACGGCGATACTCCGGCCAACGCCTGAACGGGTCCGCACCGGTCGCCGGCCCCGACTTTTCGAATTCGCCCCGCACCGCCACGCGTCAACGAGCACGCCCGCCCCTTCAGCGACGGCGAGCTCAGTCGTCCTTCGACCAGCCCTCGACCAGCTTCTTCCAGGCGTCCTCATCCACTTCCTCCACGGTGCTCTTGGCGATCACCGCGTCCAACGCCTTGTGCTCCAGCACCTGCTGGGCGATCTGGTTGATCTGGTTGTTCTTCATCAGGTGGTCACGCATCTGCTCGGGACGGACCCCGTTCTGCGCCGCCAGTTGGTACACCCGCTGGTTCACCTCGGCCTCGGTCACCCGAACGTCCAGCTTCTCGGCCACCTTTGCAAGCACGAAGAACTGCTTCAGCTCGCGACGCGCCGACGAGTCCGAAGCCGTCCGCAGCTCCGCCAGCTTCTCCTCGATCTCGTTCGCGTCCACGCCCCGGTACATCAGCTCCATCCGCTGACGCTCCAGCGAACGACCTGCCTGCCGCGCCGTCAGGCGCTCGGGCAGCTCGAAGTCCGTGCCCTCCTGCAGGTGCCGCGCGACCTGCGAACGCATCGCCATCTGCTGCTCCACGACCACCCGCTGCTCGAGCTGCTGCCGGATCCGGTGCTTGAGCGCGTCCACATCCTCGAAGCCCCCGCGCTCGGCGATCGCCGACGCCTCCGCCCGCACCACTCGGTCCACCCGCGTGACCTCCCACGTGATCTCCAGATCCGCCCCGCGGACCGCCTCGACCTCGTGCTGGTCCGGGCCCTTGGCCGAGATCGTCACAGACTCGCCCGGCTTGGGAAGACCGAGCTGCTTCTTCAGGTCGGACACCATCACGCCCAGAATCATCCCCGAGTCGGTCTCGGGCGCCTGCACCACCGCCCCCTCGATGTCGTGCACCGGCTCGTCGTGGCCCGACGCCCGCATCACACCGTGGCCCGAGATGTAATCGCCCGCCTCGGGCGCCTCGCGCTCCTCGAGCTCGCCCTCGTTCAGGCAGATCTTGTCCAGCTCCGCGTCGACCATCTCGTCGGCCACCGACATCGTCGGCTTCTTGATCTCCAGCCCCTCGGTCGCCGGAAGCTCAAACTCGGGCAGCACCTCGACCTCGATGTCGAACGCCAGCCCCTTGCCCTCCTCGACCTCGAGCCCCGCGAGCTGCTCGCTCACCGGGTCGCCCACCACGCGCAGCTCGTGCTTCTCGACCGCCTCGCGGTACGCCTCGGACACGATCTTCTGCCGAGCCTCGTCACGAACGTTCGAGCCGAACTTCTTTTCGATCAGCCCCCGCGGCGCCCGCCCCGCCCGGAACCCGGGCAGAGCCACCTGGTCCGCGATCGCGTCGAAGCTCTCGCGCACCTGCGTGTCCACCGCGTCCGCGGGGATGTCGAACGACAGCTTCTTCAGGCTCGGACCCGCGTCCGAGATCGTCACGTGGTCCGCCAGCGAGGCACCGTCGCTCATGTCGTCGCTCCGTCAGAGATCGCGCAAACACCGGCCGATGCCGGGCCGCGATTCTAGCCCGTACCCTCTCCCATGCCCGCGAAAACCGACACGCCGGCCATGCGGCAGTTCAAATCCTTCAAAGACCAGCAGCCCGACTGCCTCCTCCTCTTCCGCATGGGCGACTTCTACGAGCTCTTCTTCGAAGACGCCGTCAAAGCCTCCGAAGCCATCGGGCTCACCCTCACCCAGCGCTCCGAGGGCGTCCCCATGGCGGGCGTCCCCCACCACCAGCTCGAAAACTACCTCACCAAGCTCGTCGACCGCGGCTTCCGCGTCGCCGTCGCCGACCAGACCCAAGACCCCAAAGAAGCCAAGGGCGTCGTCGACCGCGCCATCACCCAGATCGTCACCCCGGGCACCCTCACCCACGACGCCCTCCTCGAGCAGCACGCCCCCAACCGCGTCGCCGCCGTCCTCCTCGACGACCCAGACCTCCCCGACGCCCGCGCCGCCCTCGCCGTCGTCGAGCTCTCCGCCGGCTCGTTCGAGGTCCTCACCTGCCCCGCCGCCGGCCTGCTCGACGAGCTCGCCGCCCGCGCCGTCAGCGAGCTGATCTACCCCGAGCTCGCCGACGCCGCCCCACCCCCCACGCTCCGGCCCATCCTTGCCCGCGCCGCCGGCCCGGGCCCCGCCCCAACACCCCGCCCGGCCTGGCACTTCCGCCCCCAAGAGTCCCACGAAGCCCTCGCCCGCCAGTACCGCGTCGCCTCACTCCAGGGCTTCGGCCTCCAAGACCAAAGCCCCGAAGCCCGCGCCGCCGGCGCCCTCGTCCGATACCTCCGCGAGACCCAGGCCGTCGCCGACGACCACCCCGCCGCCCTCGCCCACCTCCAACCCCCAACCCGCGCCGCCGACACCGCCCACTGCACCCTCGACGCCTTCAGCCTCCGCGCCCTCGAGGTCGAACGCACCATCCGCACCGGCGCCGTCCAGGGCTCGCTCGTCGGGCTCTTCCTCGGCCCGCCCGCCGCCGGCGGCTGCCGAACCCCCATGGGCAAACGGCTCGTCCGCGACTGGCTCTGCCGCCCCCTCGCCGCCGCCCCCGAGATCACCCGCCGCCACGCCCGCGTCGCCGCGCTCACGGGCAACCCCGCCCGCCGAGACGCCCTCGCCGCCGCCCTCGCCGGCGTCCAGGACATCCCCCGCATCACCGCCCGCGTCGCCCTCAACCGTGCTTCCCCCAGAGACCTCGTCGCGCTCGGCCGGTCCGTCGAACGGCTCGCCCCCGTCGCCGAAGCCGTCCAAGACGACCCCGCCTTCGCCGAAGACACCGCCCAGATCACCAGCCTTCAGCAGCCCCTCGCCGCGCTCGCCACGCGGATCCGAAACACCCTCAGCGATGAGCCGCCCGCCCGCCTGACCGATGGCAACGTCGTCCGCGACGGCGTCGACGAAGAGCTCGACCACGCCCGCTCGCTCCTCCGCGACGGCTCCAAGTGGCTCGCCGCCTACCAGGCCAAAATCACCGCCCAGCTCGACCTCCCCGACGCCAAAGCCAAGGTCAAAGTCGGCTACAACTCCGTCTTCGGCTACTACATCGAGCTCACCGCCGTCCAGGCACGAGACGCCGCCGAACGCCTCGCCGCCTGCGAGATGACCCGCAAGCAAACACTCAAAAACGCCGAACGCTTCATCACCCCCGAGCTCAAGGCCTATGAGGACGACGCCGCCCGCGCCGAAGGAACCGCCCTCGACCGCGAGCGCGCCGTCTTCACCGCCCTCCTCGCCGAAACCTCCAACCACCTCCGCCACCTCGACCACGCCCAGCGCCTGCTCGCCGAGATCGACGTCCTCACCGCCTTCGCCACCCGCGCCGCCCGCCGCGACTGGACCCGCCCCGAGATCAACGACCGCAACCAGCTCTCGATCACCGCCGGCCGCCACCCCGTCCTCGAAGAACTGCTCGAGGGCGAGTTCACCCCCAACTCGGTCGACCTCGGCCCAACCCCCGGCACAGCCCCCGATCGAGCCCCCGACCCAGCGGATCCCCCAACACAAGACGCCCGCCCCAACCTCGCCCTCATCACCGGCCCCAACATGGCAGGCAAGTCCACCTACATCCGCCAGGTCGCCCTGATCACCCTCCTCGCCCACGCCGGCTCGTTCGTCCCCGCCGAGGCCGCCACCATCGGGCTCTGCGACCGCATCTTCACCCGCGTCGGCGCCGACGACGCCCTCCACGAAGGACAGTCCACCTTCATGGTCGAGATGACCGAGACCGCCAACATCCTCAACAACGCCACCCCGCGCTCGCTCATCGTCCTCGACGAGATCGGCCGCGGAACCTCCACCCTCGACGGGCTCAGCCTCGCCTGGGCCATCGCCGAATCACTCGCCGCCGCCCGCCCACGCACCCTCTTCGCCACCCACTACCACGAGCTCACCGTCCTCGAACAGCAGCTCCGACAACGCGTCCAGAACCTCCACGTCCGCGTCCGAGAGCACAACGGCGACATCGTCTTCCTCCACCAGATCCACCCCGGACGAGCCGAAGCCTCATACGGCGTTCAGGTCGCCCGCCTCGCCGGCCTCCCGGCACCCGTCGTCGAACGCGCCGCCGACATCCTCGACAACCTCAGGCTCAGCCACCACACCCTCGAAGACGCCGGCGAACGCATCGCCGAAACAGCAAACCGAGCCGCCAACAACAACGACAATAACAACGGCTCCCCCGCAACCGGCTCGCAGCTCGGCCTCTTCACCGAGTTCCTCCCCCACCCCGCCCTCGAAGAAATCAAGGCCCTCGACCTCAACACGCTCAGCCCGCTCGAGGCCTTCGACGCCCTCCGAAGCATCAGTGACACAGTCACCCGGCCTCATCAGGCCTCAGCGGACGGTGGCCCCGAAATCGCCGAAGACGGCAGCACGATTTAACACAACGTCGCCTCACTGAAAACAAGGCTGACCGTGCTCGCGCCATCGCTCAACAACTTGAACGCCACGACGTCAACGCTCACATAAGCACGACCCAAACAAAATCAAGGCGTCCAGGATCCATCCGAAAACGTGGCACTCCCCCAACTCTCCCCACGCCCGCACTTCAACACACTGGGACCATTTCGCTCGAACAATCCCTGTGGCAACAAACAATGTACGAAGAACCCCGAGACCGCCGGAACGAAGTGAAGCCCTGTACTTCCCACAAAGTGCTAACACGATGTTCACCCGTCTGCCTGAACAGCGGCCCGATCAACGAAGTGCGTGATCCGCACACCATTCACGGTATTAGCGTGCCCTTGTCTCCTATATTTATTTTAATATTTTCCTGGTATCTTTGAGAACAGCAGGAACCAGAACTCAGACCCACACGTTATATTTCCAAGGAGAAGCCGCTCATATCAGAGCGAAACCGAGAGAGACCCTATCACAACCACGCGCTGTTGTTGTCTCAGAAAAGACCTGCGCTGTAGTGACACACATGTCAACATGCTTTTAAAAGCATGACAATTTTTATAAGGACAAGGAAAAATACAATGAAGGTACTTCTTATTTGTTCGATCGCTGGCATCGCCACCGGGGCGGCCGCGGCTACCGTCGACGGAGACACCATTTTCGTCGGCCTTAGCCGGGTTCAACGCGAACGGCCAAAGTCTTGAACTCTCGAGCGGTGAACACATCCTCGGCGGCACGAGCCAGACGTCTACCTCAGTGGCCGGCGTGTTTCAGCACGCCGTCACGTCCCAGGTCATAACCGCGGGCACGACCCGGACCGTTAATCTGTCTTACGGCGCCGCCGACGGCGGACCACTCGCTTCACCCGATGTTACTATCAACGGTCAGCAGATCGAAAGCCTCACCTGGTCTCTCCCGATCCTCCAAAACGGCAGCCTATCGGTCAATGATTTTTCAATAACCCCGATAAAGTTGGCGATGTGACCGGAACCTTTAATCTTCTCGGCATCGGCGATATCATACTTTCTACAGCAGATATTAATGCAGGCCTAGAGGTTGGAAGCATTTTTACCGCTGAGGCTACTGCCACGGTCGACGGGAATATACTTGGCGTTCTTCCGGGGCTTAATTTGGTTCAGGGCGGACAGTTCTCTTTCTCTTATGAGATTATTCCCGCCCCCTCGTCCGCTGCTATTATCAGCCTGAGCAGCCTCGTCGCCGTCCGCCGTCGTCGACGCGGTGTCTGATCCAGAGAGATAGAGCACCAGAGGCCTATGGGCCGCGGGTGATCATCTGTTCACTCAAGAAGAATGCATTCCCACGAAACGCCCCCACCGCACAGGTGAGGGTGTTTTTACACAAAGCTACCACCTCTAACCAATCTGTTCGCACCGACCAAAGCAGGCTCACAGCTCAAGAGCGAAACCGTCCCACGTCGTTCGCGATCACATTGAGCAGACACACGTCCGCTCAGCCATGCCCTGGATCCTCAAAGTTGTACAGGCCGCACCAAATAAAATGCTACCATTCCAGCCGGCCGAATGCGGCCCTGCCAGGGCCATACCCTCCAAATACCAAATGTTTGTTTTTTGATAGGTATACATATTTACACGAGTTGTGCTAAAACTATTGACAATGCGACGAGCCCTCTTCATAATAGTGGAAATCACTGAAAAGTGATTGATGACGCCTGATATCCAGGCGGAGTTGAGAGAGATTGCATAGTCAATGACGGTGTACGAAGTGTTGTTAACAATTCGTCTGCACTGAGATATTGACGAGGATAGATGTACGTGAGTATTTCGGCTCACAAACAGGAGAGAATACTATGAAGGCATTGATCATGTTCTCGTTCGTGGGCATGGCCACGACCGCTTCGGCCGACGTCACCCGCGACCTTATCGCTCTCAATGAGTTTCTACAGGGCTCAACCACGCATCAGGGCCTGAACGTGAATTTGCAATCAGTTGGTCTTCCAGCTACGCAGGTGTTTACGAATGAATTTGGTTTGCCCAGCGGCCCCGCAGCCGCCAAGGTCGCAGGCGACACCGTCGATGTCGGACTGGTTGGCGTAACCATTTCTGGTTCTGCTGTAGCTACCCTGTCATCCGGTGTTCACAATGTTAATTCTTCCAACGTATTCGGTTCGATTGCGCCGGGCGTGATCACTGATCACATTATAGAGTCGACCGTCATCACAGAAGGCACCACACGAAGCGTTGTGCTTTTTTACGGGGCCGCCGCCCTAGGAGATCAGCTCGCATCCCCCAACGCCGGCGTTGGCGGCGAGTCGATCGGTACGCTCTTCTGGGATCTCCCCTTCTTGAGCGGAGATAATCTGTTTGACGACGACGAGAAGGTCGGAGCCGTCAGCGGAACCTTTACGGTCCTCGGGACCAACGGCGCTGGCCTCTTCAGCACGAACGATATCGTCAACGAGGACAATGGTACGTCCTTTGACATCGGGGCAGCCGTCGGTATTGAAGGTGGAAATATCCTTGGTGACTTAGGGGGTGGTGTCTTTGTCCAGGGTGGATTTTTCTCTTTCTCCTATGAGATCATCCCCGCCCCGTCCTCCGCGGCCATCATCGGTCTCAGCGGCCTTGTCGCCGTACGTCGCCGGCGCGGTGCCTGACCCAAATTCAGGAGAGTGCTGGCGGTCAACGGACCGCCGCTCGAGTCACCCGCTCATCACGTGTTGAGCGACGACAGTCTGCTCACCAGACGCCCCCACCGTACAGGTGAGGGTGTTTTTACACCAACCATGACACCCAAGAACTCCTTCGAGCCAACCACAGGCAAGTCCCTGCTGAAGATCGACACCACGCCGCCTTGCTCGCGGCCGCACCAAGCAGCAAAGCTACCGGTTCACTAAGCCTCCCGTTTAGCCTTAATAATTCTATCTCGATTTCTTACACCGCCGACGCCCGGCCTTGAGGGATCGTCCGTAGAGACAAAGGAGAGCATGTCATAAAGAATCTGATCGTCTGTTCCACAGCGGGCATTGGCACGGGCCCGTCTGCCGATGTGGCCCTCGACCTCGCCGTCCTGAACGGGTTCGTATCAAACTCAACTCCCAGCCAAGACTTGGCCGTTGATTTCCAAGGTAGCAAGCTGGACAAAATGCTGCTCCTCACAACCGTGCCTGCTTCGTCCAGCAGTCCGTCGGCCACCAAAATTGCCGGGGGGCTGCTACGCCAGTGTTTCTCTCGACGCCGTCGGTGCCACAAGCGGTGGACGTCTTTCCAGCGGCCTTCATACCTTTGGTAGCCTCGAAAAAATCAGAGCACCGGGCTGCCGCCCCGCCGACGGGACCGTGATGGAGCCCGGCTCGAGCGATTGAGTTCACCAAACGCTCCCTACTGCACATATGAGGGGCGTTTTTCATGCCCACCAGCGCCTCCAAAGCCCCCCGAGTCTCTCGTCACCTCAAGGCAACGACGAGACGCAAGCCCCGAGCTTCACGTCCGGAATGCTCCCATGCCGTGATGCTTGCGTGCCGTGTTGAGCGCCGCCATCGCCGGTGCGTGCCTGCCCACCAGCTTCACGAGCTGGCTCTGCGAGACCTCCAGCCGCAGCGACGCACGCCGCACGTCCAGCCCCCCCGCCACGATCACGTCAAGCGCCTCCGCAAGCAGAGCCGGGTAATCCCAGTGCGCCTCGCTCACCACGATCCGCCCCGACTGCTTCCCCTGCCCCCGACGCGCCCGCCACACCACGCTCCCGATCTCGCCCAGCGGCACCCCCGACCGCACGCGCACCGCAAGCTCCAGCCGCAGCCGCCGCACCGCCACCGGCCGGTTCTCACGCACCGTCCGCCGCTCACCCGCCGTCCCCGAGATCCCTGTCGGCAGGTGCAAAAGCGTGACCCGAGTCTCCACCCGGTTCCGGTGCTGCCCCCCGGGACCGCTCCCACGGCTCCGGCTTATCTCAACCGACCGCATCAGCGTCTCTTCATCCAGCGACGCCGGGTGCGCCCCATCAACAAGAATACCCTGGTCGACGCGAAAGCCCACCCCCTCAGACCGCCGTCGTCGGCACCGCCGCCAACCCCAGCCCCGCCTCGCCAGACGCCTCGAGCGCCCGGACCGACGACGACGCGAGCAGCTCCGCCCCGAGCCCGGCGATCATCGCCGCGTTGTCCCCGCAGTACGACGGCGCCGACAGCCGAACCCGGATCTCCCGACCCTCGCCCCACCGCCCAGCCGCCCCACCAACCGCCCGCCCAACCGCCTCCCGCAGCGCCGCGTTCGCCGACACCCCGCCCCCCACCAGAACCGTCCGCACATCACCGAACCGATCCAGCGCCCGCCCCAGCTTCTTCTCCACCGCCCGCACCGCCGCCGCCTGAAACGACGCCGCCAGATCCGCCCGCCGCCGGTCCGTCAGCTCGGGCGCGGGCGCCCGCTCGATCGCAGGCTTCCCGGGGATCGCCCGCGGCGCCGGCTTCCCACGTACCTCGTACAGCACCGCCGTCTTCAGCCCGCTGAACGAGAAGTCCAGCGACCCCTTGCCCAGCAGGCTCACCGGGAACGAAAACGCCGCCGCGTCCCCGTCCGCCGCGAGCTTCTCAAGGTTGGGCCCGCCCGGGTGGGCCACCCCCAGCATCGACGCCACCTTGTCGAACGCCTCCCCGATCGCGTCGTCGATCGTCGCGCCCACCCGCGTCATCGACGAAAACCCGTCCATCCGGTACAGCGACGTGTGCCCCCCGCTCACGACCAGCCCGAGCGCCGGCCACACATCCCCGCCGTCACCGCCCACATCCTGACCAATACCACCCGCATCACATCCCGCGTCGACCAGCAGCGGCGCCAGCAGATGCGCCCGCACGTGGTCGACACCAACGAGCGGCACCCCGAGCGACCACGCAAGCCCCTTCGCCGCCGAGAGCCCCACCAGCAGCGAACCGATCAATCCGGGCCGATGCCCCACCGCCACCGCTTCGATCTCGTCCAGCCCCATCCCGGCGCCCGCCAGCGCTTCCCGAAGCGTCGGGATCAGCCGCTCCACATGCGCCCGGCTCGCGAGCTCCGGCACCACCCCGCCGTACTCCGCGTGCAGCTCGTGCTGCGAAGCAACCACGCTCGACACCACCCGCCGCCCGCGCACCACAGCCACTGCCGTCTCATCGCACGAGCTCTCGATCCCAAGCACCACCGGGGCGTCCATCGCAGCTAGTCCGCCCCGCCCGCCGGCTCACCATCCGGCTCTTCGGTGTCGGCCGAGAGCTCGGCAAGCCGCGCGTCAAGCTCCGCCAGCCGAGCGATCAGCAGCCCCCGCTCCCGCTCCATCCCCCGCGCTTCCTGAGCCCGAAGATCGTCGCTCCCGGGCGGGTCACGGCCCGGCCGTCCCCACTCCCCGGTCTCCAAACGCTCCACCATCGCCCCGTGCGCCGCCCGAAGCTGCGGGTCGGCCCGACGATCCAACACCGCTTCAACGTCCCAAGGCTCCCCCGCCGATGTCCCGCCCGACTCCCCGCCCGCTTCCGCGATCGCCCGAACCGCCGACCCGCCCCCCAGCCGGTCAAGCTCCACCATCGCGTCCCGCGCCGCGATCAACGACGCACGGCTCATCGGCACGTACATCCCCGCCGACGGATCCACCCCCCAGCGACCGCCCTCGCCCGCCGCCCGATCGACCGCCCGTGACCCGCCCCCCGCCGTCTGTTCCTGCCCCCCCGAGCCATCGGCCACCCGGTACCACGCCTGCGTCAGCTTCAGCTCCGACCCGTCGGTCAGGTTGAACACCCCCTGCACGCTGCCCTTGCCGAACGTCCGCGTCCCGAGCGCGACCCCACGCCCGTTCCCGACGATCGCCCCCGCGAAGATCTCCGCCGCCGACGCCGACTGCCCGTCGATCAGCACGACGACCTCGCCGTCGAAGACCGTCGCCGAAGCCGAAGCCTCGCGCCGCGACGAGCCCGCCGCCGGCCCCGAAGCCGACACGATCAGCCCATCGTTCAGCACCCGGTCAACCATCCGCACCGCCGCGTCCATCAGCCCGCCCGGGTTCCCCCGCACGTCCACGATCACCCCGGCCAGCCCCGCGTCGACCATCTCCGCTATCGCCGCGTCAAACGCCTCGACCGTCGAAGGCGTGAACTGCGTCACACGCACGTACCCGATCCCGCGGGCCGAGTCCAGCGTGAACACCCACGCCTCCGGGTCCGCCGGGTCACGCCGAACACCCTTGACCGTCCGAGACACGATCGGCGCCCGCACGATCACCACCTCAAACGGCTCACCCCGCCCCCCCACACCCGAACCCCCCACACCCGCCCCCACATCCGAACCCTCCGCACTGCCCCCGCCGTCCGCAACCGTTTCTGGAACGGGCTCCGCCATCAGCCGCGACACGGTCAGCACAACCTGCGTGCCTTCCTCGCCCGTCAGCCTCGCGACCGCCCCGTCCGCGGTGATCCCCTCGGTCGAGTCACCGTCGACCGCCTCGATCCGGTCGCCCGGCAGCAGCCCCGCCCGGTACGCCGGCGAGTCCTCCAGCGGCGACACGATCGTCAGCCACCCGTCCCGCATCTCGATCGACGCCCCGATCCCCGAGTACGACCCCGTCAGTTCCTTCTCAAACGCCGCGACCCGCTCCGCCGGCACGAACACCGAGTACGGGTCCTCAAGGCTCGCGACCATCCCGCCGATCGCCGCCTGCGCGAGCTCGCCCGGCTCCGGCTGGTCCACGTGCACCGATGACACGATGCCCAGAACCTCAGCAAACGCCGCGGCGTCCCCCGACCGCGCCCGCCACGCCGACAACGCGACCGACGCCCCGCTGAACACCACCGCAAGCCCGAGCACCACCACCAGCCCCTGCCGGGCCCAGCCGCCACGCCCACGATTTCGCCGTCGATCCACCAGCAAGCCCAACACTAGCCCCCCACACATTGCCCCCTACGCACCCCTCCCCTCACCCACCCTCCCCCCCGGGGCCGGGAGCACCCGTAGCATCCCCCGAATGCCAGCACCGCAGGAACGCGCCACCCTCGACATCTCCCGCGAACGCGCCGTCCTCGCAGCCGTCCGCCTCCCGACCGCCCTCTACGACCACGCCGACCCCTTCGGCGAGCTCGCCGCCCTCGTCAAGCAGGCCGGCGCCGAGCCCGTCGCCACCATCGACCAGCGCCTCGACCGCCCCGTCTCGGGCACCTACATGGGCTCGGGCAAAATCCAAGAGCTCAAGCAGCTCTGCCAGCAGCAAGACGCCACGGTCGTCGTCTTCGACCACGAGCTCAGCCCCAGGCAGATCGCCAGGATCGAACAAGAGGTCGAACGCAAAATCCTCGACCGCTCCGAGGTCATCCTCGACATCTTCGCCGGCCGCGCCACCACCCTCCAAGCAAGGCTCCAGGTCGAGCTCGCCCAGCTCGAGTACACCTACCCGCGCCTGCGCGCCATGTGGTCCCACCTCGAACGGATCACCGGCGGCTCGCCCACCGGCCTCGGCACCCGAGGCCCCGGCGAGCAGCAGCTTGAGATCGACCGACGCCTCGTCCAGCGACGCAAGGGCATCCTCACCCGACGCATCAAAGAGATCCACGACCGACGCGCCCGCGAGGTCGAGTCACGCAACGCCGGCCAGTTCACCGTCGGCCTCGTCGGCTACACCAACGCCGGCAAGTCAACCCTCTTTAACGCACTCACCACCGGCGGCGCCTACGCCGACGACCGACTCTTCGCCACGCTCACCACACGCACGCGCCAGTGGGACCTCGGCGGCGGCGAGCTCGTCACCCTCTCCGACACCGTCGGCTTCGTCCGCGACCTCCCCCACAACCTCGTCGCCTCCTTCAAAGCCACCCTCCAAGAAGCCACCCACGCCGACGTCCTCCTCCTCGTCCTCGACGTCTCCGACCCCGCCGCCGAGCTCCACTACAACACCGTCACCCGAACACTCGACGAGCTCGAAGCCGAAGAACGCGAACAGCTCGGAACCCACGCCGACAACCCGCCCCCGGCCCCCACGCGCATCCTGCTCCTCAACAAGGTCGACAAGCTCGAAGACAACCGCGAGCTGCTCGCCTGGATGTCCCGCGTCCCCGGCGCGATCCCCATCCAGGCGAGCCCTCTTCCAAACAGGCAGCGTAGCAATACCGCCGACCCCAACGCAGGTCCTGACGCAGGCCCCAACCCAGGAAACGACGCCCCGCCACCGGGCCACGCCGAGCTCGCCGAACGCATCCGCCTCGTCCGCGCCGGCGAGCCAGTCCGCGCCACCGTCCGCATCGACCTCAAAGACTCGCGCACCGTCGCCGAGCTCGAACGGCTCGCGACCGTCCACGAACGCGACTACGAGAACGGCTCCGCCCTGCTCACCATCTCACTCGGCCACCACACCCTCGCCCACCTCCACACCATGGGCAAGCTCACCATCGAGGCCGACAGCCCCACACCGCCGCCCGACCTCCCAGAGCCCGCCGGCTGGAAACCAGCCCCCTAGCCAAACGCCCCCCCACCAACACCGCCCAACCAAAGAAAAACCCGGCGTCACGGCCCGCCGCCGAAGCAGCGGGCCACGCCCGGGTCATCCCCCCCACACACTCGTCTCCCGCGTTCCGCCAACAGACCGGATCGGTCGGCGAGCTCGGCCAACGAACCCAAACAGTCCGCTCACGCAGCCACGGGCTGAAATCCGCTGCACCCCGAGTGGGCCGAGACCTTCAGCCCCAGCGGCTCGTGCGACGGGTGCCCGCACGACTCCACCAGATCCTCGGGCGCCTGCCCCTTCACCCGTACCTGCACCAGCTCGGGCTTCTCGGGGTGATCCTCGCCAAAGTGCGCGCACTTGCCGCACTGGCCGTCGTTGATCTGAAGCATGACGTTCTCCTTCCAGCGTGAACGCCCCGTCGCCGGGCCGCCTAACACCAAAGCCAACACCGTGACGCCTCGTCGTTCACCAAGAGATATACGTCAAATCCGCCAAAACCTTTGCAGAGAACGGGTTGCAATAGCCAACCGACACTGAGACTCAGTTGCACCCAGCCCGGGCAACAGGCCCCCACCGACCCAAACACCGCCGCTCAACGCCCTGAGAGCCCCCACCATCTGCCCGCCACCACTGGACTCCCCCCCCAACCCTCGCCATACTTCCGCCCGGCACGGGTCACCACCCACGCCGACCGCCGCCGAAGACCGTGAGGTTTTCGGACGCGCCACCTTAGCTCAGTTGGTAGAGCGAAGCTTTCGTAAAGCTTAGGTCGCTGGTTCGAGTCCAGTAGGTGGCTTTCCTCGCGGCCCTCTTACTTGTCGACGCGCTCCGCTCCCCCGACATACCCCCGAAGCACCTCCGGCACCACCACCGAGCCGTCCTCCTGCTGGTACATCTCGAGCAGCGGGATCAAGAACCGCGGCGACGCCAGCACCGTGTTGTTCAGCGAGTGGCAGAACGTCGTCCCGCCCTTGCCCGCCGCACCGCCGGAGCGGTACCGCATGTTCAGCCGACGGCACTGGAAGTCGTACAGCCGGCTCGCCGAGTGCGTCTCGCCCAAGTCGCCCGAAGGCACGCCGTCCTCGCCCACCTCGCCCCGCCCGGGCATCCAGCACTCGATGTCCACCATGTCCGCGTTCTTCACGCCCAGGTCGCCCGTGCAGCACTGCAACAGCCGGTACGGCAGCCCCAGATCCCGCAGCAGCCCCTCCACAAACCCGATCATCTTCTGGTGCCACACCCGGCTCTCCGCCTCGTCCGCACGGCAGATTACCACCTGCTCTACCTTCTCGAACGCGTGGATCCGGTACAGCCCAGCCGTGTCCTTGCCCGCCGCCCCGGCCTCGCGCCGGAAGCACGTCGAAACCGTCACGTACCGCCGCGGCAAATCCGCCTCGTCCAGGATCTCGTCCTGGTGCAGCCCCATCAGCCCGACCTCGCCGGTCCCCGTCAGGTACAGGTCCGAGCCGCCGCCCCGTGACTTCTCGGCCACCTCGTACGCCTGCTCTCGACCGTGCGGGAAAAAGCCCGTCCCCTCCATCGCCTCCTCGCGCACCAACACCGGCGCCGACATCGGCGTGAACCCGTTCTCGTCGACCATCCGGTCCAGCGCGTACCGCAGCACCGCCTGGTGCAGCCGCATCCCCATGCCCGTCAGCACGTAGTTCCGCGTCCCCGCGATCTTCACGCCCCGCTCGAAGTCCGCCAGCCCCAAATCGCGCACCAGCTCCAGGTGCGTCTTGGGCGCAAACCCCCGGTTCTCCGCGAAGCTCTTCGCCGGGTCAAAGCCCTCTGGCGACCACCGCTTCAGCTCCACGTTCTCCTCAGCCGACCCGCCCACCGGCACGTCGTCGTCCGCCGGCTGCGGGATCTCTAGCAGCAGCCCCCGCAGCTCCGGCTCGATCTTCGCCAGCTCCTCGTCTAACGACTGGATCTTCGCCTTCAGCTCCGCCGGCTTGTTCTTCAGCGACGCGATCTCTGCCTCCAGCGCCGCCCGGGCCTCGCCCTCGGCCGCCTTCAACTCACCCGACAGCCGCCCGATCCGAGGGCCCGACTCCTTCGCGATCGACTTCTGCTCCGCACGCAGTGATTCCTGCTCGCCCGTCAGCTCACGCCGACGAGAGTCCAACCCCAGCACCCGGTCGATGTCCACCGACACGTTCTTCCGCTCCGCCCCGACGCGGTACCGATCCGGATCCTCACGCAGCTTCTTCAAATCGATCATGCGCGATCGTACTCATCCACCCCCATACCTCCCCACACCCCATTGGAAGACGCCACATTCTGCTGAAACAGTCGCTCAACCGAAGAGATGGATGCAAGAATCCAAGGTCAGAACAGTGCTGTCAAGTACAGGATGGTTGTGCA
>JBCBZP010000025.1:0-35884 GCA_039815285.1 Planctomycetota bacterium
ACTTTATCGACATGTGCCACGTGGGCGAGGAGACGAAACGCGCTGGCGTCGCCGGGGCGGTGCAGCGCCATGCAGACGGCAAGATGGACGCGCTCAACGATGGGCTAATAGGCGATGGCGAGGCCAAAGCTGTCGATCGCAAGGGGAAGGCCAAGGTTGGCTGCGAAGGCGGGTCGCTTGGTGGCGACATCGCAAAGGCGGGACGTGAGGCGGCTCGCACGCTCTCGCGCCCTCCTCGAGCGCGCGAGCTCTTGAGCTTGCCGAAGACGCTGAGTCGCAAGCTGCAGCGAAAGAAACTGGTTGATGACGTGACCGGCTTGCGCGCCAAGGCCGCGCACATTGGCGCGACGGTGTCTGTGCGCGGCGTTCGGCCACTTAGTAGCAACAAGGACACCGGCATGTCGGCCAAAATGCTGCGCTGTGAGAAGCACCTACAGCGCGCGCTCGACGAGGCCGCCGCCAGCCTTGGGAAGGACCGCAGCGCCGCGCGAGCAGGCGCGCGCCGGGCTCGCCTTCCCACCGCCACCTGATGCGGACCGTGCCGGGCGAGACGTCGAGCCCGCGGGTGAGCATCCCCTCGCCACCGAACCGGTAGGTCCAGCGAGCGGGCTTCGGTTTGAACGAGTCGGGCAGGACGACGCCTCCGCTGGGCGCCTCGCCGCCGAAGCGGAGCCCCGCCAGCCAGACGTCGCGCCCGCTCGGCAGCGTCAGCCGCTCGGCGCAGGTCCGCAGGACCACCACCCGGTCCAGCGGCGGCTTCTGCGAGGCGATCAGCCACGCGTGGTACCGCCGTGACGCCACCCCGCTCGCGGTGCCCATCGCGAACCCGCCGTAGCCGTCCGTGAGCAGCCACTCGGGGTCGTGGACGGTTCCCGCGACCGAAGACTCGGTGATGGTTGCAGCAGGGACAGAATCGGGGGCAACGGCGGGGTGTGGCATGGCGCGGCGGATCCGGGGAGGCTGGGCTGTCAGGGTGGGGGGCAGAGTGGGGGGCAGGGGGGCCGGATTGCAGGTGGGGGCGGGGTGAAGATAGCGCGAGCGTTCCCGCTCGCGGCGCTTGGCGGTTGACTCCCTCGGCGACCCCCGCGACACTGCCTTATGTCGACCCTTTCAGATCCGAGCGTCAGCCCGACCGCGACCCCCAATCAAACAAGCTTGGACCAAACAAGCTCGGGCCAAACACCGGCAGCCCCCGCCCGCGAGCTGCCCGCGTGGCGGACCAACCCGCTCAGCAAGGTCGCGGCCGACGGGATCACGTTCGACGACGTGCTCCTGGTCCCACGACGGTCGACGGTCATCCCGAGCGACACCGATGTCGCGAGCCGCTTGACCACCCGCGTCCGCCTGCAGATCCCGCTCGTCTCGGCCCCGATGGACACCGTCACCGAGTCCGACCTGGCGATCGCCCTCGCCCAAGAGGGCGGCGTCGGCATCATCCAGAAGAACCTGTCCGTCGACGTGCAGGCCCGCGAGGTCTCGAAGGTCAAGCGGTCGGCCAACGGTGTCATCGCCGATCCGGTTAGCCTCCGGCCCGACCAGACCATCGGCGAAGCCCTCGCGCTGATGCGTAAGCACCGCGTCTCGGGCTTCCCCGTCACCGAGGACGGCACCAGCCGCGGCGTTGTCCGGGGCATCCTCACCCGCCGCGACCTCAAGTTCGTCTCCGACGAATCGATGCTCGTCCGCGACGTGATGACCGGGCAGGGGCTGATCACCGCGCCCGCCGGCACGACCCTCGCCGAGGCCGAGGTCATCCTGAGCAAGAACAAGGTCGAGAAGCTGATCGTCGTCGACGGCGACTTCCGGCTCGCCGGGCTCATCACGATGCGCGACATCGACCGTCTCAGCCAGTTCCCCCACGCCAACACCGACTCGACCGGGCGGCTGATCTGCGGCGCCGCGGTCGGCGTGCACCAGCACGAGCGCATCGACGCCCTGATCGCCGCCGGCGTCGACGTGCTCACCGTCGACACCGCCCACGGGCACTCTCAGAACGTCATCGACACCGTCCGCTGGATCAAGGAGCGGCACGACATCGACGTCGTCGCGGGGAACGTCGCGACGGCCGACGGCGCCCGCGACCTCGCCGAGGCGGGAGCCGACGCGGTCAAGGTCGGCATCGGGCCCGGGTCGATCTGCACCACCCGCGTCGTGACGGGCGTGGGCGTGCCGCAGATCACCGCGGTGATGGACGCCGTGCGCGGCGTGGCCGAGTCGGGCCGCGACGTGCCCGTGATCGCTGACGGCGGCGTCCGCGCCTCGGGCGATATCGCCAAAGCGATCGCGGCCGGAGCCGACTCGGTCATGATGGGCTCGCTCTTCGCCGGGCTTGAGGAGAGCCCGGGCGAGCTCGTGATCTCACGCGGCCGACGCTACAAGAGCTACCGCGGCATGGGCTCCGAGGGCGCGATGAACGCCGGCTCCGCCGACCGGTACGCCCAGAGCGACAAGCTCGACACCGCCGGCAAGCCCAAGGCGAAGTTCGTCCCCGAAGGCGTCGAGGGGCTCGTCCCCTACCGTGGCTCGCTCGCCGAGTTCGCCTACCAGCTCGTCGGCGGCGTCCGCAGCGCCATGGGCTACTGCGGCTGCGCCACCATCCCCGAGCTCCACGAGCACGCACGCTTCACCCGCGTCTCCGGGGCGACGCTCGTCGAGAACCACCCGCACGACATCCGCATCACCAAGGAAAGCCCCAACTACATGGCCGAGGGCATCGGCTGACCCTCGCCCGCCAACACCCGCGCCGTCCGCACCCCCGGCATCAGCACGAGCGCCACGACCACGCACGACACCGCCGTCGACGACTGGCTCACGTGCAGCGTGTCGAACACCGACACCGCCACCAGCCCAAGCGCCGCAACCGACGGCCCGGCACGGTAGATCGCAAAGCCCTCGGCACGCGCCAGGTGCTTCCACACCTCGATCCCCACGCCGAGCGCCACGCCGAGCCCCAGCAGCGCTCCGATCGCGCCCTGGCTCGCGGCGATGTGCAGCAGCGTGTCGTGGGCGTGGTCGTGCAGACGCCGGTCGAGGAGCGACTGTGCGTACAGCGGGTCCGGGCTTGGGTGAGCATCGGCGTGCGATCGGACCCACGCGGAATACCCGCCCGTGCCAACGCCGACGATCGGCTCGGCGGCGAACGCGTCCACCGCCCAGAGCTTCATCGCCAGGCGCGCGCCGTCGTCGGAATCAAACCCGATGTCGCCGTCGCGGAGGTCTTCGACGGTCTCTTGGAGCGCGCCGAAGCGGCCGACCAGCCCGGCCGGCCGAACGAACGTCGCGACGGTCAGCAGCGAAGCGGCGCCAACGATGAGCCCGACGCCCCCCCAGCGGACCCGCCCGAACCGCCCGGCGACCAGGTCGGGCAGGCTCATCAGCGTGGAGACCGCGCTCGCGAGCAGGACCACGGCCGCCGTCGCGAGCCAGCCACCGCGCGAGCCCGAAAGCGCGAGCCCCGCGGTGCTGACCAGCAGCCCCCCCAGACCGGCGACGAGCACAAGCCCGCGTCCCGCGATCGCCGCGGGCAGGTGCAGGCACGCCGCGATGGTCAGCAGCGTGCCCGCGACCGCCGGGTCCCACCAGCCCGAGACCCGGTCGGGGCGACGGCCGAACAAAAACACCTCGGGCCCCCCGCCGTGCAGCGACCAGAGGTTGAGCGCCTGCGCGACGTGCCCAACCGCGAACCCCGCGATGAGCCCGCCGATCAGGAGCCCCCGCCGATCGGAGAGCGCCAGCAGCGTGAGCCCGAGCAACCAGAACCGCGCCGCCCCGAACTCTTCGAATCCCAGCGACCGGTCTTCCGACCATGCGAGCGCCGCGCCCGACCAGGCGATGAACGCCAGCACCGCCCAGAACACGGGTCGGCCCGAGGCGAGCCGCAGCGACGCCCACCACCGCCTGTGGTGTATGAACGCCGCGATGCCCGTGAACGCGATTGCAACCTCGGCGAACGACGTCGGCATGACGGCGAGCGCGCAACCGCAGAAGCCAGCGGCTGCGTGGCTCACCCACGACGGCGTGCCCAGCAGCGGACGGGCGAGCACCGTGGTGTTTCCATCGGGAGTCATGCGCTTGCTGCGTCTTGCGATCGCCTGATCGCGTCGTTCACGCGGTCGGCGTGCGACAGGTTGATCAGGTGTCGAGCGCCCGGGATGACCTCTGTCGGGTCGTGCCGTGCGGCCGGGATCAAGGGGATGACCCAGTCGCGCTGGCCGTGGATCTGAACGACGTTCGTGCCACTTTCGACGACGTGCTGCGCATCGGCCCGCGAGAACGTCCACTGCGCGCACAGGCGAGCCAGACGTTTTAGGCGGGCGATATCGAGGTCGCGCGCGGTTGCTCGGACCGCCTCGGCGTCATCGCCGGCGAGCCGCTCTCGTTGTATGAACAGCCCGGAGAGTGTGCCGAGCCCGGCCCTGGTCAGCCCGGCGGGCACGGGCCGCCCGAGCGCCTCGGCGACGCGGAACTGTCCGGGGATCGCGTCGGCGCACCGGCACGAGGCGATCAGAACGACTGCTTTGGGGGCGGTACCACGTTCGGAACCGAGCCGCGCCAGCTCCATCGCGACCTGCCCGCCGAACGACATCCCGCCGACCACCCAGGGCCCGCTCGGGTCGAGCGTCGTCCAGAGCCGCTCGGCGATCGTGCGGAGGGTGTCGCCCGGGCCCGCGTCGGGCCAGTCGGGCACCTCGAGGCCGGGCATGGCGTCGAGCTGGGGCTTGAATAGCCGCGCGTCGGCCCCGAGCCCGGGCAGCAGCACGGTCCTGACCATCCCATCCTCCGTCTCGGCGTCTGCCGGGCGCCCGGGTCCGCGGCCGGCCCAACGCCCGCCGACCCGGTAGGCTATTCGTATGGCCGACAACGCCGCAAACCGGTGCCGGATCACCGATGTCGCCCCGCGCGACGGGCTCCAGAACGAGGACGCCCGGGTTCCGACCGAGGACAAGTTCGAGCTGGTCCATCGCCTGGCCGACGCCGGCGTCGACGAGGTCGAGGTCACCAGCTTCGTGAGCCAGCACTGGGTGCCGCAGCTCGGCGACGCCCGCCACCTCTTCGACATGCTCCAGCACGAGAAGCACGCGACGGTCGTGTTCTCGGCGCTCGTCCCGAACGACAAGGGCATGACCAACGCGCTCTCGGTCAACGAGCGGGCGGGCTTCCGCCTGCTCGACAAGGTCTCGGTGTTCACCGCGGCGACCGAGTCATTCACCAAACGCAACGTCAACGCGACGGTCGACGAGACCTTCGAGCGGTTCGAGCCGGTCGTCCGGCGCGCTCGAGACGCGGGGCTCGCGGTCCGCGGCTACCTCTCCTGCGTCGTCGAGTGCCCGTACGAGGGGGCGGTCTCGCCCGAGCGGGTCGCGTCGCTCGCGGGCCGGCTGACCGATCTGGGCGTCGACGAGGTCGACCTCGGCGACACCATCGGTCGGGCGACGCCCGAGAGCGTGGAATCCATGCTGCTGGCGGTCTTCGACCGTGTGCCCGCTGACCGTCTGGTGCTGCACCTGCACGACACCTTCGGGAACGCGGCGGCCGTCGCGAGGCGGGCGATCGATCTCGGGCTGCGGTCGTTCGACGCGTCGGCCGCGGGTCTGGGCGGCTGCCCCTTCGCGTCGACCCCCGGGCACCCGGCGCCCGGCAACATCGACACCCGAGCCCTGCTCGACACGGTGGAAGCCGCCGGGCTCGAGCACGGTGTCGACCGGTCGATGCTCGCCGCGGCCGCGGACTTTGCCCACGAAGCGCTGCGGCGGGCTCGCGCCGAAGACGGGCCCCCGGCGTGATCCGCTACGAGTCCGAAGAACGCGACGGCGTCGAGATCGGGTTCGTGATCCTCTCACGCCCAGAAAAGCGCAACGCGCTCACGCCCGACGCGATCGGCCACCTCTCCGACGCCGCCCACGAGGGCGCGAAGACCGCCCGCTCGATCGCGATCATCGGCGAGGGCCCGGTGTTCTGCGCGGGGTTCGACCTGGCGCTCTGCGCCGAACACCCCGACGGCTCGGTGATGCGCGAGCTCCTGACGGGCCTCAGCGAGGCGGTGCGTGTGCTGCGGCGGCTGGACGTGCCGGTGATCGCCGGCGTGCACGGCGGAGCGATCGCCGGCGGCGCCGCGCTGCTCGGCGGGGCCGACCTCGTCGTCGCCGAGCGGTCGGCCAAGATCGGTTACCCCGTCGTCCGCCTGGGGGTCTCCCCTGCGGTGAGCGTGCCGTTCCTGTCGTGCTCGGTGGAGCCCGGCGGAGCACGGGCCATGACGCTGGACCCCGGGCTGATCAGCGCGGCCGACGCCCATCGACGCGGGCTCGTGCACGAGCTGGTCGACGGACCGGCGGCCGTGTTCGAGCGGGTGCGGGAGCTGGCGTTCTTGCTTGCGCTTAAGCCGGCGGACGCCGTCTCGGCGACGAAGGCGTGGCTCAACGAGCTGGACGGGACCGCGGCCGACGCCCGCGCGGCGTGGGCCCTCGACGCGTCGCTCGCGCTCACCGGCTCGCCCGACGAGCAGGCCCGCCTCCAGAAAGCGGTCTTCGGCGACGAGTAACCCGCGGCCTCGTGGCGCGGGCAGCCCGGCCCAAGCCCGGAGTCTGCCGCGTCGGCTGTCGTCAGTGCGTCGCGGCCGGCGAGCCGTGGTAGGCGTGGTGCATCCGCTCGATCGATGCGCCGAGCACCTCCCGGGCCGTGTCGAGATCCGCGAGCGAATCGAACCAGGCGCGGGGGTAGTCGAACGTGACGAGCCCGTCCCAATGGTCGCGGGCGAGCGTTCGGAGGGCGTCATGGTTGGGGACGTCGCCCTCGCCGAACGCGACGGGGGTGCCGCCGTTGAAATCGGTCACGCGGACCAGGGCGAGTCGATCGGCGAGCGCGGCGATGCCGTCCTCAGGCCGCTCGCCGGCGTGGTGGGCCGCGGCGACGGAGTACGCCGCGCCGACGTGGGGGCTCTCCAGGCGGTCGAGCAGGCGGGCGAGCTCGACGCCCGTGGCGTAGGAGCCGCCGTTCTCGAGCACGACGCGGACGCCCGTGCCTCGGGCGGCGGTCGCCGCGACCTCGAGCCGGGCGCGGATGAGCTTCGTCGTCGAGCCCAGCGACGTGCGCGAGGGAGCCTCGTACCCGAGCACGCGGACGAGCGGGGCCCCGAGCTTCTGAGCGAGCAGCACGGCGTCGTACGTCCGGCGGACGCAGCCTTCCATGTCGGTCACGGCGCGGCCGATGATCGGCGGAAAGACCGGCTCGTCGAAGCGGATCGATGTCGACAGCACGCCGGGCTCGACGCCCACGGTGCGGAACACCCGGACCGCCTTCGCGTCGTCGGTCATCGCCGGGTCGCAGGCGAACGACGTCGACCGCGGGCCCTCGGTGTAGAGGTCGATCGCGTCGTACTGCAGGTCCTCGGCCATGTCTGCCACGGCCGGGAGCAGCAGCTCGGGGCAGGCCACCGTTGAGAACGCGAACCTTGGCATCTGTCGCTCCGTGGTCTTGGGCCGTCGCCGGGCCGCCTCCGGCGATGTTACGCTTGCTGCGGCCGGTGTCGGCCCAAGACCCCACGCCCAGCGATCGGGACCACCATGCCACGCGAATTCGAAACCGGGCTCCGCACGGGGCTCGCCGGACGCGAGACCTACGCGGGCTACCTCCACCTCGACACGCTGCTCGACTCACAGCACCCCCGGTCGGCCCACCACGACGAGATGCTGTTCATCATCCAGCACCAGACGTCGGAGCTGTGGATGAAGCTGGTGATCCACGAGCTGGAAGAGGCGGTCCGGTCGATCGAGGCCGACCAGCCCGAGCCGGCGTTCAAGGTGCTCGCGCGGGTCAAACACATCCTGACCCAGCTCATCGAGCAGTGGTCCGTGCTCGCGACGCTCACGCCCACCGAGTACGGCGCGTTCCGCGGCGTGCTCGGGCACGCGTCGGGCTTCCAGAGCGCGCAGTACCGGCTTATCGAGTTTCTGCTGGGCAACAAGGACGCGCGGATGATCCGCGTCTTCGAGGGCGAGCCGGCGTGGAAGGCCAGGCTCGAGGACGCGCTGCGGAAGCCGAGCCTCTACGACGCGCTACTCAGCTACCTGCGCCGTCGCGGGCTGCCGATCCCCGCCGACGCCGTCGAACGCGACGCCACCGTCGCGCGGGCGTTCGACCCGCGGCTCGTCGAGGTCTTCAAGACCGTGTACACCCGGACCGGCGAGTACTGGGACGCGTACGAGATGTGCGAGAAGCTGGTCGACGTCGAGGAGCAGGTCCGCCTGTGGCGCTTCCGCCACATGACTGTGGTCCAGCGTGTCATCGGCTTCAAGACCGGCACCGGCGGCTCGTCGGGCGTGAGCTTCCTCCGAAAGATGATCGACCACGAGTTCTTCCCAGAGCTCTGGCGCGTCCGCACCGAACTCGAGCCGGCGCCGCCCGGCGGGAGCAAAGCTTCATGACCAGTCGAACGATCGCTCAGCCCGCTGGGCTGCCGACAACCCGGCCGACCATCCGCGACGCCGTCGCGGCCCTCGGCGACGGCCCGCTCGCCGAGCCCGCCCTCCGCGAGCACGTCGACCCGCTGTTCTCCAGGGTGCTGGCGCGTGACGAGATCTACCTGGCCAACCACTCGCTCGGGCGCCCGCTCGACCGCATGGCCGACGACGTCGCGGAGTTCACGCGGCTGTGGTACGAGGACATGGACGCCGCGTGGGACGCGTGGCTCGGCGAGCTGACCGCGTTCCGGGCGATGGTCGCGAGGCTGATCGGGTGCGGCCGTGAAGACGCCGTGGTACACAAAGTCTCGGCCGGGCAGGGGCTCCGGGCGGTCATCAACGCCATGCCCACCAAGGGCTCGACGCCGAGCATCGTCTCGACCGCCGCCGAGTTCGACGCGGTCGACACGATCCTGCGGGCGTACGCCCAGAAGGGCCGGGCGTCGGTCCGCTGGGTCGAAGCCGACGACGACGCGATGATCCGCGCCGAGTCCGTGACCGAAGCGATCACCCCCGAGACCGACCTGGTCGTCGTCAGCCGGGTCTACTTCAACACCGGGCAGGTGCTCGAGGGGCTCGACGACATCGTCGAAGCCGCGCACCGCGTCGGCGCCGCGGTCCTCGTCGACACCTACCACTCCGCCGGCGTGATCCCGGGCGACTTCGACCGCTCGCGTGCCGACTTCGCGATCGGTGGCAACTACAAGTACACCCGCGGCGGCCCGGGCGCCTCCTGGCTCGCGATCCGCGAGGACCACCTCGATGACCCGGCCTGGCAGCCGATCGACACCGGCTGGTTCGCGAAAGACAGCCACTTCGACTTCGCGCGCGGCCGGCTCCGCCTCGCGCCGGGCGGCGACGGCTGGAACGAGGGCACCCCCGCGCCCCTCATCGCCTATCAGGCGAGGTCCGGGCTCGAGTTCACCCTCGCCGTCGGTGTCGACCGGCTGCGGTCGTACAGCGTGTCGCAGCTCCAGGGGCTGGCCGAACGGCTCTCGGCCGAGGGCCTGTCGGTCCGCACGCACGCGCCTCGCGGCGCGTTCCTGTGCGTCGATACCGACAATCACACGGGAGACCACGCCGCGGCCCGCGCTCGCCTGAAACAGCTCGGCGTCAACAGCGACTCACGCACGGACGCCCGCGGACGGGGCATCATCCGCCTCTGCCCCGACGTGCTGACGACGACCGACGAGCTCGACCGGGCGGCCCCTCTGGTCCGTGACGCGATTCTCGGGCACTAGGTCGGGTTCCGCGTGCGTCTTGGGTCGTGGTCTGGCCGCGTGGTCTATTCGGAGGCCCGCTCGCCTCTGACGGGGAACACGAGTTCGAAGTCGGTTCCGGTGCCGGTCGAGGAGTGGACCCGGATCTCACCGCCGTGCTCTTGGACGATCCGCCGCGTCGTGGGCAGGCCGAGCCCGGTGCCCGATGCTTTGGTCGTGAAATAGGGGCTGAACATCCGCTCCTGGGTCTCGGGGGGGATGCCCGGGCCAGTGTCGATCACGTGGGCGACGATCGCGTCGCTGCCCTCGGCGGTCCTCCCGGGGCGGGTTCGCAGGATCAGCTCCGCCGGGCGGTCCTGGCCTTCCATCGATTGCAGTGCATTGAGCATGAGGTTGAGCAGCGCCTGTTTGACCATGGGCCCGTCGAGCGGGGCTCGCAGCGGCTCGGGGTGCAGGTCGGCCCGCAGCCGCACCCGCTGCACTTCTGCCTGCGGGAGGAAGAAGTCGACAAGCTCGTCGACCAGCGTGCTCAGGTCGCGGGGCACGGGCTGGACGCGTTTCTCACCCGCGAAATCCAGAAAGTCGGTCAGAATCCCCCGGAGCCGCTCGGTCTCGCGGACGATGGTCCCGGTCCGCCGGACGAGCCGCTGGCGGTCGTGGTCGTCGAGGCGGTCTCTGCTGGGCGTTTCTTCGAGCGTTTCGCCGAGCAGCTGGGCGTTGAGGGCGATGGTCGAGAGCGGGTTCTTGATCTCATGGGCGAGCCCGGAGGTCATGGAGCCGATCTCGGCGAGTCGCTCGGCCGCGGCAGCGCGACGCTCTGCGGCTCGTGCCCGGTGCTCACGCCTCCGAACAAGCAACCACGCGGCGGCCGTCCCGAGCCCGATGCCGATCCCGAACCCAAGCGAGACCCCGATCAGCAAAGACAGCACGGCAGATCAAAGGGCGCACAGCTTCGAGCAGCCATCAGGTCAGCGCCGATTCGTTCGCGGCTGCGTCGTCCTCGGTACGACCACATCAACCACCTCGTCACGGATGACACGGAGTGCCTTCCAACCCTTCGAGGTTTTGAGAGCGTCATATTCAACCTGTGAACCATCCTTAAGAGCCCGGAAGCCGTCCCCATTAATGACGGTATAGTGGACAAAAATATCTTGTCCTTCGGGGCCCACAATAAAACCGAAGCCTTTCCTTGGGTCAAACCACTTTACTTCGCCGCGTACTTCTACAAGATCCGGCTCAGCCGGTCTGTCCGAATGTTCGTCCATCATCCAACCCCAAACCACATAAGAGCGCAACGCCAATTTATGGCACCGACGCACTGCTGACACACGACCGAAGCACTCGGTCTGGGCGAGAGTAACAGATTTTCGCGATCGGTGCTCTAGATCACCCCACTTTGGCGTTCGGTTCCAACTATTTTGTAGCTACACACAAAAAAAGCGAGTGCCACGCACCCGCTCGTTTGGTTCAGACCAGAGCCCTGGCTGTCCGTGAAACACGGTCAGTCGTCATCGCTCGCGTCGTCACCCTCGGCGTCGCCGGCTTCGACCAGCAAAGCCTTGCGGCTCAGTTTGATACGGCCCTGGTCGTCGACGTTGATGACCTTGACCTTGATCGCGTCGCCGATCTTGACAACGTCGGAGACCTTCTCGACGTAGCCATCGGCGAGCTCCGAGATGTGGCACATGCCGTCGGTGCCCTGGGTGATCTCAACGAACGCGCCGAAGTCCTTCACGCTGACGACCTTGCCCTCGTAGATCGAGCCGACCTTGATCTCGGCGCACATCGCCTCGATCTCACCGGTCGCGCCGTCGAGGCCCTTCTTGTTGGTGGACGAGACCATGACGGTGCCGTCCTCCTCGACGTCGATCTGCACGCCCCAGTTGTCCTGGAGGCCGCGGATGGTCTTGCCGCCGGGGCCGATGAGCTTGCCGATCTTGTCGGGGTCGATCTGGATGGTCGAGATGCGGGGGGCGTATTGAGAGATGTCGCTCGCGGGCTCGGGGATGACCGACTCCATGTGGTCGATGATCTCGATGCGGCCGATGCGGGCCTGGTCGAAGATCGTCTTGATCTGCTCGAGGCTCAGCCCGCGGGCCTTGAGGTCGAGCTGGATGCCGGTGATGCCGTCGCGGGTGCCCGAGACCTTGAAGTCCATGTCGCCGAAGAAGTCTTCCTCGCCGATGATGTCGGTGACGAAGATCTCGTTCTCGCCGTTCTCATCGCTGAAGCGTCCGACGGAGATGCCGGCGCAGGTGTTGGTGATCGGGACGCCGGCGTCCATGAGCGCGAGGCACCCGCCGCAGACCGACGCCATCGACGACGAGCCGTTGGACTCGGTGATGTCGCTGACGATGCGGATGGTGTAGGGGAACTCGTCCGGGCCTGGCAGGATGCCCTGGAGGGAGCGCTCGGCGAGCGCCCCGTGGCCGACCTCTCGGCGGCCCGGGCCCATGATGCGGCCCGCCTCGCCCACCGAGAACGGCGGGAAGTTGTAGTGCAGGTAGAACTTCTTGCTGTACTCGGCGAGCAGCCCGTCGACGACCTGCTCGTCCTTGCCCGTGCCGAGCGTGACCGAGCAAAGGCTCTGCGTCTCGCCGCGGGTGAACATCGCCGACCCGTGCGTGCGGTGGAACACGCCGACGGCGGACTCGAGCGAGCGGATCTCCGCCGGCCCACGCCCGTCGGCCCGCTTCTTCGACTCGACGATCAGCTTCCGCGTGACCTTCTTCTCGAGCGTGCGGAACGCCTCGCGGGCCATCGACTGGTCCTTCTTCGACTGCTCGTACTCGCCCGGCGTGCCCGTGCCGCTGAGGGCGAAGTGCTCCTCGAGCAGCTTCTTGCGGAGCTCGCCGACCTTGTCGTTGCGCTCCTGCTTGCCCGGGATCTGACGCAGCTCGGTGAGCTCGGCCTCGGCGAGCTCCTTGACCTTCGCGGCGATCTCGTCGGTCGGGACGTTGAGCGAGTCGATCCGCTTCTCCAGCCCGCACTTCTCGCGGAGCTCCTCGAGCGCGGGGAGGATCTTCTTGATCTCCTCGACGCCGAACGCGATCGCCTCGTGGACCTCGTCGTCGGGCACCTCGGCGGCGCCGACCTCGATCATGTTGACGCCGTCGGCGTGAGCCGACAGGACCAGGTCGAGGTCGGAGTACTCGAGCTGCGTGGTGGTGGGGTTGACCACGAGGGTGTAGTTGTCGTCCTCGTCCCACAGGCGGCCGACGCGGACGGTCGCGATCGGGCCCTCGTAGGGCGCGTCGGAGAGGTGCAGCGCGGCCGACGCGCCGATCGACGCGAGGATGTCGGTGTCGTTCTCGCCGTCGTGGCTCATCACCCAGCACTGGAGCTGGACCTCGTCGATGAACCCGTCGGGGAACAGCGGGCGGATGGGCCGGTCGATCATCCGCATGGTCAGGACTTCTTTTTCGTTGGGCGCGCCCTCACGCTTGCGGAAGCCGCCGGGGAACTTGCCGCCGGCGGGCAGCTTCTCGCGGTAGTCGACCTGCATCGGGAAGAAGTCGAGCCCGGGCCGCGGCGACGCGCGGACGCACGTGCACATGACCGTCGACTCCCCGTAGTGGATGAAGACGGCGCTGGTCGCCTGGCGGGCGATCTTGCCTGTCTCGATGGTCAGGGTGCGGCCGCCGATCTCGACGGAAACGGAATGGTTGCTCAGGACGCTGGACACGCGGTGCCCTCCCTTTCGATCGACCGCCGCCGCCGACCGCGCCGAAACATCGGCGGCGCGTCCGCGGTCTTCTGGCAGTCGCTTTGGGCGGCCCGTCCGTCCGGGGCAGAGGGCCGGTGGCAGAGCGGACGCTGCTCGTCCGAGTCTGCCACCGGCCGACTGCCGCTGGCGTCGGAACCAACCCGTGGCTCGGCCCGCCACCCGGTGCGGCGGGCATTTCTCGAATCGGTCCGACCGGCGCTCACGCGCCGGAAAGAAAAACGGGGCGCTGCCGGTCGGCGCCGCCCCGCGATCGTTACTTGCGGAGGCCCAGACGCTTGATGGTCTCGAGGTACTTGTCGCGGTCGGTGCGCGCGAGGTAGCGGAGCAGCCGGTTCCGCCGGCCGACCATCTTGAGCAGCCCGCGGCGGGAGTGCTTGTCCTGCTTGTGGTCGCGCAGGTGCTCGGCCAGGTGCAGGATGCGGGCGGTCAGGATCGAGATCTGGACCTCGGGCGAGCCCGTGTCCTTCTCCTCACGGCGGGCGTCTTCGATGACCTTGGTTTTCGCGGCGACTGAGATCGACATGCGCAGATACCTCCCGGCGGTGCCCTCTTCTTCGGGGCCCGCCACGCGTCACCCGTCGGCGAGCCGCAACACGCGGCCCCTCCGAGGGTCAGAGTCAGGAGGATGGTAGGTCACCGGGCCTCGTGGTCGACGTCTGAGGCGTATTCTCGTGCTGAACCGCGTGCCGAACCGCTCGTGTGGGGCGTCTGTTTGGATCTGGGGGCCGGTTGGTTCCCAGGTGTCTTCGCGGGTTTGCCCCGGAGTTGGCCGATGCAGCTTTCCCGCCGTGTGACCTCGCTGAAGCCCTCGGTCACGGTCGCGTTTACGAACCGGGCGAAGCAGCTCCGGGCGTCGGGGCGCGACGTGCTGATCTTCGCGGCGGGCGAGCCCGACTTCGACACGCCCGAGCATGTCAAGGACGCCGCGATCGAGGCGCTCCGGGCGGGCCAGACCAAGTACACCCCGACGCTTGGCGACGCCGAGACCCGCTCGGCGATCGCCGAGAAGCTGACGCAGGAAAACGGGATCCCCGGGCTCGCGGGCGAGCACGTCGCGATCGGGGCGGGCGGCAAGCACGTGCTGTACTCGGCGATGCACGCGCTGTTCGACCCGCCCGAGGATGGGGAAGAGCCCTGGGAGCTGCTGCTACCCACGCCGGCCTGGGTGAGCTACGCGCCGATCGTGCGGCTCGCCGGCGGCGCGGTGCGCGAGATCCCCGCAGGCCCGGACACCGCGTTCAAGATCACGCCCGAGCAGCTCCGCGGAGCGATCACGCCGCGGTCGAGGTGCCTGGTGCTGAATTCGCCGAGCAACCCCTGCGGCACCATGTACACCGAGGACGAGCTCCGGGGTTTGGCGGTGGTCGTCGAAGAGGCCGCCCGAGGCGTCGCGCCCGACCTCGTCGTCCTGTCCGACGAGATCTACGAGAAGATCACCTACGGCGGCATCCCGCACTTCTCCATCGGCTCGGTCGCCGAGATCGCCGACCGGGTGATCACGCTCAACGGCCTGTCGAAGGCGTATGCGATGACTGGCTGGCGGGCGGGCTACGTCGCGATGCCCGGCGACTTTGGGAAGCGGCTCATCAAGTCGCTCGGGACCCTGCAGGGCCAGATGACCACGAACATCACCTCGTTCGTCTACCCCGCGATCCGCCGGGCGATCCGCCACGCCGGGCCCGACGCGGACCGGATGCGTGACGCGTTCGCGATCCGCGCCGAGCTCATCCACGGCCTGCTGACCGCGATCCCGGGGGTGAGCTGCCCGCGGCCGACCGGCGCGTTCTACGTCTTCCCCGATATCTCCGGGCTCTTCAGCAAAGCAAGCCCCGCGGGCAAGCCGATCGCGAGCGCGTCGGACCTGGCCGAGGCGCTGCTCGAGGAGCGCGACCTGGCGTTCGTGCCGGGCGAGGACTTCGGCCCGCCCGGTCAGAACCATGTCCGCATCAGCTTTGCGTGCAGCGAAGACACGATCCGTGAGGGCATGCGGCGGTTCGCCAATTTCGTCGGGTCGATGGGCTGAGCCCGGGCGCTCGGGGTCCGGGGAAGATGGCGTAGGCGGGCGTGGGGTTTAGCCCATGTCCCCGTTGATCACGCTCGGGCGGCCGATCGAGTGGTAGCTGAACCCGTGCTCGGCGACGGCGGCCCGCTGGTAGAGGTTGCGGCCGTCGAAGATGGTCTTCTGCGAGAGCTTCAACGCGATCTTGTCGAAGTCGGGCGTCTTGAACTCGGCCCAGTCGGTCGAGATGACGAGCCCGTCGCAGCCATCGAGGCAGTCGTACATGTTCGCGACGAGCTCGGCGGGCACGCCCATCTCGTCGAGCGACTGCTTGCCGGTCTTGTCGGCGACCGAGTCGTACGCGCGGATCTTGGCGCCCTTCTCGTGGGCCATCTGCATCAGCGTGAGCGCGGGAGCCTCGCGGACGTCATCGGTGTTGGGCTTGAACGCGATGCCCCAGAACGCGAGCGTCTTGCCAGAGAGGTCGCCGTCCGAGGGGGCGTAGTGCTTGAGGATCTTCTCGAAGAAGAGCCCGCGCTGGCGCTGGTTGACCTCGTGGACCTGGCGCGAGAGCGAAGTATCGTAGCCCGACTCGTCGCCCATGCCGATGACGGCGAGGGTGTCCTTGGGGAAGCACGAGCCGCCGTAGCCCAGACCGGGGTAGAGGAACTTGTTGCCGATGCGGCTGTCCGAGCACATGCCCTCGCGGACGCGGTTGATGTTCGCGCCGTAGTGCTCGCAGAGGTTGGCCATCTCGTTGATGTACGAGATCTTTGTCGCCAAGAAGTTGTTCGAGGCGTACTTGACCATCTCCGCCGACGGGATGTCCATGAAGAAGATGGGGTGCCCGTTCATGGTGAACGGCTCGTAGATCTCGCGGAAGCGCTTGGTGGTGAGGTCCTCGGGGTCGTCTGGGTTCTCGACGCCGCAGACGACGCGGTCGGGCTTGTTGAAGTCGCCGATCGCGTCGCCCTCTTTGAGGAACTCGGGGTTGTCCCCGACGCTGAAGGAGATGTCGGGCCCGACGGCGGCGCGGATCCGGTCGCGCACGGCCAGCGTCGTGCCGACCGGCACGGTCGACTTAACGACGATGGTCTTGGGGTTCTGGTTGGGGCCGAGCTCTTTGAGCATCGCGGCGATGTCGTCCGCGGCCTGGAAGACGTACTTGAGGTCGGCCTTCCCGTCGGCGCCCGAAGGGGTGCCGACGCAGATGAAGATCATCTCGGCCTCTCGGTAGGCGAGGTCCTTGTCGAGCGTGGCCTTCAGGCGCCCGGCCTGCAGGTTCCGCTCCATCAGGTCGGTCAGCCCGGGCTCGTAGATCGGGCACTCGCCGCGGTTGATGGTGTCGACCTTGTCGGCGACGACGTCGAGGCAGACGACGTCGTTGCCGGTGTTGGCGAAGCAGACGCCGGTGACGAGCCCCACGTACCCGGTGCCGACCATGGTGAGCTTCATTCGTATCTCCTCGCGGGCCGGCGGGCTGCTCTCAGACGCCGTCGATGGTGTTGACTGGATCCGCACGGCTGGCCCTCGGGGCTTCCAGCCGGTCAGGGTGAAACTGTAGAACGGGACCCGGTGTCGCGCGTCAATTTTGGACGCTATCGGATCGCTACGCTTCACGGATGACCAAGACTGCGACCAAGACAAAGCGGAAGCCCAACAAAGCTGGCAAGCCCGGTAAACGACCGGTCTCGCCGCGGTTCTCCGCGGACACCGCCGATCGTCACGACCTGTACCAGCTCTCCGTCCAGAACGTGGAGAGCGAAGTCGACTTCGTGTGCGAGGCGTTTGAGGAAGCGCGCGGGCGGCTGCTGCGGGTTCTGCGAGAGGACTTTGCGGGCACGGCGAATACGGCGTGCGAGTTTGTTTCTCGGGACGCGGCCAACCGCGCCGTCGCGGTCGACCTCGACGGGCCGACGCTCGGGTGGGGCCGCGAGCACAACCTCGCCCGCCTGTCCGACGAGCAGAAGGACCGCGTGAGCCTTGTCGAGGGCGACGTGCGGACGCCCGGGCCCACCGGCACCGGCGTCGACGCGGTGCTCGCCATGAACTTCAGCTACTGGATCTTCCAGACCCGCGACGCTCTGCGTGACTATTTCGCGAAGGTCCGGGAATCCCTCGCCGACGACGGGGTCTTCTTCCTCGACTTCTACGGCGGGTACGAGGCGATGAGCGAGCAAGAAGAGGACCGTGAGATCGACGACCCCGAGACCGGCAAGCGGGCGTTTACCTATGTGTGGGACCAGCACCGCTACAACCCGATCACGGGCGAGATGGACTGCCGCATCCACTTCAAGTTCCGCGACGGCACGCGGATGCAGAGCGCGTTCGAGTACACCTGGCGGCTGTGGACGCTCCCTGAGATCCGCGAGCTGCTCGCCGAGGCCGGGTACCCGTCGGTCGCGGTGTATTGCGAGGGGACGGACGAGGACGGCGAGGGCGACGGCGTGTTCGAGCCGGCCGAGACCTGCGACGCGGACGCCGCGTTTATCTGCTACATCGTGGCCGCGAAGTAGCCGACGCCCAGAGCCCGGACCGGAACCGCGAGGAGGCGGCTTGAAGCAGTTTGTGCAGATCCCGCCCGAGCACGAGGCTGTCTGGGAGCGCGTGCTCTCGGTCATGACCGCGGTCACCGAGCGTTTCGACGCGCAGCTCGCAAGCGACCTGCCGGCCGTCGAGGAGCTGATCCGCCACGTTGAGCGGTTCCGCGGCAAGATGCTGCGCCCGATGCTGACCGTGCTCTCGGCCGAGGCGGTCGGGGCCGACGGCGGCGAGCCCGACGTCGTTACGTCGGCCGCGGTCGTCGAGATGGTGCACATGGCGACGCTCGTGCACGATGACGTGCTCGACGAGGCGAGCCTCCGCCGGCGAGGCGAGACGATCAACGCCCTCCGCGGGAACGAGGCGGCCGTGATCCTCGGCGACTACCTCATCGCCGGCGCGTACCACCTCTGCTCGCAGATGTCCGACCAGGCCCGGGCGTTGCTCATCGGCCGCGTCGCGATGGACATGTGCTCGGGCGAGCTGCTCCAGCTCTCGCGGCGGGGCGACTTCTCGCTCGACGAGCAGACCTACTTCCGCGTGCTCGACGGCAAGACCGCGGCGCTCGTCGGGGTGTCGTGCCGGCTCGGGGCGATGGCGGGCTCGGCCGAGGAGCCGATCGCCCACGCGCTCGAGGTGTTCGGCCGCCGGCTTGGCGTCGCGTTCCAGATCCAGGACGACCTGATCGATCTGACCGCGTCGGACCGCGTCGCCGGCAAGAGCACGGGGCGCGACGTCTCCAAGGGCAAGGTCACGCTGCCGCTGATCCACCACCTCGAGGAAGCCGACCCCGAGGCGCGCGGGCGGACCCTCCGCGTGATGGACGACGCGGCGCGGCGCGAGCAGGCGGCCGACCTCCGCGAGTTCCTCGAGCTCACCGGCTCGATCGGGCACGCCCGCGGCGTCGCCGAGCGGCTGGTCGACGAGGCACGGCAGGAGCTCGCCCGTCTGCCCGAGTCGCCCGCGCGCGACATGCTCGGCTCGCTCGCGACCGCGTCGATCACGCGGAACGCGTAGTGCCGCCCAGCAAGGCCCGAGCGAGGCGCGAACGCCGCCCGAGCGGTTCGTCTCGGCGTCTACCCTGACCGTCATGACGACCCGCGAGCCCCAGGACGTTCTTCCCGAGCTGCAGTGGCGAGGGCTGCTGCATCAGGCCGTGGACCCGGAGGGCCTGTCGCGGCACCTGACCAGCGGCCAGCGGCTCGTCTACGCCGGGTTTGACCCGACCGCAGACAGCCTGACCATCGGCAACCTCGTGCCGATCATGGTGCTTAAGCACTTCCAACGTGCCGGGCACACGCCGGTCGTTCTTGCCGGCGGCGGCACCGGGCTCATCGGCGACCCGTCGGGCAAGACCGCCGAGCGGCAGCTGCTCGACCGCGAGCGGGTCGCGGCGAACGTCGCGGCCCAGTCGGCGATCTTCCGCCGCGTGCTCGAGTTCGACGGCCCGACCGCCGCGGTGACGGTCAACAACGCCGACTGGCTCACGGAGCTGAGCTACATCGGCGTGCTCCGCGACGTCGGCAAGCACTTCTCGGTCAACGCGATGATCGAGCGCGACTCGGTCAAGTCGCGTCTGACCACCCGCGAGCAGGGCATCAGCTACACCGAGTTCAGCTACATGGTCCTGCAGGCGTACGACTTCTTCCACCTGCACCGCGAGCACGGCGTGACGATCCAGGCCGGCGGCAGCGACCAGTGGGGCAACATCGTCGCCGGCACCGAGCTCATCCGCAAGAGCGCGGCCCTCGGCGGCGGGTCCGCCGAGACGTTCGCGGTCACCGCGCCGCTAGTCACCAAGGCCGACGGCGGGAAGTTCGGAAAGACCGAAGAGGGCGCCGTCTGGCTGAGCCCGGAACGCACGAGCCCGTACGCGTACTACCAGTTCTGGCTCAACGTGGCCGACGCCGACGCCGGCCCGTTCCTGCGGATGTTCACGCTCTTGAGCCGCGACGAGATCGAGGCGCTCGAAGCGGCCCACGCCGAGACCCCGGGACGCCGCGGGGGGCAGCGGGCGCTGGCCCGCGCCGCGACATCGGTGCTCTACGGCGAGCCCGCGATGGAAGAGGCCGAAGCCGCGGGCAAGGCGCTGTTCTCGGGCGAGCTGTCGGGCCTGAGCGAAGCGATGCTCGACGAGGTGCTGTCGGCCGTCCCCTCGAGCACCCGCCGGAAGGACACGATCGCGGACACCGATCTGGTCGACCTGCTCGTCGAGACCGGGCTCGCGAAGAGCAAGCGCGAGTCACGCGAGTTTCTTCAGAACGGTTCGGTCTCGGTCAACGGCCAGAAGGCCGACGCGGATCGACGGCTCTCGGCGAACGACCTCTTGCACGGGTCGGTCGTCGCCCTCCGCCGCGGGAAGAAGGCTTGGCACGTCACGCGGTGGGCCTGAGCCCCGTGCCGGGTGAGGCGCTAGACCCGGCCGAGCACGCGGAGCGTCGTCGCGGGCGACTCGGGCTGTCCCGTCCGCGTTGACAGCAGGGCGGCCTGGGCGGTCGCCAGCACCGCGGCCTGATCGACCGGCGGCAACGCCTGCGTCTCGGTCGAGACCAGCCGGCGGATGCTCTCACCGATGACCGCGGGGCCCGTCGGGTGGGTGCCGGTGCTGCTGTCTTCCTCGACGGTGCCGTCGGGCCGCACCCAGCGGCACGACCCGTCGTCGACCTCGATCCGCCCGCCCTGTCCTAAAAGGACGGCCCGACGTGTCCACGCGCCGGCGCGGTCGGAGCAGAACACGCTCGCGACGCGGCCGTCGGCGAAGCGGAGCGTCGCGGCGAGGTCGCCCGACAGCCCGCGGAGCGACTCGCGCCCCTGGTCGGCGTAGCCGTGCGCGAGCGCCGGTCCGACGGACGCGGCGAAGATCGTCTCGGGCGTGCCGAGCAAGGTCTGCACAAGCTCGATCGCCCCGAAGACGCGGGCGCCCAGCGACCCGTGATCGGAGCGGCAGACCGAGCTGACGCTCATCGAGCGGACGACCCCGAAGTGCTCGAGCGCGTCGAGCGCGGTCCGGAACGCCTTCGTTACGCGGGTCATGGGCACAAACCGCACCGTGTCCGCGGCCGGCAGCGGGCGCGCGTCCCACCGCCCGTCGGTCATCTCGAGCGCGCTCGCCGGCACCGGCTCGAGCGTCAGCACGCGGACACCCCGCTGGTGGGCGGCGAGCGCGTAGCGGGCGTCGTCGCGGTCTTTGTGGGCCCCAAAGTCCCCGGGGCTGGCGAGCAGGACGACGTCGGCCGCTGTGTCCGACAGCACGACCCGCAGGTCCTTGCACGCTGGCGCCGCCAGCTCCACGGGCAGACCGCCGAGGCTCTGCGGGTCGGGCCCCCCGACGCCGACGAGCCTCAGCCCGGCCTGCTTGATCACGCTGCGAACGGTCTCGGCGCGCTCGAGCGACGACCAGACGACCGTCCGCGGCCCGAGCGAAGAATCAGAGGAGTCCGCCTGCGTCATGGTCGATCCTAGAATGGCCTCGCGGCTGTTAAGGGCCGCGGTTGACAAGTGATCTCGGTCCATCGGTGCGGCAGGCGGTCGCGCGGCGGGGTCGTGTGTGAGCCGACGCCCGCCGTGAGGAAAGTCCGAGCACGGCAGGACACGGTGGTGGGTAACGCCCACGCGTCGGGACCCGTGGTCGCCGGCGACGGACAGTGCCACAGAAAATAAACCGCCCCCTCGGGGGTAAGGGTGAAAAGGTGCGGTAAGAGCGCACCGCCCGCCTGGTGACAGGCGGGGCACGGTAACCCCCACCGCGTGCAAGCCCAAGCAGGGCTCGTGGGGGCGTTTCCTTCGGGAGCGCCTCCAACTCCTGGTCCAGGAGTTGAGCCCGGGTAGGGTGCAGGGAGCTTTCGCTCCTCACCGCGTCGGCAACGGCGCGGGCAGAGAAATGACCGTCCGAGACAGAACTCGGCTTACCGCCGCACCCGACCACACTCGCGGGCCCCTGGGACACCAGGGGCCCGCGGCCGTGTTTGACCCGCTCGCCGCGTCGGACCGGCTCACAAAGCCGCTTCGCGCGACCAGATCATGTCTCGACGCGCACGAACGGGTTGGACCGGGCCTCGACGCCGATGGTCGTGCTCGGCCCGTGCCCGGGAAACGCGGTGGTCTCGGGCGCCAGCGTGTAGAGGTGGTCCCTGATCGAACGCGTGAGCTGGTCCATCGAGCATCCCGGGAAGTCGGTCCGGCCGATCGAGCCCTGGAAGAGCGCATCGCCGACGATCGCGACCGGTTCGTCTTCGCAGGCCAGCGTGATCGACCCGGGCGAGTGACCGGGCACGTGCAGGACGCGCCAGGTCGTTGCGCCAAGCGTGAGCGTGTCGTTGTGGGCGAGCGTGCGGTCTGGGCCGGGCGCGGTGGTGGGGGCGCCGCTGAAGACGCTGAGGTTCAGCTCCGGGTCGTTCAGCCAGGCGGCCTCGTCCGCGTGGATGGCGATCGGGACCTCCGGGAACGCTGCTTTGACGGCCGCGACCCCGGCGATGTGGTCGATGTGGGCGTGCGTGAGGATCAGGGCGTCGGGCTCCGGCGGGCTGCCCGCGGCGTCGGGGCCGGCTTCCGCCTGCCACGCGGCGATGAGCGAGAGCATCGCCTCCGGCTCGAACCCCGCGTCGACCACCCACGCCCGCGACCGTCCGGCGGTGTCGGGCGCGTCGAGGAGGTAACAGTTGGTCGCGTACGGGCCGGGCGACACCCAGCGCACGCGGACCGGCCCGAATCGTTGCTCGTCGGAGGTCATCGCTTTCATGGTACGATGCCGCGTGGCGTTCGCCCGCGGCGGCCGGCTCGGTCGAGCCCGTCCGCCGGCCGTCTCGGCGGGAGGTTCCGTGCTGATCCGCAACATCGATGACGTCGCCTGCGAGCCTGTCGAGATGGACGGCGTGGCCGGCACGTCGATGGCGGTCATGGTCGGGCGTGATGACGGCGCCCCGAACTTCGCGCTGCGGCAGTTTGAGGTCGCTCCGGGGGGGCACACCCCGAGGCACCGCCACGACTTCGAGCACGAGGTGTTCGTGATCGACGGCTCCGGCACGGTGCTACTGGACGGCGTCGAGCGACCGCTGCGGCGGGGCGACGTGGTCTACGTCCCGGCCGACGAAGAGCACCAGTTCCGCGCGGTCGGCGAGCCGCTGCGGTTCTTGTGCATGGTGCCAATGGATCGACAGTGTGGCGAGCCGACGCCTGGAAGCTGATCGCTGGGGCCCGGTGTCCGGCGCGGACGCCTGAACCGAACGCAACAGCCCGGCGCGAGACCGGCGCGAGACCGGGCGCGCGGGATCTGGAAGGAGCAACGCGGTGCAGACCAACGAACGGCTGGCGTGGGTCCTGATCGGTGTCGGTGTGTTCGTCGCTCTCGCGGCGTTCGTGCTCGGCAACCTCCGCGAGAGCGACGCGTTCCTGGCCGCGGGCACCGCGTCCACGGCGATCGCCTGCTGCTGCGCGGGGCTGCTCTCGGCGATGGGCGGACGCGGCGGTTCCGGCGGCGACGATCTGTCGGCCCTCCGCCACGAGCTCAGCGAGATGGCCGAGAAGGTCTCGCTGTCCGACGACGCCCGCCGCGTGCTGAACCGCAGCAAGGAGCGCGACCTGCTGTGCCGCGCGATCGAGGAGGACATCCAGAAGGAGGACTGGGACGCGGCGATCGTGCTGTGCGACGAGCTCGCCAGCTCGTTCGGGTACCGGCACGAGGCCGAGGGCTTCCGCGCCCGCATCGCCAAGGGCCGCGAGTACACCGTGGAGCGGCGCGTGACCGAGGCGATCGCCGAGCTCGACGGGCTGCTCATCCAGCGGAAGTGGGAGGAAGCGTTCGAAGGGGCGTCGCGCATCCAGCGGCTGTTCCCCGAGTCGACGCGCGTCGCGGCGCTGCCGACCCGGGTCGAGGCGTCACGCGAGCAGTACAAGCGCGACCTCGAACGCCGCTTCCTGCTGACCGCCGAGGCGGACCGGATCGAGGAGGCGATGCAGATGCTCGCCGAGCTCGACCACTACCTCACGCCCGAGGAGGCCGAGCGCCTGAAAGAGGTTGCCCGCGGCGTCATCGGCAAGGCGCGTGAGAACCTCGGGGTGCGCTTCAAGCTCGCCGTGCAGGACCACCGCTGGGACGAGGCGCGGAGCGTTGGCGGAGCGATCATCGAGCAGTTTCCCAACACCCGCATGGCTCAAGAGGTCCGCGAGGTGCTCGGGCGGCAGAGCGCCGTGCAGGCTCCGGCGGCGGTGCCGGACACCGGCGCTTGATATCGCCGGTCGGGGCTCAGGCTTTCGGGCTCAGGCTTCGGGCGCGGTCTTCGAGTCTGGCTCGGGCGTTGCGGCGGGCTCGGGAGCGCGCCAAAGGAACCACATGAGCCCCGCGACCCCGACGATCAGAAACGCGTCGGCCACGTTGCTGACGTAGGGCCAGATCTCGTAGCCCGCCACACGCACGCCCGGCAGCGGGTGCAGGAAGTCGCGCACGCAGCCGAAGACAAGCCGGTCGTACAGGTTGCCGAGCCCCCCGGCGAGCACAAGCCCGAGGCACGCGTGCGCGAGGCGGTCGCGGGCGGTCGTCCACTTCAGGAAGACCCACACGCCGGCGATCACAGCGACCGAGGTGACGACGATGAAGAGCACCCGCTTGCCCGCGCCGATGCCGAAGACGGCCCCCGGGTTCAGAACCAGCTTCAACTCGAGCACGGAGGGCGCCACGACCACGGGCGCGTGCGGGGGGATGAGCTCCTGAAGGTTGCGCGACGACAACACGTCTGAGCGCGTGACGACCACCGGGTCGGGCGCAATTCGGGAGAACGCGAGCGACTTCGACCAGAGGTCGGTGATCACACCGAGAATCAGGCACACCCCGAAGACAGCCCACGCGGAGAGTGAGGCTCCCGCGGGCCTCCCGGCCGAAGGGGGCTCCGTCGACGAGCCCTCGGGTACGCCCCCGCTCACCGCCGCCCGCCACGCTCGGCGAGCCGCGCCCCCTCTATCGAGTAGCGGGTCCACGGGAGCTCGCGCAGCCGGGTGACCTTGATGGCGGCACCAGTGATTTCGCAGATGCCGAAGGTGCCATCCTCGATTCTGAGCAGCGCGTCGTCGATCTCGCGGATCAGCTTGCGGTCGAAGTCGGCAAGACCGAGCGACAGATTCTGGTCGGCCGCGTCGGAGCCCTGCTCGGCTACGTCGGACGCGCCGCGATCGGCCTCGAGGCTCGACAACGCGCCGCGCTCAAGGTCGGACATATCTCCCACGAGTTCCCGACGCTTTTCGAGCAGCCGCTGACGGAACTCGTCCAGATCGGACTTCTTGAGCGTCGACTTACGTTTACGCCCGGCGTCTGCCGCGTTGTCGTCGGACCCGGGGAGTTTGCTGAACTCGCTCTCAGGGGCGTTGGGCCCCGAGGGGATGAGTGGGGCACGCTTCTTCGAACCAGGCCCGAGCAGGTTGCCGCCCAGCTTGGGCATCTCACGCTTGGGCTGCGGCCGTGACCGACGCATCGGTCTTTTGGACACAACGGTGATGCCCTTGCGGCCCGACTCCGCGGCCTTACTGTCTTTCGCCGTCGAAACGGCGGCCCCCGTTGCCGCCTCAGCACTCTTCTCGCCCTTGACGCTGGACGAGGCTTTCGCGGCCGTCGCCGTCTCTGACGCATCCTTCGCGGCGGCGGACTTCTCCGAGACGCTCTTCTTTGTGGTCTTGGTCGTCTTCTTCGTGGTCGTCTTCTTGCTCGGTGGTGTTGCGGACTTTGCTTCTGGGGTCTTCGCCGCCGCGGTCTTCTTGCTAACAGAGGTCTTCCTGGTCGTCTTTTTCGTGGTCGACTTCTTTGCTGGCGATTTTTTGGTGGTCGACTTCTTCGAGCTTGTGGTGCTCTTGGGCTTGGACGCGGTCTTTGACGTTTTCTTTTTCGCCACAAACTACCCCGTTGCTCGATCACCGGTGCCGCCGTTGACCCGGACGCGACGGGAATACAGCGGTCAAGGAAAGCCGAAAAAGTAGGCAACGCGGGCGAGCCGGTCAAAGACCTACACCCTTGGACGTCGCTTTACGTTGCCGCCGACGGTTCGACGTCGGGCGACCCCTCGGCTCCGGGTTCGGGGCCTGGCTCCGACCCGGGCTCGCGTTCTGCCGCCTCCTGGTACGAGCCAAGGTTCCGGAACCGCTCGTACCGACCGTCGACCAGCTCGCGGTGCGACCTGCCCGACAGCGTATCGAGCTGCTCGACGATCCAACTCTGGAGATGGACACCGGCGGCCGCGGGGTCGCGGTGAGCACCGCCCAGTGGCTCTTCGATCACGTCATCGACGATGCCGAAACGCAGGTTATCGTCGGCAGTCAGCCGCAGCGCCTCAGCCGCCGCGGTGTTCGACTGCTCGTTCGCAGCCTTCCAGAGGATCGCCGCGCACCCCTCGGGCGAGATGACCGAGTACCACGCGTGCCGGAGCATCGCCACGCGGTCGGCCACGGCCAGCCCGAGCGCTCCGCCCGACCCTCCCTCGCCGATGATGACCGAGACAATCGGAGTCCGGAGCCTCGCCATCTCGCGGAGGTTGACGGCGATCGCTTCGGCCTGCCCGCGCTCCTCAGCGCCCAGACCCGGGTACGCCCCGGGCGTATCGACGAGCGTGACCACAGGGAGGCCGAACTTTTCTGCGAGCTTCATCTTAGCCAGCGCCTTGCGGTACCCCTCGGGGTGAGCGCAGCCGAAGTGGCACGCGAGACGCTCTTCGGTCGATCGTCCCTTCTGGTGCCCGACTATCAGGCACTTGTGGCGACCGACGCGGCCGAAACCCGTGAGGATCGCCGGGTCGTCGCCGAAGCGGCGGTCGCCGTGCAGCTCGCTGAACTCCCTGACGAACAGGCTTACGTAATCGCGCGACTGCGGCCGCATCGGGTGCCGGGCGACACGGACGGTGTTCCAGGGGCTCAGCCGCTGGTACAGCGAGCCCAGCATCTCCAGCCTCTCGGCTCCCAGCCGCTCGCGTTCCGCGGCGGCGTCGGGCGAATCCCCGTCCAATGCACCGATGCGTCGCTCGATCTCTAGGACCGGCTTCTCGAACTCGAGCGTGTAAAAAGTAGACATACGATCCCAGTTTACGGGTCTTCTCACGCCCGGGCTTGACGAAAGGTCATCGGCATGAACGAGGCGAGCATCACGCCCTCCGCACCCGTCGGACGCCGGGTGCTGTTCCTAGGCGCGGGCAACATGGGCGGGGCTGTCCTGGCCGCGGCGTTGGGTTCGGGCGTGCTGGACTCGGATCGAGTCGCCGTGTGCGATCAGGCGGCGGCCGACCGCTTCGGAACGCGTGTCGCCTGCTTCGACGGTTCTGCTCAGGCGGCGTCGTGGCTGTTCGCCGGCGGACTTGGGCGTGTTCCGCTGCTGGTGCTCGGTGTGAAACCGCAGGTGCTCGTCGAGCCCGGTGGAGTGGCGGAGACCTGGCGGCCGTTGCTTGCAGCGGCTCCGGCAGCGGCCGCGTCGATGCTGGCGGGGACGCCGTCGACGGTGATCCGCCGGGTTCTGTCGCCGGCGGCGGGGGTGCTTCGATTCATGCCCAATACTCCGGCGGCGATCGGGGCGGGCTGCACCGCGGTCGCGTCGGACGCCGACGTCGTTTCGGAGATCCGCGACGACCTGCTCAGGGTGCTCCGTGCGTCGGGGACGGTCTTCGAGATGCCGGAAGACCGGCTTGACGCTTTTACAGCGGTCGCGGGTTCGGGGCCGGCGTACGTGTTCTACTTGGCCGAGGCGATGCAAGCGGCGGCGCGGGATCTCGACCTTCCGGACGCGCACGGGATCGTCCGGGCGACCGTGCTCGGCTCCGCCCGGTTGCTCGCATCGACCGCCGAATCACCCCGCGAGCTCCGGTCTCGGGTGACAAGCCGTCGCGGGACGACGCAGGCCGCGACGGATGTGCTCGATGAACGCCTGATCCACGATGCCTTCGTCGACGCGATCAGGCGGGCACGTGCGCGCGCGACCGAGCTCGCGAACGAAGCCGGCGGGACGCCGCCCTCGTCTTGAACGGTCGTCAGAAGTCGCGCCGCGAGAACCGCCACGCCCCGAATACCAGCAGTGCCGCCTCGAAGCTCAGGCTGGTGCCGAGCGTCCACCAGAGCCCCCGCTGGGTCAGGCGGGCCTCGAGCTCGGTGTTGAACTCCCCGGCCGACGGCGCGTCCTCGTCGCCGAAGCTCGCCACGGGGTTTCGCTGGTCCCGAGACCCCGCGTCGATCACGCGTTGGCGGTCTTCCTCGCTCAGGACCGAGGTGCGTAGCAGATCGATCGTCTCTTTGGTTTTGGGCAGCACGCCGCGAGCCAGCACAGACGCATCGTGCCAGGGGGTGAGCTGCGCAAGGCGTTTCTTCGCGTCGGCGAGAGCGCGGCGACGCTCGCCGAGCTGCGGGAATGTGACTTCGAGCTCATCAGTGGTCCCGTCCGGCCATTCGTCGCGTGGCGGGATCTCGCCGCCGTTGTCGCGGATCTGCGCGAGCGATTCACCGGCGTACTCCTCCGCCGCGGTCACGCGTTCGGCGACGCGTTCGATCGTCAGCTCTGCGTTGACGCGGTATGCGAGCAGTGCCGACTCGGTCGTGTTCACGAGAAACAGCGCGAACCACGCGATGAACGTCGCGATCATCGCGGCGATCGTCGAGCGTGTCAGGATGCCGACGATCGCCAGGAACGCATAGAGATAGCTAAAGAAGCAGACCACGATGGGGACCGCGAGGAAGAGCCGCGGCTCCCACGCGCCGCCGCGGATCCCGATGACCAGGAACGACGCGAAGGTGAACACGAAGACCTGGGACGTCATGAAGAGCAGGCCCGTCGTGTACTTGGTCAGGAAGAGCCTCGCGCGGCCCATCGGCCGCGCGAGGTGCGAGTCGATCACGCCCGCCGAGAGAAACGTCGGGAAGATGCCGGCGGTCGTGACGACGCCCAGGATCGACGCGGCCCAGGTCAGCCAGAGGCCGATCCCAAGGTTCACAAAGATCGTCTTGTACACGATGTCGGGCGTGATCAGCCCGCTCCGCAGGGCGTACGTGAGCGGCAGGAAATCGAGGTCGAAACCGACGATGCTGATGCCGGTCTCGCTCACGCCGATCAGGGCGAACACCCCGACCACGACCCCCGAGAGCCCGAGCGAGATCCAGAAGATCTTGCCCGCGGCGAGCTCGCGATAGGCGTCGAGAAAGATCGCGATGGTCTGACGCAGCGCGATCATGTGTCGCCCTCGGGTTGGCCGGGGTTTGGTTGGCCGGGCTTGCGGTCGGCACCCGGCGCGAGCGGCCGACCGGTCTCCGGGTCGGTCACGGCGGTCATGAACAGGTCTTCCAGCGACGGCCGGACCGGCCGGACCGATCGGAGCACGAGCCGGCGCGCGCGCAGCGCGTCGATCGCGGGCTGCACCACCTCGGCGTCTTCGGTTGGCAGCACCAGCGTCCGCCGGGCGTTGTCGAGCGTGCAGGGCTCGGGGCTGGCCGCGTCGACCACCGACCTGGCCAGATCGAGGTCGGCCGTCGCCGGCAGCTCGATCTCGTACCCGCGCTGCCCCTCGGTCAGCTCGTCGATCGTCCCCTGCTGAACCACCCGCCCCTTGACCATGATCGCGACCCGGTCGCAAACCGCCTCCAGCTCGCTGAGCAGGTGCGAGTTGATGAACACCGTCCGCCCCTCGTCCTTGAGGCGTTTGGTGATGTCCCGGATGTCGCGGCGGCCGACGGGGTCGACGCCGTCGGTCGGCTCGTCGAGCAGCACGAGCTCGGGGTCGTGCACGAGCGCCTGGGCGATGCCGACGCGCTGCCGCATGCCCTTCGAGTAGCCGCCGACCTTCGAGCCGCCCCAGTCCGACATGCCCACCAGCTCGAGCAGCTCGCCGACCCGGGCGCGACGCCGCTTCCGCGGCATGCCCGAGAGCGCGCCCGAATACTCGACGATTTGGCGTCCGGTGAGGTATCTGGGAAAGTTGGGGTGTTCTGGGAGGTAGCCCACCCGCGCGAGCGACCGGACCGTGCCGGCGCGTTGGCCGAGCACCGACCCTCGGCACTTCGTGGGCCGCACGACCGTCATGAGGATCTTGACCAGCGTCGATTTGCCCGCGCCGTTCGGCCCGAGTAGCCCGAAGACTTCGCCCCGGTCGACCCGCATCGACACGCCGCGCAGGGCGTCGACCTTCTTGCCGAACAGCCGGCCGTACCTCTTTTCAACGCCCGTGATGTCGATCGCTGCGTCAGACACGATGAGCAGCATATTCGGACTAGCGGCCCGCGGCTTGCACTTTCGCGATCGCCGCTATTCCACGCGCCGGGCGACGACGTGGAACAGGTGCCAGTGCATCGCATGCCCCTCGAAGTCCTCGGCGTCGCGTTCTTCATCGTCGAACCGGACTAGGTCGAAACCCCTCAAGAGGCCGCGGGCCTCCTGGGCCGTGTGGTGCGAGCGGTCGGGGATCGACGCCCAGCTGTGGCGGTCGCCGAAGAGCTGGCCCGCGAATACGCCGCCGGGGCGCACGCTCGACGTCACCAGCTCCCACACCCTCGCGAAGCGGTCCGGCGGGCAGAACGGCAGGCTGAAGCTGGCGTTGAGCAGGTCGCACGGTGGTAGCTCCTCCAGCGTTTCGAACGCGGCGACCCGCGCCTCCAGACGCGCGGCATGGTCAGGAGCCGTCCGAGCGAGCACCCGCTCGATCCCCTGGGGGTGGCCGTCGAGAGCCAGCACGCGGAAGCCTCGGCGGAGCAGCTCGGCGGTGTCACGCCCCTCGCCGCAGCCGAGGTCGATCGCGAAAGCGTGCTCGGCTGATTCATCAGACTCGACAAGCCCCGCCGCCTCGACCAGCGTCTCCCGCGGCCCCTTGCCCTCGACCGACCGGAAGTAGCCCGGCCAGTCGCGAACCAACCCAAACCTGTACGACGGCGTCTGCTGCCCGCTGCCCATACCGTCCTCCGATGCCCGCCCGCGCGAAGTCGTTCCCCGACGTCAGATCATTCGCCCGAGCCCTCGACGACGCCGGCGAGCTCGTCCGCGTCGCCGAGCGCGTCTCGCCGGTGCTCGAGATCGCCCACCTCGCCGACCTCGCGTCGAAGTCGCCCGCGCCCGGCGTGCCGTCGGAATCGGCCAAGCGGAACGACCCGCGGTTCTTCGACCGCGGCGGTCCCGCACTGCTCTTCGAGAACGTCGAGGGCTCGGACTTGCCCGTGCTGATCAACGCGTTCGGGTCCTACCGCCGCATGGAGATGGCGCTCGGCCGTGAGGCGGTCGGCGGCGGGTTCGACGCGATCGGCAACGTCATCGGCGAGCTCGTCAAGCCCCAGCCGCCGCGGTCGCTGTCTGAGGCGATCGCCAAGGCGCGGCAGGTCGCCCCGCTCTTGAAGATCCCCCCGAAGCGGCGCTCGACGCCCGGCCACTGCCAGGAGATCGTGCTCACGGGCGACGACATCGACCTCACGAGGCTCCCGATCCTGCGCACCTGGTCGCTCGACGGCGACTTCGAAGCCGTCGGGTACCCCGCGGGCGTCAACGGCGGCGTCGAGGGGCTCGGCCACCCCGCCGTGACCGCCGACGACTGGGAGTCGACGTTCCGCGGCCGCTACATCACGCTCGCCGGCATCCACACGGTCCACACCGACGACGCGGGCTCGCCCAAGCCGGCGTCGCACAACATCGGGATGTACCGCGTGCAACTGCTCGGCAAGAACCGAGTCGCGATGCACTGGCACGTCCACCACGACGGCGCGTCGCACTGGCGGTCGTGGAAGCGGCGCGGCGAGCGGATGCCCGTCGCGATCGTGCTGGGTGGGTCGTCAGTCCTGCCCTACGGCGCGACCGCGCCGCTGCCCCCTGGCATCTCCGAGCTGCTCATGACGGGCTTCCTCCAGCAGCAGGGCGTGCCGATGTGCCCCGCCAAGACCGTGCCGCTGCACGTGCCGGCCGACGCGGAGATCGTCATCGAGGGCTACGCGAGCCACGAGGCGGGGCCCATCGGCTGGGACCCCAGAGACGCGCCGGAACCGCTCGGTCCCGGCGCCGTCTTCGAGGGCCCGTTCGGCGACCATACCGGCTTCTACTCGATGCCCGACCGCTACCCGGTCGTCGAGGTCACCGCCGTCACGATGCGGCGGAACCCGGTCTACCCGACGACCGTGGTCGGGCTGCCGCCGCAGGAGGACTACTTCCTCGGCAAGGCGACCGAGCGGCTGTTCCTGCCGCTGCTTAAGGTGCTCATCCCCGATATCGCCGACTACGACCTGCCCATGTTCGGCGCGTTCCACAACGCGGCGTTCCTCCAGATCGGCAAGCACTACCCGCTCCAGGCGCGCCGCGTCATGCACGCGGTCTGGGGCGCGGGCCAGATGGCGTGGACCAAAAACCTGTTCGTCGTCGACGACTCGGTCGACGTCCACGACACCCTCGCCGTGCTCCGCGCCGCCGCCGAGAACTGCGTCCCCGGACGCGATCTCGAGATCGTCCGCGGCCCGCTCGACATCCTCGACCACGCCGCCCCACGGCTCGGCGCGGGCGCCAAGCTCGGGTTCGACTGCACCCCCCGCTGGGACGGCGAAGAGGTCCACGGCTCCTCCGGCCCGCAGCACCGGCGCTGGACCCGCCCCGACCCCGCCCGCTGCGCCGACGACACGCACGCGATCCGGTCGGTCGAGGGCGTGGTCGACGTCGTGTACCCCGAGTCGGCCGGCGGATGGTGCTTCGTCACGATCAACAAGGCTCATCCCGGCGAGGGGCACGAGACCGCCCGGGCGCTCGCCGAGTGCGCCGAGGGCCCGCCCTTCCGCGTCGTGCTCGACGCGTCGGTGGATCCCCGCGACACCGACGCCGCGCTGTTCCACTGGTGCGCCAACTGCGACGCGTCACGCGATCTGGTTGTGTCCGAAGACGGTCAGCGGGCGGTCTTCGACGCGACGCCCAAAGTCCCGGGCTCGGCCGACGCGCGAGGCGGCCAGCCCGTGCGTGCCTGGCCGCCCATCGTCAGCTACGACGACCAAGCCCTCGAACGCGTCCGACCGATCGCCGAGCGGCTCGGGCTCTGGACGCCCTAACGCCGCCGACGCGCGAACAGCCCGAGGGCCATGAGCGCCCCGGCCGATGCGGGCCCAGGGATCACCTGCGCTTCGAACGTGACCTGGAACGGCGTCGAGATCGTCAGCAGCCCGCCGCTCGTCGCGACCGTGAACAGCTCTGTATCGAACGGTGTCGTATCCGTGACAGGGCCGAAGTCGCTCGCCAGGTCGTACTGCGGCAGCCCACCCGCGTCGATGATCAAAAGGGCGAACCCGGCCGTCGGGTTGCCGAGCACAAGCCCCGCCACGCCCCCAGGCGACCCGGGGTTCACCACGAGGCTCAGGTCGGGGGTGACCTCGAAGCCGCTCCCGAAACCAGCGACGCTGACGGTCGCGTCTTCGATAAGGATCCGCGGGAACCCGCTCGACGTTGTTGTCAGGTCGTCCGTGTCCGCGAAGAGGGAGAACGAGAACTCCGCGTTCGAAAACGCTTGAGCGGCGAAGAAGCCCTCGCCGCGTCCGCTGAGGGTGTACTCGATCGGCTCAGCCAAAGCGGGCGAGACCGCAACGAAGAGAACACCGGCGCACGGAGCAACCGCGAGAGGAACGAATCGTGTCATGTCTTTCTCCATCCAACCACGACATCAAGCACAACGCGGGATCGCACGCCCGCCTCGCAGAAGCTACTCGACGACCTGTGCCCGCTCAAGACAAATGTTGAGTATCCGTCAGCTTCGGGATCTCGCGTGTTAGGTTGAAGGCGTCTGATCTGTGTACGACCACGTTGTCCTCGATCCGTACGCCCGAAATATCCTTGTTGAGGGCGCGCACGGCGTTGAAATCGACCGCATCGCCGAAGTCCGCGGCCGCGAGCTCGAGCAGCGCGGGCACGAAATAGCATCCAGGTTCGACCGTCACGACCCAGTTCGTGTCCAACGCCGCATCGAGCCGCACGCAGACGCCCGAGCGGCTGACGCGGTGGGCTCGGCCCGGCGTTGTGCCGGTTGCGTCGCGCACGCCGAGGCCCACGAGATGCCCCAGCCCGTGCGGCATGAACAGCCGCCCGACGCCCCGGTCGATGAGGTCTTCCGGATCGCCGCGCACGAGACCGATCTCGCCGAGCCCCGCGAGCAGAACCAGCACGGCCTGGTCGTGCAGCTCGCTGAATTCGACGCCGACGACACACCCCGCGACCGCCACTGCCTGCACCCGCTCGACAAGTTGTATGAGCGCCTTGGCGCCATCCGAAACCGGTCCGCAGGGATAGACCCGCGTGACATCGCCCGTGTACCGATCGAGGGATCCTCCCGCGTCGACCAAGACCGTCTCACCCGCGTTGACCGAGCGTTCGCCCGGCGTGAAGTGCAGCACCGCGGCGTCGGGCCCGACGCCGACGATGGTGTCGTACCCAGGTCCGTCCCCGCCCGCGACCCGGAACGCGTGGTCGAGTTCGATGGCGATCTCCCGTTCGGTCACGCCGCCAGCCGCGATCATCTCTTGAGCTCGGCGGTGCCCGGCCCGGGTGATCTCAGACGCCCGCCTGATCGCCGCGAGCTCCCAGCCGTCCTTCGCACGCCTCGCGTGGAGCAGGCGCTCGTCGGCGTCGCGATCGATCGCGGCATCGCTCACAACGCCCGGCAGCGGGGAGCCGAGCATCACCACGGGCCGGCCCCGTCGGGCGGTGAGCCAGCCGGCGAGCCCGTTGATGGGCTCGCCCTCGCGCTCTCCTCGGACGCCCTCCCAGACCCGCTCGCCCTCACCGACCGGGGGCTCGAACCACGACCAGCCGTCGCCCGTCGGGTCCCACGCGATCACCCCGCCCGCGGCCACGCCGCCCGTCAACCAGAAGTAGTGGGGGTGCGTGTCGAACGGGTGTACGCGGTCGAGCCCGCCCGGGACCGCGGTCGGCTCGCCGGCCCCGACGAGCAGCACCGCTCCGGTCGGCTCGAGCAACGGCCCGAGCGCGGCCGCCGCTCTGTGCCGACGGGCCGCGAGAGTGGGACGATCGGGTCTCATTGTGCGACTCCCGCTGGGGGCTCTGAAGAAAGCGCCCGGAGCACGCGATCGAGCGACCCGGCCAAACGATCAACCGCTAGGGACAGGTTCTGAACAAACTCAGCCTCGGTCGGGTGTTCGCCGTCGACCAGGTCGGTCACGGCTTTCACCGCGAACATCGGCACCCCCGCGAGCGAGCAGACCCACGCGATGGCGGCCGCCTCCATCTCCTTCACGCTGGCTCCTGCGCCTTCCATACGCTCGCGGCACGCGTCGAGCGCGTCGAGCGCGTCTCCCGTTGTCACAACCCCGGTCTTCAAACCGAGCGCCGCCGCGAGCGCGCGAACGTCCATCGACGGGTACTGCCCGAGCGACGATTCGTGGAACCCCTCCAGCGGCACACGCCGGTCGTGGAAAACGAAGTCACCCTCGGACAAGTACACATCGCCGATTGCTCCGCCGCGCAAGAGGAACCCGCCGCAGGTGCCTGCCGAGATGACCAAGTCCGGCCGAAGGTGTTCAACCGATTGGCTTGCCGCGAGCGTGGCCGCCTGAGTGCCGATCAGGTCGACGCCGAAGCGTTCGTCGCGCCCGAACAGCAAGAGTGAGACCCGCGTGGGCCTCGAACGCTGGTAGAGGCGCATGGGCATCCAATCCGGCCAGGGCGGCGACACTTCTTCGAGCCCGAGCCGATCAATCACGGGCCGGGCTTCGGCGTGCATCGCCATGAGCAGGCAGACATTGGGAATTGACATCGTTGCATCTTGCGGAGTTGCTTGCCAGAAGTCGAGGGCTGCGGGTGAAGAGCCCAAGCTCAAAGGCAAAACGAAAACCGCCGGGCGGCTGGCCCGGCGGTATTGGTTATTCACATATCGCGAACGCGGGCGTTCTTACCAGCCGCCGTCACGGCCGCCGCCGCCGCCGCCGCCGTAGCCGCCACGACCACCGCCGCCGCCACGACCGCCTCCGCCGCCGCCGC
>JBCBZP010000044.1:0-17121 GCA_039815285.1 Planctomycetota bacterium
CCGGCTCGCCCCCCCCCGGCTCGCCCCCCCCCGGCTCGCCCCCCCGTGGCCCGTCCTGCACCACCCGCTCGGCATCCGGCTCCTCGGTCACCTCGGGCGCGCCCGGTCCGTCCGCGACCCGTTCCCCCGTGCCCTCGGCCTTTGCCGTCGGCGTGCCAAACGCGTCTCCGCCGGCCGCGGTTGAGACGCCGCCCAGCCGGTCGGCGATCTTGTCCAGCACCCCGTTGATGAACCCGGGCGACTTCTCCGTGCTGTACCGCTTGGCCAGCTCGACCGCCTCGTTGATCACGATCGCCCGCTTCACGCCGCCGCGAAGCTCGGCGATCGCCAGCCTCAGGATCGCCCGGTCGACCGCGGGCTGCCGCGACGCGGGCCACGTCGGTGCCAGTTCCTCCACACGCCGGTCCGCCTCGACCCGTCCGGCGTACGCCGCCTCCGCGGCCGCTCGGATCTTCCGGACGTCGCCCGACGACAGCCGGTCGGGCTGTTCGGAGATCTCGACGGGGTCCAGGAAGTCGGCGTCCGCGCCCGACGCGTCGCGCTCGTACAGCAGCCGCAGCGCCATCTCACGGATCTCGACCGGTGTTGCCATCTCAGCCCGCACCCATCTCAGCCAGTACCCACTTCGGCCCCGACGACCGCCATCGTCGCCAAGCACGCCAGCATCGCCTCGGCGCCCTTGTTCCCCCGAGCGCCCCCGGACCGGTCGACCGCCTGCCCCCGCGTGTTGGTCGTCAGCACCCCGAACGCCACCGGCACGCCGGTATCGAGCGCGACGCGCATCAAGCCGTCCGCGACGGCCGACGCGATGTACTCGTCGTGCCGCGTCTCGCCCTTGATCAGGCACCCGAGCGCCACCACGCCGTCGAACCCCTCGCTCTCGGCCAGCGCCATCGCGATCTGCGGCAGCTCGAACGACCCCGGAGCGTCGACGAGCACCAGCCCGTCGTCAGCGCCGCCCGCCTCCGACCACGCCGCCCGCGCCCCGTCGACCAGCGCCCTGGTGATCTCGCCCTCATACACGCTCCGAACGACCGCCACCCGGGCGCCCTCGCGCACGCGGACGGCCGCGGGAGCCGGAGACTCGTGTTCTGAACGGTGCGGTGTAGCCACAGGCGATGGTACGCCTCGCTCTACCATCACCCGTGCCGCGATTCGAACGCCTCCGCTCGATCATCAAGCTGACCCGTCTGACCGGCGCGTTCGGCGCCGTCGCCGGCGTCTGGTTCGTCACGCTCTGGACCCACGCCGTCGAAGACCCCGCGCTCACCCGCGTCGACCTCGCGGCCGACCTCGCGGGCGCCACCCTGGTCGCCCTCGGGCTCTACGCCTTCGCCGCCGGGCTCAACGACCTCGTCGACGTCCGCCGCGACCGCGCCGCCGGCCGAGAGCGCCCCGTCGCCCAGGGGCGCCTCTCGGCCGAGACCGGGCTCGTCCTAACCACGCTCACCCTCCTCGCCGCGCTCGCCGGTGCCGCCACGCTCGGGCTCGTCAGCGTCTACGTCGCGATCGCCGTCGCCGCGGCCATCGTTGTCTTCAACGCGCTCGTCAAGACCATCCCCGCCGCTCGGCTCACGCTCCTCGCCGCGATCTACGCCGCCCACATGCTCATCCCAAACGTCGCCCTCGACTTCCTCTGGCCCGTCTGGCTCGCCATGACCCATGCGCTCGCGACCGCCGCTGCTGTGGCTTGGATCTCCCGCCGCGCTCCAAGGCTCAGCCCCCGCGCCGCCGTCTCGGCCGCCGTTGGCTGGCTGCTCGCCACCTTCTTTCTCGCGCGCCTGAGCATCAGCCGCAACGGCTCGCTCTGGCCCGAAACCGCCGACCCCGCCGCGCTCTGGTTCGTCGTCCTCGCCGTCGTCGCGTTCGCGTCCTACGTCGTCTGGAAAGCAAGGGGCGACCGAGCCCGCGCCGCCGAACGCCTCGACCGCTATGCCAGCCTCTGGCATGCCGTCTATGCCACCGCCTGGCTCTTCGGCCAGGGTGAGCGCGCCGCCGCGTGGATCATGGCCGGCTTCGCCGCCGCCGGCTTCGTTGCCACCGGCGTCGTCCGCGAGCTCTACTCCATCGCCGACCAGCCCATCACCTACCGAAGCTAGAGCGGTCCACACCCGCCAACCCCGCCGAAGCTAGTGCAGCCCGAGCGCGAAGAACGTCGCCGTGAACAGCAGGTCCGCGATCACGATCGACACCACGCACTGCACCACCGTGCTCGTCGTCGCGTTGCCCACGCCCATCGCCCCGCCGGTTACCCGCAGCCCGTTCGCGCACGCGATCGCCCCGATTAGCAGCCCGAACACCACGCTCTTGGCCAGCCCCGTCAGGTAGTCCGCCAGCGACACCTGGAACAAGAAGTTCTCCCAGAACGTCACGTACGGGATCCCCAGCACCGTCTTCGAGCCCACCAGCGCCGCGCCGATCGACACCGCGTTGGCGATCACCGTCACGCACAGCATCGACACCACCGCCGCGACCACACGCGGCACCACCAGGAACCGCACCGGGTCGAGCGCGTGCACCTCGAGCGCCTCGATCTCCTCGCCGACGACCATCGTCCCGATCTCGGCCGCGATCGCCGCGCCCGCGAACCCGGTCATCACGATCGCCGCGATCAGCGGGCCCAGCTCCCGCAGCACCGCCACGCCCACGATGTTCGCCACCGTCGCCTTGCTCCCGAACTCCTCGAGCGGCGGCGCCATCTGCAGCGTCAGGATCAGCCCCACCGCCCCGGACACCAGTGACACGATAAAGACCGCCCGCACCCCCGCCCGGACCACCTGCGTCGAGATCGCGACCACGCCGAGCCGCGCCCTCGGCGGCGCCACCGCCCGCCACACCCAGCCCAGCGCTTCGAACATCAGAAGCGTCGTCGAGCCCGTCTGCTCAACGATGCCGACCGCCTTCCGGCCGACGCCCTCGACGAACGCCCGCACCTCAGCCGTCCTCGCCGCCCGAACGCTCGATCGCCTCATCAGCCGTCGACGCGATGTCGAACACCCGGTCGAGCCGCGCGATCTCGAAGATCGACCGCACCTGAGGCCCGAGCGAGCTCAGCCACAGCCGGACGCCCGCCTTCCGCGCCGACCGCATCGCGTCGACCAGCGTCGCCACGCCCGAAGAGTCCATGTAATCCACCATCGACAGGTCGACGACGACCACCTTCGCCCCGCCCGACTCGAGCACGCCCCGCACGACCTCGCGCAGCGCGGGCGACGCGTTCAGGTCGATATCACCCTCCGGGGAAAGCACCCTCGCCTCCCCCCGCGTCTCGTCCTTCACGCCGATCCCGCTGTCAGCCATCGTTCGCCTCCGCTCCCGAGCCGCCCACGCCCGCGTCCGAGCTCGCCGCCCGATGCATGGTCAGCCGCATCCCGACGCCGCCCTCACGCTTCTCGTGCGCGACGCCGTCCATCACCCGCTTCATGATGTACACCCCAAGCCCCCCCGGGCGCACGTCGTCCAGGTCGCGGCTCTTGATCGACGCCGGGTCCACCTGCTTCGCCTCGTCCTCGATCACGATCCGGATCCCGCCAACCCCGGGCTCGCTCTCGGGCCACACCAGCACCCGGATCGGTCCGTCGGTCCGCCGGTCGTACCCGTGCCGGATCACGTTCGCCAGCGCCTCGTCGACCGCCAGTGCCACCTGCCCACACGCCTCGTCCTGGAACCCGACCCGGCGGCACAACGCCGCGATCAGCTCGCGCGCTCCGGCGAGGTACACCGGGTCGCTCTGGATGGAAAGCTCGACCGGGGCCTTCACTTCGGCTCCCTCCCCTCGCCCGTTCCGCCCCCCAGGAGCACGCGCGTCGCCTCGTCCGCCGCCCGCTCCAGACGCGGACGGGCCCAGCGGTAATCGTACTCGACCCCGGCCGCGAGCGAGCGCAGCCGCCGCTGCGCCGCGAAGCGCACGACCACGTCGTCCGACACCATCGCCGAGACCAGCTCGTCCGCGTCCAGCTCGTCCCGCAGCACCCCGGCCGCCCGGGCCCTGGAAGTCTCGCTCCGGGCGTCGGCCCGAGGCGGCCCGGAAACACCCCCGACCCCCAGCGACTGCAGCGACGAAGCCGCCGAAAGGCACCCCGCTCCTGCGAGCGACCCGGCCGCGAGACACACGCCCGCCGCGCCGCGTGCCCAATCCATGACCGCGCGTCTCATCTGCGATCGTAGAATCGTCTTCCGAGGATCACACGCAGCATGCCGAGCGACCAGCCACACCCCGCCGCCCCGAGCCCCGCCCTCCAGCCCGACGCCGAGGTCATCCCCGTCCTCGACTTCGGCTCCCAGACCACCCAGCTCATCGCCCGCCGCCTCCGAGAGGCGGGCGCCTTCAGCGTGCTCGTCCGACCCGATATCAGCGCCCAGGAGCTCCGCGCGATGAACCCCAAGGGCCTCGTGCTCTCGGGCGGGCCGAGCTCGGTCTTTGAAGACGCCGCGCCCACCATCGACCCCGAGATCCTCCGGCTCGGCGTCCCCGTCCTCGCGATCTGCTACGGCATGCAGCTCGTCTGCCACCTGCTCGGCGGCCGCGTCCAGCCCGCCGACTCCCGCGAGTTCGGGGCCGCCACGCTCAGCAAAAAACACGACTCGGACTTCCTCGCCGCCGTCCCCGACAGCACCACCGTCTGGATGTCCCACGGCGACGCCGTCGAGTCCATGCCCGATGGAGCCCTCGACATCCTCGCCTCCACCGACACCTGCGAGTACGCCGCTGTCCAGCTTGTCAAGGACGACCTCAAGCTCCTCGGCGTCCAGTTCCACCCCGAGGTCACCCACACGCCCCACGGCCACGAGATCCTCCAGAACTTCGTCCACCAGATCTGCGGCTGCCGCGGCACCTGGAAGATGGCCAACTTCGCCGAGACCGAAGCCAACCGCATCCGCGAGCTCGTGGGCGACAAGACTGTCATCTGCGGGCTCTCGGGAGGCGTCGACTCCTCCGTCGCTGCCGCGCTCATCCACAAAGCCATCGGCGACCAGCTCCAGTGCGTCTTCGTCGACAACGGGCTCCTCCGCAAAAACGAACGCGACCTCGTCGAGCACACTTTCAAAGACCACTTCCGGATCAACCTCCGCACCGCCGCCGCGGCCGACGACTTCCTCGGAGACCTCGCCGGCGTCACCGACCCCCAGGAAAAACGGCGACGCATCGGCCACCGCTTCATCGACGTCTTCAAGCAAGCCGCCGAGACCATCCCCAACGCCCACTTCCTCGCCCAGGGCACCCTCTACCCCGACGTGATCGAATCCGGCCAGGGGCACGCCGGCAAGGCCGCCAACATCAAGCTCCACCACAACGTCGGCGGCCTCCCCGAAGAGCTCGGCTTCGAGCTCGTCGAGCCGCTCCGGGACCTCTTCAAAGACGAGGTCCGCAAGCTCGGAGCCGTCCTCGGCCTGCCCGACGAGATCATCTGGCGTCACCCGTTCCCCGGGCCCGGCCTCGCCGTCCGCGTCCTCGGCGACATCACTAAGCCCAAGCTCGACCTCCTCAGAGACTGCGACGAGATCCTGCTCGAAGAGATCGTCGCCGCCGACCTCTACCGCCAGACCGCCCAGGTCTTCGCCGTGCTGCTGCCCGTCCAGTCCGTGGGCGTCATGGGCGACGGCCGCACCTACGAGTCCGTCGTCGCCGTCCGCGCCGTCGAGACCCGAGACTTCATGACCGCCGACTGGGCACGCATCCCCTTCGACGTCCTCGCCAAGATCTCCAGCCGCATCATCAACGAGGTCCGCGGCGTCAACCGCGTCGTCTACGACATCTCAAGCAAGCCGCCCGCCACCATCGAGTGGGAATAGCGGCACCCCCCCCCCGACCCCCGACCCCCGGCCCCCTCAGCCCATCAGCAGCCAGTCCGACGACGGGTGGTTCCCCACGTACACGTCGACCGCCCCGTCGCCGTCGAGGTCCGCCACCTCCACGTCGATCCCGTTGCCCGTCACGCCCTCGGGCACCCAGTCGCTCCGGTCCTCGAACCGGTCCCCCTCGTTCGACAGCACCGTCACCGGCCGACCCACCCCGGGGATGATCGACGCGATGACCGCGTCGAGGTCGCCGTCGCCGTCAACGTCCACCAGGTCGACGTCCAGCGAGAACACGTCGAGCTTGGGCAGCCAGGCGGGCGCCGCCTCGAACGTGCCGTCGCCGGCGTTGAGCAGCACCGCGTCCTGCGGGCTCGCCCCGCTCCACGCGACGTTGGCGAAGTACAGGTCGATGTCGCCGTCGCCGTCGATGTCGCCGAAGTCCGCCTCGCGAGTCTCCTCGGTGGTCCGCAACCCGAACGCCGCCTCCGTCGCGTCGCGGAAGCGTCCCTCGCCGTCGTTGATCAGCAGCCGGTTCGCGTCCTCGTTCGCCACGATCACGTCGAGGTCGCCGTCGCCGTCCACGTCCCCGAACTCGAGGTCCTGCGTGCGGTCGGCGATCCGGGGCAGCCGATCCGTCGCGTCCTCGAACCCGCCGTCGCCCGTGTTGAGCAGCAGCACGTTCTGACCGCCCGTGAGCGCCTGCGCCCCGGGCTGCGACGGGCTGCCGGCGTTGCCGATCATCACGTCGACGTCCCCGTCCCCGTCGACGTCCGCCGCCGCCACCGCGTTCGACACGCCCCCCGCCCCGGCCGGCGGCAGCAGCAGCGACTCGTCGCGGAACGACACCTCCCCGCCGACCACCCCCTCGCTCAGGTAGTACTCGTTGGTCTGGTCATCCTCGCTGACGATCAAGAGGTCCACGAACCCGTCGCCGTCGAAGTCGGCCGCCGCGATGTCTTCCGAGTCCCGCCGCACGCCCTGGGGCAGCGCCCCGTCCGCGAGCACGAACCGCCCGTTGTCCCACACCAGCACGAAGTTCTGCCCGAACTCCGCCGCGCCCACGGCGTCGAGATCCCCGTCGTTATCCAGGTCCACCAACTCGACGTCCATCGTCCGCCCGTTCGTCGGCGCCAGCGACAACACCTGCCCCGACCCGTCCACGAACGGCACGGCGAGCCCCGAGCCGAACCCCGAGCCACCGGCTACGCCGCCAGACCACAACGCAACGATCGCGCTCACCAACATGCCGGGCATACCAAGCTCCTCGTTGAGTTGTCTGCACAAGCGGGAGCCCCGCTCCCAGCCGCACACCAACACCGGCGACCCCGCGTCTACCGCGGCCAGCCGGTCCCGTTGCAAGCCCGGCCCGCCGCGATGACCGGCGCTCCCGCGCGTCTCATCCGGCCCGGCCAGTTCCGTTGGCAGGCCTGTTCCCAGGCTTCCACTTGATCCCGCACCCCACGCTCGGCCGCTGCTCCGCCGACACCATGTCCCCCGCGATCACCGCGTCGAGCGCCGCCGTCAGGTCCGCCCCCGTCGCCGCAGCCATATCCGAAGGCCGCGTCTCGTCCATCCGCCCCCGGTACACCAGACGCCGCCCCGCGTCGAACACGAAGAAGTCCGGCGTGCACGCCGCCGCGTACGCCCGAGCGACCGACTGGTCCTCGTCGTAGAGGTACGGGAACGCGTACCCCCGCGCCTCCGCTTCCAGAGTCATCTTCTCAGGTCCGTCGTCGGGGTGCGTCGCCACGTCGTTCGAGCTGATCCCAACAAACGAAACACCCTTCGCCGAGTACGCCCGCGCGATCTCCGCGAGGCGGTCCGCGACGTGTACCACGAACGGGCAGTGGTTGCAGAGAAACGCGACGACCAGCGGCCCGCCCTCGTCCGACAGGCCCGACATCGACACCCGCTCCCCGCCGAACGCCGGGTTCGTGTTGGGCAGGTCGAAGTGGGGGGCCTCGGTCCCGAGCGGCATCATGGTCGATTCGACGGGTGGCATCAGGGTCTCCTCTCGTGCCTGAAATTCATGAACACGCGACCGGCAACGGACCGGCTACTCACCATCCGAAACAACAATACCTTCGATCACCGTGCCGACGCAGCGGGTCGTGTACTCCAGCGGGTCCCCGTCGTAGAGCGCGAGGTCGCCGTCCTTGCCCACCTCGATCGAGCCCACGCGATCGTCGATCCCCAGCACGCGCGCCGCGTCGTAGGTCATCGCCGACATCGCCCGCTCAACGCCGAGCCCGTTGACCGCCGCGATCGCCGCCTCAAACAGCACGACCCGCACCTTGGGCACGTACGCCTCGTACGAGGACTGCATCACCACGTCGATCCCCGCGTCGGCCAGCACGCCCGCCGTCGTCCAGCTCATGTTCTCCATCTCGCTCCAGGGCCGCGCCATCGTCGGGTGCACAAACACCTCAATCTCCCGCGCGCGCAGCTCGTCGAGCATAAGGTACGACTCTGCGCCAGAGTCGAGCCACAGCTCGAAGCCGAACTCCTCCTGCAGCCGCAGCGCCGAGTCGATGTCCTGCACGCGGTTGGCTGTCACCAGCAGCGGCATCTCCCCCCGAAGCACCCGCGCGACCGCCTCTTTGCGGAGATCCCGCGCGGGGGCGTTGCCGCCGTCCCCCTCGTCGTCGCCCGTTCCCTCAGCATCGTCAGCCTCGTGCGACGACCACTTCTCGGCGTACTCGCGCCCGGCGATCAGCTCGGCGCGCAGCATCGCCACCAGCTTCCCACGCGTGCCGGGCGACTTGCCACCCCCCTTGATCGCCGCGGGCGACAGCGTCGCCGCCAGCGCCACCCCGTCGCGCACCAGCGCCTCGCTCACGTTCGTGCCGGCCGTTTTGACGAGCATCGTCTGGCCGCTGACCACCTCGCCCATCGCGTGCCCCGTGTGCAGCGTCGTCACGCCCTTGTCGCGCAGGAAGCCCACCAGCGGGTCGAGCGCGTGGTACGCGTCGATCGCCCGAAGCTCCGGCTGGATCGGCGACGACCGCTCGATCGCGTCCTGGTCCTCGCGCTGATTGTTGAAGATGCCCGTCAGCCCCGCGGTCGACCGCCCGTCGATCAGCCCGGGCACCACGACCGCCGCCCGGAGCGTCGTCATCGCCCGCCGCGGCATCGCGGTCGAGTCCGCCGGCCCGACCGCGCGGACCACGCCGTCCTCGACCCACACCACGCCGTTCTTGATCGTGCTCAGCTTTCCCCCGGCCATGGTGTGCACGACATCGCCGTACACCAAGACCTCGCCAACGCGTCCCGTCTGCGCCGCCGCCGAATCGCCGCCGCCCGCGACGAACCCAGCCGCAGAAGCGACACACGCGACCATCGCCAAACACCGCCGCACCATTCGATCAGCCTCGAAGATCACTGAGCACCCCCCGTCGCCGCCCCGGAAGACTGCTGCACCAGGTGGTCGTAGCAGCAGAAATAGGGCTCCACATCACGCCCCGCCCCGTAGCCGCCCTGCGCGTAGGTCAGATCCGCCTCGTTCGACCGGTCGAACACCCGCACCCCCTCCACCCAGGTCTCCTCGACCACCGAGTACACGCTGAGCGGATCGCCCGACCAGATCGAAAGGTCCGCGTCCTTCCCCGCCTCGATCGAGCCCACGCGGCCGCCAAGGTCCAGCATCCGCGCCCCCTCGATCGTCAGCGACCGGATCGCCCCCGCCCGCGACATCCCCGCCCGCACGGCCAACGCCGCCATCCGGCTGAACAGCCGCGAGTCCGTGATCCAGTCGTCGGTGTGCATCGCCACCCGAGCCCCGGCCTTCTCCAGCACGCCGCCCGTCTCGTAGATAAGCCCGACCGCCTCCAGCTTCCCGCCCGGCGAGTCGACCAGGATCATCGAGCACGGCGCGCCCCAAGGCTCCCCGTCCGGCCCGTTGACCCCCTCGTACGCCGCGATCTCGTCGGCCACCTTCCAAGCCTCGCTCACGTGGTGCAGCACCACGCGGAACCCGAACTCGTCGGCCAGCCGCAGCACCGTCATGATGTCGTCGGCCCGGTGCGTGTGGTGGTGTACGACGATCTCGCCGCGCATCACCGCCGCCAGCGTCTCAAGGTCCAGGTCACGCTTGGGCGCCGTCGATTCCTCCCCGGCCTCGACCTTCGCCTCGTGCCGCGCCACCGCCGCCGCGTACTCCTGCGCCTCGATGAACTTCCCCCGAACCAGCGCCGCCGACTTGCCCCGCGTCCCTGGGAACCCGTTCCTGGGCTCCTCGCGGATCGAGTTCGTCCCGTTCGCCATCTTCAGCCCGCCCATGGGCCGCCCGTTGTCGTCGAGGATGAACACGTCGCGGATCGTCCTCGGCCCCGCCACGCGCCCCGCCGACTCCGGAAAGAACCGCAGCTTCGCGTACACCGTCCGCCCGCTCGAGAGGTGCCCGGAGCCCGGCATGATGTTCAGCGTCGTCAGACCGCCCGCCAGCGCCCGCCGGAACCCGCTCGACCGCACGTTGATCGAGTCCATCACGCGCACGCCCGGCTGGATCGGGCTCGACCCGTCGGCCGCGCCCACCCCGCCCAGATGGCTGTGCGTGTCGACCAGCCCGGGCATGACCACGCGCCCGCGCAGTCCACCACCCGGTACTCCGACAGGTCGAACCCCTTGTCGTCGCCCGGCCGTCCCCTTCCCACCGCCTCGAACCGTCCGTCGCGGACCAGCACGTAGCCGTCCTCGATCATGCCCAGCCCGTCCTCGCCCGTGCCGTCGACGGTGATCACGGTTCCGCCGACAAACGCCGTTGTTTGAGCCTGTGCCCTATGAGCTCCCCCGATTCCCCACACCCCAAGCAGCGCCAAAGCCCCGCAAAGAGATCCTGCCGAGGACACACGAAGCCGTCTCAGCCATCGATCCAGTCCCAACCGCTCGCCTAGCTTGTCGTTCAACTCTGTCCCTCTCAATCAGACAACAAGAGCCACGGCACACGAAGCCCACAAAAGAGGATAGCAGCATCCAATCTTGTGGGTTTCGCCCACGCAACCGGTGCAACTCGCACACCTCGCCCACACACGAGGCTCGGTGTTCGAACTCCCTGGCAACATGTGCTAGCGCAAGGCTTAATGCTCTACGGATCCAAGACCACAGCAGTGAAACGAACGCGCGCGTAGGAGCCGAAGCATGCCCACCGCCCAACATCCGGGCCATCCGTCCTCTGGCGCGGCCGCACTTGCAAGCGCTGCGGCCGACCCCCACACGCAAGGCCGTTCACCCCGCGCCATCGAGACCGCCATCGAGGTCGGCTTTGTCCTCTTTGCCGTCACCGTTGGTATTCTCTTGAGCATCTAACCACCGGCCCTGATAAACCAACCAACCCGCGTCAATCGAAACAATCCGACGGTCCCGAATGAGCGCGGAACATGCTTGAGGATGGGCCAGACATCATCTATTATCCTCATGCGGAGTCGATCCCAACCGACCGACGCCGGTGTTCTTCCCCGATAGCTCAATTGGTAGAGCGAGCGGCTGTTAACCGCTAGGTTACAGGTTCGAGTCCTGTTCGGGGAGCTTCCATCCGGCCCGCGAAAGCGGGCCGGTTTTGTTTTACGGGTCGGGCGGGCCACGCAGATCGGTACGGCTCCCGCAAGCGGCCGCCTTGGCGGGACTTGTGGCAGCGGAAAATGGCTGGGCGACTCTCAGTTCTGGCGGGTGCATCGGGCGGGCGACCGTGACGCTGGGCGTTCCGGTCCGGCTCCCGGCCGAACCTCTCAAACTCTCTGCGACTCTCGGTTGACAGCGTGGCCGGTTCGACGGGGGGTATCGGTCGGGGGTGCGAGCGGAGGCGCTGGTTTAAAATTTGGTGTCAATCGACCGCCGACGGGCGTCAGGTACGTCGGCTTGCAGAACTGGAACTGCATCTGGGTGGGTCGGGGCAGCCTCAGACTCGCCTTTCGCATTCGACGATGATGTTCATTGACTATCGCCACAATCCGGGACAACTCGGAGACTGGGAGACTCCGTCGGCCGTAGTGACTCTTAGCAACTGCGGCCAACTCTTCGATGTCGACCCGCCGAGCGATTGAGACCAGTCGATCCACGAGCCGGGAGGAGAGCGAGAAGTCTGTCTTCATCGCCATCGCAATAGCTCGCACGAATGTGAGCGTCTCGCAGAACTGGATATCAAAGTTCAGATCGATTTCACGGCGCGCCACTGACTCGATAAATCGCTGCTCAAAGATCTCGCGGCCGTACCCTCCTCGCGGACTCGTCGATACGACTGCTGCCTCGATGGTAAACGGCGTGGTCTTCGGAAGGTCACCTGCCTCTGAGCCGATGAGTGGGAACTCACGAAAGGCCCATGTCTGAGACGTGGGCCACACATCCAGGACCTCGTACGCCGTCTCAAGCCGAAACCCGCCGAAACGGGTCGTTCTCACAATCCAGCGCGATAGCGCCTGCTTCAACTCTTCCTCGCCTGCCCCTGACACCACGACGTCGATATCTCGCGGCTGTACCCATGGACCATGCAAAACCACATCACGGATAGTGCCGCCAAAGAAGTACGCGCTAAAGCCTTCGCGATGCAAGATCGCAAGAGGGTCATGCTCCCGCGGAACTCGACTCCGTCGGATTGCGACGAAGCGACGCATCGCTTCGCGTAGTTCAGACACGTCATGAGGCACGCGGCGCTCACGCATTCCGGAGGCTCTTGTGAAGTGAAGCTGCGTATCCGTCAGTCATTCCAGCAACATAGTCAGTGATGAGCATCAGCTTAAGATAGTGCCGCCAAACTGCCGCGTCCGTGCCTGTAGGGACGGGCGTTTTCCACGAATGCTCAAACAGCGACCGGTAATTGCGCGAGAGCAAGCTGTATGCCTTGCCTTGCGCCGTCTTGGGCTTGGGCGGATCACCATCGAAATGCTCGACTCCACGCCAGAGCACATCCAGAAGGCCGTGGAGAATCGTCTCGCCCCGGAGTTCAAGTTCGACAGTCGGACGCTTGTTGTAGACCCGCTCCCTCCCGATCTTCTTGCATCTAGCGATGAGCCGTTCAGCCGGGAGTTTGCCTTTCTCGTCGAGAAGCTCGCCTCCAAACGTACCGGTCATAATCGTCTCGTAGTTTTTTGCGAAAGCCGAAGCTGCCGCACTAATCGCCATTCCTTGCGCGGCAACGCGAAACTGTACTGAGCACGCTTCACCCTCGGCATCCCCAAGATCAAGTCCGGATTGCTTCGCTCGATTAATTATGAAGCCTTGTGCGTTTCTCGCGACTTCTTGGAGGTCCTCCTCTTCGAGGGCTTCTATGAAGTCTCCCCAACTGATGACACCTTTACGAATTCCATCTTCTACGTCACAGATAGAGTACACCGAGTCATCCGCGGCTTCGACGAGGTACGCGATTGGATTGCGAGCTGGCCCGGTACCTGTCTCATTGCGGACGAGCTCAACGATATGTTGTTCCGTCTGGCAGAAACCCGGCTTTGCCCGCGATTTGTCCGGGCCATCCTTGTCGGCTTCGCGGCTTGCAGCCACATACTTCATGCTCGCCGACAGTGTCCCGGCTGTCAGGTTGAGACCGTGACTATCGGCAAGAATCTGCAGGCTTGCGAGAAGCCTTGTGGTTCGCGCGTTGCCTTCGAACTTCAAGAGGTCGTCAGCAAGCTCCGGATGGCCGTTCAGTGGATCGATCGCCTGCTCACCAATGCCAGACGCGAACCACGCGCCGATAGCGGCCTCACCAAAGTGGCCGAAAGGCGGGTTCCCTAGGTCGTGAACCAAAGCGGCTGTTGCTGCGATGTTCTGGATGTCGTCGAGCCGTTCCTCGATCTCGTGACGTGCTGGCTCTGGCAACCGCACTTCAATCTGGTTGGTGGGCATCGCAACGGCCTTCACAAGGCCTCTCGCGACACTTGCGACTTCAAGCGAATGCGTCAAGCGTGTTCGGACAAAGTCGTTTGGATCGAGAGGGAAGACCTGGGTTTTGTCCTTGAGCCGCCTGATCGGGCTTGAGAACACGATCCGGTCGTAGTCCCTCTCGAACTCCGTGCGATGGTCGCCCGTGGAGCCACCATCGCCGCGGAGCTCGCGTACACGCTTCGTGCTCAAGAGCTGAGTCCAGTTCATACCAATATCGCTTGACATGTGCCCATTGTATCGCCGCCAGACGGTGGTCGCGAAGCGGCTTCACCCACACGTACGGGGGCGTAAACGCTTGATTGGAGACACCCTCGGCCATGCTCAGCATGTGTCTGAGCAGGTGCTGATTGCTTTGAGATGTCCACTAGCGATTTGGAAGACAGCAGCTAAACGCAGGGTTCCGATCGACCCCCGCCACTTTGCCATAGCTTCGCGTAGATGGTCGGTGATACGTCGCCCGTGGCGGGCGGCGGTGAGACCACTTCAGCGAGCGGTACATGACCATGGACCACGACGACGTGGCGGTGCGCGATGATCTCGCGCCCGCGGAGCGGCTCCGCGCGATCGCGGACATCCTGGCCGAGGGCGTCGGTCGCTGGCGTGACGACCGGCGTCGTCTCGGCGATCTCCGACAATCCTCCGAAGATGGACTTGAACTCTCCGACCTCGCTCGCCCTGATGGGACGCGTGGTTAACGCGAGCGCGAAACGGAGAGTGCGTATGGCGACGGACATCGAGAACACGGTCAAGGAGCTCGGCAAGCTGACCGTCCCGCAACTCAAGCAGCGGTATGCCGAGATTTTCGGCGAGCCGACGCGGACGAGCCACAAGCAGTACCTCATCAAGCGGATCGTCTGGCGGATGCAAGCACTCAAGCAGGGCGGGCTTTCGGAGCGGGCGATGCGCCGAGCCGCGGAGCTGGCTGACGACGCGGAACTTCGACTGACAGCACCGCCGAGCCGGTCCACAGCGACCGGGCCGGTCGTCACCGCAGCGTTCGACGCCGGGCGGTCGGCGGACTTCCCGAAGCCCGGCGCCGTGCTCCGACGCGAGTACAAGGGCCGGGCGATCCTGGTGAAGGTGCTGCCGCGAGGGTTCGAGTATGAGGGCGAGGTGTATCGGTCACTGACGGCGATCGCGCGCCATATCACCGGCGCCCACTGGAACGGCGTGAACTTCTTTGGCTTGCCTTCGTCGAAGCGACGGGCGATTGACAAGGAGACTGGATGAGCACGAAGCGGGGCAAGCCGGGATCTGGGCCGCCGACGATCCGCTGCGCGATCTACACGCGCAAGAGCACGGAGGAAAGGCTCGAGCAGGAGTTCAACTCGCTGGATGCGCAGCGCGAGAGCGCCGAGGCGTACATCGCGAGCCAGAAAGCAGAGGGCTGGGTCTGCCTGCCGGACCGGTACGACGACGGTGGGTTCACCGGCGGGAACATGGAGCGGCCCGCGCTCAAGCGGCTGATGGCCGATATGGAAGCCGGACGCGTCGACTGCATCGTGGTCTACAAGGTAGATCGGCTGAGCCGGTCGCTCATGGACTTCGCGCGGATGATGGAACTGTTCGAACGGCAGCGGATCTCGTTCGTATCCGTGACGCAGCAGTTCAACACGACGCAGTCGATGGGCCGGCTGACCCTGAACATCCTGCTGAGCTTCGCGCAGTTTGAGCGTGAGATCATCTCCGAGCGGACGCGGGACAAGATCGCGGCCGCCCGGCGGAAGGGGAAATGGTCCGGCGGGCGATCGGTGATCGGGTACGACATCAACCCGGAGACGAAACGACTCGTCGTGAACGATGAAGGCGCGAAGCTAGTCCGGGAGATCTTCGATCTGTACCTGAAACATCGGTCGCTTCTCGCGGTCAGCCGTGAGTTCAACGACCGCGGGCTCACGACCAAGCGGGTCGTGACCAAGCGGGGTAAAGTGTACGGCGGCCGGCCGTGGGATAAGTCCGCGGTGCTAGCGGTGCTGACAAACGTGCTCTACATCGGGCGGGTCCGGTACAAGACCGAGACGTACCCGGGCGAGCACGACCCGATCATCGATGAGGCTGTTTGGACCACGACACAGGAAACACTCCGGTTCAACGGGCGGACCGGCGGGATGCACCGGCGGAACAAGCATTCGGCGCTACTGAAGGGGCTGCTGCACTGCGCCCCGTGCGGCAGCGCGATGGGGCACACGGCGACGGTCAACAGCGGTAAGGACCGCGTCTATCGGTACTACGTGTGCTACAAGGCGCAGAAGCAAGGCTGGGATGCGTGCCCGTGCAAGTCGCTGCCTGCCGAGCAGATCGAACGGTTCGTGGTCGAGCGGGTGCGCGAGACTTGCAGCGACCCCGAGGTGCGGTCTCGGACGCTGGCCGCATGCCGCCGTGCTTCCGAGGCGAAACGTGAAGCGGCTGAAACGCAGGTTGCCGCGGCCGAGCGGGATGCCGCTCGCATCCAACGTGATTTGGGGCGTGTCGCGGGTGACGCCGCCGCGAGCCCGCACGCTGCGGCGCGCCTGGCGGATCTGCACGCGGGACTCGCCGACGCCCAGCAGCGGGCGGACGATGCCAACACCATGATCGCCGAGGTGGAGGCCGAGATGGTGCTCCCCGAGGAGGTCGACGCCGCGCTTGAGGACTTCGACGGTGTGTGGTCCCGGCTGTCCCCGAAACAGCAGGTGCGGCTGGTGAGACTGCTCGTGCAGCGGGTGGACTACGACGCGGAGAAGGGCTCGGTCTCGATCGCGTTTCACCCGCTGGGACTCCGTCGGTTGGTTGATCGTGAGGTGATGGCATGAACGAGGACGGTGTGCGGATCGAATATGCGGTGCACTTCACCCGGGGCCGGCACGGGCAGTTGGACTTGCAGCCGGGCGAAGCGCCGCCAGAGCCGGACGCGGAGGCCGGAGCGGTGCCGCGTATCGCCAAGCTGATGGCGCTCGCCATCCGGTTCGATGGGCTGGTGCGCCGTGGTGAAGTCGCGGACTTCGCCGAGATTGCGGCGTTGGGGCACGTCACCCGAGCCCGTGTCAGTCAGATCGTGAACCTGCTGAACCTGGCCCCGGATATCCAGGAGGCGATCCTGTTCCACGAGCCTGTGCGAGGAGAGCGGGACGCGATCCCCGAGCGGCGGGTGCGGGCGATAGCTGGCGAACCAGACTGGGATGCGCAGCGAGATATGTGGCACAGCCGGGCCGAATCACACAGAAATGAGCGATGGAGACCTATCGGGGCATCAAGATCTAGATGCATGCGTCGCCGCTCCCGCCACCCGCTGTATGCGGTAATATTTGGTAGCGGCCTATTCGGGCACGGGGTGACCAAGCCGGGCCGCCATCAAGTCGATGGCAGGCATCATGGGACACAGTCGGCTTGGCAATCTACCGCGCACACGCAAATGGCAGGAGGTAGTAGGCCTCATCGCGATCGGTGCGAGTTTCGATCAGATCGCGAACG
>JBCBZP010000052.1:0-10715 GCA_039815285.1 Planctomycetota bacterium
CGTCCTTCACGCCCGCCGTGGAGTACCGGTTGTGACCGATCAGGAGGCGGGAGTCGGCGAAGGGCTCCAGGGCGGCCGGGCCCTTGTAGACGTCCTTGACGAGGCCCAGACCCTTGTGGATCCGGAAGTGCTGGTCGCCGTGCCGGCCGGAGGCGCCGACGAGGCCCGAGGACTCGTGGCCCCTGTGCTGCAGCTGCTCCAGGCCCAGCATGGCGATTTCGCCCCAGTGGCGGGTCTCTGCGGGGCCGTCTCCGCCCTGTGGCGCCGGCTGCTCCAGAGCCACCACACCGAACAGACCGCAGGCCTCCTCCAGCTTTCGCTCGGAGCTCATCGCTGAGAACGGCCAAAGAGCAACTGGGATTCCCACGGCCGCAATGTCCTCAATCTCGTGCTGGCCGTCGGGTACATCCGCCGGCTGCTCGGCAACGCGGCGGTCGTGAAGTTCCTCTCGCGGAAGTACCCGGATATCTACGCCGAGTTCGAGAAGCTCTCAGAGATCACCGAACTCGGGCAACCCGAGGCGTAGTCCGTGACCAAGCCAACTCGTCAATCAACCACGCCGGGAGACGCGATTTCCGTCGGCACCTATGCAGAACTGGATCGATACATCTGCAAGGTCATCGACGGATCGCTGTACGTGCTCCTCCTACTCGGGCGTCCAGGGACCGGCAAGACCGAAAGGGTGCGCAGAGCCATTCTCGATCAGTGCATTGGTGATGCACTCTACGTGGAGGGTCACGCCCAGCCTTTCGGGATCTACCGCGCACTCTGGGAGCACCTGAACCAGCCCGTGATCCTCGACGATCTCGACAGGCTGTACGCCAACCCGGACTGTGTCCGCCTGCTCAAGCCGCTCTGCGAATCCAAGCCGATCAAGCGGATCGCGTGGCACACCCGGGTGACCGATGACGATGTCACGCTGCCAAAGGAGTTCGAGACGAGGAGCCCGGTGGTTCTCATCGCGAACGAGTGGAGGACGATTAACGCCGATGTCCAGGCCCTAGAGGATCGAGCCATCATCGTGCACTTCGACCCCGACACCGCTGAAGTCCACCGGGAGGCTGGGCAGTGGTGCACGGACGACGTCGTCTACGAGTTTGTAGGTCGTCACCTGCATCTTGTATCCCATGTGTCGATGCGGTGGTACGCGAAAGCTGCGAGGCTGCGCGAAGCCGGATTCGTCGATTGGCAGGAAAGCCTGCTCCAGATGATGTGCGGGAACCGGACTATGTCGATGGTTGCCGCCGTCGTGTCTGATCCCAGACTGAATACTGAGAATGAACGCCTCGCTGCGTTCCAAGAGGCAACGGGTCTATCCCGGGCGACGTACTTCCGCCTCAAGAAGCGTCTGCTGCTCGAAGCCGCCGAGCCGGCCGAGTGAACGTGCTGGTGGGATGCGCGAGATTGAGTGCCCAGAGAGCTCGGTAGTCCTCCCGTCGATCTTCTACCCACGTCCCGGCAAAGAGATGCGCCTGCATCAACAGCCGCGGCAGATCCGGGTTCCGGATGGTCTCGCCCACCCGCGGGTGGAAGCACGCCGGCGGCCAGAGGACCACATCGTCGTGCTCGAGCATGACCCGGGCGACGAGTCCAGGCCCCGCCTGATCGCCGACGTAGCGCCGTTCGAAGAACGACTCCTCGATGGCGTTCACCGCCCGCCACGCCGCGGGGTGGTTCGGGACGAAGCCCATCGCCGCGTTCGAGATGATCTCGCGCTGCTCGCACGCGACCCACGCCTCCACGCCCGGCGGGCAGCAGGCGTCGAGCGGCCGGACGGGCTTGATGTCAGTGTCGAGGTAGATGCCGCCGAGGCGGGCCATGAGTTCGAGTCGGAGGATGTCGCTGCGCATCACACAGCCTGGGACGCCGCCGATCGTGAGGCAGGCGTCCCACGCACGACGGTTGAGGATCTGGAACGGCAGGTGGTCCTCGGTCCAGAGGTGGAGCGTCCAGCCCGGGTTCAGCTCGGCGAACCGGCGTCGCCAGCGGCGCTGCTGGACGGGCATCTCGCCGCGGCCGAGCCAGATCTGGTGCAGCACCTTCGGGATGGGCGAAGCCTCGGCCATCAGGCGACGACCTTGGCGGTCTGGATGCTCGCGTTGTAGAGGTACGCGCCGACGTGCTCGCGGGCGTCGGTTTCGGACTGCTCGAATAGGCCCCAGTGGTACGGCACCACGTCGCGGAAGTGACCGTGCTCATTGATCACGCGGGTCAGGTAGCCGGGGCCGGTCTGGTCCCAGATGCCGCGGTAGACAAGGATCGAGTGCGCGAGGTCCCGAACGCAGTGCCAGAGCGCCGCGTGGCACGGAACCGCCCCCATCACCGCCGGCGAGAGCAGGTGCGGGCGGCCGTGCTGCTGCGTTGTTGAGCAGAACGCGCGGACGCCATCGACCAACTCGTCAATCGGCCGGATCGGCACGCGATCGGGGTCGACGAACACGCCGCCCTCGCGGGCGAGCAGCTCATAGCGGAGGATGTTTAAGCGCGACGCCGCGCCCGCGGGCTCGGGCAGCTTAAACGTCTCGGCCCACTGCGCGTGGTTGAAGATCGGCTCGCGGTCGTCGAGCGTGATCACGCGTACGTCCCATTCGGGGTGGTGGCGCTGCCATTCGGTTCGCCAATTGCGGAAGGACTCGGGAACGGGCGTCTCGGCAAGATGCGCGGTGTAGACGATCTTCGGGATCACTTGGGTGCCTCCTGCGTGCTGCTCGATTCGATCTGCCAGTTCGCCGGTGGCACGCCTTCCATACCACCCTCGATGAATGGGGCCGCGACCGCGCCGAACGCGACCGCCTCGTTGCCCGAGCCGGACCCGGAGCCGGAACCGGGGTCAATCGTGACCTCGGTCGCGACGATGGTGCCGCTGGGGTCGGTGGTCCAGGTGCCGGTGAACGAGTCGGAACTGGTGCCGATCGTGATCGTGGTGTTCTTGATCGTGCCCTCAGAGCCGAGGGTGAGGGTGTTGCTGAAGCTGTCGCTTGGCGATTCGATGGAGGAGCTCTCGCTGGAACCAGAGCCAGAGCTGTCGCCGCTCGATGCGCCGCTGCTGGCTCCCGACGAGTCCATGCTCGACTGCCCTGAACTACCTCCGGAACCTGATCCACCCGGACCAGAACCGCCCGGCCCGCTGCCGCCAGGTCCTGAGCCGCCAGGCCCACTGCCACCGCCCGAGGATCCCCCTCCGCCCGACGACCCGCCACCGCCGGACGAGCCGGGGTCATCGGTCGAAGGCATCGACGAGTCACCCGAACTCATGCTGAAGGTCGGGTCGGTGTCGGTCGGGACGGAGCCCGACGATCCTGCCGAGGAGGCAGCGGACGACCCGCCGCTCGGATCGTCGGTCGAACCACCGCCGCTGGGTGTGGGATCGTCGGTCGAGCTTGGCGCGGTGCTGTCCGGCGTCCCGCTGTCGCTCGTGAACGCGTCGGTCGTGTAGAAAGTCAGCGTCGGCGTGCCGCTCGGCCCGGTGGTGAAGATCACGTCGCCCGTCGTTGAGTAGCTCTCGGGATTGGAACTCGGCGTGCTGCTGACGGGCGTCTCGTACTCAGACGACGATTGAGGCGTAGGCGTCGAGTAGTCGCTTGAGCCGCCGCCCTGCGGCGCGCGGCCCGTGGCCCACACGGGGATGTAGAGGTAGTACCGGGTCGGCTCGCTCATCTGTTCTTCCCTTGGGCGACCTCCCGGCCCGCATCCACAGGCGTGTACCAGCCCTGCGTGTTGATCGGCTTCGAGCACTCGGCGCTCGCCGCGGCGATCGCGTCTTCGTACGTCATCCGCTCGAACACGCCGAGCCCGCTGCCGGGCGAGCAGTTCACCACGCGGAAGCGGTGCTTCTCGAAGTGCGGCAGCAGCGCCTCGAAGCGGCGGCTCAGCGAGTCGTAGAGCACGTTGTTGTGCTTGATCGCGGCGACCTCGCGGGTCTCGTCGAACGCGTACTTGTGATCGGCCGCCATGCGGAAGTCGCAGCCGAGCAGGTAGACCGTGCGGAACCCGAGGTGGTGCAACAGCCGCAGCGCCACGAGCATCACGCTCCGCTTGCCCTTGATGCCGAGCGAGTCGGTGGACTTCGGGTCGTTGCCCCACGGCACCGTGTCGCCGGTGAGGAATCGCTCGTGGTCGAAGTGGTTGCTGCGGCGGAAGAACAGCACGCTCGGCATCTGCGCGACCCGGTACGCGCTGTCTCGCATCGTGCCGTCCTTGGCCTGTATGCGGAGCTTGCGGCCCCAGTGGCACACGGGGACGAATTTTGTGATGCCACTGTCCTTCCACCCAACGTCGATAAACCTGCCGGGATCGTCCACGCAGGTCCAGAGCGTCGGGCGGTGGACCGTCCACGAGTTGTTCACGCCCATCGTCACGATGCCACGCCGGTCGAGCTGGGTGAGATCGATGTCGTTCAGCGACGGACCCGACAGCACGAGGAACGCGGAGCGTCCCTTGTAGAACCCGCCGAGCGAGATCGAATCGAAGTCCGCGGTGTAGAGCCGAAGGCCGTTGCGGGCCGGGGCCCGATTCTTGAGGCCGCGCTGGAGTGCGACGATGTCGGACTGGTTGGGGCTGTTCACCTGAACCTCCCCGTGATGTACCGACCGGCTGGTCCGCCACCGGCGCGAGTTGCGTTGACGACACCGACTCGGCCGATGGCGTCGACCCACCAGGACAGCGGGCGGACCGTCGGGTGCAGGTTCTCGCCGTTCACCGTGATACGGCTCGGCCGGGTGCAGATCGAGAAGCAGAACCACGCCCTTGGCCGGGCGACGCGATTCATCTCGGTCAGGACCTGGACCACGTCTTCGATCAGCAGGTGCTCGAGCGCGTCGAAACTGATGACGACATCGGCCACGCCTTCGACGAGCCCGGTGTCGTGCATCGGCTTCTTGATGTCGGCCTCGGGGAACGCGAAGTCCACGCCGACGCCGTCGATGCCGTGTCGGCGGAGATCGGAGATGAAGTCGTTTCGGCCGCAGCCGAAGTCGACGACGAACCGCGGCTTCCACCGCTTGACGATGGTGATGGCGGCTCGGCCGTGGTTCGATGCGCCGTACGACGAGTTCGGACGCGATGCCAGCTCGACGTACTTGCTCCGCTCGTGCGCTCGTCGCTCGGCGAGGTCGGTGCTCATCCGCCACCTCCTGCCGCGATGACGTTGAGCTTTCGATCGCCGTCGGCGGGGTCGGCGATCTCGACGCAACTCATCGCCTCGAAGACCCAGACCGGCTGGCCCTTGGTGTCGCGTTCGCAGGTGAGCTGCACCGTCACGCCGGGCGGAACGGGCGCGAGCCGCGGCTCGAGCGACCGCGCCGGCGGGCAGTCGGGCAGCACACCCGGCAGGTCGCACACAGGCCCGAGACCCAGCAGCCCCTCGAACCCTTCGCCCGGCACCGACTCGTCGCAGTGGTGCGCCTCGAAGCGGTTGATCGCCATGCGGGTGGGGTCTTCGCCGCCGCCCTGACCACGTGAGGACAGACCCTCGGGCACTTCGACGTAGCGCAGGTAGTCGGCGCTGCCCGCGTCGCCGTCGATCCGGGCCTCAGCCCACGGGTACCGCCAGCGGTTCGACTCGCCGGGGATCGGCTGGGCCTCGCCGAGCACCGCGGTCACGCGGGCCAGCGACGGCCGGCCGAGTTCGATCACGGCCCACACCTCGCCGGTGCCTTCTTCCTTCCAGAGGACGGGCACGCCGCCGAGCGGGGTCGAAGCGAGCAGCGTCTCCTCGGCCTTGAGTTCGCACGTCTCGTCGGCCTCGTCCTGCACCGTAATCCGAGCCGCGGTGACGCCGTGCAGCACGCACCGTCCGATCTCGCCGGCGCGGATGGGCTCGATCGCGACCACGAATGACAGCGGCGGCGAGTCTTCCGTCGCGATCTCGGCCGTCAGCGGCGTCCGCCCCTGGAACGTCCGCTCCTGATCGTCCTCGCCGGGCTTGACCAGCACGCCCGTGATCGCCAGCGCATGGTGGGCCGGCAGGTCATCGGGCGAGTCGTTACGCACGAGCACGATGCCGCGCTGGTTGAGGTCGCGGCCGGGGTCGGCGACCGCATTGCGTTCGCTCGCGCGGTTGGCGATCGCCGCGTCGACGAACGCGTTGTACGCCGCCGCGGGGATGCGGAGCGGTTCGCCGGTGCGGACCTTGCGCAGGGCGTCCCCGCTCATATCCCGAGCCCTCCGAAGTTGCCCTGGTCGTACACGCGCTCGACGTACGCCGCAACGGGTCGCTTGACTATCGTGTTCGCGCTCGTGTCCTCCTGATCCGCGTAGCGGACCCAGAGGTACTCCCATCCCTTCTTGCTGATGCCGTTGATCGAGCCGACGGACAGGCCGGTGACGTTCGGGCTGGCGGCAAACCGGAACGTGATCTCCCAGTCGTCGTCGGGGCCTGTGCCGCGCCGGGCTCCGGTCGCGCCGAGGAACAGCACCTCGCCCGCGGCGAACCCGCGGAACCCACCGCTGTTGACCTTGCCGGTGAGATTGAAGAGCACGCCCTTGTACGAGTTCGTCACCGCCGCGGCGGGCAGGTAGTGCGTCTCGCTGAACTGATAGACAGGCACGGTGATATCGACGCCCTCGACCGCGTCCTGCGTCACACCGATCGCGCCCTGGAAGTCCGGCGCGGTCGTGCCCGATGCCGCGTACGTGCCGACGGTCTGCTTGCTCTGGGTGACGTGCTGCGTGCCGCCGCCGGTGTCGAAGGCGAACGTGCTCTCGCCCGTCTGCGGCGGCGTCGACTGTTGCTGGGTATCGGGCGCATACCGCACCGTCGCGTCCCACAGCTCGTGCCCGATGGGCTCGACCGTGACCGACTGCCGCGGCATGCCGTCGTAGGTCGGCGGGCTGGCGGTCGTGGCCTGCGCCCGCGCGGTCATGTCGCTGTCGGTGCCGCGGACCGTGTAGGCGAGCTCCGCCGACGGGTTGTCGCCCGTCGTGGATCGGCGGCTCTCGAGTTTCTCGGTCACGGTTACGGACACGGGATCTAATTCCTCAGGTGAAAGACCGGCGGCCCGACTGCGCGGAGTCGGCCAGGCGGCGGGTGTTCTTGGCGGTCTGCTCGGTGGCCTTGGCGGTGCGCTCGGCGGTGTCGTCGCCCGCGGCGAGGCTCTGCACCGCCAGCGCGTTGAAGGTGCCCCGTACGGCGACGCCGCGCTCGATCGCCGCCCCGAGCCCGGCGAGTCCATCCTGAAGCCGGCCGATCAGATCGCGCGGCACGTTGCCAGCCGGGTCGTCGCCCGACTCGTCTTGTTCCTCACGCCGGCGACGCGCCTCGGCGATCGCTTCATCGAGCTTCGCGCGGGCCTCGTCGAGCTTCCGCTGCGTCTCGGCGATGTCCGCATCGGTGCCAGATCGCAGCGCGTCCTGGGCTTCCTCGAACCGTCTGCCGATCTCTGCGAGCGTGGCTTCGTTCAGATCCGAGGCATCGTCGCGGTCCCGCTGACGACGCGACTCGCGGCCGGCGAGGTCCCGCTGCGTGTTCGCATCGATCTCCGCGAGCTTCGCGTCGAGCTGCTCGTCCACTGCCCGCTTGGCGGCTTCCACGTCGAGACCGCTGTCGAAAAACCCCTGGATCTCGAGCATCCGCTTGGCGACGAACGACGACGCCGACTGCCAGACCTTCTGGAACCCGCTCGTGAACCGGGTCCAGGTTTTCGATAGGAACGACGTGGTCTCGATCCACGCGACCTCGAGGGCGTGGAACACCGTCTGGGCGACGGCGAGCGCGCCGTACCACATCTTCTGGGCCGTGGTGATGAAGAAGTTGCGTGCGCCGAGCCAGACCTCGTTGAGGGCCGCGACGCCGCGCTTCCACGCGACCTGGAGCCCGAGCCAGAGGATCTGGGCGGCGAGCTGGATGTCGCCCGCCGCGAGCGCGTCGGCGATCCCGCCGGCGACCTTGCCGACGAAAGCACGCAGCTCGCCGAACCGTTCGCTGAGCCACGAGATCGCCTCGCCGCCCGCACCGGTGTAATAGAGGATGGCGACGCCGAGGGCCGCAACGCCAGCGATCACGAGCCCGATGGGCGAGACGAGCGCCCCGAGCACCGTGCCGATCACACCGATCGCGGTCCCGGCCGCCGACGCGATGGCGGCGAGCGAGCCGAGCACCGCGCCGATCCCGACGATGGCGGTACCTGCGATGGTGAGGGCGACGCCGACGCCGAGCACGATCGCGGTGATCTTAGCGATGGTCGCGACCAGCTCGCGGTTCTGGTTGACGACCTGGGTGATGTATCCGGCGACGCGGGCAAGCGCGTCCGCGACCTTGCGGACCGGTCCCTCGATCGCCTCGCCGATCGCGATGGCGATGCCCTCGACCGCCGACAGCAGCTTGCGGAAAGCGCCGCCGATGCCCGCATCCATTTGCTCGGCCGTCTCGACCGCGATCCCCGCGGCGTCGCGGATCTCGTCTCGAAGCGTGTCGAACGCCGTGCCCGACGACGCGAGCTTCAGCGCCGCGGCCTGCCCGCGGCCGAACAGCGTCTCGAAGATCGAAAGCCTCTCGGCCGTACCAAGACCTTGTGTGGCCTTGGCGAGGTCGTTGATGATGTCGGCCAGCGGTCGCAGGTTGCCCGAGGCGTCCACGGCCTCGACGCCGAACCGCCGCAGCTCGTCTTGGGCCGCCGACGAGGAGAGGTTCTTGTACGCGCGAGCCAGCGCGTTGCCCGCGAGGCTGCCCTTGATGCCGTTGTTCGCGAGGATGCCGATCGCCGCCGCGACGTCCTCCATGCCCTCGCCGGCTTCGGCCGCGATCGGGGCGACCGGCTTGAACGCTTCGAACAGGTCCTCGAGCGTCTGGGCGCTCTTGTTGGCCGTCGCCGTGAGCACGTCGGAGACGCGGCCCATCTCGCTCGCGGGCAGGTTGAACCCGCGGAGGGCCGCCCCGGCGATCTCGGTCGCGCGCGGCAGGTCGGTGCTCGTGGCCCGGGCGAGCGCGAGCACGGCCTCGGTGCTCTGGAGGATCGCGGTCGGGTCGAAGCCCGCCCGGCCGAGCTCGGTCATCGCCTCGGCGACCTGGCCCGCGGTGAACGAAGTCGTGCGTCCGAGCCGCTTGGCCTCGTCGGTCAAGGCCTCAAACTGCTCCTGCGTCGCCCCGGTGACGGCGCGGACCACACGCATGCGGTCGTCGAAGCCCGCGAACACGCGCGTTGAGAGCCCGAACCCCGCCGCGACCGCACCGCTGACCGCGGCGAGCCGTGCCCCGATCCCCCGCACGCTCTGGCCGAACGCGCGGAGCTGGCGCTGGGCGCGGCGGAGCCCGCGCGTGAGCCGGTCGTTGACGCCCAGCTCGACGAACGCACGCCCGGCCCGGATGCCGCGGGTGTTGGCCACCGATCAGCCTCCCCTCACGCTGTTGCGCCAGACCTTGGGGAGGTTCGGGGCTTCCTTCTCGAGTGCGGGTCGCATGTACGGCCGGGCCGCGATGTGGACCGCCTGCTTCGTGCGCTTGCCGCCCCGCCGGCGGACGACCGTCGCCCGTCCGCCGAACTCGAGCACGCTCGGTGCGTTCCCACGACGGAACCCCACCGGCCCGACAACCACAGATTCAGTCCGCGGGTCGTAGCCGAACAGCACCATCCGGCGGAGGCTGCCCTCGTGCGCGAACGGTGGCTGCCCGGGCCGTGACGTACCGCGACGCTTGCGCATGCTGGTCTTCGCCCGCTGGCGGACGAACGCCCCGGCCTTCGAGAGTGCTCGCCGCCGGGCCGGATCGATCGCACGCTGTACGGCGGGCCGATCGAAGAACAGGTTCTTGAACCGCATGTCGATCACGCGCTGGTCCCCCGGATCTCCGTCGGGATCGGGATGGACGGCGTCGGCAGCGTGCTCGCCGCGCCCTTCTCCAGCCCCTTGTTGAACGACGCTTCCTTCTCCTTGCGGAGTCGGCCGGCCCCGATGAACAGCCCCGCGAGCCCGGTCAGCGCGGGCAGCGCCGGGCCGGCGATCGGCACGCCGGCGAGCGACGGCCCGATGTCGTCGAGGGCCGTGAGCGTGAGCTGGCCGAGCAGCCCGCGGATCTCGCCGCCGCGGTCGATCGAGGCCTTCCACTGCGCCCCGGTGCGTTGCACGTCGTCGAACCACGCCCGGTATTCCATCTCGGCCTCGTTGAGCGAGGTCGTGCTCGGCAGGCCGCGGGTCTGCTGGATCTCGTTGGGCGTCTTGACCTTGACCACATCGCCGAGGTCGAAGCCGGCGCAGGCCGCGAGGCCCAGCGTGACCATCACGAGCCCGAAGCCGAAGACGAGATGTTTGGGGTCAACCTTCATGCGAGCCTCCTTGCCCGGTGTTGTCTTGTGCGTTCTTCCTGATGAACACGTCCTTCAGCACCCGCACGTCAGCGGGGATCGGCTGACCCGAGTCCGCCTTCCGTGCGAACGGATCGAAGTCGCTCGGCTTGAACGCCCGCCGCTTCTTCGGGTCGCGGTGGACGCTCGCGAGCAGGGCCATCACGCTGCTCGCGATCGACCAGTCGTGCCGCTGGCGGGCCTCGGCCATCGCCAGCAGCTCGCGGAGCGTCAGGGGGCCCGGATCGATGCCGATGACGCCGGCGTACTGGTCGATGAGTCGCCAGATATCGCCGGCGTCGATGCGCTGTGCATCGCTTCCTCGATCACCCGATCGAGCTCGCCGGGTGCTTGCCACCCAGATCCGTTACGCCATCAGATCAGAAATGGCCCAAACCTTGAAAGACGTTATCTTCCGACGTACCGATCTCGGTTCAGCAG
>JBCBZP010000019.1:0-52458 GCA_039815285.1 Planctomycetota bacterium
CACCTGATGCGCGACCTGCGCGCCATGGGTGAGGGCAACGCGCTGACCGCCCGCTTGCGACACCCGACACGGCCGGCCGTGTTCGACCGGGCCGCCGACATCTACTCCATGCCGCCGAGGTCCACGCACTCGCCGCCGGCCTCGAGCGACAGGGAGCGACCGCCCGCTCGGTCTTGGTCGCCGCTCCGGCCGACAAGCTCATCACCCTCGAGGTCGAAGCCCCCGCACCCAAGCCCGGGCTCGATCTCCATGCCATCGCCCACGACGAAGCGGCACGACTGCTCAACCGCTCGCCCGACAGCTTCACATCACGCTCGATCGATATCCCTCCGCCCACGAGGGCCGTCGGCTCCACCCGCCTCGTCGCCGCCCTCGAACACGACGCCGCGGACGAGCTCGCCCGAACCCTCGACGCCTGCCGGCTCACCACCGAAGCGATCGTCCCGCTGACCATCATCCCACCGCCCGCCCGCCAACCACACGCCGGGGGCCCAACCCACTCGACCGCGGTCCACGCGGCCGCCCGCACCGCTCGCTTCACGCTCTGTTCGGGCAACAACACGCTGTACGAACGGGCCCTCACCGAAGCCGCCCTGCACCCACCCGACCAACCCACGCCCCACCCCTTCGACCGCTACGCCGACACCCTCGCCGGAGCCATCGACCAGAGCCTCGCGTACGCAGAGCGACGCTTCGGCATCGAACCCCCCGACACCATCCTCCTCTCGGGGGAGGCCGCCGACCTGCCCGGCCTCCCCCAAGCCCTCCAGGATCGACTCGGCCTCGATGTCACCTTTCCGCCTTCCGAACACACACACACCTTGACGCCCCCACACATCCACCCCGCCGACGCCGCCGTCCTCGAGACACTCCTGCAGGTCCTCGTCAACCAGCCCCAAGCCCGACAAGCCGCACCCGCCGCCTGAACCACTCGCACCAAGCAGCCACCGATGACCACCCTGACCGCCTACGACCTGACCCCCGCCCCGCGCATCCGCCTGCGGAACCAGCGACGCGCTCTCGCCCGCCGCATCAACGCTGTTGCCGGGCTGGCCGTCTCGCTCGTCGTCCTCCACACCGTCGCGACCCCGCTCCTCACGCCCGCCTCCGAGCCGCTCGAACAGACCTTCGACCAGCACCTCGAAGCCAACGCCCTGCTCACCACGTCCATCGCAGCGTCTTCGGCGCGTCTCGCGTCCGCAACCGAGCAGCGAGGCCTCATCGCCGAAATCGGCCAGCAGCCCGACTGGGGCGCCCTCCTCCGCCTCCTCGCCGCCGCCGCACAGGGCGACGCCTCGCTCTCAAGCGTCGCCATCGTGCTCGCCACCGACGAAACCAACGCCGCCGCTCCCGAACGCATCCCGGCGCCCATCAAGCCAGAACAAGCCACGCCCCACGCGACCGCCCGCGGCCCGTTCATCCTCGAGATCGCCGGCAACGTCCTCGAGCCCGGACACGCCGCCGACCTCGGGCTCAAGCTCGAAGACCTCGGCGCCTTCCGGAACGTCGTCGTCCTCGACACCCAACGCCCCCAGCCCGGCAGCCCCGCGACCTTCCGCATCCGCTGCGAGATCGGCAACCCGCCGAACCGCTCCACCCAAACCAAAGCGCCATGAAGCCACAATCCTTTCTCAAGCTCAATCTCGCGACCGCCACGGTCATGATCGCCCTCGTCGCGGGCTGGTGGACCCTCGGGGTCGGTCCCATCCGGTCAAGCCTGGCCAAAGCCGAAGACCTCGCCCAAGCGATCGACACCGCCAAGACCGAACGCGCCGCCGCCGACCGGCGCCTGAAGGAACTCGCCGTCCGCATCGACGACGCCGAAGCCGCGCTCGCGAACCAGCCCTTTACCCTGCGCCCGCCCCACGCGCTCAACACACTCCTGGCCGAACTCGCCGACGCCTCGCGAACGCTCAACGTCCGCCTCGACGTCGTCTCACCCCGGCCGCCCACCACGAAAGACCGCTACCGCGTCACACCCATCGACGTCCGCGCCGAAGCCGGCTACATCGAGACCGGCCGCTGGCTCACCGCCCTGCGCAACAGGTTCCCGGACGTTTCCCTCACCTCGCTCTCGATCGAGCGCAGCCCCGCCGGCCTCGCCACGACACGCGCCCGGCTCGTCTGGTTTTCCGCACGCACCACGTCAAACTAAACCGCTTCCCGCATGCTGCGAGTTCACCGCGCTGCGACCCGCACACCCCTCCGAGCCGCCGCAACCCCAACAGTGCCGACAACATCACGCACAGGGTCTCGGGCAAACCCCGCCCGCCTATTCCATGCTGTGCTCCATGATGGGGTATCAGTCACAACGAATCAGCACGCCGCAGCATCGTCCGAAACGCACGAAGGCTCTCGCAAGCACCCTTGTGCTCGCCGCCATCGGGCTGATGGCTGATCGGCTCTTCCTTCTCGACCCGTCGAGTGCCGCCGCGTCGCCAATCACGGGTGAACAAGCCACCCAGCCCGACGAACTCCAAGCAGCGACTCCCGCGCGGCGTCAGGCATCCGAGCCGCTCGCGAAGACCATCGCCGAAGCCACCGAGCGTGCCGGCGTAAGCGAACTCGGCCTCAACGCCTTCCAGCCGCTCCTGGAAGACTCTTCCGAACTCTCACGATCAAGCGACGTCCGGTTCGACTGCACCATGGCCGTTCGCGACCCGTCGGGCGGACTAGCCGTCATCAACGGCAAACCCCTCAAGCCCGGCCAGCAGGTCGACGGTGCCACACTCGTCAGAGTCATGTCCGGAAACGTCGTCATCGAGTACGACAGCCAGGAGATCACGCTCCCGGTCGGAAAGCAACAGCCCGCACCAACCCGATCGACAACAACCCCCGATCCGGGTTTCGGACCCTCAGCCTAACGACCGTTCAGAAGCAGACCGATCCACCACATAGATACGCAGCAGAGTCCAAAGACAACGGCTCTCTCGCTGATAGTCAGAGGAGCAACATATGCGTCATCGTGCCCGCCGTGCCTTCAGCCTCATCGAACTGGTCATTGTCATCGCGATCCTCGGCATCATCGCAGCCGTCGCTGTTCCACGCATGAGCCAGGGCTCCGAAGGCGCCTCTGAAGCCGCGCTCAAGGTGAACCTCGCCACGCTGCGGTCCGCCATCGAGGTCTACCAGGCCGAGCACAACGGTTCGTTCCCGAGCGAGGCCGATGTCACCGAGCAGCTCACGCTCTTCACCGACATCAACGGAAACACCGACGCCACCAAGGGCGGCGCGTTCGTCTACGGCCCGTACATCCGCGCGATCCCCCCGCTCCCCGTCGGAGCCGCGCAGGGAAGCAACACTGTCGCGAACGCCGCCGGCGATGGCGTCGGGTGGATCTACGACGACGCCGACGGCTCCATCGTCTCCAACACCACCAATACCGAAACCGCTTCCGACGGTAACACCCTCTACAGCGACTTCTAACAGCGACACCAAGCACCCCCCCTCACCACTCCCCGCCGAACCATGGCGGGAAGCGGTTTCGACAACCAGCGTCGCACGAGCAGCAGCACGCCGCAAACCCCGAGGCCGTGAACACAAACACGGGTCCCGCATGAGTCACCGGCAACGCCATCACAGTCACAGCCGCGCTTTCTCACTTATCGAACTCGCCGTCACCCTCTCGGTCACGGCCATCATCGCCAGCGTCGGCATGGCCACCTTCTCCTCATCCCTCACAAGATACCGGGCCGACCGCGCCGCCAGCCGACTCGCCGCCGACATCAACAACGCCAAAGCCAACGCCAATCACGTCTCAGTCGCCTCGGGGTTGAGCTTCGCCGCCACCAACAACGCCTACCAGCCCATCGGCGGGTGGTCCGTCTTCGCCGACGGATCCGCCTCCGTCGACCTCACCGCTTCCCCCTACAACAGCAGCCTCGTCGGCAACTCCTTCCCGGCACAGGTCATCGGCTTCGACGCGTACGGCAACGCGCTCGCCGGAGGAACCCTCACCCTCGTCAACGGCGACCAGCAGCGCGTCGTCACGCTCGACGCCGACACCGGCGATGTCACCATCGAAATCATTGCAAGCGACCCCGCGAGCAGCCCAGCGATCGACCAGCCACAGGGTGACGGGTTCACCAAACCGCCGTACGGAGCCGGGAGCGGTGCCCAGGGCATCGCGAACACGGCCGGACAAGCACTGCTCGACTCCGGCACCTTCGCCCTGTCGGATATCAGCACAAACAGCATCGCCCAGTTCAAGGTCCCCGCCGATGAATGGATGACCAGCCCGTGACACGCCACCGCGCCTTCACCGCGATGGAGTCCCTCGTCAGCCTCGCAGCCGTCGCGGTGGTTGTCCTCGCCCTTGGCGCCGCCCTCACGGTCACGGCACGCGCCGCCGCGTCCGCCCCCGCCGACGCCCGCTTCGCCGAAGCGGTCGCCGCCGTCGAACGCCTCTCCAACGAGCTCTCGACCGCGCACCTCGTCACAGAAGTCTCAGGCGAAGCGATCGAGTTCGTCGCCGCTGACACGACCGGAGACCTCCGCCCCGATCTGGTCCGCTACGAGTGGTCCACCACCCCGGGCGACCCCCTGCTCAGAGCCGTCAACGGCCAAGACCCAACACCCGTCGTCGCAGCCGTGAACGACCTCAGCTTCGCACCGAGCGACGCCGCCCCGCTCCTCGGCCCCTCCCTCACGCTCCAGACCGTCGTCGAGGGCAGGATCCGAGTCGCCAAGCCACGGACACTCGACGACTACGGCGACGACAAGCGGCTCGCCCACTCCACACAGCCGGCCACCGCAGCCGTCGCGCTCAAGCCCGGACAGGCCACGCGGCAGCGGCTCGATCCGTTCTTCCTAGCAAACGCCAGCACCACGATTACCCGCCTGAGGGTCCGCGCCCTCCAGGCCGGCCCCCCCGACGCCACCCTCAACATTCGTATCGTCGAGCTCGCCCCGAACAACGTCGACGTTCAGCGAACGCTCTTCGAAACCGACGTCCACGAACGACTCATCACGGGCCACGGCTTCGACTGGCTCACCCTCGACATCGCCGGCGCCGAAACCGACCTGCCCAAGCAGCTCGCCGTCGAGATCCGCGCCGAAGGGCCGCCCGACGCCGACGCCGCACGCCTCCTGCTCACCAACGAACCAGAAGACACCTCAGGACGGTCCAACTCGAGCAGCGCGAACGTCTTCACCCCGGCGCAGGGCACCCTCGCGCTCGAGCTCTTCGGTGCCCATCCCGCCAGCAAGGCCGAGGTCGCCCAGACGCTCCGCGCCGTCCGAATCAAGCTCGCAGCCACCGGCGTGCCCAGCCGGCTCATCGATACCACCACGTACCTCGTCAACACGGAGATCACTCCGTGATCGCCCACCGCGACACCCCGCCACGAACCGCCAGGCGTGCCATCTCCATGGTTGAGACGGTCGTCGCCACAGCCATCGCCGGCTCCGTCCTCGTCGCCGCCGTCGCCGCCGCCGGCATCACCGCGGGCACCGCCAACCTCGCCGACGATCGCGCGTACGCGCGGGTCATCGCCGCCGAACTCCTCGAAGAAATGGCCTCCAAGCCCTACTCCGCCGACTCCGAAATCGTCCTCTTGGAATATCCACTCGAACCGCAGGCACTCGACCTGCTCAACACGCCCAATCTTGGCAACGCCCTCACCGGCTGGCTCAACGGGGGCATCTCTTCGTCGCCCTGGGATAACCAAGGAACCGACACCGCCCAGCTCCAAGCCGGAAACCTCGTCACCAACATCACGAACACCGACGTCTCCGAAACCTACCGGACAAGCATGACCAACTTCCTCGAATACGACGGCCTCTCCGAATCACCGCCGACCACACCCACCGGAGACCCCCTCCCGGGTGCCGAGGGACTCACCAGAACCGTCTCGATCGACTTCCTCGACACCAAGAACCCGACCATCACCGCGTCCACCGATACCGGGCTGGCTATCGCGACCGTCACCATCCTCCGAGGCACCGAGGTTCTTGAACAAACCGCGCTCATCCGCGCCAAGGCCCTCGAAGAGATCCCCATCCGATGACCGCAGCGAAGCGAGCAAACCCAGCCCTCGCAAGAGGCTCTGTCTACGCGGTGGTCCTGACAACCACCTCTATGATCACGCTTCTCGCTCTCGCCTCGTTCCAGCTCGCCTCGAACGCGGTCTCGCACGCGACCACCGGCACCGACGCCCAAGCAGCCAGGGCGCTCGCCCGCGGCGCCATCGAGATCGGCGTCGAGAAGCTCGCAAGCACGAACGACTGGCGAAAGTCACTCGGCGCCGGCGCCTGGGTCAACGAGCTCCCGCTCGGACCCGGGACCATCACCGTCACCGCCATCGATCCGGCCGACAACGACGCCCAAAGCAACCCCGAAGACCCGCTCATCATTCGGGGTACGGGCGTCGTCAACGACGCGAGACAACACGTCGAGGTCAAGCTCATCCCCGTCCCCACCCCCACCGCGCAAGCCACCAGCTCCCTCCTCATACGCGGCACGCTCATGCTCAACAACGCCGAGTTCGTCGCCGACGATCCGGTCCGTATCCGCTCTCATCTGGCCGTTATCGACACCACCGGCGCCGCCGACTTCCAGGTCGCCGGCGTGACCCTGGGAACCATCCCCCCAGGAGCCACCCTTCAACCCCTCGCACGAAAACCCGAAGTCGTCACCGACTTCTCGCCGTACACCGCCCAGGCGCAGGCCCAGCCACTTCCCGCCAAAACCCTTACCGGACTCACACTCGGACCAGGCGCCGCCTCCCACGGCCTCACACCAGACCCAGAGGGTGACTACCTGCTCACCGCCTCCGGAAACGTCACCCTCCGCGGGCTCGTCCTCAAGGGCACCCTCGTCATCGTCGGCGCCCAAACCGTCATCCTCGATAGAAGCTACTACGCCGAGCCCGCCCGGGTCGGCTGGCCAACGATCCTCACCGACGCCTGGCTCCTGCTCGCACCGACCCGAGAAGAGTTCCCATCGCCCGGCGCAACCGCGGGCTGGTTCGATGACATAGAAAATACCCTGCCCGTCAAGATCAACGGCTCACTCACGGTCAAGAACAACTTCATCGCCGACGGAAGGGCGAGCCCCGTCAGCGTGCGGGGCACCATCGTCGTCTCGAGCAGCGTCAACCTCACAGGCGACGTGCGTGTCACTCACAACCCGGACGACGACGCCATTCCGCCCCCGACCGCGACCGACTACAGCACCCTGGCGATCGTCGAAGGTTCCTGGCGACGGTGGGTCGACTAGCGACGACCCCGCCGCATCACCAAACACAACACCCCTACCAAGACCCCCGCAACAGACCGCCTCAAGCCGCCGCCCGGTTCGCCGCTCGCCGCCCCCCCGCGTGCTGCTTCAGGATCGCGTCGTACGCCGAGAGATCCAGACGCCCGAACGACTCGGCCAGCTCCGGATCAAACTGCTTGCCCGCGCACGCCGCGATTTCCGCGAGCACCTTCTCCCGCGGCAGGGCAGACCGGTACGCCCGGTTCGAGCTCATCGCATCGAACGTATCTGAGATCCCGACGATCCGAGCAAGCAGATCGATCGACTCGCCCGAAAGCCCGTTGGGATACCCACGCCCGTCCCAACGCTCGTGGTGACTCAGCACCGCCGGCCGGACATCGTCCAGCATCGTCAGCCGCTCGAGAATCCGAGCCCCGATCTCCGGGTGCTTCTTGATCTCGTCAAACTCTTCGCCCGTCAGCCGCCCGGGCTTCCGAAGCACCGTCTCCGAAACACCGATCTTTCCAATGTCGTGCACAAGCCCCGCGATGTACGCCCGCTCCGCCAGCTCCTCGCCGAGCCCGGCCACGAGCGTGAGCGCCTTCGACAGCTGCGCCACCCGCTCAGAATGGCCCGACGTGTACGGGTCCTTCGCGTCGATCGCACGCGTCAGGCTCTCGAGCGTGTGCGTCACGTACGACTGCTCGGCATACCACAGCCGCTGGATCTCCAAGTACGCACGGGCGTGGCCGGCCGACGCCTCCACCAGCTGGATCTCGTAGCTCGAGAGCCGCGCCGACCCCGACGTCCCCGCCACGATCACCGCGCCGATCTCTGATACCCCACGCGTCGCCCCATCCAGCGAAACGCACCGGGCCACCACGTCAGGCCCGATCGACTTGCCCGACCACGCCACCACACGCGTCCGCACAAGCTCCTCCGACCGCGACAGCATCCCGCTGAGTACTCCCGACATCTCCGCGTCGCCCGCCGCGCAATCCCCCGCCCGGAAGACGTGACCGGACAGCGACGGCGGCAGCCCCGGCTGCTCACGCACCCACATCGCCGCCCACGAGAGCTCCACGGGTGCGCACAACCCCTGGCACATCGACGTCAGCACCGACTCCGGCTCGGCCACACGCTCCATCGAACGGCTCTGCTTGTACACGAAGTCGAGCGTCTCGTAGCACGTCGTCAGCTCACGCGTGTACCCAGCCATCGCCCGGCGGCAGTCTGCGACCAGCCGCTGCGAATCCACACCCCAGGCGCCACCCTTCAACGCCCGCTCCGCCCCGCGGCCGGGGTGCACCGACCACTCGCCGACCTCGCCGGCGATCCGGTCCGCGCTCAGCGACGCCGCGCGGCACTGCATGAGGAAACGATCCGAACGCTCGAACCCCTCCGGCAGAGCCGCGAGCACGAGCTCACCGTGCCCCACCGAGACCGCCGAGAGACCGCCGCCGATCATCCCCCAACGACGACCCTCCCCGTCATGATGCTGCCCCGAAAGGTCCTCCACAGAACGCAGCACCTCCGGCAGCATCGCCCAGGCGTGCAGCCCGTGCTCGCTGTCATCGATGTGCGCCGCGCGACCGCCCGACACACGCCAGCACACGAGCCGCAACGCACGCAGCGGCTCCACGTCGAAATTGATCCAATGAGCCGTCACGCCGCGACCTCGCCTCCGCCGCCCGCAGACATCCCCAGCAGCGAGCGAACACGGTTCACCAGCTCCCGAGCGCTGAACGGCTTCGCCAGAAGCCCCCGGACGTTCATGCGCTCCGCGGCCTCTCGCTCCACCAGATGCCCACGCCCGGTCAGTAAAATCACGGGCACCCGGCACCCCCCAGGAAGCTCCGAAAGGGCGTCCGCCAGCTCGATCCCAGTCCCCCCTGGCATCTCGACATCAGAGACGACAAGGTCCGGCAACCGTTCCCTCGCAAACGCCATCGCCGAAGCCACGTCCGTCGCGGTCCGAACCTCGAACCCAGCCGCCCGCAACCGAGACCCGCACACATCCGTGATGTGTACCTCATCGTCCACAAGAAGCAGCGAGCCCCAAACACCAACAACCCCGTTGTCCACGCCCACAGATTCATCACCGCCTGTTGCCATGAAGAGCCGTATCGTCCGCTCCAGACCGAAGAACCAGACCTTCACGCGGATTCTCTGCGATCCGCTCCTTGACGCCGGCCAAACGAATCCAAGGCGGGCCGAAAACCCTTCGCCCGAAAACGAGCCTCAACGGAAAGAGAAATCAATGATCCTCGTCGGCGATATCGGAGGCACCAACACAAGGCTCGCCCTCGCCGAGCACGGGGGAACCATCACCAACCGCCAGGACTTCCCGAGCCAGAGCTACCCAAGCCTCACCAAAGCCGTCCGAGAGTTCCTTGAGTCAAACAACCCCACCCTCGAGGCCGCCTCCTTCGGCATCGCAGGCCCCATCGAGGACGACCGCTGCGAAGCGACCAACCTCCCATGGGTCGTCGACCGCCAAGAACTCAAGGACCTTCTTGCCCTCGACCGCGTCGCGCTGCTGAACGACCTCGAAGCCGCGGCCCACGGCATCGCCGCCCTCAAACCCGCTGACTACGCCGTGCTCAACCAAGGGCAGCCCGGCCAGGCCGGCAACGCCGCCGTTGTCGCCGCGGGCACCGGCCTCGGCATGGCCGGACTCTACTGGAACGGGTCGGCCCACCAACCCTTCGCCACCGAGGGCGGCCACGTCGACTTCGCCCCCCGCAACGACCTCGAGGTCGACCTCTACCGCTCCCTCCGAGACGCCTTCGGCCGCGTCACCTACGAACGCGTCACCTCCGGCCCCGGCATCCTCAACATCTACCGCTTCCTCAAAGACTCAAGCCGCTACACAGAAGAGCCCGACCTCGCCGCCGCACTCTCCGACTCGAACGAACCCGCCCGAGTCATCACGACCGCCGCCTTAGAAAAGACTTCACCGCTCTGCGAGAAAACTGTTTCTGTCTTCCTCTCGGCCTACGGCGCCCAGGCCGGCAACGCCGCGCTCCAGTACCTCGCCGTCAACGGCGTCTGGCTCACCGGCGGCATCATCGCCGCCCTCCACCACCAAGGACTCCCCCTCGACGATTTCGTCACCAGCTACAAAGACAAAGCCCCGTTCGAAGAGCTCGTCGCCTCGATCCCCGTTCGGGCCGTGCTCGACAACGCCGTCGCCCTCAAGGGCGCCGCCGCGCACGTCCTCAGCTCAACCTGATCAGCCCCCGAGCGGAGCGAGCCCAACCTCCAACGGCCGGGTCCGGCCTCACGCCGCGAGCTTGGGCCGGAACACCCGCACGCACGCGCCCCCGGCCGCCCGCGCCGCCGTCACGGCGCGCCCAACAGCCATGTCCACGTGCTCGGGCTTCTGGAACACCCCCGCCGTCGTCCCGTCGTAGCACACGACTCCGACGCTCACGTCCACAGACGACGCATCAACAGCCCCCGACGCAAAGGACGCCCGAGCCTTCACGAACTCGTCCTTGAAAGAGTCCGCCGCCCGAACCGCCTGCTCGCGAGCCGCCCCTTCGATGCACACGTCAAACTGTGTGTCCGTCGAGCGGGAGACCACGCCACCCATCGCCTCAAAGTACTTGTTCAGCAGCAGGCTGACCCCGATCATCGCCCGGTCCGCATCGATCGCTGCAGCCCCGTCGAACGAAGGAAGCCCCGTCACCGCCACTCGAACCGACGCGAACATACGGTCCGAAGACCCTCCCGAAAGCCGCGCACGCTCGAACACATCGCGGAACAGCGTCTGCCCCGCCGCCGCCGAAAGCATCCCCGTGATCGGATCCACCCGCTCTGCGTCGAGCGTGAGGCTCGACATCGAGTCCACCCGCGACGCCGCGTCATCGATAACCCGATCGATCGAGAGCTGCCTCGCCTCGTCTGCCAGCTTCGCGGCGTTCGCACCCGCCCCGGTATCGAGATTGAACAGCCCAGACATCTCCTTCGCCCCCGCCGATATCTCCTCCAGCAGCGCCGAAGAACAAGCCGAGTCAAGCTCAAACCATTCCTGAGAACGACGCGTGAACCGCTGGATCGCGCCCCTCGGGTCCTTGTCCGTCAGAACGTCGTGCGCGATGTTGCCGATCGCAACCGCACGGACCATCAGCCGATGCTCCCGCGGCGCCGCCGTGGCGTGCTCGTGGTACCGAACCGGCATCACCAGGCTCAGCGGCAGACGCCAGCGCTCGTTTAGCATCGCCCCGACTTCCGCGTGGGTCAGCTCAAACTCCCTGTACTCGACCTCCGAGAGCTCCGAATGCGTCCTGCACTCCTTGTACAGGTCGAGATACCTGTCCCCGAGAGCTTCCTTCAACGCAAACATGCCCACGTCCTGCAGCAGCCCGCCGAGGAACGCCTCATCCGCCTCCTGACACCGGGCCGCCGACGCGACCACCCGAGCCGCCACCGCCGTGTACAGCCCACGGCGCCAATAGGCCATGTAATCGAACGGATCTTCATCGTCCGGCGGCGTCTTCAACGCCTCGACAAGGCTGAAACCAAGAGCCAGGCTCTTCACCGCGTTCAAACCAAGAACAACCAGTGCTTTACGGATCGTTCCGCATTTTTCACGCAGCCCGTAGAAGCTCGAGTTGACCGTTCGGAGCACCTTCGACGCCAGGCCCTGATCGTTCTGGATTGTGATCGCCAGCTCATCCAGGCTCACGTTCTGATCCTGCGTCAGCTCGATCACACGCACCGCCACCGCAGGCAGGCTCGGAAGCGTCGGGCAGCACAGGATTTCTTCAAGTGTGTCTTGCTTGAGCTTGGACATGCATCAAAACCGCTTTCTACTCGTCAATCGGCCCAATCCCCATCCGACTTCACCCCGACCCGCGCGTCCCGCGACCGAAGCGCCGCAGAGCACCACCCGAAATCGGCCGTGAAGCCTTCCAGACCGTCCCATCGCCTACGCCCCAGGATGGGGCAACCCACCCGAAAAGACCCGCTCCTCGCCCGCCAGCGGCCTCCCCAGAAGTTCCCGGGCATAGGCAGCAAGCAACGCCGCTCCCCGCTCATCAACACGTTCGCCCGCCAGCGCATCCGGTCCCGCCCCATCCCCCCCCCCATCACCCGCCCCGCTCCAACCCCCGCCCAGCGCCCGAAGCCGATCAACCGTCCCAGCCCGAACATCCCACGCACGCTCCCCCGGCTCCGCCCCCAGCCCGCCACGATCAGGACCAAACCGATACAGCCCCGCCGCGTCCGCTTCTCCCTCCAGCGTCGGCCGGTACCCCACATCGCCCAGCACCGCCCACTCAAACCGAACCAACGCCGGGAACATCGACCCCCCGACCCCCTGATCAAGCTCGCCGAGCAGCGTGACCAACGCGCGGTAGCTCTCCGGGTGCGGGTCCAGCTCACCCAAAAAACCGGCCACAAAGTCCAACGAAAACATCGCCGCGTCGAACGCCGTCGCGTGCCGCCGAACCCCTGGAAATACCCGCGCGAGGTCCCAGCCCGCAAGCGTCGCAAGAGCCCCCGACTCCGGAACGATCACGTCCGCCACCGCCACGTCCGTCAGCTCGACGCCGCCCGAGAACCGAGGGTCGTCCCGGCGCGAGCCCTTCGCGATCGCCCGCACGAGCCCCGTTGTCTCCCCCAGCAGCAGGACCGTCTGAGACGTCTCAGAAAACGGCCAATGCCGCAAACAGATAGCATGCGTCTCAACCCGAGCCATCCACAACCATAACCACCCACACACACACCACACACAAGCCCACAGACACCAAACGCCCCACCAGCACATGCACTACCAGCTCATCGACCAGATCCTCAGCATCGACACCGACCCCCCGCCGGGCCAACCCGCCACCCTGACCGCGCTCAAAAACCTCGCCGCCTCCGAGGACTACCTGCAAGACCACTTCCCGACCTTCCCCGTCATGCCCGGCGTGCTGATGGTCGAGGCCGCCGTCCAAGCCGCCCGGGCCCTCGCCGTCGAACTCGCAAAGGCCGCCGCCGTCGACCGAACGCCCGCCGATCGCCTCGTCCTCGCCGAGGTCGCCGCCCTCAAGTTCGCGGGCTTCGTCGCCCCGGGAGACGCCCTGCTCGTCCGCGTCACCACCGACCCCGCCGACGCGCGTTCGTTCAAAGCCTCCGCCGAACGCCGCGGCCCCGCGGGCGAAACCGCCAAAGCCTTCGCCGGCAAGATCCGACTACGAGAGCTCGAAGCCCAGGCCAGCCCTAATCCAGCCCTGACCTCTTCGAAGCGTGCCCCCCCACCCGGCCCTCATCCCGGCGAGCACGTCCCCCGCGCCCGGCCAACACCAGCGACCACCAACCCCATCAACGAACGCCGGCCCCCGCAGGGCCACACACGCCTCACATCCGCCTATAAAATACGACTATGGGATCGGGGAATACGGAGACGCTGAAAATATGACTTCCGAAGAAATCCACGCCAAGGTCACCGAGGTCCTCGTCGACGCCCTCGCCGTCGACGAAGACGAAGTCACCCCAGAAGCAAGGCTCACCGCTGACCTCGGCGCCGAGTCCATCGATTTCCTCGACATCGTCTTCAAGCTCGAGCAGGCCTTCGGCTTCAAGATCGAGCAGGGCGAACTCTTCCCGGACAACGTCGCCCAGGATCCCGAGTTTGTCCAAGACGGCAAGGTCACCGACAAGGGCATCGCGACCCTCAAGGAACGCCTGCCCCACGCCGAGTTCACCAACCTCGAAGCGACCCGCGCCGTTGAAGACGTCCCCCAGATCTTCACCGTCAACGCCCTTGTGCAGTTCTGCCAGCGCAAGCTCCAGACCGCCTAGCCCGCCACACACCCAACCAGCTCGCCCAACCAAGCACCCCCGCCGCGGAGGCCCCGCCCCATGCGCTGGCTCTGGATCGACCGCGTCCTGCACGCCGAACCCGGCACCGCCCTCACCGCCGTAAAAACGGTCTCGCTCTCCGAGCCCCACCTCCACGACCACTTCCCCGCCGCGACCCGCCCCGACGGGCAGGCCCTCCCTGCCCACCCCGTCATGCCCGCCCCCCTCATCCTCGAGGGCATGGCCCAGACCGCCGGCATCCTCGTCGGGCTCACCCAGAACTTCGCCGAGAAGGTCGCCCTCGCCAAGGTCTCATCGGCCATCTTCCACGCCGACGCGCTCCCGGGCGACACCCTCCGCTTCCACGCCTCGCTCGACTCCATCGACGCCCGCGGCGCCTCCGCCTCGGGAACGGTCGACCGCCAACGACCCAGGCCCAAAACCGAAACGAACGACGGCCCAACCCACCACACCACACCCCTCGCCGACATCAGCCTTCTCTTCAGCCACCTCGATCAGAACCAGCAAGGCCTCGACTTCCCCGAACACAACTTCGTCTTCGGTGAAACCTTCAAAACCCTCCTCCGAACCAGCGGCATCATCAACGAACCCCCGCACACATAGACCGCCCTCAAACACGCCCCGTCCGTCCTCCGCGCTCGGGATTCCGATGCCCCCGCAGCCGCCGGCCCGATAGCTCTTTGGTGACGACCGACGCATATACCACCAGCACCGATCCTGCCGCCGACGCCGACACCACCCGCGACGAGCTGATCGCCCTCGGGCAAAGCAACACCCCGCACCGCTTCATCCCCGCCGCCGCCCGGTTCCTCGATCACCACCCCGGCGACGACGAACTCCGCCTCCTCGCCGCTATCAACCTCGGCTCCATCGGCCTCCGCACCCTCGCCCTGGCCCACCTCGAACGCCTCGGACGAGAACACCTGCTCGCCGCGAGCATCCGTGAACGCCTCGCCCATCTCGCCGACGACCGACTCGCACCAGAAACGCTCGAAGCAGGCCTGGGAACCGCCACCAACACAGTCACCATCGAGCCAGCTCAGCATCACACCACCGCCGCCCGAGACCGCCTGCACACCATCGCGTGCTTCCGAACCGCCACCGGCCTGCCGGTCTTTGAGGACAGCCTCGCCGGCCTCGCCGCTCTCGCCCCCACCTCGACACCCCTGCGCACTTCCACCCACACCGACGCGTCGCGGGTCTTCGTCGGGCACGGCGCCCGCTTCGCTCTCGATATACTCGATCGCCCCCCAGCGCCAGACGGCTATGCCCCCGCCGCCTTCGTCGCCGCGAACGACGCACCCCGAGCCCTCGCGACCATCGCCGCGGCCTTAACGAGCCCCCCCGTCCAAGCCGCGGCTTCGTCGGGACGCCTACGTGCCGCCCTCGGCCCCGATGCCGCCAACCTCCTCGAGCAGTACCTCCAAACCGAGCTTCACGCCTGCTTACCCGACCGCGTGATCTCAGTCGGCGATCCCCAACTCGCCACCGACCTCACCCGGCGCCTCGCCGACCTCCACGCCCGCCAACGCGACCGCATCAACGAACTCACCGTGCGCCTCCGCGTCGAGGACGACGCCGCCAAGCGCCGCCGACGCATCACAGCCGGTGAGCCGCTCCGGCTCCTCCTGCCCACGTCCCGCTTCACAGCGTTCCTCCGCTACTTCCAGGAAGACATCGCCGAAGCCGCCCGCGCCCTCGGCCACGACGCCCGCCTCCTTATCGAGCCAAGCGAACACCACCAACTCACCCGCCTCGCCCACGTTGAGTCACTGACCGACTTCAAGCCCGACGCCGTCCTCAGCGTCAACCTCACACGCGGCATGCTCCCGCTCGCACTCTCCGACACATTCCCACTCATTACCTGGATCCAGGACGAACTCGCGGAGTTCGCCGGCGCACCCCGTGCCGACACCCCGGTCAGCTCGGGACCGCTCGACGTCGCCGTCGGCTACCTCTTCCCCTCCGCGCGGCGAGCCTTCGGCGACGACCCGAGACGCCTCACCCCGCTCGACATCGGGGCCTCGGACACCAAGTTCACGCCCCCGGCTGAGCCCGTCGACCGCTTCGACCGCTTCGACCGCGAAGCCTGCCTCATCACCCGGTACGGCCAGACGCCCGATGCCTTCCTAAAACGCCTCGCCGACCGCGGTCGAGAACGCGAAGCCGTCTTCCTCCGGGCCTTGCGCGGGCCGGTCGAACACGAGGCCGACCGGCCCGACGAACCCGACCTCGTCGGCCGACTCACCGAAGCCACGCGGTCCGCCGCCCGCACCGTCCTGGGGCCCCAGCCCGACGAGCGCATCGCCAGCCTCGTCGCCACCGCCGCCGCGCCGTACGCCGACCTGCTCATCCGCCAGGAAACCGCCCGCTGGGCCGTCGACGTCTGCCGCCGCAACAACTGGCGGCTCACCCTCTTCGGCACCGGCTGGGACACCAACCCCGAGTTCGCGGAGTTCGCCGGCGGCGAACTCCGCCACGGCGATGAGCTCCGCGACGCCTATGCGCGGTCGGCCGTGACCATCCACGTCTCCAGCCGGTCGATGTACCACCAGCGGCTCGAAGAAGCCCTGTTCTCCGGCGGCCTGCCCCTGGCCCGCCGGACCTCGCAGGGCGGCGAGGACCTGGTCAACCAGCTGCTCGGCTCGGCGGTAATGCAGGCCGACGATCCGTCGCGGATCGACCTCGACAAGTTCCCCGTTCTGCGCGAGCGGGCGGAGCGGCTGCGGGCGGTTGGCGTTTCGGTGCCGGGGCTCGAGGGCGGCGTGCTGCGGCTAGCCGCCGATGATGTTGCTCGGGCGAAGGGCTACGCGAGCCAGTACGCGCTGGGGCGGTACGACATGCTGGGTGATCTGCGCGAGTCGACGTTTGCGAGCCGGGACGAGCTGGAGGCGCTGATCGGGCGGGCCGCGGGGGACCGGTCGTGGCGGGAGGCGCGGGCGGCGGCGGGGCGCGAGGTCGCGGGGCGGACGCGGTCGGTTCGGGCCGGGCTGGCGCGGGCGATCGAGACGCTGCGCCGGCACGTGCGGGCGGCGGGTTAGCCGCCGCCGGGCTTGGCCTGGTAGCCGAGTTTTTTGAGGGCGTCGACGACCTTCTGCTGGTGGTCGCCCTGGAAGATCAGGTCGTCACCGCCCTGCTTGTTCGGGGTGAGGCCGCCGCCAGTGCCGAGCGTGGCTTTGAGCTTTTTGAGCAGCGTCTTGGCGTCTTCGGGGTGCAGGTCGCTGACGACGGTCGCCCACTTGCCGCGGCGTTTCTCTCGGCGGACGCGGGGGTGCTGGTCGCTGGGGCGTCGGATGGTGCCGTCCTTCGAGCGTGGGCAGTGGCAGGCTTCGAGCGGCTTGCGGCAGGATTCGCACGTGACCGCTTGTTCGAGCGGCGTGCCGTCGAAGAGGCCGGGCATGGCTAGCGGGCCTCGGTTGGGTGTGCGGGGTGCGGTAGGTGCGGGGGATGTGGGCGGGGGGCGTCGGTGTCTGGCATGGGCGAACCTCTGGCGGACGGTATCGGTTGGTTTGGAGCTCGGGGTGGGTGGTGGGTTGTTTGGGTGTCGGAGCGGGGGGCGGCCGGAAGGTGTTTCGGAGGCTGGCTGCGGCTGCTTTGCGGGCGGTCTCGGTGGCTCGGATTTCGGTGGGGTGTGCGCCGGAGTCGAGGGTGCTTGCTTGGTAGAGGGTTGCGGCGGCTTGGTCTTGGAGTTTTGGTTGGAGGAGTTGTTGGCGGAGGGTGTGGGCTTGTTGGTAGCGGTCGTGGGCGGCTTTGGTTTCGGGGTGGTTGAGTGCGTTGATGAGGTCGGCGAGTTTGAGGCCGTGGGCTTGGCAGATGTGTTCGAGGGTGAGGGCTGGGTTGAAGAGGTCGTGGAGGAGGTCGGGGGGTGGAGCGGGATTCGGCCCTCGGCATTGGGCAGCCGTCGGAGCGGCAGGAGTCGCGGGCTGGTCGTCGTATTGGGCGATGCGGTTCATACCGCCATTTTGCAGATTCGGCGGGGTTTTTCGGCTTGAAGTAGGGCTATGTCTTGGAAGTTGCGCGCCGGGTTGGTGGATAGGGTTGTTTTGTAGCACTGACCTCGTCCGCGAGGCCAGTGGTCGTTGGTCGGTCGGCACTGACCTGCAAAGCAGGTCAGTGGCACGGTATTGTCAATGCGTGCGGCGGAAGCGGTTGAAACGGTGGGAGGTTCGGGGGTTTCGGTTCCTGACGTTTTCTTGTCATCGTCGGGCGAGGCTGCTCGGGCGGGCGGCATGGCGTGATGTGTTTGTGGAGTCGCTTGAGCGGGCGAGGGAGCGGTGTGGGTTTGGATTGATGGCGTGGGTGGCGATGCCCGAGCATGTGCACCTGCTGATCGTGCCGAGCGAGGTCGCGGTTGGTGATGTGCTTCGATCGATCAAGCAGCCGGTGGCACAGCGGGCGATCCGACGGTGGAGGGAGACGGGGGCGGGGGTGCTCGATGTGATCCGGGTGGGGCCGGGGTATCGGTACTGGCAGGCCGGGGGTGGGTTTGATCGGGTTGTTCGGGACCAGAAGGAGCTTGAAAAGACGTTTCACTACATCCACCGGAACCCGGTGGTCCGAGGACTTGTCGAGAAGGAGACGGATTGGGCGTGGTCGTCGGCGCGGTGGTATGCGGGGATGGGTGGGGTTGAGTGTGACCGGGTCGTGTGGTAACCCTGCCACTGACCTCCTGCGGAGGTCAGTGATTGCATGTCGAGTGTTGGTTCGGCACTGACCTCGCGGACGAGGTCAGTGGCACGGGTTCGGGCCACCCGCCGGAGGTCAGTGATTGCATGTCGAGTGTTGGTTCGGCACTGACCTCGCGGACGAGCTCAGTGGCACGGGTTCGGGCCACCCGTCCGTTGACCTCCTTTAGAGGTCAGTGGTTGCATGTCGAGTGCGGGTTCGGCACTGACCTCGCAGACGAGGTCAGTGGCACGGGTTCGGGCCACCCGCCGCTCAAATGCAGTATCCACTGTCCCTGGACTGGCCAGATATGGCAATGGCACCTTCGGCTTTGATCTTTCTTTAGCTTCTGGCTTGTTGGCCATTCTAACTCTCCATGTGCTTCACGATCGCCTCGCCGAACTCTGAGCACTTGAGGAGGGTGGCGCCCTCCATCAGTCGCTCGAAGTCGTAGGTTACCGTTTTGGCGGTGATAGCGCCTTCGATGCCCTTGACGATGAGGTCGGCGGCTTCTTGCCAGCCCATGTGTTCGAGCATGAGGACGCCACTGAGGATGACGGAGCCGGGGTTGACTTTGTCTTGGTTGGCGTACTTGGGTGCGGTGCCGTGGGTGGCTTCGAAGATGGCGTGTCCGGTGTCGTAGTTGATGTTGGCTCCGGGAGCGATGCCGATGCCTCCGACGCAGGCGGCGAGTGCGTCGGAGATGTAGTCGCCGTTGAGGTTCATGGTGGCGATGACGGAGTATTCGGCGGGTCGGGTGAGGATCTGCTGGAGGAAGGCGTCGGCGATGGAGTCTTTGATGGTGATGGTGGTGCCGGTTTTGGGGTTGGTCATGGTGTGCCAGGGGCCGCCGTCGAGGGGGGTGGCGCCGAAGTCGCTCGCGGCGACGTCGTAGCCCCACTGCATGAAGGCGCCCTCGGTGTACTTCATGATGTTGCCCTTGTGGACGAGTGTGACCGAGGGCTTGTCGTGGTCGATGGCGTACTGGATGGCGGCGCGGACGAGGCGTTGGGTGCCTTCTTGTGAGACGGGCTTGAGGCCGAGGCCGGCGGTGTCGGGGAAGCGGACCTTGGCGAAGCGGTCGGGGAAGTGTTCTTTGAGGAGCTTTTTGAAGGCGGCGTTGTCGTCGGTGCCTTGTTCGAACTCGATGCCGGCGTAGATGTCTTCGGAGTTTTCGCGGAAGATGACCATGTCGGTGAGCTCGGGGCGCTTGACGGGGGAGGGGACGCCGGCGAAGTAGCGGACGGGCCTGAGGCAGGTGTAGAGGTCGAGGATCTGCCGGAGGGCAACGTTGAGTGATCGGATGCCGCCGCCGGTGGGGGTGGTGAGTGGTCCCTTGATGCCGACGAGGTAGGTCTTGAAGGCTTCGAGTGTTTCGTCTGGGAGCCAGTTGTCGGTGGCGTCCTTTGCCTTTTGGCCGGCGAGGACTTCGTGCCAGTGGATTTTTCGGTCGCCGCCATAGGCGCGTTCGACGGCGGCGTCGAAGGTGGTGACGGAGGCGTTCCAGATGTCGGGGCCGGTGCCGTCGCCTTCGATGAAGGGGATGATGGGGTGGTCGGGGACGTTGAGACCGTTTTCGGTCATGGTGATGGGCGCGGCGGTGGTCGGCATGTGCTTGTGCTCCGGGTGGCGTGCTGAGGGGAGGCTTGTTTCTGCCTAAAGGATAGGGTGGGCGTGTGCCTGGATGTGAGCGTCTGCGCGTGCGTGACGCTGACTGCGGGGCTGGCGTGTGGCCGGGCCGGCTCAGCCGGTGCGGTGTTTCGGGCGTTTTGCGACGGGCGATCTTGTGGATGACGAGGCCGGGCTGCGGCGTCACCTGGTGGTGAAGTCGACGGCGTTGTCAAGGCGGCCCTGCTTCGATGAGATTGGGCCAGAACAACGTGTTCACTGCCCGTTGTGGCGGGTGTTCAGTTTCAGGCGCACATACACCCGGGCCGACCTGCCGCGGTGGTGCATGCACCGGCACTGGGGCATCACAAACACCTGGCAGGACATGGCCACTAAATACTAGATTACCCTGACAACAAACCATATCATGTACACTGACTTTATGATGTCCTACCTAGAATTCATAACCGCAGAAGCGAGAACTAGCATTTTTTTGTATGAATAATTATAAAAGTAGAAAACTTGTTTCATCGCTATAAACTTTGTCGTGCCTGACGGCTGCGGGAGCCGGACGTATTGACTGTTGAAGGCGAGCTTGCGCATGGCGAGGCGATGCACTGCCGGCTTCCCGCACCTGGCCACGGGCCGATGGCCGCGCCTGAGCCATCCCGTGCCCGCTCGATCTGTTCCGATCGCTGCACGACCAAGCCCAAGACGCTGTGTCGCCCGCTCCAACGACGCACACGCGGACAGCCCAACGGCCTGCTTCTTGTTGCGAAACCATGCTGAATGACAACCGATTTCGTGGGGATGTGGTTTTATATTATAAAACCCCGCACGTTGCGGGGAGGGGTTGTGTTTTATATGTTCTAGTGCCGTACGCCCGCCACATGTGCGACGACATCGCCGTCATGCACAAAGGCAAGATCGTCGAGCAAGGCCCAAGCGAACGAGTCCTCAGAAACCCAGAGCACCCCTACACGCAGACGCTCATCGCCGCGGTGCCGAGGAACGCAGCACGGGCGCATTCGGCCGGCACGCTCTAGGCACTGTGTGGCGGCTCCGGTCGTCTGAAGTATCTGCTGAAGAAGGTGATTTTGAGCATGGCGGGCGTGGGCATCGGCGAGGTGATCACATACCCAGCAGGTCCGCGATCTCGTCCTCGACCGGGTTCGAGACCTTCCGCGTGTCCTTCTTCGCCTTCTTCGAGTCGGGCTCCGACGCGGCGTCGTCCTCGACCTCCACGCCCACTTGGTCCTCGTCGTCGTCGGCCTCGGCCGCCTCGCGGGCGTCGAGTGCTGCCAGCGCCTGCTGATGCTTCCGCTCTTCGTCCTCGGCCGCCTTGCGAGCGGCCTCGTCCTTCTGCTTCTGCTCCTCGCGCTGCTTCATCGCCTTGATGCGGTCACGCTCGGGAGCCAGCATGAGCTGAGCCTGACGACCGATGAACCGCGGCGGGATCTCGATCTTGCAGATATCACCGAGCGATTCGACGAACTCCTGCAGGTTCTCGAGCCCGAGGTCCTTGTGCTGCATCTCGCGCCCGCGGAAACGCTGGATCACCTGAACCCGAGACCCCTCCATCAGGAACCGCCGAGCCTGCTCGACCCGGATCTTCACGTCGTGCGGGTCGATCTTCACCGACCGCCCAAGACGGATCTCCTTGATCTCGTTCGCCTTGTTGCCGGTCTGCTTGGGCTTCTTCGACAGCTCGTACTTGTACTGCCCGTAGTCCATGATCTTGCAGATCGGCGGCCGGTTGTCCGGCACCACCTCCACAAGGTCAAGACCCTTCTCCTCGGCCAGACGCAGCGCATCCGGCGTCTCCATGACGCCGATCTGCTCGTTGTCCGGGCCGACCACTCGGATCGGGCTGATCCGGATCATGTGGTTCATCCGCGTCCGGCGGGCGGGGCCCGTGTCTCGGAAAAAACGTCGCCTAGCGATGAGAATGCCTCCTTCGAACCCCTCAAGCAACGCCGACCCTCGGCACGGCTTCAGGCATTTCTGCTTACCAAAATACAAAGAAAGCGTAGGCAGAACCCCACGCCAACCCCCACACCAACCCCCACACTGAACCCCAACCACTCCCCCGAGACACCGGCCCCCGGCCGATCTCAGAACACCCTCGCCAGCAGCAGCGCCAGGTTCATCAGCCCGCTGACCACCAGCCCCACGATCAGCCCGATCGGCGTCCCGTCCGTCTTCCCGCTCGAGTCCTCGACGATCTCCCCGCCGGCCGCCTCTTCCGCCGCCGTCACCGACCCCAGGTCCAGCCCGTCGAAGTGGTCCTTATGAGCCAGCGGCGGCGTGTCCCCCTTCAGCGCCGCTTCCAGGTCCGTCATCAGGTCCCCGCATGATCGGTACCGCTTGCCCGCCTTGCGTGACATCATCATCTCGATGATCTCGCTCACACCCGCCGACAGCCTCGGGTTGACGTGGTCCGGCGGCTCCAGCTCGCCCTTCAAGTGCTTGTGCATCACCGCTGTCGGGTTCTTCCCGTCGTAGGGCACCACCCCGCACACCATGTGGTAGAAAGTTGCCCCCAGCGAGTAGATGTCCGCCTGCGGCCCGATGTCACGCTCGCCGCGGATCTGCTCCGGCGCGATGTAGTACGGCGTCCCGAACGCCTTCCCGGCCTCCGCCTCCGCCGCCTCCTTGTCGCTCATCGCCCGCGCCAAGCCCATGTCCGCCAGCTTGACCACGCCGTCCTGGTTGATCATCACGTTCTTGGGCTTCACGTCCCGGTGGATCAGCCCCCGCTGGTGCGCGTGCTCGAGCGCCCGCGAGATCTGCAGGATGATTTCAATCGCGTCCTTCTCGGCGAACCGCTTCTGGCTCACGATGTCGTCGTGCACCGTCCGCCCCTGCACGTACTCCATCACGAAGTAGTGCCGGTCCCCCGCCTTGCCCACGTCGAACGCCTGCACGATGTTCGGGTGGTTCAGGGCCGCGGCCGCACGCCCCTCGGCGTAAAACCGCTCGATGAACTGCGTGTTGTCGTTGAACTTCCGGGGCAGCACCTTGATCGCCACCATCCGGTCCAGGCTCACCTGCTTCGCCTGGTACACCGTCGCCATCGCCCCGGCGCCCAGCTTCCCAAGCACCCGGAACCCCGGGATCGCCTGCCCCGAACGCTCCGCCTCGATCACGCTCTTCAAGCGGTGGATCTGACGCTTCGTGGCGTACCCGTTGTCGACCAAGAGCTGCGCCACCGAACGGCTCGACCCGCTGTCCTCCTCGCGGATCGACTTCGCCTGCTCCAGCGCGTGCTGGACCTCCTCTTCGGTTGCCAGGCCCTGCTCGATCACCAGCCGCCCCACGACCGTGTCAACGCTGGAAGCCTCCTTTGAGCCCCCAGAGCCCGACCTAGAGCCAGAGCCGCCCCCCGAGCCATCAGCCGACCTGTCCACCGAGCTCACCGAAGCACCCCCACCATCCCCAGACGACGACACAGCCGCAGCGTCAATCGACGCCGTGTCATCCAGCTTCATTTCCTGATCGCCATTACCCATAGCTAGCGGCTCCAGCATAGCCGTACGCACCCCGATCGGCATAGATCCTTCCCGCCCGACCGATCAACGAACTCCGCCCCCCGCCCCGCACACAGCCCTGCCCAAAGACCCAGCTTCGCCCGACGAAGCCGCCTCCACACCCCGCTACCCTCCTCCCCATGCTCACGGCAGAGTCACGCCCGAGAACGCTGAAGTGGTTCCATGCCGGGCCGCTGCTCTACGGCGACTGGGGCACCAGCCGCCTCTACGTCCTCGGGCTCGCCTTTCTTTACACCGCCCACGCCAGCGTCGTCTACCTCGCCGCCATCGGCCTGCTCATGCTTGCCGTGAGCTGGGCCTACACCCTCATCTGCCGGTGCTTCCCCGACGGCGGCGGCGTCTACACCGCCGCGCGCCAGCTCTCGCCCACCGCCGCCGTCGTCGGCTCCACGCTCCTGCTCAGCGGCTACATCATGACCGCCGCGATCAGCGTGGTCGAAGCGTTCCACTACTTCGGCGTCCCCGACCGCTTCACGCTCCCCGCCTCGGTCGTGACCATCGTCGGCATCGGCGCCATCAATTGGCTCGGCGCCAAGTCGGCCGGCCGCTTCGCCGCCTTCATCGCCGTCGCCGCCCTCGCCGTCTCCGCCGTCATGGTCTTCGTCGCCTTCCCCGCCTTCCTCCGCGGCGTCAGAGCGATCCGCCTCGACTACTTCACCGCCGTCCCACCGGCCGACGCCTGGGTCAGCTTCACCAAGATCTGCCTCGCCCTCGCCGGCGTCGAGGCGGTCGCGAACATGACCGGGCTCATGAAGCAGCCCGTCCGCAAGACGGCCCGAAACACCATCTGGCCCGTCACCATCGAGGTCGTCGTCCTCAACATGTTCTTCGGGCTCGCGCTCACCGGGCTCGCGTTCGCCGTCGATGGCGTCTCCCTCGCCGACACCCATGGGCCCCACGAGATCGCCATCGCCGCCGGCGACCTCTCCGAAGAGGGTGTCGCCCACGTCGAGGAGTACACCAACGCCGCGATGAAAGTCATAGCCCAAGACGCCGGCGCCGCGATCAACCCCACGCTCGGCGTCGTCCTCGGCAAAGCCGCCGGCATCACCTTCGGCCTCCTCCTGCTCTCGGCCACGAATACCGCCATCATGGCGATGGTCTCGGTCCTCTTCGCGATGGCCCAGGACAAGGAACTCCCCAAGCCCCTCACACGCCTCAACTACTCCGGCGTCCCCTGGATCGGGCTCATCGTCGCCGTCGTCCTGCCCATCGGCGTCGTCGCCTGGACCACCGACGTCACCCTGCTCGCCAAGCTCTACGTCCTCGGCGTCTGCGGCGCCATCACCGTCAGCGTCCTCTCCACCGCCCTCAACAAACAGCTCGACATCAGCCCGGGCTCACGCGCCGGGCTCTACGCGCTCGGCGCCCTCCTCGGAGCCGTCAGCCTCACCATCGCCGTGACACAGACCATCTCGACCGCCTTCTCTGGCGGGCTCATCGCCCTCGTCCTCGGCAGCCGCTTCGCCATCCAGCTCCGGCGCAAGTCGATGCCGCCGCCACTGGAAGAGCCCGACCGCGGCTGGCTCGCCGAGGTCCGCGAAGCACCCGCCGAGATCGACCCCGCCAAGCCCAAGGTCATGCTCGCCGCCCGCGGCCGCTACCAGTCCGAGTTCGCCGTCGACCTCGCCAAACGCCGGGGCGGCATCCTCTTTGCCATCTACGTCCGCACCATCCGCGTCATGGATCTCCGCCCGGGCCAGTCGCCGCGCGTCGAAGAAGACGAGAGCGCCCAGGAAGCGCTCGGCACCACCGCCGTCCTCGCCAAGCAGGCCGGCGTCCCGTTCGTTCCCATCTACGCCGTCAGCCCCGAAGTCGCCGACGAGATCCTCGACTACACCGTCACCTACGGCTGCGACACCCTCATCCTCGGCAAGTCGCGCCGCTCGCTCTTCAGCCGGACCGTCGCCGGGGACGTCGTCAGCCAGATCGCCCAGCACCTGCCCGACAACGTCGCGCTTATCACACGCTCGGCCGACACCCCCCACATCCCCCGCCCCGCCAGCAACGACGCCTAGCCCAGCACCTCGAGCTTCGCGTACTCGAGCACCAGCGTCTTCACACCCACCTGCTCAAACGCGACCTGCGCCCGCGCGTTCGCACCGCCCGTCACGCTCTTGACCACGCCCGGCCCGAACCGCGGGTGCCGCACCTTGGCCCCGAGCGCCAGCCCCGACGCCCGCCGATCCCCCTCCCGCGTTCGGCGGACCTGCGCCTCCGACGACAGGTCCATCCCGCCGCCCATCCGCCCTCGGCGATCGAACCCGCCACCACCACCACCGCCAAACGAACCGCCGCCCGACTCGCCCCACGCCTCGCCGAGCCCGCCCGACACGTCCGACTGATCGCTCACCGACACGTGCTCGGTCCCGAGCTCTTCGAGAAAACGGCTCGGGATCGTCCGCTCATGGATCCCGCGCACCGTCCGGTACCGGGCCGACGTCAGCTTCAGGTGCCGCATCGCCCGCGTGATACCGACAAACGCCAGCCGACGCTCCTCCTCCAGCTCGCTCTCGCTCGCCTGCGCCCGCGAGTGCGGCAGCGTGTTCTCCTCGAGCCCCACGATCGCTGCCGCGGGAAACTCAAGCCCCTTCGCCGCGTGCAGCGTCATCAGCGTCACCGCCCCCTGGTCCGGGTCCACGCTGTCCGCGTCGGCCACGAGCGCCACCGACTCCAAGTACGCACGCAGCAGCTCGAGCAGCGGCGGCGCCCCGTCTTCTCCGCCCGTACCGCCGCCAGCACCGTCGTCGGCCACACCCCCGGAGCCCTCCTCTGAGCTGATCGCGACGCCATCCCCAGCCGCCCCCCCGGCCTTCACCGCCGCCTCGAAGTTCATCGGGTCGTCGGCCGGGTCGTAGTCCTGCTCAAATTCCGCCGCCGACGAGATCAGCTCGTCGAGGTTGTCCAGCCGGTCGGCGTCCTGCTCGTTCTTCGCCGCCAGCTTCTTGTAGTGCCCCTCCAGCCCGCTCTCTTTGATCACCCGCTCGACCAGCCCCGCCAGCGAGCCCGACACCCCCGCCCCCATGAACGTCCCCGCGCCGTTCCACCCGTCGACCGTCTCGGCGAACGCCTTCATCGCGTTCGCCGCCCGCGCCGACACACCCGGCGCGTCGCCCGCCAGCCGCAGCGCCTCGAACAGACCAAGCCCGGCCGACGCCGCGAACGAACGGACCGCGTCCAGCCCCGCCTTGCCGATCCCCCGCGTCGGCTTGTTCACCACACGCTCCAGGTTCACCTCGTCCGCCGTGTTCGCCACCACGCGCAGGTACGCCAGCACGTCCTTGACCTCTTCGCGCTGATAGAACGCCGTCCCCCGCGCGATCACATACGGCACGCCCTCCCGCAGCAGCCGCTCCTCCAGCACGCGGCTCAGCGCGTTCGTCCGGTACAGCACCGCGCAGTCCTTCCACGCGAAACGGCCCTCGCCCCCCTCGTGCAGCTCCTTGAACCAGTCCACGACCAGCTCCGCCTCGTGGTGCTCGTCACGGCACAGCACCACCCCGACGCGCTCCCCGCCCTCGGCCGTCGTGTACAGGTCCTTGTGCTTCCGCTGCTTGTTGTGCCGGATCAGCGTGTCCGCCACGCCCAAAATCGGCGCCGTCGAGCGGAAGTTCTGGCCAAGCGAGATCGTCCGCGCGGACGGGTACCGCTCCTCGAACTCCAGGATGTTCGTGATGTCCGCCCCGCGCCACCCGTAGATCGACTGGTCCGGGTCGCCCACCACGCAGATGTTCGGCCCGCTCTCGGAAGGAAGCCCCCGCTCCGCCGCCGTCCCCGCGATCATCGACGCGATCAGGAACTGCGCCCGGTTCGTGTCCTGGTACTCGTCGATCATCAGGTACCGGTACCGGTCCTGCACCTCGCGCCGGATCTCCTCCGTGTCGCGCAGCATCTTCGCCACCAGCAGCAGCAGGTCGTCGAAGTCCACCGCCCCGGCCTTCCTGAGCCCCGTCTCGTACCGCTTGAACACCTTCGCGACCGTCCGCGACGCGAAGTCGCCCGCCCCGCGCTCGAACGCCTCGGCGTCCATCAGCTCGTTCTTCGCGTTGCTGATCGCCGACAGCATCGACCGCGGCGGCCAATTCGTCGTGCTCAAATCCAGCGCCTTGAGCGTCTGCTTCATCAGCGACGACTGGTCCGCCGAGTCATAAATCGAATAGTCCGGCTTCAGCCCGGGGATCCCCGCCCGCTCGGCGTACCGCCGCAGTAGGCGCGCGCACAGCGAGTGGAACGTCGTCACCGTCAGACCCCGCGTCCGACGGCTCTCCCCCATCGCCTCGCCCGGCGCCAGCAGCTCGTTCACCCGCTCGCGCATCTCCCCCGCCGCCTTGTTCGTGAACGTCAACGCCAGGATCTGCCAGGGCGGGATCCCGTTCTCCACGAGAAACCCGATCCGACGCGTGATCACCCGCGTCTTGCCCGACCCCGCCGCCGCCAGCACAAGCACCGGCCCCTCGGTCGTCTCCGCCGCGCGACGCTGATCGTCCGTGAGCCCCTCCAGCAGCGCCGCCGCCCCGCCGGCCTGGTCGGCGGCGTGGTCGGCGGGCCCGCCGCCGCCCGCCTCGTCGCCCCCCACGTCAGCGCCGCCGTCGGCCCCGGCAAACGGATCCCCACCCGCGAACGCATCCCGGGCCTCACCCCCGCCCGACAGAAACTCAGCCGCCTTGCTCATCCCACACACTATCCGCCGTCAGCCCGCCGCCACCACCGTCTCGGCGAACCGCGTCAGCGCCGCGCGCGACTGCTTCAAAAACAGCGAGGGCTCCAGCAGCTCCAGCTCGCTGAGCCGCACCGACCCGTCGTCGTCGCGGATCACGTCCACCCGCGCGTACGCCACCTCCGGCGCCGCCTCCCCGACCGCCGCGTCCAGAACACGCGCCACGAACGCCTTCTCCTCCGCCGACACATCCAACGCCCCCGACACCCGCTCTTCCTCGCCATCGAACCGCGGCGTTTTCTCCACCGCGTGCGTCACCGCACCGCCCACGCACACGATCGCCCGCTCACCGCCCTGCGCCACGCTCGGCATGAACCGCTGCACCATCACCCCGCGTTCCGAAGACAGCTCCTCGAGAAACGCCTGCCCGCTCTCCAAGTCGCCCGGCTCGAACCGCCGCGTCCGCCACGACCCCGCCGACACCGAGGGCTTGACCACCACACCGACATCGAGCCACCCGCGATCGCTTGCGATCGACGCCAGGTCCGCCCCCTCGCCCCGGCCCACCCACGCCGTCGGGATCACCGGCACCCCCGCCGACTTCAGCTCCGACAGATACCACTTGTCCATGTTCCCAAGCAGCACGCCCGCGGGGTTCAGCAGCCGCGTCCGCTCCGCGACGTGCCCGATCCACGCCCGGAACGGCTCCTGGTACAGGTAGTAGTTCCACGTCGACCGCACCACCGCCACGTCGAACGACGCCCAGTCCACCCCCGCGTCGTCCCACGCCACCACGCTGGGCGTCGCCCCCGCCGCCCGAAGCGCCTCGACCATGAACAGCTCGTCCACGTCCGGCTCGGGGATGTTCAGGCACGTCACGATCGCCACACGCATCGGCAGCCCCTCGCCCCGAAGGCATCCCCCGCCGATCAGGCCGGCGTCACGCCGCGGTACAGCGCCTGCACGCGGTCCGACTGCTGCTTCCGCACCGACTCCAGCACCAGCTTGGGCACCCGGTACGCCCGCTCGCCCGTCGTCACGTTCGAGCAGTGCTCCGTCAGGCACTGGTACAAGAACTTGAACGCGTCCCGAGGCTGGTGCATCTGGTCGAGCGCATCGACAACGTCCTGGCGAGACACGTCCTCCGCGAACAGGCTCAGCAGCGACAGCCCGTCGTCGCGCCCGTCAGCCGGCCCGTTCCCCGAACCGTTCTCGGCCGCGCCGCTCCCCCGGTCCGAGCACGCCCGGAGCCGCGCCTCCGCCAGGTCGTACAGCGCCGCCCCCGTCCAGCTCAGCCGGTCGACCAGGCTCTGCTTGTCCAGCCGCGCCTCCTGGAAGAACCGCGCCGACTCCTTGTACAGCGCGTGCCGCAGCTCGATCGGCAGCAGCATCTTCACCCCGAAGCCGTCCTTCTGCAGGAACTTGTTGTTCAGCAGCGGCCAGATGATCAGCCGCATCCGCTCCGCGTCCCCGTTGACCAGCACCGGCTCGTCGACCCGGTCGATCACCACCAGCATCCCCGTGTACCCGAACGGCTCGAGCACGCGCCGGAAGCGGTCCATCATGGCGTACCGCGTCTCCTCCGAGCCCGACGTCGGCAGCCCCTTCGAACGCCGCAGCTCCGCGGGCAATTCGCCGAAGCTCTCCGCGTACGACCTCGCCACCCGAGGCAGCGCCACCACCTCGCCCGCCACGCGGCGCCCGAGCCCCCCGAGCGACCAGCGGTCAAGCAGCAGCACCTTTGCCAGCACCACGCTGTAGATCCCAAGCAGCGCCGCGAACACCCAGAAGACCCACGCCCCCTGCAAACCGAACTGCAGCGTCGCCAGCAGCACGAACCCCGCCGCGGGCACCCAGCCGAGGAACAGCAGCAGGGTCCACACCGCCGCGCCGCCGCCCAAGCCTCGCCCGAGCGTCCGCCGGAGCTGACGCGTCCGCTGCGGCGCGCTCAGCTCCGCGTCGTAGACCGACTGCAGCAGCAGCAGGTCGTCGCCCGCCGGCTCGCTCAGCGACCGCAGACGCCGCCTCGCCTCCTTCGCGCTCTCGCCCTTGCCCTCGATCAGCCCGTTGACGAACGACGTCACCCCCGCCGACAGCATCGCGTCCATGTGGTCGACCAGCCGGATCCGCGCGAACGTCTTCTCGATCTCCGCCTCGCCGGCGTCCCCGCCCCCCCCGCCCGCGACGCGCCGGTGCACCTGGTCCAGCACGCCGTTCAGGTCGTCGTACGCCACGAGGAAGACCTTGCCCTCGGGCGTCGCGCCGTTGTGCGCCCGCACCGAGTCCTCGATCTGCAGCCGGATCGCCGTCTTCCCGCTGCCCTTCTCCCCGAACACGATCGACGTCGACGGCCGCGTCAGGCTGCCCAGGATCTTCTCGAAGTCCGAGTGGGTCGCCCTCGGCGACACGCCCCCCACCAGCCCGTGCCGAGCAAGCCGCTCCCGCTCTTGCGTGGAGACAACCCCCAGCCGCGCGAACACGCCGTCGTGACGCGCCTCCTCCCCGCGGAACGGGTTTTCCACGATCCCCCAGTGCTCGAAAAAGTGCGCCAGGTTCATGCCGAGTCTGCCCTCCGGTCACCGGCGCGGCTCACCCGCCGCGCGACGCCGGAGCATACCGCCCAGCCCCAACCAAAGCTGCAACACCCCCCCACCCCCCCCACACACACCACACGTCCCCCGCGCCCCCCCGGCGTCCGCCAACGCGTTGCCGCGGCCATCGCCCGAACGTGTCACCGTCACCCGCCCGATCCAGGGCCCGGCCGATCCAGGGCCCGGCCGAGGGCTGGGACCGGCCCGCGCTCCATCGGCGCCTCAGTGGTCGACCCGCGTCCCGAGGAACGGCGCGATCTCCTCGACGATCCGCTCCAGCGTCGCCGCGTCCTTCGCCTCCACGTTCAGCCGTAGCAGCGGCTCCGTGTTGCTCTTCCGCACGTTCGCCCACCAGCCACCGTGCTCGCCGGGGCGGTCCCAGCAGTCGATCGTGCAGCCGTCGAGCTCTTCGATGTCGCCGTCGAAGTCGGACCCCGGGCCGAACTCCTCCTGGAACGCGTTGATCGCCTCGTCCTTGTCTTCGGTCTCGAAGTTCACCTCGCCCGACTGCGCGTACCGCGAGATCGGCGCGACGAGGTCGCTGAGCGCCTGCCCGTCGGCCTTCGCCCGGCTCAGCACGGTCAGCACCACCGCCATCGCGATCGCGCCCGAGTCGGCGTTGAAGTTGTCGCGGAAGTAGAAGTGCCCGCTGAGCTCCCCGCCGAACACCGCCTGGTGCTCGGTCATCGCCTGCTTCATGAACACGTGCCCCACGCGCCCCTGGACGGGCTTGCCGCCCGCCGCGACCACGTCCTCGGCGAGCGCCTTGCTCGAACGCAGGTCGTACACGATCGGCGAGCCCGGGTTGTCCTGCAGGAAGAACTTCGCCAGCAGCGTCGTCAGGTGGTCGCACCCGACGATCTGCGACTTCTCGTCGACGACCATCAGCCGGTCGGCGTCGCCGTCGAAGCAGATCCCGAAGTCCGCCGAGTGTTCCGCCACGGCGTCCTGGAGCTGCCGCAGGTTCGCCGCGACCAGCGGGTTCGGCTCGTGCGCGAACTCGCCCTTCGAGTTCTCGAAGTTCAGCTCGATGATCTCCACGCCGTCGATCCCGGAGCCGTTGCGCCCGAACACCTTGGGCACCATCGTCCCGGCCATCGCGTTCGACGCGTCGATCACGACCTTCAGCGTCGACCCCGCCGCGCCCAGCGCCGACGTATCAAGGAACGCGCGCACGTGCTGGCGGTACGCGTCCCACAGGTCGCGCACCTCGCTCCTGCCGTTCGTGCCCTCCTGGTCCTGCACGCCGCGGTCGACCATCGCCGCGTACTTGCGGATGTCGCCCAGCCCGGTCGGCTCGCCGACGGGCTTCGCCTTCCGCTTCGAGATCTTAAAGCCGTTGTACTGCGGCGGGTTGTGCGACGCCGTCACCTGGATCCCGCCCGCGCAGTCCAGGTAGTTGATCGCGAAGTACACCATGGGCGTGTCGCACAGCCCGATGTCGATCACGTCCCCGCCGTGGTCGGTGATGCCCTTGATCAGCCGACCGCTGAGGCCCGGCGACGACGCGCGCATGTCACGCCCCACCACCACGTTCTTCATCATCGGCGTCGTCTCGCCCGCCTGCTCGGCGTCCTGAAGCAAGAACCGGCTCGCCCCGTACCCGATCTGCCAAGCCATCTGGTCGGTCAGCAGGTCCGGGTACGTCCCGCGGATGTCGTAGGCCTTGAAGACACGTCCGAGCATGAAGCCTCCTTCTCGAGGGCCCCCGCCCGCTCAACCCTGGTCGCGGCCGAAGAAAACAGCCGGCCCGAGGCGGGCCTCGATGCTAGACAGCCACCCGATCGTTGTCACCTCTGAAAGGTCTCTGTCAGGGTCACTCATTGTTATTCGTGTCGATCATCTCGCCGTACCAGCCTGCTAAGAGCCCGTACACCAGCTTCTTCTCCCCCGTCTCCGAGATCAGCCCCTTGCGGTTGTACCAGTCCTGCACCCCGTACCGCGGCCGCCGCGGCGACCGGAAGTCGTGAAGCGTCCAAGGCGACATCCCCGCGAAGTTCGGCAGACTCTCCGCCCACCGCAGCGTGTGCCCGTACACCGAAAGCCCGTACTCCTCCGTCCACCGCTCGTCCGCCGACCCGCGCCGCCCCTGCTTCACGCCCGCCCCAAACTCCGACAGCATCAGCGGCTTGTCCCACGCCAGCTCCACCCCGACGCCCGCGATCTCGTCCGGCCGGTCGTGGTACCACCCGATGTACGAGTTGATCGCGAGCACGTCGGCGATCTCTCCGAACGGGTCATCCACCACCAGCTTCACCAGCCGCTCCCCCGCGCTGCCGTCGCGCTTCGCGATCGCACCCCCGTCACCACCGGCGCCCCAAGGCTCCCGCACTTGCCGGGCGAACATCGCCGCCGACAGCAGCCGCGTCGGATCCCGACGCTTCACGTGCTCGCCCAGCCGCCGCCGGAACCGCGTCACCTCCGGCGCGTCGCCCGTCTCGTTGCCGATCGACCAGATCACGATGTTCGACCGGTTGCGGTCGCGGTCGATCATCCCGTCCAGGTGCGCCTTCGCCTCAGCCAGCGTCGCCGGGTTCTCAAAGTCCAAGATCCAGTAGACCGGGATCTCCGCCCAGACCATCAGCCCCAGCTCCTCGGCCAGCCGCACCGTGTGCTCGTTGTGCGTGTAGTGCGCGAGCCTCACGAAATTGCACCCCAGCTCCTTCGCCCAGCCCAGCAGCACCCGCGCGTCCGCCTCGCCGACCGACCGCCCCCCGCCGAACGGCGCCTCCTCGTGGATCGAAACCCCCCGCAGCACCACGGGCTCACCGTTCAGCAACACCCGGCCGCCCTCGGTCTCGATCTCGCGGAACCCCATCCGATCGACCAGCACGTCGCCCCCCGGCCCGACCACCCGAACCTCGTAAAGCCGAGGCCGCTCGGGCGACCACCGCTCGACACCCACCGCCGGCACCGAGAACGAACCTCGCCCGCCGACGAGTTCCACCCGCTCGGCGATCCCAAGCTCGTCGACGAGCACCTCAACGACCGCGTCCGCGTCGCCGGGCGGCCCGTCCCCCGCAACCGCGACCTCGCCGCGGATCACGCCGCCGTCGAGCCACAGCCGCCAGCCCGAGACGTAGACCCCGGGCGAGGTCGCCAGCCACACGTCCCGCGTCAGCCCGCCGTAGTTCCACCAGTCGTAGATCTCGCCGGGCACCGCCTCGAACGCGCGCCGGTTGTCGACCCGCGCGACCACCATGTTCTCCCCCTCGCGCACCGCCCCCGTCACGTCGAACGAGAACGGCGTGAACCCCACGCCGTTTTCTCCCACCTTCTCGCCGTTGACCCACACCGTTGTCAGCCGGTTCGCCCCCCCGAAGCACAGCCACAGCCGCTCGCCGTCGTCGCCCGACCACCCCGACTCGCCGAGCTCGAAGACCTTCCGGTACCACACCGCCCCTTCATAAAAGAACAGCCGCTCGTCCTGCGAGTTCCAGTCGCCGGGCACCGCGAGCGTGTGCTCGTCGTCCCACGAAAACTCGACCAGCCCGTACCGCCCGTCGTCCCGCGTGTCGGCCGCGAACAGGTCCCGCCGACGGCTCCGGTAGTCCACCGACCCGTGGTCGATCGGATCGACGATCACCGGCCAGTCGCCGTTCAACGGCAGCGTCCGCCGCAGCCACATGTCCGTTGGCTGCCCGGCCGCCCCCAGACAACACACCAGCAGCACCGCGTGAACCCACCACCGCACCGAACTGCTCAACGCGCTCCGCATCACCAACCGCCCTCCGCCCGCCCGTCGATCTCACGAACCTCAACGCCCTCGGGCAGCGCTGCCCGGAACACCCGCCCGTACGGCTTGGTCACCACCCGCGGGTCCAGCACCGCGACGCGCCCGCGGTCGGTCGAGGAACGGATCAGCCGCCCGAACCCCTGCTTGAAGCGGATCACCGCCCGCGGCAGGCTCTCTTCCACGAACGGGTTCCCACCCTTCTCGCGGATCCGCTCCAGCCGCGCCTCGGTCAGCGGCCGGTCCGGCGGATCGAACGGCAGCCGCGTGATCACCACGTTCCGAAGCCCGTCGCCCCGCACGTCCACCCCCTGCCAAAAACTCGCCGCACCCAGCAGCACGCTCCGCGCGTCTTCCCGGAACCGATCGACCAGCACCCCCCGCTCGCCGCTGCGCCCCTGCACCAAGAGCGGCATGCCCTGCTCGAGCAGGTGCTCCTCCAGCCGGTCCGCCACCGCGTATAGCGCGCTGAACGACGTGAACAGCACGAACGCTCCGCCGTCGGTCTGCTCCACGTTCCAGAGCACCCGCTTCGACAGCTCGTCCTCGTACGACGCGCTGTCCGAAAGCTCGGGCGACAGCTCCCGCCCCCGCGCCGCCGGCCGGTACGCCCGAGGCGACGGCATCGTCACGTCCACCACCACCTCCACCTGCTCCCGGTACCCGAACGGCGACCCCAACTGCACCGTCGACGCCCCGACGCACCCCAGCCGCTCGATCGCGTGCGCGAACGCTGTCTCCGCCCGCTCCGCCGGCTCGCCCTCGTCGACCGACCGCGTCGCCAGCGTCGCGCTCGTCAGCGTCACGCTCCGCGCCTTGAGCCCCGCGTCCTCCCCGCCCGACTCGCCCTCTCCCGACCCGCCCTCACCCAAACCACGACCAAGCCCAGCCCCGCCCTCCGGGAACAGGTGCTCCCGCAGCAGCGCCCCCACCTCCACGGGCGAGCAGGCCACGGTCACGCTCGCCCCCCGCTGGCTCCGGCCCACCTCCACCCAGTACACGCACCCCGCCAGGTCCTTGTTCAGGATCGCCGTCGCGACCTCGGCCACCTCGCTCGCCCGGATCGCGTACGCGTTCAGCTCGAACACGTCCGCGTCGCGGCGCACGCTCTCCTTGAGCGTCCGCAGCCGCAGCGCCAGGTCGCGGAACGCCGGCGAGAGCACGTCCTCAACCCCGAACTCGCCGCGCACGCGCACCGTGCCCACGCCCGTGACCAGCCGCGACAGGCGATCGAAGAACACCCGAGCCGCGTTCCGCGCCGCGTGCACCGCGTCCATCGCCCGCCGGATCTCCCCCTCCAGGCTCTCGCCGTCGGGCCCGCCGGTCGAGAACAGGTCCGCGAGGTTCGCCAGGTACCCCTTGTGCGTCCGCTCGTGGAACAGCGTCTGCAGCAGGTGGTACACGCGCCCCTCGCCCAGCGACAGCCCGAAGTGCTCGCTCGCGACCTCCTCGGCCGAGTGCGCCTCGTCGATGATCACGTGGTGGTACCGGGGCAAGAACCCGCGCCCCCCCGCCCCCGACCGCAGCGCCAGGTCGCTGAAGAACAGCGCGTGGTTGCAGATCAGGAGGTTCGCCCGCTCCATCTTCCGCCGCGACCGCTGGTAGAAGCACACGTCGTGGTTCTGGCACTTCCGCCCCATGCAGTTGCCCGCGTCCGATTGCACCCGGTCCCAGATCCCGGGCCGCTCGAGCACGGGCAGGCTCGCCCGCGACCCCTCGCGCGTCTGCCCCGCCCAGTCCTCGATCGCGTGCAGGCTCGCCCGGCTCGCCGCGTCGGGCAGCAGCCGGTCCTGACGCTTGCTGGTGAGCTCGAGCCGCCGCAGGCTCACGTAGTTGCCCCGCCCCTTGACCAGCGCCGGCCGCACCGCGCTCTCGCCCTCGGCGCGCCCGTCCTCCACCTCGGCGTCGACCGCTCCCAGCCCGAGCGCCCGCATCAGCAGCGGCACGTCCTTGCGCACGAGCTGCTCCTGCAGCGCGATCGTGTTGGTCGAGACGACCACCACCTCGCCGCGCTCGAGCACCCGCGCGATCGCCGGCGACAGGTACGCGAAGCTCTTGCCGACCCCCGTGCCCGCCTCGGCCATCAGCGTCCCGCCCGACGCCATCACGCCCGCCACCCGCTCGGCCATGCGCAGCTGCTCCGGCCGCGCCTCGTAGCCCGCGCCCAGAAGCCGCGCGACCGGACCACCATCACTCAGCACGTCCACGGGCGAATGCACGCCGCAGTGTACGATGACCCCCGACCCGCCCGGAGCACGACACCATGCAGCCCGATCTTCGAAGCAGCCTCAGAACCCCGATCCTCATCACCGCCGCCGTGCTCGCGGCGAGCACGCCCGCGCTCGCCGACCCGCCGGAGCGGTTCACCCTCACCATCGACCCCGCCGCCCTCGACCGGCCCTATACCGGACGGCTCTACATCGCCTTCCTCCCCGCCGACCCCGCCGCCGACCCAAACTCCGATCAAGCCGGCGACCCAGCCGCTCGGGCGACCGAGCAGCCGATCGACCGCGTCCACGACTGGTTCAACGCGCCCCCGCTCGCCGCCTGGGACGTCGAAGACCTCGCCCCGGGCGACGCCGTCACCCTCGAATTCGCCGACGCCCTCTTCCACACCTCGCCCGCCTTCGAGGACGCCTGGGGCTCGGGCCAGTGGCAAGCCCAAGCCTTCGCCCGCGTCAACCAAGACACCGCCAAACCCGGCACCGGCGCGGGCGACCCCTACTCCGAGCCCGTCGTCGTCCCCATGGGCGACCCCCAACAACAAGACCCCCAAGCCCTCACCCCCGCGCTCACACTTACCGCCACCATCGAGGCAGCCCCCTTTCCCGAATCCGACGCCGACAAGCTCTACTCTCTCCGCTCCGCCCGGCTCTCCAACTTCCACGGCCGCGACATCACCATGAACGCCGCCGTCCGACTCCCAACCAACTACCACGAAACGCTCGCCAAGAACCCGAGCGCCACCTTCCCCGTCGTCTACATCGTCACCGGCTTCGGCGGCTCACACCACGAGCTCGACCGCTACGCCGGCTTCTACACGCGGGGCGCCGACCCCGAGCTCCTCAAGCAAACCGCCCCCATCATCGTCGTCCCCGACGCCACCAACTACTGGGGGCACTCCGTCTTCGCCAATTCCGAGGTCACCGGCCCGTGGGGCGACGCCCTCGTCGACGAGCTCATCCCCGCGCTCGAAGACACCTACCGCGGCTCCGGCCCCGACCACCGCTACGTCACGGGCGTCTCCTCCGGCGGCTGGTCCAGCCTCTGGCTCCAGATCGAATACCCCGACCGCTTCGCCGGCTGCTGGGCCCACGCCCCAGACGCCGTCGACTTCCGCGCCTTCCAGACGCCCAACCTCTACCAGCCCGACGCCAACATCTACACCAACGCCGACGGCAACCCAAGACCCATCGCACGACGCACCGACCCCAACGGCGTCGATCAGGTCATGCTCACCGCCCGAGACTTCATCGCACGCGAGACCGTCATGGGCCCCGGCGGCCAGATCGAATCCTTCGAAGCCGTCTTCAGCCCCGCCCGACCCGACGGCACGCCCCAGCGCCTCTTCGACCGCGACACCGGCGACATCTCCTCCGAAACCGCCAACGCCTGGCGTCCTTACGACATCACCCAGAAAACACTCCGCGAGATGCACGCCAAAGCACCCGACCTCGCCGGCAAGGTCCGCGTCTTCGGCGGCGAGCTCGACAACTTCTACCTCGGCGAGTCCGTCCGACTCTTCCGAGACGACCTGCTCGAAGCCGGCGTCACCCTCGCCAGCGCGGACAACCACACCGCCATCCCCGCACAGGCCGACATCCGCGTGATCGAAGGCATGCCCCACACCCTCCACGCCGACGGCAACCGCGCCATGTGGGCCACCATCGGCGACCGCTGGCAGACGCGGCACGATCAAGAACGCTAACGCGCCGCCACCTCGCCCCGCCCGAGCGCCGCGGGCCACTCTTCTTCCCCGAGCCAAGCACCCACCGCAAGCGAACTAAGCCGGTGCGCCAGCGACATCCCGTGCCCGTTAAACCCCGCGCACACCACCACGCCCGGCTCCACTTCCTCCACCACCGGCAGCCCCCCACCCGCGGCGCCGCCCGGCGTCAGCCCCATCGTCCCCGCCCAGCGCGCGACCACCTCGCCCCGCTCCCCGCAGAACCGCCCGAGAAACGCCTCGAGGTCGGCCTGCAACGCCCCGCTCGTCCCGTCCGACTCCGTCTGCTCGTCGTCGGCGTGCAGGTGCCGCCGCCCGCCGACGACCACGAGCCCGGGCTCCGGCATCCGCACGTAGTCGTGCCCGTGGTTGACGTAGTAGCTCGCGTTCAGCCGCACGCCCGTCGACACACGGGCCGCGAGCATCTGCGCCCGGTTCGGCTCGATCAACACCGAGGGAACCAGCCGTGACGCCCAAGCGTTCGTACACACAAAGACCGCCCGGGCCGACATCTCAAACGGCCCCCGGCCGTCCGCCCCGCGCACGACGACCCCTCCTCCCGTCCGCTCGATGCCGAAGACCTCCGCGTGCTCGCGGAGCGTCCCGGCCGCCAGCCCACCGACCATCCACCGCATCATCGCCGCGGGGTTGACCGCCGCGTCGCCCTCGTTGACCAGGCCCAGCCGCCCGCCCCCCGCGCGCCACGCCGAGTCGTCGCCGCGCTCGACCAGCGCGACACCGAACCCGTCCTCGCGCATCAGCTCGGCCGACCGCTCGAGCGCCCCCGCCTCCTCGTCCTCGACCGCCAACAGCACCGAAGCCGCGTCCCGGTAGCCGGCGACCCCGCCGACACCCCGCGCCCGCAGCATCGCCAGGTTCTCCTCTGACCACCGCCAGACGTCGCGAGCCGTCTCCCGCCCCCACGCCGCCGCCGCGGCCGCGTAGTTGTCCGCCGCCCCGCGCATCAGGTACCCCGCGTTCCGCGCCGAAGCCCCCGCCCCCCCGGCCCCCGCCGCGTGCCTCTCCAAACACACCGCCCGGAGCCCGCGCTCCGAGAGGTACAGCGCCGCGGAAACCCCGCACACACCGCCGCCGACAACCACCGCGTCGACCGACTCGCGCCGAGCCACACCCCCGCGCCGCCACCAGCTCACCGACATCCGCGATCCTCTCTCAACCGAACTCCCCCCAAGCCAACGCCACCAACTCAACCCACACCCGGCCTCACCCGGCCTCACCCGGTCAGCTGGCTCGTCTTCACGCTCAGCCCCTTGAGCTGGCTCGACAGCTTGTCCGGGTTCGGCGAGTACTCGAGCGCCGTGTGCAGATCGACCGACTCGGCCTCGACCAGCTCCACCAGCGAGTCGTTGAACGAACGCATCCCCTCCGACGCCCCCGACGCCACCACCGTCGGCAGGTCCTTGTCGCGGCTCTCGCGGATGTACTCCCGCGCCGCCGCGTTGATCAGCAGCACCTCCGTCGCCGGCACCACCGGCGCCCGGTACCCCTTCACCGAAGGCAGCAGCCGCTGCGCACAGATCGCCTTCAGCGAGTTCGACAGGCTCGTCCGCACGAACGCCCGCTCTTCCTGCGGGAAGAACTCGAGGATCCGCCCCATCGCCTGCATCGTGTCCGCGGTGTGCAGCGTCGCGAAGACCAGGTGCCCGGTCTCGGCCGCCTGGATCGCCGCGAGCAGCGTCTCACGGTCACGCATCTCGCCCACGAAGATCACGTCCGGGTCCTGCCGCACCACGCTCCGCATCGCCGTCGGAAAGTCGGGCACGTCGATCCCGATCTCCCGCTGGCTCACCACGCTCTTCTTCGCCCTGAACCGGAACTCTACCGGGTCCTCGATCGTGATGATGTTCACCGAACGCACCGTGTTGACGTGGTCGATCATCGCCGCGAGCGTCGTGCTCTTGCCCGAGCCCGTCACGCCGCACACGATCACGAGCCCCTCGTGGTAGGTCTCGACGATCTTCCCGTACACCGCCGGCAGGCTCAGGCTCTCGTAGGTCGGGATCTCTCCCTTGACTCGCCGGATTGCCGCGTGCGTGTGCCCGCCCGCGCGAAACATGTTCACCCGGAACCGGTCGCCGTCGGGAAGGTGCGTCGCGAAGTCGAGCGCGCCCGTCCTCTTCCACTTCTCCTCCGTGCCCTCCGGGATGATCGGGTCGAGCAGATGGTCCGCCTCGTTCTCCGACATCGGGTGGTCCCGCACCGGCTTGAGCGTGCCCCCCACCCGGTACACCGGCGGCAGACCCACCTTGATGTGCAGGTCCGAAGCGTCGAGCTCACGCATCGCACCGATCAGCCGCTGTATCGCATAGTCCATCCGAGCAATATACCAGAGCGCCGTACCGTCAACGCCACCGGCAACGCCAGCAGCAACGCCAGCAGCGACCTATCGCCCGACCGAGAATATTTTCCCACGACCCGCGAATACCCGCCCGGGCCGCCGAGTTCACTCCACCCGGAGAGGCAAGTCCCGCTCTGGGACCGTGCCACAGAGCGGTAGCTCGATCGAAAACCTTTTCCGTTATCCGTGTCCACCCGTGCCGTGTTGCGCGATCGCTCGATCGTCGCCACACGCCTCCGAACCAGCGCGATCGTCGCGCCAAGTGCAAGAGAAAGAGAACGACTCATGACCCGCAACGCTCTCGCTATCGCCGCGCTCACGACCCTCGCCCCCGCCGCCTCGGCCCAAGACATCACCGTCACCTTCGAGAACGCGCTCGCCCCCGGCAGCACCGCCTTCACCCCCGTGTTCTTCGGGCTCCACAACGGCTCCTTCGACCTGTTCAACCCCGGCGAAGCCGCCTCCGCCGGCCTCGAGCAGGTCGCCGAGGTCGGCGCCACCGGCACACTCGAAGCCGAATTCAACGCCGCCGCCCCCTCGGGCCAGGCCGCCACCACCGGCCTCGTCACCGGCGGCTCCTCAGACGCCGTCTCCTTCAACGTCACCAGCCCCGCCGACAACCGCTTCCTCTCCTTCGCCACCATGGTCGTCCCCACCAACGACCTCTTCATCGGCAACCCCAACGGCATCGAAGTCTTCGACGCCGACGGCAACTTCACCGGCCCCATCACCATCAACATCTTCGGCTCCCAGGTCTGGGACGCCGGCACCGAGGTCAACAACGCCGACGACGGCGCCGCCTTCCTCCAGGGCATCAACGGCGGCCTCGGCACCGAGCAGGGCGGCGTCGTCGAGCTGTTCTTCAACAACCCCAACGCCGAGAGCTACCTCGACTCGCTCGTCGGCCGCACCACCGCCCCGGGCTTCGATATCGCCTCCACCTTCAACAGCGACACCCTCATCGCCACCATCACCATCGTTCCCGCCCCGGGTGCCCTCGCCCTCGCGCCGATCGCCGCCCTCGGCGTGACCCGCCGCCGCGCCTAGGCCAACACGACCAAGCAGCACGACCAACCAGCACCAACAAGCAGACCAGCAGCAAGCACGAGCGGGACCGGCCCACAAGCCGGTCCCGCTTTTTCAGAGCCCAAGCCCACCGACCCAACGCCCACCCCAGCCGCCCACCCCAGCCGCCCGCGCCCGGCCGCTACCCTCCCCCATGCTCGACCAAGGCGACCACGCCCCCGACTTCGCCCTGCCCGACGAAACCAACACCACCCGCACCCTCTCGGGCGAGCTCCAGCGCGGCCCGGTCCTCCTCTACTTCTACCCCGCCGACTTCACGCCCGGCTGCACCGCCCAGGCCTGCGCCTTCCGCGACGCCCACGCCCAGCTCGCCGACCTCGGCCTCAGCGTCCTCGGCATCTCCCCGCAGTCCGTCGAATCCCACGCCAAGTTCAAGAACGCCCACAACCTCAACTTCCCCCTCCTCGCCGACCCCGACAAGCAAGCGATCGCCGCCTTCGGCACCGCCGGCCCCTTCGGCCTGCTCACCCGACGCGCCACCTTCGTCATCACCCACGATCCCGACCTGCCCGCCGGCCGCGTCGCCCACCGCGTCCTGGCCGACCTCAACATCGCCCGCCACGCCGCGCTCGTCCGCGAGCTCGCCGAGCGGGCAACCGCCGACTCCAAAGCCGCCGGCTGAGCGAAGAGCGACCCGTGAAGCCCGCCGTCCTGCTCCTGCTCACCCACGCGCTCGCCACCTGCTTCATGGTCGGCCTCATCTGGTTCGTCCAGGTCGTCCACTACCCACTCTTTTCCTCCGCCGGCGCGATGAACCCTGCCGATTACCGCGCCTATCACGACCGCCACACCCGCCTGACCACCCTCGTGGTCGGCCCCGCGATGCTCGTCGAAGCCCTCGCAGCCGCCGCCCTTGTTCTCCAGAAGCCCAGCCCCCTCCGCCTCACCGCCCTCGCGCTCCTGCTCGGCTGCTGGCTCTCCACCGCCCTCGTCTCCGTCCCGCTCCACCAGAAGCTCATCACCGGCTACGACCCTGCCACCGCCCACCAGCTCGTCCACACCAACTGGCCGCGCACCATCCTGTGGACCGCGCGCGGGCTCATCGCCCTCGCCCTCATCCCCTTCGCCCTCCCGGCCGCGCTCTCATCCGCCCCTCCAGCCTGAGACCCCCAGCCTGAGACCCCAAGACTGATCGCCCCCATGCCCACCGACGCCAGCCCCAACCGCCGCCCGCTCGTCTGGTTCCGCTCCGACCTCCGCGTCGAAGACCACGCCGCGCTGCACGCGGCCTGCGAGGACCCGCCCAAGGCAGGCGTTGTCGCCGCCTACGCCATCACCCCGGGCCAGTGGAAAGAACACCACTGGGGCGACCCCAAGATCGACTTCATCCGCCGCGCCCTCGTCGAGCTCCAGAAGCAGCTCGCCGGGCTCAACATCCCGCTGAAGCTCGTCCACGCCGACACGTTCGACGACGTTCCCGCCGCCCTGCTCGCGCTCGCCCAAGACACGGCCTGCACCGAGCTGCACTTCGGCCGCGAGCACGAGCACAACGAACGCAAGCGCGACCAAGCCACCGAAGACGCCTTCGAAAACGCCGGCCTTGCCGTCCACACCCACAACACCAAAACACTCTTCGAGCCCGGCGACATCCTCACCCAGCAGGACGGCTGGTACACCGTCTTCACGCCCTTCAGCAAGAAGTGCCGCGCGACCTGGCAGCACCGCCACCAGCGCCGGCCCGCGCCTTCCGAGCAGCGCGACCCGGGCTTCCACGGCGACGCCGTCCCCAACACCATGCCCGGCTTCGCCCCGCCCTCCGACCACATCCAGCAGCTCTGGCCCGCCGGACCCACCGCCGCCCGCTCACGCCTCGACCGCTTCCTCGACGACGCCATCGCCGACTACGACACCGCCCGCGACACCATGTCGATCGACGGCACCAGCCGCCTCAGCGCCGACCTCGCCCTCGGCACCCTCTCGCCCGCCCAGGTCGCCGACGCCGTCTATGAAAACACCAACCACACCGAGACCGGCCCCTTCGGCTACATCACCGAGATCCTCTGGCGCGAGTTCTACCAGCACCTCCTCCTCGCCGCCCCGCACGTCTCCCGCGACCGCTCCTACCGCAAGGAGTACGACGAGCTCGAGTGGAACACCGACGACGACGCCTTCCAAGCCTGGTGCGAGGGCAAGACCGGCGTCCCCATCGTCGACGCCGCCATGCGACAGCTCAGCCGCGACGCCTGGATGCACAACCGCTGCCGCATGGTCACTGCCATGTTCCTTACCAAGAACCTCTTCCAAGACTGGCGCCGGGGCGAACGCTACTTCGCCTCCAAGCTCATCGACATCGAGCTCGCGTCCAACAACGGCGGCTGGCAGTGGTCGGCCTCCACCGGCACCGACGCCGCCCCCTACTTCCGCGTCATGAACCCGCAGTCGCAGGGCGAGAAGCACGACCCCGCCGGCGACTACATCCGCGAGTACGTCGACGAGCTCAAAGACGCCAAGGGCAAAGCCGTCCACGCCCCGCACGCCGCCAAGCCCGGACTGTTCACCGGCGGCTACCCCGAGCCGATCGTCGACCTCAAGCAGTCCCGTGCCGAAGCCATCGACCGCTTCAAAGCCTTCCGATCCTGAGCCGCGGGCCAAGCTGAAGCGCGACCGCAAGCCCAACCAAATGCAAGACCCTCAGGCCCGAGCCGCCAGCCCGAGCCGCGAGCGGGTTCGGAAGCGCCGCTCCGTCGAGAGCCACTCCGTCTAAATCGGAAGCTCGGTCAACCCGTCGACCACCGACCCCGACCGCCCCTTGAGGCTCTCGAGCACCTCGCGCCGCACCGACAGCTCCTCCTTCATCAGGTCCACCGCTCCGCGGTAGAGCTCGGGCAGCGCGATCTGCGCCGCCGACACGATCGAGCCCGCGGCCTGCGCCTGAAGCACCAGCCGGTCGCCCTCCGACGTGTCGGTCGCCAGGTCCACCGCCGACCCGAGCCGCTGCGACGCCTCGTCGAGGTCGGCGTCGACCTCGGCCCGCGCGCTCCCGGCCACCGACGGGTTCCCGTCCGAGTCCAGCGCCCGACGCATCTCCTCGATCGCCGCACGCAGCGACGCCGGGTCCGCCACGTCCAGACGGATCAGCACGTCGAGCACCGTCTCCGCACGCGCCACGGCGTCAGCGACCTGCTCCGACTCGAACTGCGAATCCACGCCCCGGCAGAGCGCGAGGTAGTGCGTCGTCCCTTGCAGCCAGTCGCCGCGCAGCGCGAGCGCGTCGGCCTGCGCCGACTCCCCCTGCGGCCGGCTCGAAGCCTCCAGCACACGCAGCTGCTCCGCCCGAGCCGACGCCCGGGCCCGCTCCGAAGCCGACGCGTCCCCGTCCGCCGCCGCCGCCTCGTACTCGAGCGCCTGGCTCTGGTACAGGTTCGCAAGCCCGGTCAGCAGCCACCCTCGGATCTGCTGGCCCTTCCGCGCGCCGGTGTACGCCATGTTCTTTGGCATGCCATCCGAAAACTCGCGCATCGACCCGAGCTGGCTCTGGTACAGCGCGAGGCTGAACTCCCGCTCGTACGCCTGCGCCGCCCGCCGGTCCTCCTGACCGCCGAACAGGTAGCCCGTCACCGCCGACACCAGCACCAGGCACGCCACGATCAACGCCCCCAAGAGCTCGCCGCGGATATCCGTGTCCTGATACATCCAGCGGAACAGCAGCCGCACCGGGATCAGCGGGAACAGCACCCAACCGATCGGCCCGAACTTCGTCGAGACCTTGACGCCGCCACTCTCAGACCCGTTTGCTTGCTCATCACTCATCGCGACACCCCGCCTTGACACCCAAAGACCCAAAGCCAAATTCCAGGATCGATCTCACCCGTACGAACCCCGCTCGCCACGGGTTCGCGCGAGTGTACAGCCCGATCACCCGCACCGCCTCTCGGGAATATCCTGTACACAACGGCGGAACCGACCTTCCGCCACCCCGGGGGCCCGCGATGACCGGTCCGTCACCCGTCGAAAACGCCCCAGCTTCGCCCATCGAGTGGCCCTGCGCCCGCTGCAACAGGGTCTTCACCGACCGCCCCAAGGGTCGCATGAAAGACGGCGGACTCATCTGCAAAGACTGCGTCCGTACCGTCCTCGAGCAGAAGCGCCTCGCCGAGCTCAACCGGGCCACGGCTGTCAAGCCCGCCGTCATCGTCCCCGAAGGCCCGATGACCAAGCGACGAGCCGACCTCCGCGCCGATCACCCCGGCTCAGACTCGAAAGACGGTCCCTCCGCCCAAATCGCGCCCGACTCGGACGAAGAAGACCTCTACGCCCTCGCCCCCGAGATCGAGCCCGAAGCCAAGCCCGCGGACGCCCCCGTCCTCAAACGCCCACCCTGCCCCGTCTGCGGCTACGACCTCACCGGCACCCAGGGCAGTACCTGCCCCGAGTGCGCCGCCGACATCCCCAAAGCCGCCCGACGCAAGGACAAAGAACAGGAGATCGCCGCCGCCGTCCGGAGTGAGTTCCGCTCGGCGCTCCTCAAAGCCGCCGTCGCCATCACGATCGGCGCCGGGCTCAACGCCCTGCTCGCCCAGCAGCCGATCGAAGCGCTCTGGCCCATCGCCAAGACCGTCGTCCAGGTGCCCGTCGCCTATGTCGTCTTCCTCGTCTGCTCGGCCCTCTGGCTCGGCGTCGACGTCGGCCCGCTGCTGACGCTCGCACGCCTCACCGCCGTCTACGCGATCTATAACGCCGTCGCCGTCCCGCTCGACGCCTTCCCGTTCCTGCCCTTCCTCATCGAGATCCCACTCCGGTTCCTCGTCTTCGCCGGCCTCCTCGCCAAGATTATGGACCTCGACTTCGAAGACGCCAAGTACGTCACCTTCATCAACTTCGTCTGCACCGTCGTGCCCGTGATCGCGTTTGTCATCTGGCTTGAAGGACGCTGATCGCTCGCGCCAAGAGTCACCTCGCACGTTGGCCGCCTTCTCGCAGGCGACCGACCAACGCTCACTCCCCGCCCGCGTCGTAAAACGCGTCGAGGTCGGCCTTGAGCGCCCCCAGCGACGGCTCGTGCAGGTACATCATGTGGCCGCCCTCGTAGTAGTGTGTCTCCAAGTTCTCCCGACGCTCCTCGCCGATGAACATGTGGCCCACCGTGTAGTCCGCCCCGAGGTGCGGCGTCGCCAGGTCGTAGTACCCGCTCGCCAGGAACACCCGCAGGTGCGGCTGCTGGTGCATTGCGTTGCGAAGACGCTCCGCCACGTTCACGAACCGGTTGTTCCCCGCCGACCCGTAGTCCCAAGGCCACACGCTCGTCAGGATCTCGTACGGCAGGTCGCTCCGCCACCCCAGCTCCTCACGCACGTACCCGTTGAAGCTCTCGGTGTAGTTCGCGCGGATCGCCGCGTGAGACGCGTCGTACGAGTACGACTCGCCCGCGTCGTCCCGGTCGAGCCCCAGGAAACGGCCGTCGAACCGCCCCACCGTCCGCCCCTCGTCCCGCAGCAGCTCCTTGGCAAACCGCGACATCGACACCCGCAGGTTCGACCGCTGGATGAACTCGGCGCTCAGCCCCGTCAGCCCGCTCAGCGTCTCCGCCACGCGCGACCGCTCCTCGCCCGTCAGCCCGTCACCCTGCATCAGCGCCGACGCGTACATCCCAAGCGCCGTCCGCTCCGAAGCCGCCACCGCGTCCGCCACCGGCATCCCGGCGTAGGGCTCGCCGAGCTTCCCGTGGTAGTGCGCGACCGCCGTGTACGTCGGCAGGAAGCACACGTACGGCAGGTCGTGCCCCGCGTTGAACCGGATCGTCCCGAAGTCCATCACCGCCGACACCAGGATGATCCCATTGAGCGCCACGTTGTGGCGCCCCCACAGGTGCTCGGACAATGCCGCCGCGCGAGTCGTCCCGTAGCTCTCACCCGCGATGTACTTCGGGCTCGCCCACCGACCTTCACGCGCCAGGTGACGCCGGATCACCTCCGCCACCGACGCCACGTCGCTCTCCACCCCGTGGTACGGCTTCGCGTCGGTCTTCCCATCATCATCCACCGCCGCCCGCGAGTACCCCGTGCTCACCGGGTCGATGAAGACAAAGTCGCTCTTGTCCAGCAGCGAGTACGCGTTCTCGATCGCCGCGTACGGCGGCGGGCCCGGCAGCCCCGCCTCGTCCGCGTACGACACACGCTTGGGGCCGAACAGCCCCATGTGCAGCCACACCGAGCTCGAACCCGGGCCGCCGTTGAAGCTGAACGTGATCGGCCGCGTCGAAGGATCCGGAAACAGATCGTTGGGCGCGTCTTGAGGACCCGAGGGGACTCCGACCACGACAGAACCACGCGGGAACGCCAACTCTTGTGCTGTCGGCTCACGGAGCAACCGCCGGTACGAGATCGTGAACACCCGGGCGTCCGGCTCGTAGTCCTCGCCGACCAACGGCGTCATCTCCGCCGTCGCCATGTACAACACCTCTTCGCCGTTGATCGTCACCCGGTGCACCGACGACACCGGAGTCAACGGGTACACCTCGTACCTGCTCGCGTGCCCCGACGCGTCAGGCTGGCTTTCCTGAGCCGCCGCGGGACCGGCCGAGACACCGCTGACCATGAATAACACCAACCCAGCCACGACGATCCAACGCTGCACCATGACAAGCCTCCAGTGGGTCACGGCAGCGTAGCAGAATCTCGGTGTTGGGTTACAACCGAGAACGCGTCCGGCAGACCAGCACACAAACCGGTCACGAACGCACCAGCAACCGCCAGCCGTCAACGCCTGTACCGGCTTGCATGGATCGAGCGCAGCAGCCCTCCGACGAGCAAGCCCGCACGGCCCCAGGCACGGGACGCAACCGCCCGGCGCTCATCACGACAACAGCCGCCGCGAAGCGGCTTGCTGTCCTCCTGGTTTCCCTCGCGGCGATCACCGCGCTCGCGATCAACCACGCCACCAACATGCCGGGCCGCTCGCACACGGGCCCCATCGACAACCCCACCCCCGAGACCGAAGCCCTCGCGGACCAGCTCCGGGCGCACGTCGAAGTCCTCGCGACCCACCACACCGGCCGGAGCACCTTCAACCCGCTCGCCTACGCGGCCGCCGCCGGCTACCTCAAAGACCAGCTCACGCGGATGGGCCTTGTCCCTGAGGACGAGCCCTTCGAGACCAACCGTGACGCTTCGGCCTGCCTCAACATCTACGCCGACCTCGCCGGAGCCACCCGCCCCGACGAGATCATTGTCATCGGCGCCCACTACGACGCCCTCATGGACGAGCCCGGCGCCGACGATAACGCCAGCGGCACCGCCGCCACCCTCGAACTCGCCCGAGCGCTCACGAACGCTCAGGCCGACCGACCGCTCGACCGAACCGTGCGCTTCGCGCTGTTCGCCAACGAAGAACCGCCGTACTTCGGCACCGACGACATGGGCTCGCACCGCCACGCCCTCGCAGCCACCCAGCGGGGCGAAACCGTCACCGCCATGCTCTCGCTCGAGATGCTCGGGTACTACGACGACACGCCCGGCTCGCAGCACTACCCACCGCCCTTCGACCTGCTCTACCCAGACCGGGGCAACTTCGTCGCCTTCATCAGCAACCTCGCCTCGTCGAGCCTCACGCGACGCACGATCAGGACCTTCCGTGAAAACGCACGCTTCCCGTCCGCCGGGGCCGTCCTCCCAGCCTCCATCGAAGGCGTCGACTACTCCGACCAGCGAAGCTTCTGGTTACACGGCATTCCCGCCGTCATGATCACCGATACCGCCCACAACCGAAACCCAAACTACCACACGCCACACGATACCCCCGACACCCTCGACTACCACCGCATGGCGCTTGTGACCCAAGGCCTTGAGCACGTCGTTGTTGACCTCGCCACATTCGAAGGTTCGGGCGCCGAGAACCCGAGCCGCTGACACTTGCACGTCAGGGGCTGGGTGCGTGCCGCGCTGGGTGGTGGGCCAACCGGTGCGGCCCCAAGAACCAACCGACCAATCGGGAGATGTTGTGGTAGGCGGGATGGGATGATCGTGGTCACTCGACGACGGCTCGCACGCCACCGGGCCTCGCGCGCGGCTTCAGGCGATCACCGAGCCGCCCAGACCCGGGCGAACCAGCGAAGCGTCTTCATCCAGGATGTTCACTGCCGAGGCCAATGCTCGGGTACCCACCGACGACGCGGACGAGCGAGGTCGCGACGCCGCTGAAGCGGGCGACGATCGCGCTGGCAGCATCGGCGACGGCCGGATCATCGGGGGCGGCGACAAGCTCGAGGAGGAAGGCTTGCGGTGCGTCGGCGTCGTGTCCGACGCCGATCGGGCTGGGGCGGACGTGGAGCTTGGCGACGTTGAGCCCGCGGCCGGCGCACTCGTCGAGGATGTCGCGGAGGACGCCGGGGCGGTCGACCTCGGGGGCGGCGAGCAGGATGGTCCGGTCGGCACCGTCGATGACCGAAACGTCACGGTCGGCGAGGACGAGGAACTCGGTGGTGTTGGCCCGCCCGTACCGGCGGTCGCCGGCGTCGTCGTTCAGGACGTGGAGGCGGCGGGAGGCGGCGGCGGACGCGGAGCACAGCGCGACGACGCCGGGCTCGGCGGCCGCGCGTTCCGCGGCGGCGGCGGTGCTGGCCGTGGGCACCACGTTGGCGTCGGGGTGCTCGCGGCGGATGGAGCCGTCGCACTGGCCGAGGGCTTTGGGGTGGGAACAGACGGTGTGGTAGCGGTCGGCCGGTTCTTTCGTGGCGGCGACGAAGATGATCGGTGCACGCACCATCGCGATCGCGTGCAGCCGGTCGTAGAAGAGGGCGTCGAGCGTTTCTTGCACGGCGCCTTCGAGCAGGTTGTACGCGGGGAGGACGCCGAGGGTGCCGGGCTCGACGCGCGACGCGACCCGTCGGATGGACGCCTCGGTCGCGAGGGCGGCGTCGGCGAGCCCCAGCCCGTTCCGCACGGCGAGGGCGGCCTGCTCGGAGAAGGTCCCGGCCGGGCCGAGGTAGGCGATCGTCGTCGGTGCTGTCATCGCGGCGTCTCCTCCGGCTCGCCCAGCGGCGGCAGGCGGTCGATCACGTCCTGCGCAAGCTCCCTTGCGGGACCGGCTTCGGGCCCGAGCCACCGCTGCGACGCGCCGAACAGCTCGGCGAAGCCCGCGGCGTCGCCGGCACGCACGGCCGCGAGCAGATCGGTCAGAGCCCGTTCAAGCACGCGGCGGTCGCGCTCGTCGGCCGAACGCTGGATGCTGAGGTACAGCTCGGGGTCACAGTCGGCCTGGCGAGCGGTCAGGGCGGCGAGCAGGCGAGCGTTGGGCGTCTCGACGGCGCGGCGGGCTTCGGGCGAGACATCGAGGCGGTTGTTCGCCAGGCCGAAGAGCATCAACGCGGCGTGGGCGAAGACCTGCGTGCCGACAACGGCCCGGTCGTGGGCCTCGGGGTCGAGCTCGTGCAGCACCGCGCCCCAGCGGCCGAGCGCATCGAGGAAGGCGCTCGCGGCCGGCGACTCCGTGGTCGTGTGCCACACGACGTTCTTACCCGCGAAGCTCTGGCTCGGGGCGAACGGGCTCGGGGCGAACATGGGATGGATGCTGAGGTGGTGTAGGCCGGTGCCCTTCGTCGAAGTCGCGATCGCTTCGGTCACGCGGCGCTTGGTGGAGCAGATATCGACGAGGACAGTGCCGGGCGAGGCGGCTGCGACGTAGCCGTCGAGCGCGGCGATCAGCGACCGCTCGTCGATGCAGAACAGGATGAGGCGGCTCTCGGCGACGGCCGACGAGAGACGGCCGGGGTCTCGTTCCGGATGGATGACGTCGGCGTCGGGCGCGGTCCGGGGCGCGGTCTGAGGCGCGGTGTCGACGCGGTGGACGGTGACACCCTCGGCGGAGAGTTGCTCGTCGAACGCGCGGCCGAAACCGCCGGCGGCGCCGACGAGGCAGACGGGCTGGAAGTCGCTCGGTGGGGTCATGCGCGGGGCTGGTGGATGATACGGGCGGGCTTACCGCATCAGGAGCGCGGCGGCGGCGACGACGGCGGCCGCGGCTGCGAGCGGGACCGCGTTGAGCGTGAGGATGCGCGAGACGGCGTTCCCCCCCGGGCGAGCCCGGCTCGGCGGGCGAGCGGGCGGTGAGCCCGAGGACCGCGGCGACCGCGACGACGTTGTGGACGCAGACCATGTTGCCGAGCGCGGCGCCGACGGCCTGCAGCGCCAGCACTCGGGTCGGGTCGAGCCCGAGCCGCGCGGCGATCTCGGTCTGCACGGGCGCGAAGGTCAGGTTCGACACCGTGGCGGATCCCGAGAAGAACGAGCCGAGCGCTCCGAGCAGCGGTGCGGC
>JBCBZP010000004.1:0-148921 GCA_039815285.1 Planctomycetota bacterium
CCCGCAGCTATCTTTCTACGAACGCCCGAACCCCGAGCACAGCCACACTCCACCCAAGCGGAGACCCCCATGCCCGACAAGCTCAAGATCGCGCTCGCCCCCGGCGACGGCATCGGCCCCGAGATCATGACCGCCTGCCGCGGCATCCTGCAGGCCGCCGGCGCCGAAGACCACATCGACTTCGTCCCCGTCGACATGGGCGAGTCGGTCTTCGCCAAGGGCGACTCCCGGGGCATGACCGACGACGCCATCACCACCATCGAAGACCTCGGGCTGGTCTACAAGGGCCCCATGGGCACCCCCATCGGCGGCGGCGGGAAGTCGATCAACGTCAGCCTCCGCAAGATGTACGGCGCGTTCGCCAACGTCCGACACTTTCAGTCGCTCCCCGGCGTCGAGACCGTCTACTCCAAAGCCAACATCCCCGTCGACTTCTACGTCGTCCGCGAGAACATCGAGGACACCTACGGCGGCATCGAGCACCGACTGACCAACGACGTCGTCGAGTGCAAGCGGCTCATCTCCGCCCCCGGCTGCGAGCAGGTCCACCGCCAAGCGTTCGAGACGGCCAAACGCCTCGGCATCAAGCAGGTCCACTGCGGGCACAAAGCCAACATCATGAAGATGACCGACGGGCTCTTCCTCGAACGCTTCTACCACACCGGCAAGGACTACCCCGAGATCGAGACCGCCGACGTCATCATCGACGCCCTGTGCATGAACCTCGTGCTCAAGCCCCACCAGTTCCGCATGGTCGTCCTGCCCAACCTGCAGGGCGACATCGTCTCCGACCTCGCCGCCGGGCTCGTCGGCGGGCTCGGGTTCGCCCCCTCGGCAAACATCGGCACCCACGTCTCGATCTTCGAAGCCGTCCACGGCACCGCCCCCGACATCGCCGGCAAGAACCTGGCCAACCCGACCAGCCTCCTCCTGTCGGGCATCATGATGCTCCGACACGTCGGGCTCATGCGGCAGGCCGCGGCCATCGAGAACGCCCTGATCTTCACCCTCGAGAGCGGCATCCACACGGGCGACTTCGGCACCCCGGGCTCCGAGCCCGTCGGCACGAGCCGCTTCGCCGAAGCCATCGCCGGCAACATCGGCAAGAAGCCCGAAACCAGGGAACCCACCCCCGAGGACGGGCCCGCCGAGGTCTCGTTCTCGCGGCCCGAACGCCCGCGCACCAACGAGCTCATGCAGACCTTCGAGACCGCCACGATGGCGTTCAGCGGCTGCGACATCTACCTCGACACCACCATGGCGCCCACCGAGCTCGCCGACCGCCTCTCGGCGATCTGCGACAAGACGCCCTTCAAGCTCACCATGATGTCCAACCGCGGCACGCAGGTCTGGCCCACCGGCTCGGTCTACACCAACATCGTCGACTACTACCGTGTCCGCTTCGAGCTCCGCGACATCGGCCAGGCCGCGACCATCGGCCAGCACCTGATCCTCCACCTGCTCGGCAAGGTCGGCGAGAAGTTCATCATCACCGACTTCCAGCCCCTCAAGCTCTACGACGGCAAGCCCGGCTACTCACTCGCTCAGGGCCAGTGACGCGCTCCGGCCGCGATCGCCCGCGGGCAGATCCCGAGCGCTCCGCCAACGAGACAACGAAAAAGGGCCCGGCGCACGCGCCGGGCCCTTGTCGTTCAGCGGAGCACGCGCCTCAGAAGGGCGAGGTGTGCGAGAGCTCTTCGAACGCCGCGACGTCCGCGCCCTTCAGGCACGCGTCGATGATCTGTCGCCCGTACGGGTGCAGGTCCGAGTCGGCGGTGAACAGGCTCAGCTGCTCGGCGAAGAAGTTGGAGAGCTGCTTCGCCCCCGCGTCGTACGCCGCCTCGCCGACCTCCGGCTGGGTCTGCGGCCGCAGGAACCAGCTCGGGATCAGCGTGCCCTCGACCTGCAGCGACTTGAGCGTGTACCCGAGCAGCGGGCAACGCGAGAGCTCCAGCGAGTCGGGGCGGAACTTGTTCGCCCCGCGACGCGCGAGGAACTCACGCATCAGCCACTGCGGCGTGAAGCTCGTCTTCCAAGCCCCGATGTGCTGGTTGGGCACGAGTGTGAACAGCGTGTCGGGCGTGGTCATGACCTGCTCCAGCAGGATGTTCGCCTGGTCGACTCGCCGCCCCGTCGCGAACGGCCAGTACGAGCCAACGCCCTCGCTGCTCAGCCCCTTCGTGTCCACGATCGACGGGTTCGCGTGACCGCGCGGCGCCACCAGACGCCACAGCCAAGCAAGCGACGACGGCAGCACGTGGAACACGCCCAGGATGCCGTACGTCGGCTTCTCCAACGTACACGGCGGCGTCCGGACCCCGATCGACCGAACGTCGACCGTCACCGACTCGTCCACGATCGCCGGGATGATCCGCCGCGGGATCACCACCCGCGGGTTTGGGCAGGGCTGGCCCGGCTCGTCCTCGATGTGCTCCCAGATCAGCCCCGTCGAGCCCGGCGCCGTGTCGATGTTCAGGAACAGCAGCGGCTCGCTCGGGTGCGTGCACAGCTTCTCTAAATGCGGGTCCACGCCGTAATGCTCGATGTGGTTCACCCGCACGAACCACGCGTCCTCCGCGTCGGTCAGCGTCAGCTTCTTCTCCGCGCCGGGCTCGTGGTGCTGGATCCGCGGCGGGCACAGCGCCATGTCGTCGGTCACCGGCGACAGCTCGCACGTCCGCGGCAGCGTCAGGTGCTTCTTCTCACCCGTGACCAGGTTCTCCCCGAGCAGCAGGCCCCGTCGGTCTCCCGGTGCACGTTCTCGAGCATCTCGCTCTTGCCGCCGCCCGACGCCCCCTCGTGCATGAACACGACGTCGTTGTCGTACGGCGTCTTGACCTTGACCGTCGAGCAGTGGGCCGTCGTCCAGCCCTGCTTCTCGCCGATGTTCAGCAGCACGCCGTAGATCCCCTTCTTCGCCGATGGGCCCGGGTACAGGTTGTAGCTGAACAGCTCGTGCATCCCGTCCGACCGGTCGTGCACGACGACCTGCTTGCCCTGGAAGTGGGTGTGGCGGAACGGCGGCGCGGCGTAGATGATCGCCCGCGGGTGGAACCCCGCCGGCACGTCGGCCTTCGCCGAGATGCCCTGCAGCATCGCCAGCCCCAGCCCGAAGAAGCCCGCGTTGTCCGGGATGATCGCAAGCGCCGGCAGCCCCTCGTCACCGCCGCCCGCGACGAACGGGAACATCGCCAGGTTCTGCGTCGCCAGCCACTCGAACGTCGCCTGACGCGTCCCCTCGAACGGCTCGCCGAACCGCTCGGCGTACGTCGGCTTGTTCGTCGGCTGGTCGTCGCCGATCACCATGCAGTCCGGGTCGCGCCGCCGCATGTACGTCTCGAGGTAGTTCGCCGAGATCCCGTTCTTCACCCGGTGAACCTTCGCCTCGACGACCCGGTCCACGCCAGCGATCTCGTAGGCGACCTCGTGGTTCCCGTCGGGCCCGGCGTCGCGCACGGCCAGCTCAACCAGGTCCGACGCGTCGTACGCGACCGTCACCGAGGGTGCCGCCTTCAGCAAACGACTCAGATGTTCCGGTAGTTCCCAGGTCGTCCAATCGATCATCTTCTGACCCTTTCCCAAGGCCCGCGATCCTCTCCGATCGTGGTTTGTCGTAAGTTGATAAACAACACCGGAATAGTAGTGAGGGTTTTCCCGCCGGTCCAGATCCGGACATCCGAAACCGATGTCAGCAGCCTTTGAAGGCAGGCTTTGCCAACTCCACGCACGAACCACCGGTCCGAGCCCACCACCCGCTCGTCGTGCCGCTCGTCGTGCCGCTCAATGTGCTGCTCACCGAGCCGATCGGCGATTCGTCGAGCCCGGCTCAGTCTGTTCCAGACGCTCTTCTCCCGACGGCTGTTCGCTCATCGGGGCTCGCGCGTCGAGCGGATGATCGGGTGACGCACACGCTCGTGCGGCCGCCGACACGCGGGCTCCGCAACACGCATCGCCGAGTGGGTGACGCCTCGCAAGGACCTTCAACTTCGACGACCACCGACATCTTCAAGATGCGCCAAGAGCAGACGTCGCCCCAGCACATTCGGCTACACTGACGGCTTCAAGCGGGCGTAACTCAATTGGTAGAGTGTCAGCCTTCCAAGCTGAATGTTGCCGGTTCGATCCCGGTCGCCCGCTCTTGACGATGGCCGCCTGCCGGCGGGCTTCGGAACGCCGGTTCCGCTCTCCAGCGCGGCGTGCTTCTGTCCAGGTCACAGTCGCCGTCTGACAATCGAGCTCATGGAGTGTCCTCCAAGCGATCGCTTGCTTGACAACAGTCAGTCGCAATCGAGGCTACAACGCGTGGCTACAGCCGTCCCGCACGATGAGGATCGACCTCAAGAGCGGGTCCTCGCGGCATCCGAAACACGGATTCGTGCGATCGACAGCGGTCCGGCACGACCCCTAGACGGGCGACCGCGGCCACCGAACTCGCACCGTTGGGTTTTTGGTACGCTCACGCCGACGCCGTTTCAGGAGCCACGTGTGAGTCAGCGCAGAAAGCAAAACCGGAGCGGCCTGTTCAGCGCCGTCGCGGCCGGAGCCCTGGTGCTCTCCGGGTGCGGCAACTATCACGAGCAGCACCTGTTCCAAACGCAGGCGCCCGACGGCACCGTGAGCTACTACCGCGTCCGCGTCACGGGCACGGCGCGCACCGCCGAGACGCACGTCCGCGCCGGGCTCTTCGATCTCCGTGCCGTCGACGCGATCCTCGACGAGAACGAGCAGCCGATCTCGGACGTGGTCTACCGCACCAAGACCGAGGCCGACCGGTTCCGCCTGTACAACGAGAAGCTGACCGCCGCGTGGAAGGACTATCTCGAAGCCGCCGAAGACCCGAAGCGGTCCGCGGAGAGCGAGTACAAGACGCTCGAGCAGATCCTCGATGCCCCGGACATCCTCGATTCCCGCAAGAAGTACGTCGTGATCTTCTCGGCGATGTCATCGAGCGTGGTCGCCGCCTTCGCGGAATGGGTCGAGGGTGAGCAGTTCGGCCAGACGATCGCGTCGGTCGGGGCGGCGTTCGGTGAGCGCGACGCCGCCGAGGCGATCGAGTCCCGCGACCGCGCAGTCAGCGAGCGCGCCCCGCTCACCGCGGCGGTCGAGTCGGTGCGCACGCTCAAGCAGACCCTCGCGGCGTCCGACGGGCTCGCGAAGGCCGACGCCACCGACGCGGAGAAGGCGGCCGCCCGCGTCACGGTCTCGCAGATCCTCGCGCGGCTGACACAGATCGCGCCCGGCGAGAAGGACGGTGCCCGATGAACCGATCCCACGCGACGCGATCTCAAACGCCCGGCGTGAGGGCCACGCTCCGGGCGATCCTGGCGGCGTCCGCGCTCGGCGCGACCGGCTGCTCCTCCTCGATGCGCTTCGAGCTTGAGCGGTACAACCTCGACGCGATCCCCGCCGAACGCTTCACGCGTGTATCGCCCGCGGCGGCCGTGTCGAGAACGATCGCCGACCAGATCGCGACCGTGTCGGAGTTCCGCGAGGACCTCCGCGACTACCGCCGCTTTCTGCTCGCGGTGAACGTCACGCTCGCGGGCTACGGGCCCATCGACGAGTGGGCGAGTGAGCTCCGAACCGCGTTCGGCGACGACGATGCCGCGACGGGTGAAGCCGAGCGGCTGACGAACGACGCCGAGGGCTTCGACCCGCTCGGGGGAGCGGACGACCGCGGCCGATTCGTCACCGAAGACCGCCTGTCGGGCCGGGCACTGCTGCCCGGCGAGATCACCGAAGGGTTCCGCGAGCAGATCAGAGTCGAGTTCGAGGACGCCGAGCTGTGGTGCACCGCCGCGCTCCGGGCGCTCGGGCTCGCCGCCCGCCGGCACGCCCGCGGCGACCTGGCCCCCGCCGTGCGGCTCCGCCCCGCCATCGCGTCGCTCGCCGTCGAGTTCGACGAGACCGTCGAAGCTTCCAGCGACCGCGAACGCCTCAAGACGCTCCGCCGGCTCGCGATGTACGAGCCGCGGGCGATCGCCGCGAACCTCAAGGCGACCGTCTGCGTCTCCGACCCGGCCTGCCTCGAGGTCGCCGGCCGGCGGGACGCCCTGCTGCTCAACGGGCTCGACGGGCTGCGGCTGCGCATCGCGATGACGGCGGAGCTGTACCGCGCCTCGGGCCTCGACACGCCGGCGCCCCTGGTCGAGCTCGCCGACGCGGCCGCGGCCAGCCGTCTCGATGAGATCAGGACCACCTTCGACCGCGCCGACACCAACGCCGCGAACCTGATGATCGAGAACGCGGCGGCTGGCTTCGACTCCGACCCGTCGGCCACCGCCATCCCCCCCGACCCCGAGACGGACAACAACCAGACCGTCCTCGTCGCCACGCTCGGCAACCTCGTCACCCGCGACAGCGCGTCGTTCACCGACCGGTACGTCGAGACCGAAGCGCCCCGGGCCGGCTCCGCGTTCCGGGCGAAGGTCCGCGAGGTCCTGCCGATCCTCACGCGCGAACTGACGGCGTGGGGCGGCCGCGCGAGCGTGGTCAACGCCCTCCGCACGAACGACGACATCCAGCGGGCGACACCCGCCCGGGCGAGCACCTCCGGACAGGCGTACTTCGACGCGCTCAGCGAGATGCTCGGATCGCCCGTCTTCGGCTCGGGCATCATCGATCGCCCCGCCAGCGGAAGCCTCACCGGCGACGACCGCCCCCTCGCGACCGACGGCATCCAGCGGAACCACCGCACTTTCCAGGACCTCTCCGATCCCGTCTGGGGTCTGATCACCGAGCAGCCGAAGCACTGGAAGAAGGCCGGCAACTCCGTCGGTGTCCACGCATTTTTCTCCGACGCCCAGTTCGTCCTGGTCTTCGAGGAGGGGCTCGACGCCAAGTGGCGGCGCATCAGCATCCAGCCCGAGCAGCTCATCGAGCAGACCGGCCGCGTCTCGGCGCGGGTCGCGCAGGTGGCGCTGACCGTGCTGGAAGCCGCGGCCGGGGGCGCGGGGCTTCCGATCCCGCTCTCGCGCCTCGCTGGAACCCCGAAGACCGGCGCCGCCGAGCCACCGACCGGCAACACCACGCTCGGCACCGTCCGCCGCGAGACCGGCGCGATCAACGCCGCGAACGACCAGCTCGAGGCGTCGCTCGAGCAGATCGCCGGGTTCGCCGAGCGACGCACCGCCGAGGCGGCCCAGCTCGCCCGCGCCGCCCTCGACGCCGAGCTCAAAGAAGCGACCCGGCGAAGCGCGGCCGGCGAACCCGTCCGGCGCACGGTCGAGCAGGTCCGCGCCGACCTCGACGCGGCCAACCGCAGCAACGCCGAAGCGATCCGCTTCCTGCCCGACGCCGATACCGAGGCGCTCCGCCAGAGCATGATCCAACAGCTCGAACGGCTCAGCGAGCTCGTCGAGATCCAGTCCAACGATCTCGACCCGGCCGACTGAGCGCGGGCAGCACGCGGCCCGGCCCAGCCCGTACACGGTCGAGGCCTCGGCCCATCCAGACCGGACCGCACCGGCGTGCCGCCGCCGCTACGCCACGCCCAGCGCCGCTGCGTCGCGGTCGCTGAGCATCCCGCCGTCTGACCGGGCCCGCACGGTGCCGTCGCGTTTCCAGCTGCGTTCGCACCGGTCGCGGCCGCGCAGATCCACCGCTGCCGCGTCGGTCGCCGCCGGATCGAGCGTCACCTCGCTCACCCCCAGCAGGTCGGCCAGATCGCACGGGTGGAACCGGGCGAGCACGCCGCCCGGGTCGGGCAGGACCACCCCGGCGTCGAGCGGGTTGTCCAGGTCCGACGACCCCCGCGCCCGTTCGAGCGCGAGCAGCCCGGCATCGCGAGCCTCGAGCACGGCCGCCCAGCCCTCGTCCGCCTCAACGCCCGACGGCCCGACGAACAGCCCGAGCTGCACCGCGTGCTCGGCGTCCTTCGACTCGACACCCTTAAGCACCCGCCACGCCTCGTCCGCGGTGTGTGGCAGGAGCGGCGCGAGCAGCGTGCACAGCCCCTCGGCGATCCGGGCGAGGACCGTCTGCGTCTGCCGCCGACGCCCGCCGTCGACCGGGTCGCAGTACAGCCGGTCCTTCACCGCCGCGAGGTAGACCGAGCTCATCGCGTCGTTGCAGAAGTCGTAGATCGCCTTGTGCGCCGCGTTGAAGCGGTACGTGTCGTACGCCGAGACAACCGTCTCCGCGAGCCGGTCGTACTCGCCGAGCGCCCACGCGTCGATCGAAGCGGGGGGCGGCGAGGCGGGCGCTCCGTCCCCCGTCGTGCCCCCCGGCCCGGCATCGAGGTCGCTCAGGTTGCTCAGCATGAACCGGAGCGTGTTGCGAACCTTCCGGTAGCTCTCGCCCGCCTGGTCGTAGAACTCGCGGTCGACCTTCACGTCGTTCTCATAGCTCAGCGAGCTCACCCACCAACGCATCACGTCGGCGCCGTAGTCCTTGAGCAGACCCTCGACGGTATCGCCCGAGCTCTTGCTCAGCTTGCGGCCGTCCTTGCCCACCATGAACCCGTGCGTCAGCAGCGTCTTGAACGCCGGCACCTCCATCACGCCCAGCGACGGCAGCAGCGACAGTTGGAACCAGCCCCGGTGCTGGTCGGAGCCCTCGAGGTACAGGTCGATCGGGAAGTCGGCCCCGCCCGACCGCTCGCGCATCACGGCGTTCCAGCTCGACCCCGACTCGAACCAGACGTCGAGGATGTCGCCGCCCTTAACGAGGTCCGCGAGCCCGACCGAGCCGTCGCGCAGCGCGTCGGGGCACGCCGCGTCGGACGCGAAGTCCCAGTGCCGCAGCAGATGCTCCGCGTCCTTCTCGAACCACGAGTCGGAGCCCTCCTCGCGGAACGCCGTCGCCACCGCTCGGCACGAAGCCTCGGTCATAAAGCTCGACCCGTCGGGCAGCACGAACGCCGGGATCGGCAGCCCCCACGAGCGCTGCCGCGAGATGCACCAGTCGGGGCGCGACTCGAGCATGCCGCGCATGCGGTTGCGGCCCCACTCGGGCACGTACCTCACGCCCTCACGCGTCGCGCCGAGTGCCCGGTCGCGCAGCGACCCCCCGCCCGCGTAGCCCGTCTCGACGGACACGAACCACTGCTCGGTGCAGCGGAAGATCACGGGCGTCTTGCTCCGCCAGTCGTGCGGGTACGAGTGCATGAAGCGGTTGCCGTGGAACAGGTGCCCGCTCTCGCGCAGCCGCGCGACGATCTCGTCGTTCGCCTCCCAGATCCGCTGGCCGCTCAGCCAGTCCGGCACGCTGTCGTCGTACGTCCCGTCGCCCAGCACCGGGCAGTACGTCGGCAGGTCCTGCTGCCCGCCGGTCATGAAGTCCTCCGCACCGTGCCCCGGCGCGGTGTGCACCAGCCCCGTGCCGTCCTCGAGCGTCACGTACGCCGCGGGCACGACCTCGAACACGCGTTTGCCCTCAAACCCCGCGGGCGCGTCGCGGAACGGGTGGCGGTACGCGAGCCCGACGAGCGCGTCGCCCCGCGCGGTCGCGAGCACCTCCGGGCTCTCCACGCCGCCCTGCTCGGCGACCCGCTCGAGCAGCTCCGTCGCCAGCACCGACACGTTCCCGTCGAGCCGCACCAGCGCGTACTCGAAGTCGGGGTTGACCGCCACGGCCACGTTCGCCGGCAGCGTCCAAGGCGTCGTCGTCCAGATCATGAAGCTCGGGCGGGCGTGCAGCTCCTTCGATTCGCGGGCTTCGCCGTCAACGCCGAACGCCGCGTACACCGCGTCGGCGTCGGAAGATTCGAAGTCGACGAACACCGAAACGTCCTCCCGGTCCTCGTACTCCAGCTCCGCCTCGGCGAGCGCCGTCTCGTTGTCGATCGACCAGTGCACGGGCTTGAGCGCGCGGTACACCAGCCCCCGTGAAAGCAGCCCCGCCAGCACCTCCAGCACCGCGCCCTCGTACGGCTTCTGCATCGTCAGGTACGGGCTCGCGTAGTCGGCCAGCGTCAGCATCTGCTCCATCTGTGCCGACTGCAGCTTCACCGCCTTCTTCGCGCTCGACTCGCACTCCCGCCGCACCGCCATCTTCCGCGTACCGTCGGGAAGACCCGCCAGCTTCTCTGCCTTGCCCGACTCGACCAGACCCTGCATCACCTTGTGCTCGATCGGCAGCCCGTGGCAGTCCCACCCCGGCACGTACGGCACGTCGTAGCCCATCATCGACTTCGACCGCACCACGAAGTCCTTCAGGCACTTGTTCATCAGGTGACCCAGGTGCAGCGAACCGTTCGCGTACGGCGGCCCGTCGTGAAACACGAACCGACCCTTCGGGTGCTCCCGCTCGCGCAACGCCGCGTACAGACCCCGCTTGCTCGCGCCGAGCTTCGACCACCGCTTGCGGCTCGCCGGCTCGTTCTGAAGCAGGTTCGCCCGCATCGGGAACGACGTCTTCGGCAGGTTCAGCGTGCTCTTGTACCGGTTCTTCTCGGGCTTGGGCGTGCCCTCAACGGTCGCGGACGAACTCATATCGATCACTCCCGCCCGCCGCGGACAGCGGGCGACTTCTGACTCTCAGACAGCTTGGCGATGGTAGAAAGACGACAACAGCGAAACGGGAACGCTCGGACGACCGCACTCATCAAGCGATGGGGCCCAAAGACGCAAGCCCGCAAGCCAGCCGACTGAGGCGGCGTCGCTCACGACAGCCCCGGAAACGACGCAAAACAGCGCGCCCTCACCGGGGCCGCGGAATTCGCTCCATAGGAAGGACGCGTCGTTTCATGCCCAAAGCCTATCGCACGCGGCCAAGTGCCTCAGCCGCACTCGAAGATCGACTGTGTCCGCAGCACGAACCCGCCGTCGGCGATCAGGTGGTACGCCTGGAAGTGCACCTCCCGGCTCATCGGCTGCACGTCGATCAGCGACAGGTTCTGGCCCCGAGGCGTCTCCCACCGGCACGCCAGCGACTCGTTCTCGGTCGCGTGTTTCTCCATCTCGCGGAGGGTCGACCGGTACAGGTTCTCGCTGAGCGTCTCGGTCTGGGCGTTGGTCATGTACGCCGGTGCCGATCTGCTGCCGTCCGCCCGCCCGCCCGCCCGACCGCCCGACCGCTCGCCTGAGCCCCGCTCGAGATCGCCGAAACGGTGCTCGAACTCACGCTCGCCGGCGCACGGGAATGCCGTGACGACCGAGCGTGTCGGCAGGTTGTCGTCGCGGTCGATGACCAACTCGCTCGAACAAAACGAACCAAAGCCAAACATGACAACGTGTCCGCCCCGCATCAGCCAGGTCTCAACCTCGTAGCCCGTTCCCCCGCGGGCGTGGCGGTCACGGATCGGGAACAGCTCCGGGTGCAACGCACAGCCGTACAGCAGAGCGTGGTAGTCGTGGGTAGAGATCCGTTCGGTATTGATGGTCATGTGCCTGAGCCCAGTCCTTGACTGATACCCACCGGTTGAACAAAGGGCAGGCTGTACACCTTAAAAAAACCTTATAGCCCTGTCGGAAAGCTCGCAAAGGAATGAAATCGTCGCGAGAGCCGCTATTTGATGCAAGAATTTTCTGAGCAGTTTAGCCCGGATTTCGTATGGCTTTATCCAAAGTGTTCTCTGCATATCTAGTGGCGAACAGACCGATCCCGGACGCCCCGACCACAGAATATGGGACTTTGCCGAAGCTTTGATCGCTCGCAACGGCACAAGTCGCAAAAATTATCAGACAGTTGGGCCCGGTCGCGGACCGAAACACTCGGGAGTGGTTGTTTTGTGGCCGATCCTTTGCTGGTAAATCTTGCATGAGTCCGCTGCCCACGTTTTCAGTCATCCGGCGACCTCTCACGGGGCTTGAGCGCTTCGTGCCCGTGTGGTCGAACCCGGGCATCGCCGGCCGGCGGGTGCGGCGGCTCTCCAAGGTCCGTCGAACGCCCGGCCGCTACGGGCCGATCGACGTCGCTTGGGCCGCGATCGACCGTCTCCGGGCCTCACGACGCCGTGATCTGATCGAAGCCGGCCTGCTCGCCTTCGCGGCAGCGACCCGTGCCGGCCGTCGCCCATCATCCGACGAGCTTGCTCGCGTCCTCCACTCGGTCGACGCGACGCGGTGGGGCCTGCGGTCGAATCACCCCGAGGTCCGACGCAGCGCGGTGCGTCTTGAGTTGCAGAGCAGCTCCGGAGCGGTCGCCCAGGCAGTGCTCGAAGGGCTGCTCGCCGACCCGGAAGCTGATCCACGGACCGCCGAAGCGGCGGTGTCAACCTTGTCGAGCAACGCCGGCAACGCCCCCACGCTGACAACTGCTCGGCGGATGCTCTTCGGGACGCCGACAGGCAATACTCGCTTCGACACATCCCGGCTCGCGCTCGCACGCTCTCCAGCGTGTGTCGCGGCCGTCCGAGCCTGGGTTGGCGGCGTTCGCGAGGCCGATCGCCGCCGCCTCGCACGCGCCGTGCGTTCGCTCCACCCGGCGACCGCGGTGGTCGCGGCGCTGCGGCTCGAACCGGTCATCCCCGACGCGGCCGCGGCGAGGCTTGGCCTCGCCGCGAGCGAAGCCGAGTTCCTGGAGATCCTCTCTCTCAACCATCTCGCCCTGGCACGCCCGGCCGCGTTCCGCACGGCGGCCGCGCTCTCGACCCGGAGCCAGGCTCCGACCGACCCGCTGCCCGTGCGGCGTGGTGTACTCGCCCTGTGCCGGAGCGGTGGATTCACCGGCGTCGACCGACACCGGGTTGTCGTGTCAGCGCTCGCCGACCCGGACCGGGTCTGCCGCGCGGTGGGGGCGTCGGTCGCACCGCCGTCGCTGCTCGAAGACTTCGCGCTCGACACCGACGCGCGCATAGCGAGATCGGCCGCGCTCCGCCGGTCGTCCATCGGCCGCGGCGGCGGCGTTCACCCGGCCGGTGCCGTGAGCACACGGCTTGCACGAAGGACCGGTCTTCTCGAACGCTCGCCGCACGCCGCGATCCGAAGGCTCGCCCGCCAGGAGCCTGTGGGCGGGGTTCTTGACCTGGCACGCCGCGACCAAGCGAGGGCCGCGGTACGGCTCCGCGCCGCCGTCCGAGCCGACCCCGATGCCGCAGGCGCGGTCCGGGCCGAGCTGCTTTCAGAACTCCCGGAGCCGGACACGTCCGACGAAAAGTGGTTCGCCGCCGCCGGACTCGTGCGGCGAGCGGGCCTCGCCGCGGCGTTCGAGGACGAGCTCATCGAAGCGCTCCGCCGCACGCTAGCGGTCAACACACCGCACGCCGATCGTCGGGCCGCGACCGCGATCCACATGCTCGACCGCTCGACCGGACGACGCGCCCGGCGCGCGGTCGCCCTGGGTCTGAATCACCCCGACCCGCGCGTGCGTGCGAACGCCGTCGAGGCGTCGGCCGACGACTCCACGCAGACCGACCGCTTCGCCGCCGACGACCACCACCGCGTCCGGGCAAACGTCGTCCGGGGATGGGCCACGGCCGGTCGGCAGCGCGAGGCGATCGAAGGCGTCGGTCGGCTTCTCGACGACCGCCGGCGTCTGCCCGTCCTCGCCGGTCTTTGGGCCTTCCCCCGGGTCTGCCTCGGGAACACCGTCGGCGACGACCAAGCTGGACGCGACATCGAACGTGTCGTTGGGCGTGCCGTCGAGCTCGCCGAAGATTCACCGGACGAGCGCGTTGCCGCCCGAGCGAGGCTCGCGGTCAGCCGTGTGTTTGTCGAGCTCAAATCAAACTCGAAGGCCGCACCGCATCCCGATCTCAGCCGGCGGTTCGTACGCCCGTCCGCTGCTTCACCGTCCGCGGCGTCTACGGGCGGCGTCCACCCACGCTAATCGCGGGGCGGCGGCGTCGGCTCCGACGCCAGCGGCTCGTCGCCGCGCAGCCGCCGTGCGATGTCGAGGATGAACATCTTGTTGTCCGAGACGCCGAAGTGGCTGAACATCCGCCGCCCGCCGGTCCACACCGGGTCGTACCCGGGCGGGGCCGACCGCGTCGCGCCCACCCACGTGTCGTTGAGGTGGGCGTAGGGGTAGATCTCGTAGTCGATGCCGGGCAGGTCCTCGTCGAGCGAGCGGAGGAAGTCGGATCCCTGGACCATGTCCTTGGCGGCGGGGTCGGGGGCGATCCTCTCGGCGAGCAGCGCGCCCCGGTGCGGCGTGCCCAGCGTGTAGAGCCGCCGAATCTTCAGCCGCTTGTCGCGGGCGAGCCCCTTGTGCAGCGGCATCGCGGCCGCCCGGGCGACCAGCCCGCCCGCGCTGATGCCGACGACGTCGACCTCGACCGTCTCGCGTGGGTCGTCCGAGGGGAACGCCGCGTCGACGGTGAGGATCGCGCGGGAGACCATCTTGTCGAATTCGCCGACGTTCGTGTACGCGACGTCGACGAAGTCGTCGCGGTCGCCCGAGGTCACCGCCGCGAGCCGGTCGGCGAGCCGGTCGGCCATGCTCGGCCAGGCGTGGTAGCCCGACAGGACCACGACCGGCCGCTCCAGGTCCGCCGGCGATGCTTCCATCTCGCCGCGGAGGGCCGCGACTTCGACCTTGGTCAGCTCCAAGGGCTGCCCGGGCTCGACGACCGCCGTGCACGACGCGACCCACATGAACGCACCGGTGATGGCGAGCAGCGCGAGCGGCGAGCGGGCGCGTCGCGCCGCCCGACCGACCTTTTCGCGCTTGCGCGCGCCAGGAGGTGCCTCGCCCACGCTCGTTTTCTTCAGCTTGGTCGTGCTGGGCTTGGTCGGGCTGGGGGCTGTCATCCGGTCGATGTCCCGTCCACGGTCAGCCGCGTGGGCGACTCGACGGCGCCCGCGGCGATCTTCTCGAACCCAGAGCCCAGCTCACCGATCGGGTCGGGCGGCACGATCTCGACGACCTTCTCGCCGAGCTTGGCCTCACCCGCGAGCACGCGGCGTTGAAAGCTCTGGCACTCGGAAAGCAGGCGGTCGAGGATCTCTTCTTCGGGAACGTTGGCGACCTTTTCACCCTGCACATAGATGATGCCGCGGCGGTTGCCCGCGAAGACCGCGACGTCGGCGCCCTCGGCCTCGCCCGGCCCGTTCACGACGCAGCCCATCACCGCCACCTTCATCGGCACCGTGATGTCGGTCGCGAGCTTGCCCCGGACCTCCTGCACAAGCGTGAACAGGTCGACCTGGATGCGCCCGCACGTCGGGCAGGCGATGAGCTCGACGCCCTCGCGCTCGCGTAGCCCGAGCGAGTAGAGCAGCTCGAGCCCGTCCTCGACCTCGTAGACGGGGTCGTTCGCGTAGCTGATGCGGACGGTGTCGCCGATCCCTTGGACCAGCAGCCCGGAGAGCGCGGCGATCGATCGGATCGCGCCCGTCTCCTTCGGGCCCGCGTGGGTGACGCCCAGGTGCAGCGGGTGGTCGAACCGCTCGGAGACCTCTCGATAGGCTGCAACGGTGAACGCCGCGTCCATGGACTTGCAGGAGATCGCGACGTCGTGGAAGCTCCGGGCGTCGAAGATGTCCATGTACTCTTCGAGCTTGGCGATAATCAGCGCGAGCAGGTGGGCGTGCTTGGCCGACATCGTGTTCGTCGCCGACGTCTTCTCGAAGAACTTGCCGAGCTCTTCCATCCGACGCTGCTTGTCCTTGCGCTCGATGATCGAGCCCTCGTTGACGCCGACGCGGATCGGGATGCCCGCGTCCTTGCAGGCGTCGATGACGGCGTTGACCTGGTCGCGGTCCTGGATGTTGCCGGGGTTCAGGCGGATCTTGTGGACGCCGGCCTCGACCGCTTCGAGCGCGCGCTTGAAGTGGAAGTGCACGTCGGCCACGATCGGGACGCGGGTCTGCTCGAGGATGTGCCTGAGCGCCTCGGTGTCCTTCTTCTCGGGCACCGCGACGCGGACCACGTCGGCCCCGGCCGCCGCCAGCTTGTTGACCTCCGCGACGCACGCGTCGACGTCGTGGGTGTAGCCCGCGGTCATCGTCTGGACCGACACGGGGGCCGGCTCGGTGCCCTCGCCGCCGCCGCCGACGCGGACGATCCCGGTCTTGTCGTTGCCGAGCTGGATCTGACGGGTCGGACGCCTGAGAAACATGGTCGATGGTACGACGGTGGGGGTGAGCAGGATTCAGACACCCTCGTCCGACGGGATGTTCGCGTACCGGCACCGCCGCTCCCCAACGAAGGCAAGCGTCTCGAACGTCACCATGCCGATCACGACCGCGACCAGCAGCGGGATGAGCAGGGTCAGCCCGTTGGGCACCTGATACTTGATCGCCCGGTTCAGCGGCGCGTGCCAGTAGCTCGCCGTGCCCCACACCGCCGAGAGGAGGGCCGCCCCGACGATCCACCCAACCGCCGCGTGCGAACAGATCGCCCACAGCGTTCGGTAGGGGATCGGGCGTACAAGACGACGGCTGAACAGCCGCAGACCGAGAATCTCAACCATCGTGAGGATGCCGAAGCCCGCGCCGACCCCAAGGCCCATCGCGATCGGGCGGACGATGACGAGCACGGCGTCGCCCGCGGTCTCCGGCAGGCCCTGCCGCCGGATGAACTCATCGGCGAGCACCCCGACAAACGCGATCGCGGCGCAAACGCCCATGTTCATCAGGAACAGATCGCTCGTGCGGTCTGGCTTGACCGTGTCGAAGAAACGCCTCGGCCCACCCACGATCGACCGGAGGTCACCGAGCCAAGCCACGAGCGAACGTCTCTGCTGCCATCTCGAACCGGCTCGGGCTTGGGGATGGCTTGTGCGCACAAGCCGACCGCACTCGGGGCACGCTTCGTCGGGTGAGAGCCCCTGCAACGCGTAGCCGCACGACTCGCACAGAGGTGCAAACAGATTGCCGCCCCTGGTGCCGCCGTCGCGGTACGGTTCGGTCGTGGCTGGTTCTGAGTTGGTCGGTGTCATCGACAGATCGTTCGGAGACCTCGCTCGTTCTTCAATGCGCGAGGCTGCGCGAATCATCGTGCCTCCCGGAAGCGGACAGGAGGCCTGGATGTTGCCATAATGACGCCTCGTGCCCGACATCCGCTCAATCACCACCGTCGATCCGCTTTATGCCCTTGAGTGTGAGCTTCGCGAGCGTGTCTTACTACGCCCGATCGGGTACACGCTCGAGCGTTACGTAGCGGAGTACCCCGAGGTCGAGAAGGCTGCTTCGCACTACGTCGCGATGGCACAGACGCCCGGCGGGCCGCGGGTGTTCGGGTGCGGGCTGTTGATCGTTGAGCCCCAGCGACGCGGCCGGGTCGTTCAGGTCGCCGTGGACCCGCAGAGGCAATCAGAGGGACTCGGAAGAGCCATCATGACCACGATCGAGGGCGACGCCTTCGGCACACTCGGGCTCTCCGAACTGTACTGCCACGCCCAGGTCACCGCAATCGGTTTCTACGACCGACTCGGTTGGCAGACCTGCTCCGAGGATTTTCTCGAGGCCGGCATCGTGCATCGCGGGATGAAGCTCACCGCGCCCGAGCGTCCAATAACTCAACCCCCTGTTCCTGGCTGGTGAAGTTCCCCGTCCGTTGAGGCTCAATGAGCGCCCTCGATAGACACAGGGCGTATTCCCGACAACAATTGATTCGGATGTCTGAGATTTCCCGTGCCATCAAAGCCAAGCTGCCGCGCGACAACAGTTCCGTGCGCGACCTGTTCCACGCCTGTGGGCTCCGCTTGACCAAGCAGCGTGAGGTCATCTTTGAAGCACTGGCGGGCTCGACGAGCCATCCGACGGCGGACGAGCTGTACCGTCAGGTCCACCAGGATTTTGGCGGCATGAGCCTTGCCACCGTCTACAACACGCTGGACGCTCTGACCGCCGCGGGGCTCTGCCTACGCATCCCGACGCGGGGCGCCGCCGATCGGTACGACGCGACCACGGGCGAGCACGTGCATGTCGCGCTTCCAGATGGACGGCTCATTGATCTGCCAGAGCGTCTCTCAGCGGAAATCCTGGCATCGATCCCGGTGGATCTGGTCGAAGCAGCCGAGCGTCACTCCCAAACCCGCGTTCGGGGCGTCTCGGTGCACCTTCTTGCGAACAGCAGCCCTGATCCCACCTGACCGCCACATTCCGCACAAGCAGTCTGATCGTTGTATGTAGTCGCGGGACAAGATCGCCGATGTGAAATGAGCGCGAGGGACGGTGTTCCTGCCCGTCGCTAGGAGAATCCCTATGTCGCAGCACATGGAGCGTCGCCGCTTTGAGCGATTTGATGTAAGACCGATGTACACCCCGATCGCGGTTCGGTTGCTCGATGAGACCGACTTCACCATGGAGGGCCACGCCTACGACGTTTCCGAGGGGGGCGTCCGGTTTGACCTCGACAGGCCCGTCGCGCCGGGCACGCCCGTGGTGATACGGCTCGACCTGCGGATCGCCGAAAGCGGTGTGCCACGGACGGGCGGGCCCGGCCGGGCCGTCTTCGTGTTCAGCAACACGGTCTGGCTCGACGATTCGGAGCTGCCGGGTGAAGTGAGCCTCGCGGCCGCGTTCACGCGCTTCGCCCACGCCGGCGACCGCGAGCGGCTGCTCCAGCAGTTCGCGAGCGGACAGTACCTGCGTCGCGCCGCGTAACGACCGGCCGACCATCTCCGGCCGACCCGCTCGGCAAGGTCAGCGATACCGGTCCAAGCGACGGCCAAGTAACCGCACCGGCTCGCGAACCCACGGGCTCTATCCTCCGTCGTGTTCATCGACCATGCTGTCATCTCGGTGCAGGCGGGCAACGGCGGCGACGGCTGTGTCTCGTTCTACCGCGCGAAGTACCGCCCCAAGGGCGGGCCCGACGGCGGCGACGGCGGCGACGGCGGGCACATCGTCGCGGTGACCGACGCCAACGCGCACACGCTCCTGGATTTCCGCGGCGTCCACCACTGGCGGGCCGAGCACGGGCAGCAGGGCACCAGCGGCTCGCGGCACGGGCGCAACGGCAAGGACTGCGTGCTCAAGCTACCACCGGGCACGATGGTCTTCAACAACGAATCGGGCGAGCTGGTCTGCGATCTCAAGGAGGGTGACGAGATCGTGATCGCCCGCGGCGGGACCGGCGGGCTGGGCAACGAGCACTTCAAGAGCGCGACGAACCAGACGCCGCTGAAGGCGACGCCGGGCTCGCTCGGGCTCGGGTTCGAGGCGCGGCTCGAGCTCAAGCTCATCGCCGACGTCGGCTTCGTCGGCAAGCCCAACGCCGGCAAGTCGACCCTGCTGCGGGCCCTGACCCGGGCGCACCCGAAGGTCGCCAACTACCCGTTCACAACGCTGACACCGCAGCTCGGGATCGCCGAGGTCGGCGGGAAGCGTCGGCTGGTGTTGGCCGACATCCCTGGGCTGATCGAGGGCGCGGCCAGCGGCGCGGGCCTCGGGCACGACTTCCTGCGCCACGTCGAGCGGACGCGTGTGCTCGTGCACCTGATCGACTCGGTGCCCGGCTCCGAGGGCGAGGGCCGGACCGTCGCGAGCGACTACCACGCGATCCGGGCCGAGCTCGACAGCTACTCGCCGGACCTCGCCGAGAAGCCCGAGATCATCGTGCTCAACAAGGCCGACCTGCTCGACGACGACGACCGGCGGGCCCTGATCGCCGAGCTGCGCGGCGAGCTCAAGCTCGGGGCGCGGGACGAGGTGCTCATGATCTCGGGCGCGACCGGAGAGGGCACCGCCGACCTGCTCGAAGCCCTGTGGGACCACGCGGGGCGCGGCGCCAGGGCCGCGAGCGGGTGGGGCGACGACTGACCGTGTTCGATCGCTGGGGCTAAGCGCCCTCGTCGGGGCCCGGCTCGACCTCGCGCGATGCGGTCGTGGTCGCGGTGGGGCCCACGGCGACGCCGACGATCGCGATGTTCAGCTCGTCGGCGAGCTCGAGCAGGCGCGGCTTGTCGATCATGATCACGTCGTCGGCCGCGAGCGCCAGGCAGCGGGCCCCGTTCGCGTGGAGGTTGTGCAGCGTGTTGGGCCCGACCGTGGGCACGTCGCTGCGGCGGTCGTGCCCGACGCGGGCGCCCTTGCACAGCGTCCACCCGCGGTTGCGGCAGAGCTGGCCCGCCCGCTCGATCATCCGGTCGGTGCCCTCGACGGCTTCGACGGCGATCACGTCGCGGTCACGCACGGCGACGGCCTGGCCGATGTCGAGCCGGAGCATCTCGGTCAGCAGCGGCCAGACGAACTCGATGTCCTTCTGCTGCTGCTCGGTCGGGCGCGTCCGCGACATGACGCCTTCGACAGAGAGGTGGTCTGGGATCGGCATGGTGGAATCGATCAGGTGGACCCCGTCACGGGCGAGCTCTTCGGCGATCGCGCCGAGCACAGCGTACGACCGCCGGTCGTGGCGCAGCCGACGGTACCAGGTCCGCATGGTCCGCAGGTCGGGCACGTGGCGGACGAGCTTGAGACGGTCGTGCATGAGCGCGGCCTTGTCGACCTTGCCGACCATGATCGCGTGGCGGACGCCCTGGGACCGCAGCCGCCGGCCCCAGGTGCCGACCCGGAACAGCCCGATCTCGCGGAAGGTCTCGCACAGCCCGGGCAGCCGCTCGTGGTAGAGCCCGGTAAACCCGATCCCGTGCACCGGGTGCCCGAGGGCCGCGAGCCCCTCAGCGACCAGCAGCGGCAGGTCGCCGGCCGCGGCGATCACGCCCACGGGCGCCGGCGGCACCGGCGGGTCGGGCAGGATGGTCAGGGTGTTGACCATGCGGTCTCCGGCTTCTCAGCTGCCTGCGGACGCGTCTCCGGTTCCCCGGCCTTCGGCTCGTGCGACGCCGGCTCTTCGGTCTTGGCGTCGGGCGTCGACGCGGGCTCGTCAAACGTCGCGAGCCATGGCTCGGCGATCGTCGGCTCCATCTCGGCGAGCCGCTCGACCATGGGGCGGTACCGCCGGGCGAGGTGCTCGTAGAGCGCCGGGGGCATCTCGGCGGGCGGGCCGGCGAACACGCGGCTCGAGCCCTCGCCCGCGATCGACCGGCTCAGATCGGTCACCTTCAGGAAGCGGAACACGCGCGACAGCAGGTCGGCGGGCTGCTGGGTGAGCTGCTCGAACGAGCCGACGAAGATCTGCTCGGGCGGGAAGACCGCGAGCCAGTTCTTGAGCATGGAGACGTAGTCGGTGCGCGCGACGCAGCCGGCGCTGTCGACGTGCTCGAGCCAGGCTTCGAGCGGGATGTCGGCCGGCGACTGACGCTTCCGGCGGACGAGCTGCATCCGCGCGGCCGACCAGATGCGGTCGATCGGATGCCGAAGGAGGAGGACGACCTTGACGCGGGGCATGAGCCGCCGGAGGAAGCGGATCCGCTTGGGGGGCATCGAGGCGTAGACGGGCGAGATCTCGCCGACGCGTTGCGCGGTCGGGGCTTTCTTTCTCAGGGCCCGGTCGAGGATGTCGCTGTAGTTTTCCAGCGGCGCCCAGTCGTGGAAGGAAAAGTAGTGGAGCTCTTTGGGGCGCGCGAGCGCGAGCCTCGGGTGCTGGTTGAGGTTCTTCCAGAGCCAGGTGGTGCCGGCCTTCTGGGCCCCGATGCCGAGGAAGTCGGGCAGGCAGAGCCCGTCGGTGGTGCGGAGCCGGGCCGAGTACATCAGTCGGCGGACGGGGCCGACGACGCGGCGTCGCCAGGCCATGTTGTGCGAGGGGTCGGCGGCGAAGGGGTTGAGCGGGCCGCCCTTTCGTTTGTAGGGAGCGTTCAGCCCGGGCCGGCAGAGGTCACGCCAGACGTCCTGACGGTGGAGGCGTCCGCGCCAGGAGTCCTGGCGTTGATGGATCGGCGGGTCCTCCATCGGAAAGTCTATGCGGCGGGCGTGCCGATACCCGCCGCATGGCCGAACGACGAGCAGCGACCCGATCCCACGCCGCCGACGACGGACGCCCGTCGATCCGCGTGTTCTTTCAGTGCGCGAACGCCTACCAGCGTGTCCTCCGCGACGCGGACGGGCGTGCCTATGTTGCCCGGTGCCCGCGCTGCGGGCTTTCGAAACGGTTCGTGGTCGGCTCGGGCGGCACGGGGCAGCGGTTCTTCGAGCTGACCTGCCGCTGACCGCCCGCGAGCGAGCCATGGGGCGTTCGGCCGCGGCCGGGTGTCCGGGAGAGCGTTGGATGGCCGGTGGGATGCCTTCTGTACCGCTGGGGCGTCGGAACGAGGCGTGCGCCGCGACCGGCGAGCGGTTCCGGCAGGCGGAGCCGATCGTGGCCGTGCTCGTCGAGCCCGGGCCGGACGAGATGCCGATCCGGCTCGACTTCGGCGCGAACGCTTGGGAGCGCGGGGCGCGGCCCGAAGCCGGCCTGACGCTCGCCTGGTGGCGGACCACAGCGAAGGTCGCCGGCCCCACGCCCGAAACGCTGCTCGGTCCCGAAGATCTTCTCGAACTCGTCCAGCGCGGCGAGACCGAGCCCCCGGACGAGCCGAGCGGTGCGTCGGACGGCGAGACCGGTGTTGACAACGCCGGGAAGCGCGTGGTCGCCTGTGTGCGGCACTTCCTCGCGCTCGAGCTCGTCCGCAGGCGCGTCCTGGAACTCGTCGAGACCGACCGAGACCGGCTGGTCGTCCGGGAGGTTCGTACCGTCAAGCAGCGGGAAGAACTCGGCGTGGCCGAGCCGATCGAGATCCTCTCGGGCGGTTTCGGCCCGGACGATCTGAGCCGCGTCGCGGAGCGGCTCGGACCGCTGGTGGGTCTCGATGAGGCGTGAACTGAGCATCGTGGCTGCATTCGGGGCCGCGCTAGGGGTTGGCGTCGCGTGGCTCGCGGGCTGCGCCCCGCGGGCTCGGCCCGCTGAGCCAGAGCAGCCCCTCCCCCCGGCGTCTGAGCTGGCCGATGCGTTCAACGCCCGCATCGACGGGCTCGACCGCCTCTGGGCCAGGGCGGTCACGTCGCTGACCTATCTCAACGCCGATGGCCAGCCCGCGAGGGAGCAGGGCGACGGGCACTTCATGTTTGTGGCGCCCGCTCTGGTCGCCCACACGATCGGGGGCCCGGATCGGACGTACATCCACTTCGGTTCCGGGGAGATCGGCGATGGTCGTCGCGGTGGGTGGTTGATCGACGCGGTCGACAAACCCGTTGCGTACGTGGTGCCGGAGGGCGCGAGCGACGCGATCACGGTGCAGGGGCTCCGCATCGATCCCGCTCGCTTCTTGTCCCTCGCGGGTCTTCGGCCGATCGACGCTGGCCTTGCGAGCATCCGCCGCGGTTCGAGCCCCGGGACGGCGTGGCTCGATGTTCCGGGGCGCGACGGCTCGGTCCTCTCGGTCGAGGTCCGGCTCGGCTCGGCGGCACCAGTGCGCGCCGAGGCCCGCGACGCGACAGGAAACCTGCTGCTCGGTTCGGTGCTGTCCGACCCCGCGCGGGTCGCCGTGCGCGGCGGCGGGCGCACGCCGCCCGTCATCCCCTCCAAGATCGAGGTCACCGTGCCGGGTGATGAGGGCGGGGTCGGCTCGGTGCGGGTCTCTCTGAGCGATCCCGAGATCAACCCGCGCCGACCCAACGCCCGGATCTTTCGGCTCGACGTCCTCAACAAGACCTACGGCGTGGAAGAAGTCGTCGACGTGTCCCGCCCGCCTGTCGTCGATACTCAGGACCAAGGGCTCTCTGAGCCGGGCGGCTAGTATCGCGCGTGCTACAGGTTCTGTTCCGATGTGTGGTGTGCTGGGTCATCGTCGCGACCGCCGCGTCAAACGCCCAGGAGTCGGCCGGATCGGATCAGGGGTACTCCTGGGTCGAGGCGACCCACCCGATCAGCGGCGAACGCACGCTGGTGTTCCTGCCGCCCGCGGCAGAGCGCACGCGGCCCGGACAGCTCGCGGTCGCCAGACGGCTGACCGGCCCGCTCCGCGCGATGGCGGCCAAGGGCGAGTCGGTCACGATCGTTCAGGACAACCGTGTGTTCCGCCTGACCGCCGGCACCGGCGGCCCCCCTGGGGCTTGGGCGTTCCGCCCTTTGAAGGGGTTCTCGCCCTTGCCAAGCCTGCCCGAGCTGTCGTCGGTCGACGGGATAGGCGTCTTCGACACCGGCACCATCGTGCTGGCTGAGAGCGGCGAGTCGCTCCTCCGCTTGGCCGCGGGGCGGTGGGAGACGTTTCCCGTCCCAGAGGGCGGCTTCGGAGCCGACGCGTCAGTCGTGGCGGGCCACCATCGCGGCGCCGCGGTGCTCGCGACGGGGCCGACCGGTCTGAGGCTTTGGCTGCTCGATGAGGACGGCTGGCGTGTCGAATCGTTCTTCGTTGAAGGGGTTCGGCCTTCGGATGTCGTTGCGTGGAAAGATGGGCTGTTCGCGGTGCGGGCGTCTCGCGGCGACAACGAGGGCGAGCCGCGGTGGAGCGTCGACGCGGTCACCCTCGACGGGCTGGCTCCAGTGGTGAGCGGCATCGAAGCGCCTGCCGACGCGGTCCCTGTGGTCCGGGCCGAGAGCGGCCGGCTCGCGTTTGTCTGGAGCGTGCCCGTTGACCCGTCCGTCGGGTCGGCGCTGGCGCAGTCTTCGGGCCCCACAGGTTGGCGCATCGTTGAGGTGAGCCTGCTGACCGGGGAGGAGTTGTACCGCGGCGACGGCGGGCCAGCCGTGCCCGTGAGCACCGAGGACTTCCGACGCCTGGCGTTGTTGCTGTTTGTCTTTACCGTGCTGGTGTTGCTCGGAGCGCTCGGGCCGCGGGCGGCCGATCAGGTTGTGGTTCTGCCGCACGGGGTGGCGCTCGCGTCGCCCGGGGCGCGGGCGGCGGCGTGGCTCGTGGACGCGGCACCGGCGGTCGCGCTTGCGTCGCTCGTCGGCGGCGGGTCGGTGCTCACCGCGGCGGTGTTCCTCGCGATCCTGCACTCGTCGATCGGCGAGGCCCTGTTCGGCCGCAGCTTGGGCAAGGCGCTGCTGGGGCTGAGGGTGGTGTCCGTCGCGACCGTGCGGACCGACGGCGGTCGGGTAGACGCGTCGGCGGCCGACGCCGAGCACCGGGCGGTCCGGCGGCCGACCCTCTGGGCGGCGCTGGCTCGCAACGGCGTGCGGTTCCTGCTGCCCCCCGTGGCCGCGTTCGGCGCCGCGTCCCGCGAGCGGCGGCATATGGGTGATGTGTCCACACGGACAGCCGTGGTCGTCTCGCCACGGCGACCGCCGTCCGAGGGCAACACCGACGACAGTGCACCGGAAGTGTGATCCCGCGCTGCCCCTTCAGGCGCCGGTTCTGACCCGGGGCGGGTGCGGGGGTCGCCCGGCAGTCTGATCAATCCGAGACGTTGGTATTGCAGACATGAGGAGCGGGGGCCCGATACGCCAAACGTGCGCACGGAGGCGCAGCATTGATTCGGCGCAGGAGGCGCGGGTGGCAGAAGACGAGGTTCTGGAAGGCGGGGACGTTCAGCCGGAGCCGGCCGCGCGGGGTGTGCGCGATCTCTGGCAGGTGCCGGCGATGGCTGTTGGGCTGACACTGCTGGCCGGCGGGCTGTACAGCGGGTGGGTGAACCGGCCGCTGCCTGACATTCGGGCCGATCTTGATCGGGCCGGTCAGCTCATTGATTCGGGCCGGTACGACGCGGCGTTCGAGGTCCTCAACGGGCGTGTGCGCGGGTTTAGTTCTTCCGACGAACTGTTCACGGACGAGGTTCGTGCACGGTTCCACCTGCTGCGGGCTCGAACGATCTACCTGAAACAGCTCGCCGACGGGATCGACGTCGCAACGAATCACGAGCGGGTTCTTGAGGAGTACGAAAAGCACGAGCGCCTGGCTGGGGGGGTGCCCGTGATCGACGCTTTACGCCTGTCTCGCACGCTGCTCGCTCTCGGGCAGCGGGACGAGGCGTGGGCGGCATCGGCCGATGCTGAGCCGCCGGCCGAGCGGGTCAAGATTCGCCGGGAGCTTGTGCAGTGGAAGCTCCGAGAGGACGGGTACGACGACGCGCTCGCATGGCTCGGCGACCTGCAAGACGAGCGGGCGCTGACGCCCGACGACGAGGCGTGGATCGCCGCTCGGGAGGCCGAAATCCGGATCGCCCGCGGGTACTTCGACGAGGCGGTCGCGCGGCTGCTCCGCGCGGTACCCCAGCTCGATTCGGCGTCAGACCCGGCGCGCGCCGAGCTTTTCCTTCTGCTCGGCGAGGCCTATGAAGCGGACGGCGACTTCCGCCGGGCCGATCGGCAGCTCGAGCGAGCCGACGAGCTGCTGCCCGATTCGGATGCTCTGTCCGCCCGCGTGCTGCTGGCACAGGCGGGGCTCGCCCAGCAGAAGGGTAATCTCGACCGTGCCCGGTCGCGGTACGACAAGATCATCGAGCTGTTCGGCTCGAGCCCGAGCTACCTGCCGGCGTTGCTCGGGCTCGCCGAGCTCTCGGCGAGCGCGGAGGAGCACGGCGAGGCGGTGCGTTCGTACGCGAAGCTGGTGAGCGAGCAGCTCGCGGTCGCGCCGTCGATGCGTACGGATCCCTCACGGATCTGGCGAGCCGCGATCGAACAGGCCGACGGGCGACTGGCGTCGGGCGACGTCTCGACGGCGCTCTCGTACATCGAGGTGCTCCAGCCGCTGTTCGCTGCGGTCGATGAGATGCCCACGTCGCTGCTGCGGCTGGCGTCGGCTGCTCACGCTGAGCGCGGCGACGAGATCGTTTCGGCAGCGATGTCCGAGTCGACCGGGCTCGTTGATCTCGCGGACGTCGACCCGGTCACGCGGAACACGGCCCGTGAGCACTATCTCGACGCCGCGTCGCTCAGCCTGAACCTCGCCGACCGTGTGGTACTGACCGATGATGCCGAGTACGCCGATGCCGTGTGGCAGGCAGCGCGGGCGTTCGATCTCGCTGGCGATCAGGACGCGGCTGTCCGCATGCTGACCCGCTTCGTTGACGGATTCCCCGACCACCCGAACCGGGCGGAGGGCACATTCCGTCTGGCTCGTGGGCACTTCGCCCGCGGGGAGTACGCGAAGGCGGCGGAGCTTTACTCAGGGCTCGTGTCCGAGGGGAGCGACGGACGCCCGGCGGGCCCGGGTCCGAGCGGCGCGGGCCTGTACTCGTCGCTGAGCTACCCGCCCCTGGCGCGCACCTACCTGCTCGACAGCGACCCGTCCAACGACGCGAACGCCGAGCAGCTGCTGCTCAAGGTTCTTCGCGGTGGTCTGGGCGGGCCGCAGAGCAGCATTTACCTCGATGCGCTCGTCGAGGTCTCCAGGCTGTACTATCAATCCGGGCGACTGCCCGAGGCGATCGAGCGTTTGGAAGAGGCCGTGGAGCTTGCCGCGGACCAGCAGCGGGTGCACAGTCTCCGGTACCGGCTGGCGGACGCTCGGCGTCGCGAGGCCGGCCGCATCGACGAGAAGCTGATCCGGGATGTCCCCGCGCCCGAGCGAGCAGCGCTCGAGGTCAAACGCGAGGAGCATCTACGGCTTGCGGTCGAGCAGTACGACCGCGTCCGCGAGGGGCTCGGGTCGCTCGACCCCAGGCTGCGTCGTCCGCTCGATGAGCTGTTTCTCCGCAACTCGTACTTCTTTGTTGCAGACTGCGAGTACGACCTTGGCGACCGCCGGGGGGCACTCGCGCGGTACACGACCGCCCGCGAGCGTTACCCGGAGGATCCGGCCTCGCTGGTGGCGATGATGCAGATCTTCAACGCGTACGTCGCGATGGGCGAGTACGAGCTCGCGGGCACGGCCGGGGCGCGGGCGCGCCGGTTCTACGAGTCGCTCGACCCGGCGGTCTGGGACGACCCGCTGCTCCCGCTTTCACGCGAAGACTGGGAACGCTGGCTCGACGCGTCGTACGAGTTCGCGCAGGCGAACGCGGGGGGTGGCTGATGGACGACGCCAGACCGATGACGCCGCACGAACGGGCGCTAACGCTGGTGCGTGAGCAGGACGCCCTGTACGCGGCGCTGGAAGGCCTGTGCGCGCGCCAGCGCGACGCGATCGAGGCGGGGCAGACCGACGAGCTTCTGGCCGTGCTCGGGGAGCGCCAGGGCGTGATCGATGAGATCGTGTCGGTGGGCGAGGCCCTCGGGCCGCTGTCGGCCGAGTGGGACCGGCTCGTCGCGGAGATGCCGGCGGAGGCGCGGGGTGAAACGCAGACGCTGCTCGGTCGCATCGAAGGGCGGATGCGTTCGATCGCCGAGCACGACGAAGCCGATCAGTCTTCGCTGCGGCGGCACCGCGAGACGCTGTCGGGCGTGTCGGCGAAGGCGCGTCGGACGTCCGGCGCGGTCCGGGCATATGGCGGGAGCAAGCCCGCCCGCGGACCCCGCTACGAGGACCGCCGGGCATGAGCACCGCGGACCTGAATCCGGACCCGGTCGCGGTCGTCACCCCTGCGCCCACGGCCGATGACCTCGCTGGGCTCGTCCGCGGGTTCAGCGAGGCGACCGAGCGCCTGATGGCGACGCACGAGACGCTGTCTTGCGAGGTCCGCCGGCTGCAGGGCGAGCTTGCGCGGGCGAACGAAGAGCTGGAGCGATCGCGCCGGCTCGCGGCGCTCGGTGAGATGGCGGCCGGCATCGCCCACGAGGTGCGCAACCCGCTTGGCTCGATCACGCTCTATGCGCGCCTGCTCGAGGAAGACCTCGCCGACCGCCCGGAGCAGAAGCAGACGGCGTCGAAGATCCGGACCGCGGTCCGCGGGCTGGACGCGGTAGTGACCGATGTGCTGCACTTCTCGAAGGAGATGCGGCCGGGCTCGATGAGGGTCGGGGCGGACGACCTCATTGAGCGCGCGGTCGAAGCGACGCGCGGGCACCTCGCGGGCCTCGCGGCGCGCGTCGAGGTCGAGGACGGGCTGGAGCTGACCTGCGATCCCGACCTGGTCCACCGGGCGATCGTCAACCTGGTGCGCAACGCGGCGGACGCGATGAGCTGCGAGCCGGGTGAGCACGAGCTGCGTCTGACCGCCAAGCGCGACGCTTCGGGTGCGTGGGTGCGGCTGGGCGTGATGGACACGGGCCCGGGCGTTCCCGCGGAGGTGCGCGAGCGGATGTTCAACCCGTTCTTTACGACGCGGGCGGTCGGCACGGGGCTCGGGCTTCCGATCGTGCACCGGATCGCCGACGCGCACGGCGGGCGGGTCGAGGTCCGCAACCGCTCGGGTAAGAGCGGGGGGGCGAGCGTGACGCTGGTGCTGCCCGCGGCTGCCGCCGGCGGCTCGCCCGCGGACGCGTTCGTGCAGGAAAACAAGTCGGTCATCGAGCAAACCGAGAGCGGGCCGACGGCGGCCAGGGAGACAGCGGCATGAGTCAGAAGCGTTCGACGGTGCTCGTGGTGGACGACAAGGAGCTGATGCGCGACAGCGTCGCGTCGACGCTCGTCCGCGCGGGCCTGCGGGTGGTGACGGCGTCGGGCGCCGACGCCGCGTACGAGCGCGTCGCGGGGGAGCGGCCGGACGCGGTGCTGACCGACCTGAAGATGCCGGGCGGCACCGGGATCGACCTGCTCGGGCGGATCCGCGAGATCGACACCGACCTGCCCGTGGTGCTGATGACCGCGTTCGGGACGATCGACACGGCCGTCGAGGCGATGAAGCTCGGGGCGTTCGACTACGTCGGCAAGCCGTTCGAGGGCGACGAGGTCGTGGTGACGATCAAGCGGGCGATCGAGCACGGCCGGCTGATCCGCGAGAACCGGGTGCTGCGGGCGGCGGCGGAAGAGCCGCGCGACCCGGCGGCGGGTTCGGATCGGGGCGCCGGGCTCGACCGGCTGATCGGTTCGTCGCCGGCGATACGGCGGGTCAAGGAGCAGGTGCTGGCCGTGGCCGAGAGCCAGGGAACGGTGCTGGTGGTGGGCGAGAGCGGGGCCGGCAAGGAGGTGGTCGCGCGGGCGGTGCACGAGCTGAGCGACCGCTCGCCCGAGCCGTATCTGGCGGTGAACTGCGCGGCGCTCAGCGAGAGCCTGCTGGAGAGCGAGCTGTTCGGGCACGAGAAGGGCGCGTTCACGGGGGCGGATCAGGCGCGCAAGGGGCGTTTCGAGCTGGCGCACCGGGGCACGCTGCTGCTCGACGAGATCTCGGAGATCGGGACGGGGCTCCAGGCGAAGCTGCTGCGCGTGCTGCAGGAGCGGGCGTTCGAGCGGGTCGGCTCGTCGACGACGATCGGCGTGGACGTGCGCGTCGTGGCGACGAGCAACCGCGACCTGCCCCGCGAGGTCCGGGGCGGGAAGTTCCGGCAGGACCTGTTCTTCCGGCTGAACGTGCTGCCGGTGCACCTGCCGCCGCTGCGCGACCGGCTCGAGGACGTGCCCGAGCTGGCGGAGCACTTCGTGCGCGTGATCGCCGACCGGGAGGGGCGTGCGGTGCCCGAGATCGACCGCGGGGCGATTCTCGCGATGCGCGAGTACGGCTGGCCCGGCAACGTGCGGGAATTGCAGAACATCTGCGAGCGGGCGGTCGTCCTGGCGAGGCTCGGGGGCGACGAGTCGGTCATCGGCGAGGAGCTGATCCGGCCGTGGCTCGGGGTCGGCGGGACAGGAGCTATGGAGACCAGAGCCATGCAGACCGGAGCGATGGGGGTTGGCGAGACCGGCGAGCCCGCTTGGGACGGCGCGCCGGTCGTCGAGGTGCCCGAGCGGGCGTTGCCGCTGTCGAACGGGGCTGCGAGGAACGGGTACGCGCCCAACCGCGTGGCCGAGCTGATGGCCCAAGCGGTCGAAGCCGACGGGAAGACGCTGGCGGAGATCGAGCGGGAGGTCATCGTGCAGACGCTCGGCAAGTTTGGCGGGCACCGTCAGAAGACCGCGAGGGAGCTTGGCATCGGGGTGCGCACGCTGGGGCTGAAGCTCAAGAAGTGGAAGGAAGAGAACCTGGTCGAGGCGACGCTGTGAGCCGGTTCGTGGCGGACGGCGGCTTCGGGCTGGCGCGGCGATTGCGAGGGGTCTTCGCGTGCTGATCGACGGCGTGACCAACGCGGGGGCAGTCCCGACGCTCGCGGCGAGCGTGCAGTTCGCCGCGCGGCGGCAGGAGCTGCTCGCAAACAACATCGCGAACCTGTCGACGCCGGACTTCCGGCCGATGGACGTCGACCCGCGGGGGTTTCAGAAGGTGCTGCGGGAGGCGGTCGAGGAGCGGCGGTCGGGGGGCTCGGCCGGCCGCGTGCGGCCGGGCGGCGGGGACCTTGGGTGGCAAGAAACGCGCGAGGTGACGCGGGACGCGTCGGGCCGGCTTCGGCTGACGCCGCGCACACCGTCGGGCAACGTGCTGTTCCACGACCGGAACAACCGCGACCTCGAGCGGACGATGCAGGCGCTGGCGGAGAACGCCGCGGCGTTCCGGCTGGCAACCGGTTTGCTCAGGAACAGGGTGCAGCAGATGCGGAACGCGATCGCCGAGCGGGCGGTCTAAGCGGGCGGAGGCGGACGAGACGTGTACGGATCTCTCGATATCTCGACCAGCGGCATGATCGCCCAGCGGACCCGCCTCGAGGTCATCTCGGCGAACATCGCGAACTCGTCGGCGATCCTGAACGCCGCGGGCGAGTACGAGCCGTATCGGCGTCGCGTCGCGTATTTGTCCTCGGGCGATCCCTCGGCGTCGGACCCTTCGGGGCGGGCGATGGGGGCGCACGTGAAGCAGATCGGGCTCGACGACGCGCCGCTCGTGCCCCGGTACCAGCCGGGCAGCAAGTACGCGGACGAGCGGGGGTACGTGATGTACCCGAACGTGAACTCGGCGAACGAGCGCGTGGACGCGCTGGAGGCGGTCCGGGCGTACGAGGCGAACGTGGCCGCGGTCGAGGCGAGCAAGGACATGTTCGACCAGGCGTTGACGCTGCTGGCGTAACGGTTTTGGTCTTTGGAGACCCGGCCTTGGACGGGTCGGGCGAGCTGGGATCGGGTGTTTCTGGGGGGGCGCTTTTGGTCGGGCGGAGCTCGCCGGGCCGATAGGACGGACGGATGGGTGATCCACTTGGCTTCATTCAGGCGGGCGGCGGTGCCGGCGGTGTCGGTCAGACGCCTAGCGGGCGGCCTGCGCAGCCGAACCCTGTAGCCGGGCCTTCGTTCGGCGACGTGCTCAAGGAAAACCTCGAACGCGTGAACGAGCTCCAGGAAGACGCGACGCGGGCGATCGAGGACCTTCAGACCGGCGAGCGGGCCGACGTCGAGAACGTTCTCATGGCGACCGCGAAGGCGGACATGGCGTTCCAGTTGCTCCAGCAGGTCCGGAACAAGGTCGTCGACGCGTACGACCAGATCCAGCAGTTCCGCGTGTAGCGGTTGTGCGCCTTCTGGGCGAGGCGCGGGATCGGCCGAGCCGCGCAGGTGCTGCGCTCGCGGGCGCATATTCAAGACAATGAGGAGCGGGCGACGATCTGGGCTAGTGCCGCGGTACTGCGCGGTAGACGCCAGGAGGGCGTCTGAGTGGGCAAGGAGGCCGACGTCGCATGGGATCGCTCCGCGAGGCGTTCGAAACGATCGCCGCTCAGGCACGCAAGCTCTCGGCGACGCAGCGGCTGCTGATCGGCTCGCTCGGTGTCATCATGCTGATGACGCTCTTCCTGCTGAGCCAGTACGCGGCCAAGCCCACGATGGTGGAGCTGCTGCCCGGGGCGGCCGCGGAGACGCAGGCCGAGGCGGTCGCGTTCCTCTCGACCTCGGGCTTTGACTACCAAGATGGCGCGGGCGAGGTGATGGTGCGTCCGAACGATCGGCGGGCGATCGTCGCGCGGATGCAGCAGGACGGCCGCATGCCGGGCGACACTTCGATGCTGTTCGAGGGGATCATCGAACGACAGAGCTGGACGAACCCCAAGGAGCTCAACGAGCAGCTCTACAACATGGCGCTACAGAACGAGCTCGCACGGACGCTGGGCGAGTTCCGCGGCGTGCGGTCGGCGAGCGTGATGATCGACGCGCCGCCGCCGCACGGGCTGGGCATGGCGACGCGGGTGCCGACGGCGAGCGTCACGGTCACGACCGAGTCGGGCGGGGCGATGGGGCAGGGGCTCGTCGACGCGGTCGCCCGGTTTGTCGCGGGCGCGAAGGCGGGGCTGCGGCCCGAGCGGGTGAGCGTGATCGACGCTTCGACCGGGCTTCCCCGGCGCGTCCGGTCCGACGACGACACGGTGTCGTCGAGCTATCTGGAGCACGCGCAGAAGGTCGAGAGCCAGACGCGCGACAAGCTCGCGGGGCTGCTGTCGTACATCCCGGGGGTGATCGTCGCGGTGACGGCCGAGGTCGACGTGACGCGGCGGACGACGCAGACGCTCAAGCAGCTCAAGAACAACGAGGGGTCGGTCTCGCTGATCAAGAGCGAGATGACCAAGGAGCTCGAGCAGCGCACCGCGGACCGGGGTGCCCGCCCGGGCGTGCAGGCGAACACCGGGGCCGATCTCGACGTCGGCGCGTCGGACAGCCCGGCGCTGACCGACGCCGATAGCACCACCGAGTTCGAGAACCGCTTCGGCACAGAATCGACCAGCGTCGTCGACCCGCGGGGGATGCCGACGCGTGTGGCGGTGTCGGTGAACGTGCCGAGCGGGTACATCGCCGAGCTGATCCGGGCCGAGGCCGGGCCGGACGCGGCGGAGGGTGAGGAGCCGACGGCCGAGACGATTAACGCCCGGTTCGAGGCGGAGCGTTCGCGGATCGCGGCGAGCCTGGAGCCGCACCTGCCGCGCGAGGTCGCCGAGACCGGCGACGGGCCGGCGACCGAGCGGGTGCTTGGCAGCGTGGTTGTGTCGCTGATGCCGGGGGCGACGCTCGCGGCGGCCCAGGCGAGCCCCGGGGGGCTCGGGGGGCTCGGCGGGGCGCTCAGCGTGTTCGGCGGCGGTGGGGGTGGCTCGCCAATTAGCGCCGGTCTCGACACGATCGCGCTCGGGTTGCTCGCGGTCGTTGCGGTCGCGATGATGCTTATGACCGTCAAGCAGGCGAACAAGCGGCCCGAACTGCCCGCGGCCGATGATCTTAGCGGGGTGCCCAAGCAGCTCCAGGTCGATTCGGACCTCGTGGGCGAGGCCTCCGAGGGCGACAGCCCGATGGCGGGCATCGAGCTCGACGACCAGGCGGTGCAGGGTCAGCAGCTGTTCGAGCAGATCGGGAACCTTGTCGACGCGGACCCGGAGTTCGCGTCCAGGCTGCTGCGTCGCTGGATCCAGCCGGACTGATCGGTCCGGTTGACGCGAGGAGAGCACGACGGGCATGCCAAGGCGACCGAACGAGAAGCTGCCGAGCTCGATCAGTGAGATCGAGGGCCTGACGAAGGCGGCGATCGTGCTGCTGGCGATCCCGCCGGAGAAGGCCAAGGGTGTGTTGAGCAATCTGGACCCCCAAACGGTGGAGGAGGTCACGCGCGAGCTCGCCGGCCTCGGGACGGTGCCGCCGGCCCTGCAGCGTGCGGTGCTCAACGAGTTTTACAACACGGCCGTCGCGATGCAGCACGCGCAGGAAGGGAGCCTTGACGCGGCCCGGGAGCTGCTCAGGAGCTCGCTCGACCCCGAGCAGGCGGAACGGATCCTCGGCCAGATCCAGACGCACGTGCAGAAGACGCCGTTCAGCTTTCTTCAGCGGGCCGAGAGCGACAACCTGCTGACGTTCATCCAGGACGAGCACCCGCAGACGATCGCGCTGATCACGTGCCACCTGCCGTTTCATAAGGCGAGCGAGGTGCTGAGCAAGCTGCCGGCCGGCAAACAGGTCGAGGTGATCAAGCGCATAGCGAACATGGACCAGACGAACCCGGATGTCGTGCGAGAGGTTGAGAAGGCGCTCGAGAGCCGGCTGAGCTCGATGCTGGTTCAATCGACCGAGAAGCTCGGCGGGGTGCCCACGGTTGCAGAGATTCTGAATCTCGCCGACCGCACGACCGAGAAGACGATCCTCGAAGGTCTTGAGGCGGAGGACCCGGATCTTGTCGAAGAGATCCGCCGACTTATGTTCGTCTTCGAGGACATCATGCTGGTTGATGACAAGGGCATCCAGGCCGTGCTCAAGGAGATCGAGAACGAGGAGTTGGTGCTGGCGCTCAAGACCGCGAGCCAGGAGCTTCAGGACAAGATCTTCGGCAACATGTCGGAACGAGCCGTCACGCTGATCAAGGAAGACATGGAGTTCATGGGCCCGGTACGCGTGACCGACGTTGAGGGAGCGCAGCAGCGCATCGTCGACATCGTGCGACGTCTGGAGGAGACCGGCGAGATCGTGATCGCGGGCCGCGGCGGCGATTCGGACCTCTTGGTTTGACCGGCGGGTGTGTCCCGGTGGGTGTGTTCGTTGGAGAAGGGCGGGAGTTCCGATGGGCCTTGTGAAGCGTGATCTGGCGGCGAAGACGCACGCGGACGCCGTTCGGCTGGACCTGAGCGATATCGCGCGGGAGGCCGATCGCATCGTGCGTCGAGCCGAGGAGCGTGCGAAGCGGCTGATCGAGGACGCGGAGGCCGAGCGGACTCGGCTGATCGGCGACGCCACAGAAACCGGGCATCGTGAGGGGTACGAGACGGGGCACGCCGAGGGCCTGGCGGCGGGGCTTGCCGAGGGCCGAGAGGCGGCGCTCGGCGAGCACGGCGAACGGCTCGGCACGCTCGCGGCGGCCTGGGAGCGGGCGCTGGTCTCGTTCGAGGGTGCTCGCGAGGGCATGCTCGTCTCGGCTCGGCAGGAGTTTCTTCGCCTCGCGGCGGGTCTGGTGGAGCGGGTGACGCTGCGGGCGATCGAGCTCGATCCGGAAGCGGTCGGGCGTGTGGCCGAAGAGGCGTTGCGTGTGGTCGCCGACCCGAGCCGGGCGAAGGTTCGAATATCGTCTCAAGACGAGCCGACTGTTCGAGAGGCGCTGCCGGGCATCATGACGCGTCTGCACGAGGGCGGCCAGGCCGAGATCGTCGTCGATGAGTCGCTGACTCCTGGGTCGGTGGTTGTTTCGACACAGGGCGGCGGGCTGGTCGACGCGACGATCGAAACTCGTGTGCAGCGGATTCTTCAGGCGTTAACCCCAGCGATCGAGCGGCGATCCGTGCGGACCGAGCCGATGGAGGTGACCCGCGAGGCGTCAGTGCCGGCCGGTGAAGACGACGCGGGCGACGTCGGCGAGCTGGCGGCATGACGGGGCTGCGGTGGTCGATCGCGAACGAGGTCGACGCGGTGCTCGGCTCCGAACCCGCGGCGGTCGTGGGCCGAGTGGCGGCGCTTCGCGGGCTCACGCTTCTCGTGCGAGACCTCCCGATGCCGGTCGGCACGCTTGTGTCGATCCGGGCCGAAGGCGCGAAGATCGGGAGCGAGCCGGCCCGCGATCCGGGCGTCCGTGCGCTCGGTGAGGTCGTCGGCTTCGATGAGTCGCGCGCCATCGTGATGCTGCTCGGGGAAGCGTCGGGGCTGCGGCCTGGAGACCTGGTCGTGACTGAGCGTCGCGAGCCGACGGTGCCGTCGGGGGAGGGGCTGCTCGGGCGGGTGGTCGACGCGATGGGCACCCCGATCGACGGCGGCGGGCCGCTGGGCGGTGTGGCGCCGGCGCCGATGGTGCCGCAGCGGATCCGGGCGATGGACCGGGCGCGGATCTCGCGGCCGCTGCGGACGGGCGTGCGGGCGGTCGACCTGATGACGCCGATGGGCCGGGGGCAGCGGGTGGGCGTGTTCGCCGGGCCGGGCGTGGGCAAGTCGACGCTGCTCGGGTCGATCGCGCTGCGGACCGACGCGGACGTGAACGTGATCGCGCTGATCGGCGAGCGCGGCCGCGAAGTGCGGGAGTTCGTCGAGGACGCGCTGGGCGAGGCGGGGCTCGCGCGGTCGGTCGTCGTGACGGCGACGAGCGACGAGTCGCCGCTGATGCGGATCCGGGCGGCGAAGGCGGCGTGCGCGATCGCAGAGTCGTTCCGCGACCGCGGGCTCGACGTGCTCCTGATGATGGACTCGGTGACGCGCTTCGCGCACGCGCAGCGTCAGGTCGGGCTCGCGGTGGGCGAGCCGCCGACGACCAAGGGCTACACCCCGAGCGTGTTCGCGGAGCTGCCGCTCCTGCTCGAGCGTGCGGGTGCTCTTGAAGGGTCGGGCTCGATCACGGGCCTGTACACGGTGCTGGTCGAGGGGGACGACCTGACCGAGCCGATCGCCGACGCGGCGCGGGGCATCTTGGACGGGCACGTGGTGCTGAGCCGCAGGCTCGCGCAGAAGGGTCACTTCCCGGCGATCGACGTGCTGGACTCGGTCAGCCGCGTGGCCGACCACGTTTCTGACGGCGAGCACCGCGCGGCCTGGACGCAGGCGAAGCGGCTGCTGGCGAGCTTCGCCGACGTCGAGGAGCTGATTCAGATCGGCGCGTATGCGCAGGGGGCCGACCCGACGGTCGACGTCGCGGTCGCGTTCATGCCCCGGCTGCGCGCGCTCTTGCAGCAGGAGTCGCGCGAGCTCGCCGACTTTGAAGTGTCGCGACGCGAGCTGCTGTCGATCGCGATGGAGTCGGGCGAGTTTGTCCGGCGGATCGAGGCGTCGCGGGCGGCCGGCGGGGCGACGGCGTGAGCCGGTTCGTCTTCCAGTACGAGGCCGTGCTCCGTGTGCGTCGTCACGAGGAGCGGCAGAAGCAGCGGCGGCTGGCGGAGCTTGAGCGCGAACGCGGCGGGATGGAGGAGCGCCTGCGGGCGATCCGCCGAGACCTGCTCGGCGACCGCGTCACCGTGCGTGAGGTCGCGGCGGGGGGGAGCGTCGATGTGTCGGCGCTGCGGTCGAAGGCGGCTTCGGCGGTGCGGTCTCGGGCCGAGGCCGAGCGGACCGCGATCGCGCTGGCGGGCGTGCTGCGGCGGATCGGGGCGGCGCGGTCGGAGCTGCTCAATGCGGCGACGGCACGCCGTTCGCTCGAGCTGCTGCGCGAGCGGCGGGCCGAGGAGCACAAGCGGGCCGAGCTCAAGCGGGAGCTCGCGGAGATCGATGACTTGGTTTCGGTCCGTGCTTCCGGGGGCCGGTCCTCGGGGGACGGGCCGTCTTCTGACGGGACACCTTGGCTCGGGGCGGGCGGCGTGGAGGAGGCGGCATGAAATCGGCTTGGTACGGGTTTGTCGGGTTCGCGCTGCTGAACTTCCTGCTGGTCGTCGGGGGGCTCGCGTTTCTTGCGGTGTCGGGCCGGATCGACCGCGTGCGCGTGGACACGCTGATCGAGCTGATTTCTGAGACGACGGCCGAGCGCGACGCGCGGCTCGAACAAGCGCAAGTCGAGCAGCAGCTCGCGGCCGAGGCTGAGATCGAAGCGGTCAAGCTGGCCGAGCCGCCGCTCACGGCCGAGCAGTGGACCGAACGCAAGCTTGAGAGCGACGAGGTCTTGCAGGAGCGCGCGGAGCGCCTGAAGCGGGAGGTCGGCGACCTGCGGCGATCGCTCGCGACCGAGCGGACGGAGCTCGACGCGGACCGCTCAGAGTTCGAGCGGGAGAAGTCGGACTTCGCCAAGATGCGTCGCCGGCTGCGCGAGGCGGAGGAAGACGACCGCTTCCGGGTCGCGCTCGAGACGCTCGCGAGCGTGCCGACGAAGACCGCGGCCTCGATGCTGCTTGAGGTCGAGCAGGTCAGCGGGCGCGATCAGGTGGTTTCGTACCTTGACGGGCTTGAGCTCCGCCAACGCGGCAAGGTGGTCGCCGAGATCGAGAAGGGGGACGCGGCGCTGGCAGCCGATTTGCTGGAACGGCTCCGGACGCGCGGGCTGCAGACCGCGGCCGCGACGACGACCCCAACCGCGATGGAGAGCCCAGGAGGATGACCACGATCTCGACCGTGCCGACGACCCCCCCCGATGAGGACGCGGTTCGTTCGTCGGCACGCGAGGGCTCGTCGTCGCTCGCAGATCTGAGCTTCGCCGCGACGCTCGGCTTCGTGCAGGGGCAGCAGCAGGCGGCTCAGAACGCGGCTCGCGACGCTCGTGGGCCGCGTGAGCCAGACGCCGGTCGATCAGAGGCATCTATCGACGCTTCGGCTCGCGAACGGCGCGCGGATCGTCGCGCCGCGGTGCAGGCCCCGGGATCGCAGGCGCGGGGGACGTCCGAATCGATCGAGCGCAGTGACCAAACCGAGCCCCGGCGTGAACCCGGAGCCACGGCGCAGCGCCGGAGCGAGAGCCCGCGGCAGCCGGTTTCGAGGCCGGCGGGCGGCAGCGGCCAGCCGGCGACCCGCGGGGGCGGGGCGGACGCCGACGCTGCTCCGGCGGCCGGGACCGGGGCTCAAGAACCTGCGACGGGTCAGGCCTCGGCGGTCGGAGGCGCCGTGCTCACGGCACCGGCGCTCGGCGTGTCTGGGCTGTCGGCTCGGGCGTTGGTGACGAGCGTGAGCGGCGGAGGCAGCGGGCAGACGACCGCTGGGCTGGGCGGACGTCCCGCGTCGAAGCCGAGCGTGGTGTTCAAGCTTGCTCAGTCGCCGGCGCCGCGGGGTCGATCGGCCGAAGTCGCGCGGCAGGTTTCGCGCGGGCTCGCGCAGCTGCTGCGTTCCGACGGCGGGTCGCTGCGGCTCAAGCTCGCGCCGAACACGCTCGGCGAGGTCCAGATCGACTTGCGTGTTTCGCAGGGGCGTGTCGACGGGGTGTTGTCTGCCGACAACGACGTGGCACGGGGGTTGCTTGACCGTGAACTGGCGAGTCTTCGGGCGGCGCTGGAAGCGCGGGGCGTGACGGTGGATCGCCTCGAGGTCCGGTCGCTGGCGGAGCCAGCGGGTTCGCCCGGCGGTGGATCCGCCGAGGGACGCGGAGCGTCCGACGGGCAGGATACCCACGGGGCCGGGAGCGGCCGACAGCAGCAGCGCGAGCGCGGAGCGTCTCGCGATCGGGTGCCGACGGAGCGGCGCGCAGACGAGATCGGCGGAGCCGACACGACGGGATCGCCAGGCGCTGGGACCTTGGTTCCGGAACGTCTAGCGGTCGCACCGGGAGCGATGGGTCGGGAGCTGACCCTGAGGCTCGACACCTTGGCGTGATCCAGCGGAGACGCCGCGCGGCCGATCGAGGTCCGTGCGGGCGCGTTGGTCTGCGTCGACACCCGGGAGTGTGATCGTGGCATCGATCGATACGTCGGCGAGCATCCAGTCGTCTTCTGAGACCTCTCAGGGGTTCGCGAGCCTGAGCTCGGAAGAGTTCACCGAGATCATCTTGACAGAGCTGAGCAACCAGGACCCGCTCGAGCCGAACGACACGCAGGCGCTGCTCGAGCAGCTCTCGGCGATCCGTTCGATCGAGTCGGACACGAGGCTGACCGACGCGCTCGACTCGCTGGTCGACCGGGACGAGTTCGCGACCGCGGCTTCGCTCATCGGCCGGGAGGTGACCGGGCTCGACAGCGTCGGCGAGACGTCGACCGACGCGGTCCGCAGCGTCTCGCAGAGCTCCGACGGCGTGCTCTTGAACCTCGTGGGCGGACGGACGATGCGGTTCTCGGACATCACGGAGGTCCGCGAGGTCGTGGCGGCGCCCGGAGACGGCTCGGGGTCGGAAGACCCGTCGGATCCTGATGACGCGGCCGAGGACGGGGGTGACTCGTGACGCCGATACCGATGGCTCTCGCCGGGTTGCTCGGCGGGGCGCTCGCCGGGCGGTCGTCGTCCGGGTCGACATCGATCCAGATCGAGGCCGACGAGTTTCAGAAGCTGCTCGAGCGTGCGGGTCGTGGTGAGATCTCGACGGGCCGCGACGTGAGCCTGCCCCCCGGCGTGACACTGGACGAAGCGACGCTTGAGAAGATCGGCGCCGCGCTGGATCGGGCCGAGGCGTCGGGCGCGTCGCTCGCGGCGGTGCTCGTCGACGGGCGTGCGTTCCGCGTGGACGTGCCGGGCCGCACTGTTTTAGAAGAGATTGATCAGGGTGCGGCGTTGGACGTCGACCGGGTTGTTGTGGCTGGGAGCGTTTCGCCGACCGGCAGCCTCGCGGGAGAGTTCGACGATGCTTCCGGGCTGCTCGCCCGGCTGCGTCGCGCGTAGGGCATCAAGCGGCGGAGGACGTTCGTGGCATCGACCAGCAGCCTGTTCATCGGACTCACCGGGCTCAACGCCAACGCCCGGGCGATCGACGTTGTCGGCAACAACATCGCCAACGTCAACACGACCGGGTTCAAGTCGGTCCGTCTGAACTTCTCGAACCAGCTCTCGCGGACGATCCGCGAGGGATCGCCGCCCGACGCCAACACGGGTGGGACCAACCCGACGCAGATCGGCCAGGGTGTCTCGATCGCGGGGACGACGCGGAATTTCCAGCCGGGCGCGCGGTCGGGTACGGGCGACGCCCGCGATCTGGCGATCGACGGCGACGGGCTCTTCGTGGTCGAGCGGAACGACGAACGGTTCTACACCCGGGTCGGCGCGTTCCGTCCGGACTCCGACAACGCGCTGACCACCGTCGAGGGCGACCGGGTGCTGGGGTACCCGGTCGATCAGAACTTCCAGATCCAGGAAGGTCCGTTGTCGCCGATCGAGATCCCGATCGGCACGCTGACGATCGCCGAGCCGACACGGAACGTGAACCTTGGTGGCAACCTGAACGCCGACGGCGACACCGCGACTTCCGGCACGACGATCAGCCTGACCGACGCGGCGGGCGGCGGGTTCGGGCTGCTGCCGACGGCGACCGTGGCGGCAACACCGCCCAACGTGCTCGAGCCGGGGAGCCTGCTGACCGAGATCGAGGACCCGGCCGTTGCTGGCGCGCCGCTTTTCTCGGCCGGGCAACAGATCCAGCTGCGCAATGCCGAGCGAGGGACGACCGTGATCCCGACGTCGACGCTCCAGATCGACGCGACCACGACCGTGGCGGACTACCTGCTGTTCCTAAACTCGGCGCTCGAGATCGACCCGACGCAGACCAACCCCGACGGGCTGGGGCAGGGCGCCCGGATCGACCCGACGACGGGCGTGATCAGCATTGTCGGACGGCCGGGCACGGAGAACGCGCTGACGATCGATGCGCAGGACCTCCGCGTGCTGAACGCGGCGGGCGACTTCGTGGCCCAGCCGTTCACCACGGCGGAGACGGCCGCGGCCAACGGCGAGAGCATCCGGACCTCGTTCCTGGTGTACGACTCGCTCGGCACGCCGCTGACCGTGGACATGACGTTTTCGCTCGCCGAGAAGACCGCGACGGGAACGACGTGGACCTACGTCGCCGAGAGCACCGACGACACGCTGGGCAGCCGCGTCGTGGGGACGGGCGAGGTACGGTTCGACACCGACGGGCGGGTGATCGGGCCGACGACGTTCCCGCTGACGCTCGACCGCGCGGGCACCGGGGCCGCGGCGCCGCTGACGTTCGACGTGAACATCGCGGCCGACGGCGACGAGATCACGGCGTTGACAGACACGAGTTCGCAGCTGTTCAGCCTCAGTCAGGACGGCTCTCCGATCGGCACGCTCGCGTCGTACTCGGTCGCCCCCGACGGACGCGTGACCGGCGCGTTCACGAACCAGCTCGTGCGGACGATCGCTCAGGTCGTGACGGCGACGTTCACGGCCCCCGAAGGCCTGGTCGAGGTCCAGGACAACCTGTACCGCCCAGGGCCGAACTCGGGGGACGCGATCATCGCGGAGCCGGGCAGCTTGGGCACGGGTCGGGTCGTTTCGGGGGCGCTCGAGCTGTCGAACGTTGAGCTCGGCGACGAGTTCATCAACCTGATCCTGGCGTCGACGGGCTACTCGGCGTCGAGCCGGGTCATCAGGACGAGCGACGAGCTCATCCAGGAGCTGTTGAGCCTCGTGCGGTAAGAGGGGCGGGACGGGATCGCTGGCGGGCGGTGGCGGCGGGCGGCGGCGGGGGGCTTGGACGGCGTCATGATCAATCTCACACGCATCAACGGTCGAGCGTTTATTCTCAACGCGGAGCTCATCCGCACCGTCGAGTCGACGCCGGACACCACGCTGACGCTGACCAACGGCGAGCGGATGATTGTCCAAGAGCCCCCCGACGAGGTCGTGCGGCGTGCTGTGGACTACGGGCGGCACCTCCGGGGTGTGCTTCCGAGAACATAAGCGGTGCGGGTTTTCGGACGCGAGATTCGGTTCCGCGCGTGCGGGCTTTGCGGTCTGTGCCGGCTGGTTGGGCGTCCGAGCTTCGAAGCCGCGGCCGGCCCCTTGCGTGGGCGGCGGGCGTGAAGTCGCCCGGGTCTCATCCCCGATAGCCAGTTGGGCAGGTGGCGAAGGGCCGCGGTCCGTCGTGGTGATCGGGAGACGTGTAAGGAGCCGGCGTGGACCTCGCAACGGTTGGCGGACTCGCGGTAGCACTCGTTGCGATCATCGTCGGCATCCTTGTCGGCGGGGGCGTGTCGGGCATGCTCGCGCTGATCGATCCTGTTTCTGCGTTCGTCGTGCTGCTGGGTGGTCTCGGGGCGGTCATTATTAGTTTTCCGCTCGCGAAGATCATCGCGATGCCGAAGGTGCTGCTGCAGGCTGTGTTCGGCACGCAGCCCGATCCGCTGCTGATCATCCAGGACATGGTGGGCTACGCCGAGCTCGCTCGGCGGGAGGGCATCCTGAGCCTTGAGAACGTCGTCGGCGAGATGAGGGACCCGTTCATCGTTCGAGGCGTGAAGATGGCGATCGACGGGACGGACCCCGAGCTCATCAAGGCCGTCATGGACTCGGAGCTCGAGGCGCTGATGGACCGCCACACCGACGGCAAGAAAATGTTCGACGCGTTCGCGAAGTATGCCCCCGCGTACGGCATGATCGGGACGCTGCTCGGGCTGATCTTCATGCTCCAGAACATGGACGACCCCGCGGCGATCGGCCCTGGCATGGCGGTCGCGCTGATCACCACGCTCTACGGCGCGCTCGTGGCGAATATCTTTGCGAGCCCCGTGGCGGACAAGCTCGCCGCGAAGGACTCTGAGGAAGTGCTTGTCAAAAGCATCATCATCTCGGGGGTCATGGCGATCCAGTCTGGCGACAACCCCCGTGTGGTAGAGAGCAAGCTCGCGACGTTCCTGCCGCCCTCTCGCCGGGACGAGTTGGCCGCGGGACAGGCGGCCTGAGGCGTTTCGGCGGCGGGCGTTGAGGAGGCTTCGGCGTGGCGAAGAAGAAAAAAGCCGAGGAGCCCGGCGTTCCCGAATGGGTCGTGACCTATGGCGACATGATGTCGCTGCTGCTGTGCTTCTTCATCTTGCTCGCCGCGTTCAGCGAGCTCAAGAAGGAACGCGACTTTCAGGACGTGCTCAAGGAACTCCGTCAGGCGTTCGGTTACCAGGGCGGTGTCAACTCTTCGCCCGGGGACAGCGTGCCGACCAACAGCAACATGAACCTGCTCGACAACCTCCAGGCACGCAACGGCAAGCAAGACTCGATGGCCGAGTCGGTCGACCCGAACGTGGAGGGCCGCGAGGAACGCAGCCAGATGATCCGGGAGGGCGAGCGTTGGCTCATCGGTGCGGCGCTTCCCTTTGCGCCGTCGTCGGCCGAGATCAGCCCGTGGTCGCGTGACATGCTGCTCAATGAGATTGCGCCGAAGCTGCGCGACACACGCAACGTTGTTCGGGTCGTCGGGCACGCGTGGGGTGTCGAGGACCGGGCATCCGGCGGTCTGATGGAGCTCTCTTTCCGGCGGGCGCGAGCGGTGGCCGAGCTGCTCATGAACGAGGGCGGTGTGCCGGCCGTGTCGCTCAGGGTCGTGAGCGCGTCCGATTCCGAGCCTGCGGGTCTTGCCGGTTCGGGCGGTGGTGGGGCCGACGCGGCCGGGAACCGCCGGGTCGAGGTCATCCTCAGCGGGACAACGGTCGATCAGGTTCATCCGGATCCAGAGTTCACGGGCCGCGCATCGGTGTCGCCCGGTGGGTTCTCGGACGGTTGGTGAGGGCTTCAGGCATGGCCGATGCACAGCAGGACGAAGGGCAGCCGGCGGGCAAGGGCGGGCTCTCACCGATGGTGCTCGGCGTTGTCGCTGTGCTGATGTTGGTCGAGGGCGCCGCCGTCGCCGGGTTCTTCGTCCTCGCGGGCGGGCCGAGGGAAGCCGAGGCAGGGGTCGATCCGGAAGTAGCCGCGCTCGACGAGACGGTCGAAATCGAGCTCGTATCGGATCGTTTTCAGAACATGCAGTCAAACCGTGTATGGCTCTGGGAGACCGAAGTCTTCATGAAGGTCCGCAAGCGGCACGAGCAGTTTGTGACCGAGACGCTCGAACAGCGGCGTGCGGAGCTCAAGCAGGGCGTCGCCGAGATCGTTCGGCGGGCGAGTGAGACCCAGCTCCGCGAGGCGGGCCTTGAGACGCTGAATCGTCAGGTCTCTTCGTACGTGCACCGGGTCTTTGGGGAAGACGAGGCCGGGCAGACGCGTGTTGATTCGGTGCTCATTCCGAAGTGCCGCGGCTTCCCGGCCGACTACTGATCCGGGCGGTTCCTGGCCTGAGTGCGCAGCATCTGCCGATCGGCGGGCAGGTTTGACCCGTGCGGCGTGAAATCTGCGCTGCTCTTTGGTGCGCGCTGGGAGATCGGTCCGATGTCTTCGCTGCCGCGAGAGCGCGGCCGGAGAACGGGTAGAACCAGCAGATGCCAGACGATCCCAGTGATTCTGAGACGACCGGTGATACGCCGGAGGAGGCGGCCCCAGGCGGCACCGCGGCCTCGCCCGAGACGCCGCCGGCTGACGAGGCCACGCCGTTCGAGTTCACCGAGTTCGACGCGGTCAGTGAGGTCGAGCACAGCGAGGCGATGAGCCTCTTGGCCGATGTCTCCCTCGACGTGACGATCGAGCTTGGCCGAACCCGGATGACCATCGACGACGTGCTGAGGCTCGCCGACGGCGCGGTGGTTGAGCTCGACAAGCTCGCGGGTGATCCGCTCGATATTTATGTCAACGAACGCCTGGTCGCCCGCGGCGAGGTGCTGGTGTTGAACGACACGTTTAGCGTGCGTGTGAGCGAGATTCTCGATGCCGGAGCGATCGAGGAGGCCGGGCGGGCTCAGCGGGCGGAGCCGGAGTCATCTGGCTGATTGATCGCTTTGAGGACCGTGATGAGATCGAAGCCCGGGCGGAGCCCGGCGAGAGGGCCAGGACGGCCGAGATGCAAAAGCTTGCTGCCATATTGATCGTGTTCGCGCTGACGCCGGCGGGTAGTACGCTGGTGTCGGGGCAAGACCTTGGGGTGGTTGGTCCGTCGATCGAGCCACCACCCGCGGTTTCGACGGGAGTCGCCGCGAGCACAGCGTTGCATGCGGCCGCTCCACGCGGCACAGCCGCTGAGGCGGTTGTCTCAGAGTCGTCGGGTTCGCTGCCGCTTGGTGCCCCAATGAGCACCACGACCGAGCCGTCGCCTGAGCCGTCGCCGTTGTCCGGCCTGAGTGCGACCGTGCAAACAATCGGGGCGTTGACGGCGGTCGTCGGAGCGATCGTCGGGTTCGGTGTCGCGGGCCGACAGATCGCCCGGCGGCAGGGCGGGCTCGCGATGGAGCTCGGCCCCGGTGGTCGGGCGCCCTCGGGCGTGCTCAGCGTGCTCGGGCGGTATCCGGTCGCACGCGGCCAGACGCTCGTGCTGCTCAAGCTGGACACCCGGGTGCTTCTGCTGAACCAGTCGGTCGGCGGACGGAACTCCGGACCGGCGTTCCAGGTGCTGACCGAGATCACCGAGGCCGACGAGGTCGCGTCGATCCTGGGTCGGGTCGACGACGACGCGGGGAACGGGTCCGACGCGCGGTTCCGCGACGCGCTCGCGCGGCTCGAGCAGCAGCGCAGCGGCGGCGGCGGGCCGATGGGGGCGTGCGAGGTTGTCGACCTGACGGGCGATCGCCCGGGCTTTTCCCAGGCGGTCCGCCAGGCGTTCGGGACCCGGAAAGCGGGGCGGGCGTGATGCGTCATTCGGTCCTTGTCGCCGTGCTGGGCGTGTTGGCTGTGCTGGGCTCCGGACACGCGGCGGCGCGGCAGGCCGGGATCGGTTCCGGGATCGGGCCGGGGCTCGACGGGCAGCCGCTTGGACAGCTGCTCGGTCAGCCGGAACCGGTCGCTCAGGCTGTTTCGGCGAACGCCGTGATGCCGGCGTCGGAGTCGATGAGCCCGGCCAGCGTGCTCGGGTCGGCGGGCTCGCTTGCGGCGCGGGCCGCGGGCATGGACCCGGTCGGCCCGGAGCCCGACGGTGGGGGCTTCAGCGCCGCGCTCAACGTCATGATCCTGCTCACGGTGATCACGCTCGCGCCGGGGCTCATCCTCATGACGACGAGCTTCGTCCGCATCCTCATCGTGCTCGGGCTTCTCAGACAGGCGATCGGCGCGCAGAGCATCCCGCCGCCCCAGGTGCTCACGGCGCTCTCGCTGATGCTCACGATGCTGGTGATGGCGCCGACGTTCGAGCGGGTCTGGACCGAGGGGCTCGAGCCCTGGCAGTCGGGCGAGGTGCGCGGCTACGACGAGCTCTGGGACCGCACCAGCGGCCCGGTGCGCGACTTCATGTTCGACCAGATCGAGGCGACCGGCAACTGGTCGAGCGTGTACGCGATGCTCAACTACCGCGGCATCGACACGTCTCGCCCCGAGCTGCTCACCCGGGCAGACGTGCCCACAACCGCGCTCGTGCCCGCGTTCATGCTCAGCGAGCTCAAGACCGCGTTCCTCATCGGCTTCCGCGTCTACCTGCCCTTCCTCGTGATCGACATCGTGATCGCGAGCCTGCTGATCTCGATGGGCATGATGATGCTGCCCCCGGTGCTGATCTCGCTGCCGTTCAAGCTGCTGCTGTTCGTGCTCGTCGACGGCTGGCAGCTCGCGGTGAGCGGGCTGCTCTCGGGCTTCGAGCAGGGCGGGGCGGGGGCGAGGCTTTCCGACGTGCCGGCGGTCTCGGCGGTGTCGCTGCCGCCGCCGGAGGTCGCGTGGCACGCGGTTTCGTCCGGCCTCTCGTCCGGTCTGTCATCTGCCCTGGGCGCCGTGGTCGGTGTGCTTCGCTAGGAGTCGCTCGGTGTACGACGAGACGCTGGTTTACATGGTCCGCGAGATGCTCATGGTGATGCTCAAGATCGCGGTGCCGATCCTGGCGTCGGGTGTCGTGGTCGGGCTCGTGGTCAGCGTCATCCAGGCGGTGACGTCGGTGCAAGACCAGACGCTGACGTTCGTGCCGAAGATCGTCGTCATGATCGGCGTCGCGGTGTTCCTGATGCCTTGGATCGCGATGCGGCTCGTCGAGTACACCCGCGCGATGTTCGAGGCGCTGCTGTAAGCGGGGGGCACGGTTGGTCGGCATCGAGATCATCCTGGACCAGGGCATCTCCCTTCTGATGGTGATGGCACGCGTCGGCGGCATCTTCGCGATCAGCCCGCTGATGTCGGGCAACGCGGTGCCGCTGCGGGTCAAGACGTTCATGACGCTGTTCTTCGGGCTCGCCGCGTTCGCCGCGCTGCCCGGAGACTGGCGGACGCCGCCCGACATGACGCTCGCCGAGGTCGGCGTCTGGGCCGTGCGTGAGGTCATGATCGGCGTGGCGATCGGGTTCATCGCCTCGCTCCCGATCACGGCGGCGCAGCTCGTCGGCCAGGTCACGGGCTACCAGATGGGCCTCGCGCTCGCGCAGGCGTTCAACCCCGCGACCGACGCGAACTCGGGCGTGTTCGAGGGGCTGATGTTCTACGTCGCGGTGGGCGTGTTCGTCACGATGGGCGGGCTCGAGGCGTTGCTCATGATCGTGCTCGAGAGCTTCAGTTCGGCGCCGCCCGCGGGGATGGGCGTGGAGCGGCTACCGATGGAGACCGTCGTGGCCGTGCTCGGCTCGGGCTTCGAGATGGCGATCCGCGGCTCGGCGCCGGTCGTGGGCATCATCATGATCGAGACCGTCGCGTCGGCGGTCCTGATGCGGACCATCCCCCAGGTCAACATCATGTCCGTCGGCTTCGCGATCAAGATCGTGCTCGCTTCTATCGTGCTCGCGTCGGCGATCGCGGGGGTCGCCGCGCTGATCCACGTCGAGTTCGAGAGCGCGCTCGAGCTGGCGCTCGGGTGGGTGCGCTCGCTCGGCGAGGGTGGGGGCGCGGGTGCGGGCGGCCGGGCGTCCGCCGGGGGGGCGGTCTGATGGCCGAGGATCTCGGCGAGCGGACCGAAGCGCCGACGCCGCGCAAGCTCGCGCAGGCGAAGGAGAAGGGACAGGTGCCGCGGAGCACCGACCTCACCGCCGTGATCGGCCTGATCGCGGCGACGGTCACCGTGACGCTCATCGCGGGCCGGTCGGGTGAGCTGGGCGCCGACCTGCTCCGCCGGTCGCTCGGCGCCGGGTTCGCCGGCTCGCCCGTCGGCGAGGACCAGATGATTCCCATGGTCGAGCACGCGGCGATCCAGGCGGGCAAGCTGCTCGCGCCGGTCATCGCGGCGAGCGCGCTGGTCGCGGTGTTCGCCAACGCCGTGCAGTCGATGCCCGTGCTCTCGCTGAACCCTCTGCAGCCCAAGCTCAGCAAGCTCAGCCCGCTCGCGGGGGTCAAGCGCATCCTCGGGCCGCGGGGCGCGGTGAAGACCGGCATGAGCCTGCTCAAGCTGACCGTCGTCGTCGCGGTGGTCGTGACGATGATGGGCGGCAAGATCGAGAAGCTCGCCGCGATGACCGCGCTGTCGCACGGCGGCGCGACGCTGGTGATCGCCAGGCTCGTCCTCGAGACGGTCATCGTCCTGCTCGCGGTCCTCCTGCTGATCGCGCTGCTCGACTTCCTCTACCAGAAGTGGCAGCACTCCGAGGACCTCAAGATGTCGAAGCAGGAGGTCAAGGACGAGCGGAAGAGCCTCGACGGCGACCCCGAGATCAAGCGGCGTCGGTCGAAGATGATGGCCGAGGCGGCGCAGCAGCGCGTCGGCTCGTCCGTCCCCGAGGCCGACGTCGTCGTGACCAACCCCACGCACTTCTCGGTCTGCATCAAGTACGAACCCGGCTGGCGCGCGCCCAAGGTCACGGCCAAGGGCGGCGACTACCTCGCGTTCCGGATCCGCGCGCTCGCGGTCTCGTCGGGCGTCCCGATCGTCGAGCGGCCGCCGCTGGCGCGCGCGCTGTACTGGAACACCGAGCCGGGTCAGGAGATCTCGCCCGAGCAGTACGAGGCGGTCGCCGAGGTGCTCGCCTACGTCTACCGGCTCGACGCCGAGGCGGGCCGCGAGCGGGAGCCGGTCGGATCCGCGGAGGAGACGCCGGCGGGTGTCGGGGGTGACTCGTGAGCGACGCGGCGTCTTCGAACATGCCGCCGTGGCTCGCGGCGATCTACCGGCAGCGGGGCCTGATCGCGCCCGTCGCGTTTGTCATGCTGCTCGGCGTGATCCTGGTCCCGCTGCCGCCGGCGGTGATGGACGTCCTGATCAGCCTGAACGTCTCGCTCGCGGTCATCGTCCTGCTGACGACGGTGTACATGTCGCGGCCGATCGAGTTCAGCGTCTTCCCGAGCCTGCTGCTGGCGACGACGCTGTTCCGGCTTGTGCTCAACATCGCGTCGACGCGGCTCATCCTCAGCGCCGATGCGCAGAGCCCCGAGGGGGCGCTCGGGGTGGCGGGCAAGGTCATCTCGGCGTTCGGCGACTTCGTCGCCGGCAAGTCGCCCATCGTCGGCGTGATCATCTTCCTGATCCTGATCCTCGTGCAGTTCCTGGTGATCACCAAGGGCGCGACCCGGATCTCGGAGGTCGCTGCGCGGTTCACCCTCGACGCGATGCCCGGCAAGCAGATGGCGATCGACGCCGACGTCGCCGCGGGCACGATCGACGAGGGCGAGGCGAGGCAGCGTCGCGAGGAGATCCGCCGTGAGGCCGACTTCTTCGGGGCGATGGACGGTGCGTCCAAGTTCGTCCGCGGCGACGCGATCGCCGGCCTGATCATCACCGCGATCAACATCGCCGGCGGGTTCGCGATCGGCGCGATCGAAAAGGGCTGGCCACCCGGGCAGACGCTCGCGGTGTTCACCAAGCTGACGATCGGCGACGGCATCGCGTCGGCGTTGCCCTCGTTCGTGATCGCGATCGCCAGCGCGCTCATCGTGACCCGCTCGGGCGACAAGGCCGACCTCGGCAGCGAGCTGGCCAGCCAGCTCACGAGCCAGCCGCAGGGGCTGTTCCTGACGTCAGGCTTCCTGTCGCTGCTGGCGTTCACGCCGCTGCCGACGGTGCCGCTTTTGGCGAGCGCGGCGGGGATCGGGCTGATCGGCTACGGGATCGTGCGGGCCGAGCGGTCGCGCATGGCGGGCGAGCGCGTGGAGGCCGAGCAGGAGGCGGCCGCCGCCCCGGCCCCCGAGCAGACCGTCGAGGACCTGATCAAGGTCGATGTGCTCGAGCTCGAGGTGGGATACAACCTGGTACCGCTGGTCGAGTCGCGTTCGGGCCCCGGGCTGCTCGACCGGATCAGCGCGACGCGGCGCCAGCTCGCGGTCGAGCTCGGTCTGGTGATGCCGCCGGTGCGGATCCGCGACAACGTGCAGGCCGACCCGCGGTCGTACCGGCTGAAGATCCGCGGCGCCGTCGTCGCCGAGGCGACCGTCGAGCCCGACCGACTCATGGCGATGGACCCGGGCATCGCCACGGGCAAGGTCGAGGGCATCAGCACGCGCGAGCCCGCGTTCGGGCTTGACGCGTGGTGGATCCACCCCGACCAGAAGCAGCGGGCCGAGGGCATGAACTACACGGTGGTCGACCCGACGAGCGTCATCGCGACGCACGTTTCGGAGGTTGTCAAGAGCTACGCCGACGAGCTGCTGACGCGCGAGGAGGTCAACAACCTGCTTACGCAGCTCAAGGAGCAGTCGCCGAAGCTGGTCGAAGATACCGTGCCCTCGGTCGTCACGGTGCAGCAGCTCCAGCGGGTGCTGCAGGGCTTGCTGCGCGAGCGTGTGCCGGTGCGCGATCTTGAAAGCATCGTCGAGACGCTCAGCGAGTGGGCCCCCAAGACCAAGGACGTCGACGTGCTGATCGAGTACGTCCGCAACGGGCTGAAGCGTGCGATCACGCAGATGGTCGCCGAGCGCGACGAAGGCGACGAGGGGACGAAGGTCTTCTGCGTCGCGCTCGACCCGTCCCTGGAAAGCCAGATCGAGTCGTACATCGACCGGTCGGGCGGGATCACGAACGTGTCGGTCCCGGTGACGCTGAGCCGCCAGATCGCGCGGGCGGCGTCGGAGAAGATGCAGGTGCTCGCGGCCGAGGGGCACGCGCCGGTGCTGCTCGCCTCGCCGGCGGTGCGGGCCGTGGCCCACCAGCTCCTCGCCGAGACGATCCCTGGGGTGTCGGTCATCGCGTACAACGAGATCGCGCAGGGCGTCGCGGTCGAGTCGATGGGGCTGGTGTCGCTCGAAGCGACGGGGGCCGGGGGGGGCGGCGCGGAAGAAACCTCGGGCGCCGCGGCGTGACGGGCGTGCACGCGCCAAGCGGTGCTGGTATGCTTGTTCTAGCGCGGCATGGATGCCGGCGACAGCTCGTACCACCCCAGCGGTTCTTCGCGGGGTGTGAAGCCATGGATGGCGACGCATGAAGCTCAAGGTTTATCGAGCTCGATCCGTGGCGGACGCCCTCGCGGAGGTCAAACGCGACCTCGGGCCGGACGCTGTTATTCTTCATACCAAGCACGCGAAGGCCGGCGGCGTCCTCGGGGTCGGTGCCCGGACGGTCGTCGAAGTCACCGCGTCGAACGATCCGAATATTGCGTCGGCACGCCGTCCGTCGGTCGGCCGCAGGGCTCGGCAGCCGGTACCAACTCCCCAGCCGGTCTCAAGCGCCCACCCATCGGGCCCGCTTCCAGAGCGTACGGCTGGCTCTCCTTCGCTCCCGCGACCCGTCCCGGCTACCGCCCGGCGGGCGTACGGCATCGAGGCCGTCGGGCGTCGTCAAGCACCGAGCCAGCAGGTGGTCGGTGCGGAGGTCACTGCGGAGGTCACTGCGGAGACGAGGGCGAGCACGGCCGCGGTCGTGGAGGCGCCATCGTCGTCCGCGGATCCGGCGATGCGGCAGGAGCTCGAGTGCATCCGCAAAATGGTGGGGCAGGTGCTCCGCGTCCAGCGCGACCCGGCTGCCCTTGGCAGCGACCCCGACGCGCTGCTCGCCTGCTACCTTAAACTGACCGAGAACGCCGTGGCGACCGAGCTGGCCGACGACATCGTCTCGCGGGTGCGGGGCTCGCTGTCGACCGATGATCTCTCCGACGGCGAGGTCGTTCGCGACCGGGTGCTGGAGGAGCTGGCGTCGCTGATGCCGGTGACGGGCCACAGCGCGCCGCCGAGCCGGGCCGAGGCCGGCAAGCCCACGACGATCGCCCTCGTAGGACCGACGGGCGTGGGCAAGACGACCACGGTCGCCAAGCTCGCCGCGACGTACAAGCTGCGCCACGGGCGGCGCGTCGGGCTGATCACGGCCGACACGTACCGCATCGCCGCGGTCGAGCAGCTCCGCACATACGCGGAGATCATCGGCATCCCGCTGAAGACGGCGATGACCCCGCTCGAGATGGGGGCGTCGCGGGCGTCGCTGTCCGAGTGTGATGTGATCCTGATCGACACCGCCGGCCGTTCGCCCCGCGACAGCGGGCGGCTCGACGAGCTCCGCGAGGGGCTGCGGCAGGCCCGCCCCGACGAGACACACCTGGTCGTTTCGAGCACCTCCTGCCCCCGCGCCGCCGCGGAGATCGCCGAGGGCTTCGGGTCGCTCGGGCCCGACCGGATCATCTACACGAAGCTCGACGAGGCCGTGGGCATGGGCGTCCTGCTCAGTACGGCCCGCAAGCTTGATCTCAAGGTGAGCTACCTGACCAACGGGCAAGAGGTGCCCGACCACATCGCCGCGGCCGAGCCGTCGCGGCTGGCGAAGCTGGTGCTCGACGGGCCCGAGCCGTTCGGCGGGAGGCTGGCGTCGTGACCGCCGCGCCGTCCGATCAGGCCTCACGCCTCCGCGCGTTGGTTCGGCGGCAAGCCTCGCCGAGCCGGGCCACTGCGGCGAAGCCGAGCGTTCGTGCTGTCACACCGATCCTCGCGATCGCGTCGGGCAAGGGCGGTGTGGGCAAGACCGTGGTCGCGGTCCACCTGAGCCGGGCGCTCTGCCGAGCGGGTCAGCGTGTCACGCTCATCGATGCCGACCTCGGCACGGCCAACGCCGACCTGCTCGTGCGGGTCGATCCGAGCACTCGTCTCGGCAGCGGGGCGTGCCTGGCGCACAAGGTCGCGGAGGTGCCCGGCCTTCGGCTGGTCGCCGGCTCGGTCGGGCTGCGTCCGAGCCGCGATGCCGGCGAGGACACGCGTCGGGCTCGGCGCGAGATCGCCGGCGTCTTCGCGTCGCTCGGTGCATCGAGTGATCTATTTGTTGTCGACCTTGGAGCCGGCATCGATCGGACTGTGCTCGGTGTTCTCAGCCGCGCGCGGCTGCCGGTGCTGGTTCTCACGCCCGACCCAACGTCGCTCGCCGACGCGTACGCGCTCTACAAGTCACTCGCGGGACTTCAGCCCGCGGATGCTCGCGTCGCGGCCGTGGTCGTCAACAAGGCAAGGGATGCCCGCGAGGCCGCCGGGGTCTTCTCGCGATTTGCGCACACGGCCGAGCTTTACCTGCACCGACGTCCTGCGAGTCTCGGGTGGTTGCCCGACGACGCGGAGGTCACGCGGGCCGTCCGGGAACGCCGGCTCTGCACCCCGGACACCCCGTTCTCACGGGGGATCGAGCAGATCGCGGCGCGCTGTCGATCGCGGCTGTGTCCGCCCGTGACCGAAATCACACATTCGGCTCAAGCACGACGCGAGACCGGGCGATGACCAATTCAGAGATGAAAGACATCGAGGCCGTACGACTAACAGAGTACCGAGCGACGCGGCTTACGGCCGCCTCGTTCGCGTTAACAGCGCTCTCGGTCGTGCTTGTATCGGGTTTGTTTGCCGGAGCGAGCGCAACGAGGACGATTTTGATCGGCTTGGCCGCGATGGGCGTCTGCTACCTCGTTGGTGAAGTCATGGCTCGGATCGGCCTCACGGCCGTATCCCAGGCGGTCGAGTCGCACAAGGCCTCGAACCCGATCCCGTCGAGCATCGAGGAGCCGGCGAGCGAGGACAACGCCGATATTCTTGAAGTTCACCCGTATGAGGGCGGCGCAGACGGCGCGACCGTTGTAGATTCTTCTGAGATTGCGCGCGCGGCCTAGCAGCGGCGTGGAGCTTTTTCTATACTCAGCACGTTCACGGATGAACGCACCGCCCGAGAGCGCCGAAGCACTCGGCACAAGCTTGAGGGCAACAGGCGTCGCGGGCCTTCTCCCGCGGCCGGGTCAAGGAGCAGACCATGCCAGCGACCAAGGAAGGCGTGGTGAACACACCTCGCCGCGGCACCAAGGATTCTTCAGCCTCTGCGGGCTCTCCTTCGAAGCCCGCCTCTGGAACGACCAAGAAGCTGTCGGCCCCTGTCAAGGGCAAATCGCCTCGCCAGGTCCCTCTGTACAACGACCGGCCTGCAGAGGACCTCTGGGACGACTTTATCACCTCACGCGACGATCAGGTGCGGAACTTTTTCATGGAGCGTTACTACCCGCTGGTGCGGTATCACGCCGAGCGTTTGCACGCCAGGCTGCCCGACGAGGTGAACGTTGACGATCTGGTCCAGGCCGGCGTCTTCGGGCTCGCTGATGCGATCAACGCGTTCGATCCTGAGCGGGGTGTGAAGTTCGAAACGTACTGCGCTCCCCGGATCCGCGGCGCGATCCTCGACGAGCTGCGGCTGATGGACTGGGTGCCGCGGCTCGTGCGGCACCGGTCGAGCAAGGTCGAGCAGGCCCGCCAGCAGATCGAGATGTCGACCGGCCGCCGTGCGACCGAGGAAGAGATCGCCGATCACATCGGTGTCGAGGGTGAAGAGTTTGACAAGATCCGTCGTGACTCCTCCGCGGTCGCGACGTTTAGCCTGACACGCAAGGCGTACTCGGGCGACGGTGACCGTGAGGTCCGCGAGATCGACGTCATCGAGGACACCACGCAGGTCAACCCCTTCCGCGAACTCGAGCGGACCGACCTGCAAGACCTCATTACACGGGGACTGTCGCGGGCCGAGCGGCTCATCGTCATCCTGTACTACTTCGAGGGCATGACGATGAAAGAGATCGGCGCGACGCTCGATCTGTCCGAGTCGCGCGTGAGCCAGATGCACTCGCTTGTGCTGGCCCGGGTTAAGAGCCAGGTCATGCACCGCCAGGGGGAGTTTGAGCCGACCGTGAAGCTCTGAGCGGTCGCGTCGCGTCGGCTTCTAGCATGGTTGCGTGCACACAGCAGCGATCGGCCTTGGTGCGAACGTGTCCTCAGCGGCGGGGCCACCGGCCGAGACGCTGCAGGCTGCTGTTCGATTCCTTGGTGTGCAAGCTCGGATCGCTGCTGCATCGTCACTCTTCGTGACGGTGCCGGTTGGCCCGGCAAACCAGCCCGACTACGCGAACGCCGCGGTACTCCTCCAGACCGCGCTCTGGCCCGCGGATCTTTTGGGCGTTCTGCTCGCGGTTGAGCGGCGTTTCGGGCGCGACCGCCGCAAGGAGCAGCGGTGGGGGCCTCGCACGCTCGATCTTGATCTGCTGCTGTTCGAGGGCGTCGTTTTAGAGACGCCGTCGCTGACACTCCCCCACCCGAGGCTGCACGAACGGTCGTTCGTGCTCGACCCGCTCGCCGAGATCGCCGGCGACATGGTTGTGCCGGGGCACGGGCGCACCGTGCGCGAGCTGCGGAGCGCCCTCGCTGAAACCGGGGGCTGAGCCCGTGCGTTAGCCGGCTTCGGCGCGGGGGTGGGCCTGGTCGTACGCCTCGCGCATCCGCTGGGCGGAGAGGTGGGTGTAGACCTGGGTGGTCGAGAGCGACTGGTGCCCGAGCAGTTCTTGCACGCTGCGGAGGTCGGCCCCGTTGTCGAGCAGGTGGGTGGCGAACGAGTGCCGCAGCGTGTGGGGGCTGATGGCGCCGTCGAGCCCAACGTCGCGGAGGTACTTGTCGAGCTTGCGCCGGACCGAGCGTGAGCTCAGGCGCGTCGCGTGCTTGTTAAGAAACAGCGGTGCGTCGCCGTCGTTGGCTCGGCGTGCGTCGGCGAAGCCGGGCTCGGCGTCGGCCATGCTGAGGTAGCGGTCGATCGCGTCGATCGCGTGGGTGCCCAGGGGCACGATGCGTTCCTTCTTGCCCTTGCCGCGGACGCGGAGGGCCTGCGATTCGGGGTGGTAGTCGCCGGTGTTCAGGTCGACGAGCTCGCTGACTCGGATGCCGGTGGAGTAGAGGGTCTCGAGCATGGCTCGGTCGCGCCGGCCGAGCACGTCGGCGTCGCCCGGCGCGGCGAGCAGCTGCTCGATCTGGTCGATCGTGATCGCCTTGGGCAGCCGCTTGGACTGGCGAGGCGAGCGGATCAGCGTCATCGGGTTGCCGGTGGCGTAGTCGCGGGCGAACGCCCACTTGTAGAACGAGCGGAGCGTCGCGATCTTCCGGGCCATGGTGGCGGCGGAGTAGTCGTTCGAGCCCAGGTGCGCGAGGAAGTCGCGGACGAGGTCGGCGTCGGCGTGGCAGATCGCCTGGGTCAGCGTTTCGGTGCCGGCGCCGGCGGGCTTGGTCTCGAAGGCGCGGGTCTCGGCGGCCTCGTCGAGCGTAATGCCGCGATCGTCGGTGAGGAACTGCACGAACTGCCGAAGGTCGGCCCCGTAGCAGCGGGCGGTGTACGGGCTGAAGTGTCGCTCGTCGACCAGGTAAGACGCGAACGCCTGGGTGATCGCAAGGGGGTTGTCGTTCGCCATCGGGCACGCTCCTTCGCGCAGACCCATCCGGGCCGGGCTCCCGCGGGTTCCATCCCGCGGCGTGGATCCTGTCTGTCAGCACCGCGTATCGGAACACGGGACCAACGAGCCGGGCCCGCGCGGTCTCTGCCGCGCTCAGGGCCGGTTCTGTTCTCGCCCCGCGGCCGCCCGCACGAACCGGAGCCGCTCTTCATCGAGCAGCGCCCGGACCGCGGAGTGGGCCACGAACTGTGTAAACAAGCCAAACGACTGCGTGTATTCATCAACACCCATCACCGACTGCGAGGGGGTGCGTCCTCTCGCGTAGCGGTCGATCTCGAGGCGTGTCTGCTCGTTCCGGGCGTCGTAGATCGCCGAGACCGTCGCGTTGGGCGGGCCCGGGGGACCGCCGGGGAGCGAGGCACCACCTGTCAGAGCGGTCCTGAGCCCGCCGAGCTCGACGGATCCGACCATCGCGCGGGTCCGCTCGCTGGTGCTGGTCAGCGCGAGCGCGAGCCCGAGCCTGGGCGGGTCATACGGCGAGTGGTGCGTGATCGATCCGAGGATGATCGCGTCGGCGCCGACCGCCCGGGCGAGGGCCGAAGCCTGCTCCGGGGTGCTCACACTGCGAAGCCCAAGCGAGAGCATGGCGCTGCGGGTGCGGGCGGCGGGCACCACGGCGATTCCGACGACCTGCTCTGCCGCGGCGGTGAGCGCCTCGGCGACGGGGCCGGGCTCGACGAAGAGGTCGCCCGACTCGTTGGTCAGCGGCGCGACCGCCCAGAGCACATCGCCCGAGAGCGTGTCGTACGGGGCGACCAGCACGTCGGGCTGCCGCGGCGGGGCGCAGCCCGCCAGAGCGAAGCCGAGCGCTGAGAGCAGCGCCGCGACAAGAACGGGCGTGCACGCGTCGTTTGCCTGTTTACGTGTCATGGCATCCTGCCCAGTTCGGACGCCCTCCTGGCGCCCGGAGTATCAGTCTGATGAGCGTGCCGAAACCGTTACGGCTGCTCCGTGAAGTTCGTCAGTCCCTGCACGGGCCCGCCCGCGGGCCGCTTCGACCCGTCGCGGGTCGGGTTGTTCGTGGTGCCCGACGCGGTCCTCGTGGGCGAGGCGGGCGCCTCGGTCCGGGCCGTGATCGGCAGCGACTCGGGCAGCGGCTCGCCCGCGGCGATGACCGCCTCGCGGACGTTTACCGACCAGATGCTGTTGGTCGCCTCGCGGTCGGATACGAAGAAGACGCTGTCGCCCATGCCCCAGGCGGGCATGAGGTTGACCGAGTCGTCGGCGGTGAGGTTGGTCAGTCCGCTGCCGTCGATGTTCATCATGACGATGTCGCCGTTCGACGGGCGCTCGGCCGAGGAGTCGTCGATCGAGGCGCGGACGAACGCGAGACGCTGGCCGTCGTCGCTCCAGGTCGGGTTGATGAGCGCCGAGGCGGGCTCGCTGGCGAGCTCGGTGAGGAAGCCGGCCTCGTTGTCGGGCCGGATCTCGAGGGTCCAGATGCTGAACAGCCGGCCGCCTCGCTCGCGGGCCCGCTGGAACAGCACGCGGTCGCCGCCCGCGGCCCCGGTGCCGGTCACTGGGCACCACTCGGGGAAGAGCCCGTAGCCGACGTGGAACGCGACCTGCGGGTTGTCGACCTCGGTGACCCAGAGCTCCCAGCGGCCCGAGGTCTCGCCGAGGCGGCAGTACGCGAGGCGCGTACCGTCGGGCGAGAAGGTCGGGTGGAGCTCTTGGGTGGTGGAGGTGGTGATCGGTCGGGCCTGCCCGCCGTTGACATCGGTGATGTAGATGTCCCAGCTGCCCGCGCGGTCGCTGGCGAAGGCGAGCTGCGTGCCGTCGGGACTGATCGAGGGCATGACGTCGTTGGCCGGGTCGGTGGTGAGCTGGCGGACGGCGCGGCCGCGGACGCTCTTGATGTAGATGTCGGCCGTGTCGCGGTGGCGCGTCGACGCGAAGTAGACGTGCGTGCCGTTCGGGGTCAGGCGCGGGTCGAAGTCGGCGCCCTCTTCCGAGAATGTGATGCGGCTCATGTCGAACGGGTCGAAGGTCTCGCCGCTCTGCGTGAGGCTCGGGCGGGCCCGGCCCGACAGGTCGCCCCAGATGTTGTACGGGTCGGGGCGCGTCGAGCCGACGGTGTGACCGGGCTCGTTGCTCGAGGACGCCGCCGTGTCGCTCGTCGGCGACGACTGGCTGACGGTCTCGAGCCAGACGGCTTCGTCTGAGGGCGGCGCGGCGTTGTTCTGCTGGGCCGACGGTCCGGGCGCGTTCTGAGACGCGACCGTCACGGCCGAGGTGTTGCGTTGCGGGCGGTCAACGCGGGCCCGCTGGTCAGCGGTGCTCCGGCAGCCGACGGCGAGGCCGACAACGGTGAGGAGTGAGCCGAGCGTCACCAAACGGCAAACGCGGCTGGAGTCGAAGGCATCGGCAACAGGGCATCGGCGTGCGACCATAACTATCCCTTTATCGGACGCGATCAAGGCCACTCTTGATCGACGGCGCGATGCCAAAGAGATCGGACCTGGAGGCGGGTCCCATGAGCGGCACAGCGGGAAACGTCCGTTTTTCCTTACCGCCCACCCGCTCGGCGGGGCGTCATGCCCGGACGACGTGCACCGCGACGGCCGGGACGCCGGGCCGGCGCGTCCAGCGCGACTGCGAGGTCCTGGGAGCCTGGGCGACCGTGAGGTGGTCGAGGTACGAGCCGAGCTCGTCGTCGGAGAACGAGCTGAGGAAGAGCTCGGTCGCCGTGGGGTTGACCGCGACGATGCGGTCGATGAGCTGTTCGCGCGTGAGCGTTTCGGCGGCGGGCCGCCTCTCGACATCGGCCGAGCGACGCGACGAGTCGCTCGGGCTGAAGATATCGCGGCGCCCGGCGGGGGAGCGGAGGTCGTCGGTTGGCTGCACACGGGCAGCGGTGAACAGGTTCGTCGGAGAGACCATGGCGGGCGTTCCTCTCGTTTTCGGTTGTGCGTCTGGCCTTGTCGTGGGCTCGGTCCGCCGGCCGCCCGGGGCTCCCCCGGTATGGCTCGGCGATAACGGCTGACCGGGCTCCGCCCGCGTGGACAAGAGCTATCGGACGATCGCCTCGCGCTTCAGCAACTCCTACGCTCGCGTCGAGCCATGGCTGCCGATGCGAGCGCAAATCCTGCCTTTTACAGCCTGCCCGACGATGGCGGCGAGATCGTTGCCGTGCACGACGGTGGGAACGGTCCGGTCTGGGGCCGTTCGTTCCTGGGCAACCCGCTCGTCGAGCCGCCGCCGGTCGAGGGGCGGACGGTCTGCTGGTCGGGCTGGTTCGACGACGACGAGACGGGCGTGCGGACGTGGTCGGACGCGGGCTGGTCGGCGTTCCGGGCTTGGTTGACCGGGGCGCTCCCGCGGGCTCGCGACGCGGGCGGCACGGTCGTGGTCCGCCCCCGGGCGACGCACGTGCTCAGCGACCCGCAGCGCTGCTACGCGATCCTCGAAGAGTTCGACGAGCCGGCGATGGGCGTGCTGCTCGACCCGGTGGGCATGCTCGCGCCCTCGATGCTCGGCTTTGCGGAGGACCACCTCCGCCGGGCGTTCGGGGCCATCGGGCGCCACCCCCGCCTCGCGGGCGTCGTCCTGTCGGGGGCGTGGCTTGGGACGGGCGAAACGCGGGTGAAGCCGACGTCGTTGCTGATGGACCGGGCCGACGGCGGCCGGGTGAACGCCCGGGACGTTGTGTCGCTCTACGCCGAGTTGACGCCGCCGGGCACGCCGGTTTTCCTCGTTGGGCCCGGGGCGAGCGTCCAGGCGGCGCGTGTGGTCGAACTGCTCGGTGAGGTGAATTGCTAGAGTCTGACGAACCGGCCGAAGCCCAGTGAAGGCGGCCCGCCGACGAGGAGCGACCCTGATGTCCAAGCTCGACCACCCGACGTTCGCCCGAGTGAAGGAAGCGTTCCCAGACGCCGCGCTGCAGGGGACCGAGTTCCGTGGGCAGGCGTCGCTCGTGGTCCGGCCCGAAGACCTGCACGCGATCATGGCGTTCCTCCGCGACGACCCGGCGTGCCAGTACGACTTCCTCTCTGACATCGTCGGCGTCGACTACCTCGACTACCCGGGCCAGGTGCCCGCCCGCTTCGGTGTGACGTACAACGTGTGCGCCTACGGGCGTGACGACCGGTTCTTCGTCAAGACCTACCTCGAGCCGTCGCTCGGGACCGAGGGCATCGACGAGGACCCAGCGCTCTACCTCGACACAGTGACCGACCTGTGGGCGGGGGCCGAGTGGATGGAGCGTGAGGTGTTCGACATGTTCGGGATCCGGTTCCGCAACCACCCGGACCTGCGCCGCATCCTGACCTGGCAGGACTTCCCGGCCCACCCGCTCCGCAAGGACTACCCGATCAAGGGCCGCGGCGAGCGGGAGGCGTACAAGGTCGTGGGCCGGGCCGACGTCTGAGCGTGGTCACGCCCGCCCGTCTTCGGTCGCGGGCTGTTCTCGTTGCGGGCGGCCTCCGTCGCGGCTGCCCGCGAACAGGTCGTAGCTGAGCAGACGGCATTCGATGCTCGCGTTGAGGAGCGGCGTCTTTGACCGCGACTTCAGGCCGACCTTTCCCGCGAGCGCGCGGTTCGCCGTCAGCAGGTGGCCCGTCCACCCGGGCAGGCGCTGCTTCATGAAGTCGCCGATGCGGGAGTAGGTCGGCTCCAGGGCGTGCTCTTCGCCGAGGCGGAGGCCGTACTCCGGGTTGATCACGCAGACTCCTGGCGTGTCGCTCTCGAGCGCGGGCACGGGCGAGTCGGCGAAGTCGCAGACGCGGAAGTCGATGAGGTGCTCGACGCCGGCGGTGCGGGCGTTGTGGCGGGCGGCGTCGATGGCGGTTGGGTCGTGGTCGGTCGCGATGATCGGCGGGATGCTCTTGATGGGCTTGTTCTTGACGCGCGACCGGGCCTCGTCGAGCATGGGTTTGGCTTCGAAGAGGGTGTGCAGCACGCCGAAGTCGGGGCGGAGCAGCCCGGGCGCTCGGCCGGCGGCGACGAGAGCGCCCTCGATCGCGAGCGTTCCCGAGCCGCACATGGGGCAGAGGAGGGGGGCCGAGCCGTCGTAGCCGGCGAGCATGAGGACGGCGGCGGCGAGCGACTCGCGGAGCGGCGCATGGTGGGGGCGCTTTCGGTAGCCGCGGTCGGAGAGCACGCGCCCGTTGACGCTGAGCCAGATCGATGCCTTGTCTCCGACCCAGTGGAGGTGGACGACGACGCCGGTGCGTCCGGGGCCCGAGTCGGGGCGGACGCCGTTCTTCTGGGTGAGCCGGTCGCAGATCGCGTCCTTGAGCAGGCGGCTGGCGTAGAGCGAGTTGTCGATCTTGGGGTGGTCGACGGCAGAGGTGATGGTGAGGAAGGCGGTGTGGTCGAGGACCTCCTCCCACGGGAAGGCGGCGGCGTTTTTATAGAGCGCGTCGGGCGACGGGCAGCGGGCGCGTGTGAGCAGCCAGAGCACGTTGCTCGCGGTCCGCAGGTGGAGGCAGAGCTCGATGCACTCGGCGAGCGTGGCTCGGGTGTCGACGCCGGTGGTGTCGTCGGCGTCGATATCAAACCACAGGCCGTCGAGCTCGCGGCGGGTCAGCGGCGTGAGGTGACGCGCGCTGGCGATGCGGACGGGGCGCGGCTTGTCCGGGTCGAGCGGGAGCACGCGGATGATTGCACCCGCGGGCAACGAAAACAGCCCCCGGTCGGGGGCTGCGGGTGTGTGTTTGGATGGGGCCGGATCCTCGCGGGTCTCAGCCGGCGGCGGCGGCCGCTTCGACCGTGACCTCCCAGCGGTGGAACGCGTGGAGCTTGGCGTCGCCGATGAGGTCCTTGATCTTGCCCTTGGAGGGGTCGACCACATAGTCCTGCTCGAGCAGGGCGACCTCGGCGTAGAACTTCCGCATGCCGCCCTCGACCATCTTCTCGGCGATCTCCTGCGGCTTGCCCGACTCCACCGCCTGCTCGACCCGGAACTTCCGCTCCTTCTCGATCATCTCGGCGGGCACGTCGTCGGGGCTGACCCCGAGCGGCCGCGGGACAGCGGCGGTCACGTGCATGCAGATCTGGCGGAGCGTGTCGGCGTCGATCTGGCCCTCGGCCTGGATCAGGACGCCGGTCTTGCCGTCGTGGTGGACGTAGGAGCCGAAGGTGGCGGCGTCGCCGCCCTCGGCCTTGAAGACGCGTCCGAGCGACATGTTCTCGCCGGTCGAGATGCGGAGGTTGTCGACGATGTCGGTCATCTCCTGCGTCACGGCGACGTCGCCCGCGGCTTCGGCGAGAGCGAGCTCGGCGATCTTCTGAGCGCCGGCGATGAACTGCTCGTTCTTGGCCGAGAAGTCGGTCTCGGCCTTGAGCTCGACGATGGTCGCGGCGGTGTGGTCGGGGGCGATCGCGACGGCGATGCGTCCCTCGCCCGCGGCGCGGTCGGTCCGGGTTTCCATCTTGCCCTTGAGCTTCTTGCGGAGGATCTCCTCCGCGCGCTCGGCGTCGCCCTCCGCCTCGGCGAGGGCCTTCTTACACTCCATCATCGCCAGCCCGGTTTTGTTCCGCAGGGCCATGACGTCCTTTGCGCTGATCTCAGCCATGTGCTTCCGCTCCGAATCGGTGTCTCTGTGGTGGGTCTTCTCTCCCCGCATGCCGCCCGCGATCGGCGGGCCCACCGGGGCCGATGGGTGGTGGGTCGGGTCGGGACCGGTGCCTCAGTCGGCACGGGCCGGCGCGGCGGGGGCGGGGGCTGCCGGGCCCGCCGCTGGTGCAGCAGGACCGGTCGAGGGACCGGCAGCAGAACCGGCGTCGTCGGCCGGGCGCGGGGCAGGGTCGCTGGCGCGGAACTGGGCCCGCCGGCTGCGCCGGGCTTGGCCGCGGCCCGAGTCGTCCTGGGTGTCGGGCTCGGGCTGGTCGCCGCCGGCCGGTCGCATGCTCTTGCCCTCGGCGATCGACTTGCACAGCTCGCGGACGACGACGTCGATCGAACGCATCGAGTCGTCGTTGCCGGGGATGGGGATGTCGGCGAGGGCGGGGTCGCCGTCGGTGTCGATCAGGCAGATGGTGGGGATGCGGAGCTTGCGGGCCTCGGCCAGCGCGGTGAGCTCGCGGCGGACGTCGATGATGACGAGGGCGCCGGGGAGCTTCTCCATGCGGCGGATGCCGTCGAGGTTGCGCTTGATCTTCCGCATCTCGCGCTTGAGCTGCGATTCCATCTTCTTGGAGTAGCTCTGGAAGTCGTCCTTCTCGTGGATGGCTTCGAGCTCTTCGAGGCGGGTGAGCCGCTGGCGGATGGTGCGGAAGTTGGTCAGGATGCCGCCGAGCCAGCGCTCGGTGACGTAGTGCATGCCGACGTCGGTCGCGCGCTCTTCGAGGATGGAGCGGGCCTGGCGTTTGGTGCCGACGAAGCAGATGTCCTTGCCCTCGGCGACGGTGCGGCCGATGAACTTTTTGGCGAGCAGGAGACCCTTGATGGTCTCCTTGATGTCGATGATGTGGATGCCGGCGCGCTTGCCGTAGATGTAGGGGGACATCTTCGGGTTCCAGCCGCTGGTGCGCTGGCCGAAGTGGATGCCGGCCTCGATGAGGTCTTGCACCAGCGAGGGCTGCTTCTCGTCGGTCATGAGTCCAATCCTTTCAGCGACACCGGCGACGCGTGGTTGGCGTGGGCGGTGGTGACCGCCCGACGCGCCGCGAGAGGGCGCTTCGTGTTTCGGCCGGGTCTGAGGGCTCCGGCCGAGCGTGATTCCTGAAACCGACCCGGGGCACCCCACCCGGGTGCATCGGGATCCGCCTGCCAACAGATCGGCGGCAGGAACAATAGGCACTCTGGAAGCCGGCATCGATGGTGAACGGAACCTGTTCGGGCCTATACTTGTCGTTCAGGGCGCATAGCTCAGTTGGCTAGAGCGCTGCCGTCACATGGCAGAGGTCCTTGGTTCGAGTCCAAGTGCGCTCATTCTTAGAACCCTGTGAGTTTTTTCACGGGGCGGTCGTCTCTCGGGCAGCGTTTTAGGCCGCGGCAGACCGTGTTCGCCGCAGTTTGCCGTCGGCCGCGGACCGGCACAGAGAGATGAGCTCCACCCGATCGATGGGCTTGGTCAAGTAGTCGTTGCAGCCGGCGTTCAGGCACTTTTCGCGATCGCCGTCCATCGCATGGGCGGTCAGAGCGATAACGGGAATGTCGAGCCCTCGGTTTCGCAGCCGGCGAGTGGCGCGGTACCCGTCGAGTTCGGGCATCTGCATGTCCATGAGGACCACGTGTGGTCGGTCGGCCGGAGGCAGTGCTTCGAGCGTCTCGACGGCGATCAGGCCGTTCTCACAGACAACAACTTCAGCGCCGCTCTTTTTCAGATGGAACGAGATGAGTCGCTGGTTGTCTGGTCCGTCTTCTGCGAGGAGGATCCGTATCCCGCGGAGTACGTCTTTCAACGCATGGCTACCCAAGGGCTTCGCGGCAAGACCCTTGGTCCTTGGCGGGCTGATCTGTTCAGGCGTTATGAGTTGGAACCTGCTCGGGTCGCCTGTAGAGATGGTGAAGGTGAATGTGCTGCCCTTGCCGAGTTCCGACGAGACCTCCATGCCGCCGCCGAGCATGATCGCGAGCGCGTTGGAGATGCGGAGCCCGAGCCCGGTGCCCCCGAACCGGCGGGTCGTACTGGTGTCGGCTTGAGCGAAGGGCTCGAACCGCGCGATGGCATCGCGCTGTTCTGGTGTCATGCCCAAGCCCGTGTCGACCACGCTGAGTCTCAGGAGCCAGGCGTCGTGTTCAAAGCCGACGCGGATAGTCACGCCGCCCACCTCGGTAAACTTGATCGCGTTCCCGACGATGTTGAGCAGGATCTGTTTGAGTCGTGTGGGGTCGGAGTTGATCTCATTGGGGATAGGCGTGTCGTAACGAATCTGGGCCTCGATGCCCTTGCCGCGGGCACGGGGGCCCACGAGCGATACGACTTCTTCGACGATCTGTGATGGATTGGTTGGGATGGACTCGACCGTCATCTGGCCGGCCTCGATTTTAGAGACGTCGAGGATGTCGTTAACAATCGTCAGCAGGTGGCTGGCGTTGGACTGGATGGTGCGGACGGCGTCGGCTGCCTGCGCCGGGTCGTTTACAAGGTCGCCATCGAGCAGGTCGGCGTAGCCCAGGATGGCGGTCATGGGCGTGCGGATCTCGTGGCTCATGTTCGCGAGGAACTCGCTCTTTGCGTTACTGGCTGCCTTCGCTGCTTCGAGGGCGTCGCGTATGTCCTGGATATCGATGTGCAGCCCGAGCATGCGTTTCGGCGAGCCGTCCGGGCGGCGTTCGACCACTTCGCCGATCGCCTGGATCCATCGCCACCCGCCGTTCTTTGTGCGCAGGCGTTGCTCGTGCGAGTAGACCTGCGTTTCTCCGGCGTGACTCCTTCGGACGGCGTCGAGCACGCCGTCGAGGTCGTCGGGGTGGACGAGGCGTTGCCACGTCTCGAAGTGCCCGGGTATCTCGTCGGGCTGGTAGCCGAGCATCGTGTAGTAGGTCTCGTTGAAATAAACTTTGCCGGAGGGGATGTCCCAGTCCCAGAGGCCGATGCGTCCGACGCGGGTCGCTAGGTCGAGGCGTGTCTCGGTCGTTCGTCGGTCGTGGATGTCGCTGATCGAGCCGGACATCCGGATGGAGACGCCGGATACGTCGCGCTCCGAGTTGGCCCGAGCACGGAACCATCGGTACTCACCGCTCGGCATCCGCAGGCGATACTCAACGTCATAGTCGGTCTCGTGTTCGATATGGTCCCGCACGGCCGTGAGAGCCGCGTCCCGATCGTCCGGGTGCAGCAGACGGACGAGCGCGTCGTACGTGGGTTCGAACGAGTCGTACTGTTCTGGTTGGAGACCAATAAGACGTTTGAACTGATCGGCGTACCACACCTTGCCGGTTGCGGGGAAGTAGTCCCAAAGGCCATCAGAAGTACCCGCGATTGCGAACTCGAAGCGTTCTTGTAGTTCTTGCAGCTCGCGACGAGCCTCGACCTGGCTGGTAATGTCCTGGAACGTGCCGCGCAGCATCTTGCACTGGCCCCGATGGTCCATGACGGGCGTGCCCTGGGTGCGCACCCAGATGCGCTTGCCTTGGAGGGAGATGAGTTGCGCTTCGAGGTTCCAGGGCTCTCCGGACTTCATCCCCCGCTCGATGACGTCCGTGATGCTCTGACGGTATTCCGGTGCGTAGAAGTTGATTGCGTTCCGGAGATCGGGGATGTACCCGGGTTCGACGCCGTGGATCCTGCAGACTTCGTCGGACCACTTGGGGGTCATGGTTGTGAGGTCGATCTCCCAGCCGCCGACCTTGGCGAGGCGTCCCGTTTCCTCGAGGAGCAGGCGTGTGCTGGCGAGCTCGGTCTGGATCTGCTTCGACTCGGTGATATCGAACCGGAGGGAGATGAAGCGTTCGATCTTGCCGCGAGCGTCGAACTGCGGGATGTTGGTCGAGTCGACCCAGTAGATCGAGCCGTCCTTCTTCCGGTTGCAGACCTCGGCTCGCCAGGTGTCTCCGTTGGCGATCGTCCGCCACATGTTGACCCAGAACGCTTTGGGGTGATAGCCCGAGTTGAGGATCCGGTGGTCCTGCCCGAGGAGTTCTTCCTGTGAGTACCCGCTGATTCGGCAGAAGCCGTCGTTGACGTCGATGATGCGGCCCGAGGCGTCTGTGATCGAGAAGAGTGTGTGGTCGTTCAGCGAGCGTCGGAGGGCGATCGCCTCCGACTGGAAGAGCCTCGCTTCGTCGGCCCGCCGCAGCAGGTCGAGCAGATGCGCCGCCTGAGAGGCTATGCCTTGCAGGATCTCCAGTTGCTTGCCCGTGAACGCTCGCGGGGCGATGTCCATGACGCAGAGGGTGCCGATGGGCTGCCCGTCGGCAAGAATGAGGGGAACGCCCGCGTAGGCTCGGACCGCGAGCGGACCGGTGACGATCGGGTTGTCGCGCGTCCGGGGGTCTTGGGTGGTGTCGTCGATCACGAACGGCTCACGGGCAAAGACCGTGTGTGCGCACAGAGCATCGCCTCTCGGAGTCTCGGCTTCGCCGATACCGACTCGGCTTTTGAACCACTGACGGTTTTCATCGATCAGCGACACGCCGCAGATCGGCACCTTGAGCAGGTTCGCGGCAAGCCGGGTCAGGCTGTCAAACGCCGGGTCGGGGGGTGTATCGAGGATGCCGCATGCTCTCAGCGATGCAAGCCGTTCTGCCTCGTCCTTCGGGGTGCTTGCTGTGGGCATGCGTGTCTTTCGATGTGCCGGGGTCAGTCGTCGTGCCGACTTGCGTCCGGTGCATCGGCCGTTGGGCTGTAGAAGTTGACGCTTTCGCTCGAGGTGGCGGCGTCGGGGACCAGCTATTGGGGGGGCGTTGTCTCAAGCTGTAGCGGATAAAGCGAGCAAGAACGAGATACAACCAGACGAGGGGAAGGAGAGTCCGGAATTCGGTGTTGCTCCCTAGGTGCGTGTCCTGCAGCGGCGTGCGATAGCGCTTGCAGGTGGTTTGAACGCTGCATGTACGCGGAGGTCCGCCAGGGCGGTGCGCCAGAAGGCGCCCCATCTCTCCGCCCCAGCCCCCATCCCCCCCCGATGTTCTAGGGCATGACCGGTGCTGTGGTGGATGAAGCGGGTTGGCGTTGCCGTCCCGCTATCTTTCACACTTATGCTTTGGGGGGATTGCTGGGAGTATCGCGATGTGGTGCTGTTTCTTCGCCCCATGCAGGATGTCATATGACAAGTTCCATAACAGTGGGCTCTGGTCGCCTCGGTCGACGTGTTCCGCTCGGGGCAGCGCGGCGAGTGGGCTGTTTAGGTGAGTTCTTTCGATGATGCGGCGTGCGTTGGCGGCGGCCGTGGAGAGGTCTTGCCGCACCGTGTGGCTCGGCGAGAACACGCGTTCGGATCCGAAGTGACCCTTCTCGAGCGATCGACCATTGACGGGCATGAAGCGTTCACCCTTGAGAACGAGTGTGTTTCGACCACGATCGTTCCCGGCAGTGGGGCGCGGGTCGTGTCTCTTTTCGATCGAACCGCGGGGCACGAGTGGATGTGGCGTCCGCAACGCGGCTCCCGTCTGGTCGGCGTAGAGCCGGGCTCGTCCTTCGACGGCGGTCCCCTTGTCGGAGCCGATGAGTGCGTCCCGACGGTCGGTGCGTGCAGCCACGAAGACCGTAGCTACCCCGATCATGGCGAGGCTTGGGCGCGTGCGTGGGAGGTTGCGGTTGAAGACGCAGCCGTGGTTACCTCTGTCCGGCTGCGTTGTGCGCCGCTCAGCGTTTCTCGTCGGATCTCGCTCGAGGGCGCGTGCGTGGTTTTCAGCTACTGCGTTGAGAACACGTCGTCCGACCGGGTCCCCTGGCTTTGGTGCTGGCACCCCCTGATGCGGATGCCCACGACACCGCGGCTGGAGCTTTCGGGGTTCGGTCCCACCTTGAGGCCGGACAACGGGTTCGGCGTTGATCTCGCGGGCGCGTGGTTGTGGCCGCCGGCGGAGGGGCCGCCGTCGGGGGGGCCGCGGGCGGGGGGGCCGCGGGCGGAGGGGCGGGCCGACCTGCGCACGCTCGCGATCGGCGAGGGGAGGCGAAGCGTGAAGCTCTTCGCCGAGCGCACCGACACGATCGGGCGTGTCGCACTCGCCGACGAGTCTACAGGATCGCGTCTGTCGATCGACCTGGAGAGCGAACACCTGCGTGGGCTAGGCCTGTGGATCAACCGCGGCGGTTGGAACGGCTACACGCACGTCGCGCTCGAGCCGTCGACGGTTCCGTTCGAGCGCCCGACGGACTCGCCGGGCGATCGCGGCGTGTGGCTCGACGGTCACGCCGCCGTCGAGTTTGAAATGCCGGTGACGCTCTCGACGATCGGCTGAGGGTCGGCCGCTTACCGGTCGCCGCTGAGCTTGCGGATGAGCCCGTAGAGCGTCGGGATGAGGAGGATGCCGAACGCGGTGGAGAGCGCCATGCCGCCGAAGACGGCGGTGCCGATCGCCTGTCGCCCGTTCGCGCCGGCGCCCGCGGCGATCAGGAGCGGGGCGGTCCCGAGGACGAACGACAGGGCGGTCATCAGGATGGGCCGGAAGCGCAGGCGGGCGGCGGTGGTGGTCGCGTCGATCAGGCCGCGACCTTCTTTGCGGAGCTGCTCGGCGAACTCGACGATCAGGATCGCGTTCTTGCACACCAGCGCGACGAGCAGGACGAGGCCGATCTGTGTGTAGACGTTGTTGTCCATGCCGCGGAGCAGCGTGGCGGCGAGGGCGCCGAGGATGCCGACGGGGATGGTCGCCATGATGCTCATCGGGAGCACCCAGCTCTCGTACTGCGCGGCGAGGAAGAGGTAGACGAAGACGATGGACATCGCGAAGACGATCGGGGCGAGGTTGCCCGCGTTCTTCTGTTGGTAGGCGATGCCGGTCCACTCGAAGCCGAAGCCCTCGGGGAGCCGGGCCCGAACGAGCCGTTCCATCTCGGCGATTGCCTGCCCGGTGGAGACGCCCGGCGCGGCGCCGCCGTTGATCGAGGCCGAGGAGAACAGGTTGTAGCGGTAGGCGGTCGCGGGACCGACGGTCTCGTCGAGCGTGGCGAACGACGAGAAGGGCACGGCGCGGCCGTCGTTGTTTCGGACCTCGAGCCGGAGCGCGTCGGCCGGTTCGCGGCGGAACTCGGGGTCGGCCTGGACAGTGACCTGGTAGACGCGGCCGAAGAGGTTGAAGTCGTTGACGTACTCGGAGCCGAGGTTGCCCGAGAGCGTCTGGAACGCGGTCTCGAGGGGGATGCCGAGGCGCTGGGCTTTGACGCGGTCGATGTCGAGGTAGAGCTGCGGCGTGCTGGCGCTAAAGCTCGTAAACGCGTCGCTGATCGTGCCGGATGCTTCGGCGTCGGCGATGATGTCGCCGGTGACCTGCTCCAGCACGTCGAGCCCGACGCTCGCGCGGTCCTGGATCTGGATCTCGAAGCCGCCGGAGCGACCGAGCCCCTGGATCGCCGGGGGGCGGAACGGGAAGATGGTCGCTTCGGTGATCTGTTCGAGGCGGGCGCTCAGGTCGTCGAGGATCGACTCGATCTGGAGCTCGGGCGAGCGGCGGTCGGACCAGTCGTCGAGGATGACGACGCAGGTTCCGCCGTTGGACTCGGCGGCGTTGGTCAGCAGGCTGAGCCCGCCGACGGTCACGACGCCCGCGACGCCCGGGGTCTGTCGGACCTCGTCTTCGACGCGGCGGAGCACGGCGTCGGTCCGCGCGACCTTCGCGGCGGGCGGGAGCTGCACGTTCACGAAGAAGTAGCGCTGGTCCTCGATGGGGATGAACCCGGTCGGGGTGATCTTCAGCAGGCCGGCGACGCCGATGGTCACCGCGACGAACGCGACGCCCGAGAGCACCGTGAACCGGAGCGCCTTGCGCACGACCCAGACATAGGCATCGGTGCCGGCGCCGAGGACGGTGTTGAAGAGGCGGAACGGCGCGGCGGGGTGGCCTTCTTCTTTCCGCAGCAGCAGGCCGCACAGCGCGGGGCTGAGCGTGAGCGCGTTGATCGAGGACAGGATCGTCGCGACTGAGAGCGTGACGCCGAACTGGCGGTACATCTGCCCGGTGATGCCCGGGAGCACGGCCGTGGGCACGAAGACCGCGAGCAGCACGAGCGTCGTCGCGACGACCGGGCCCGTGATTTCCCGCATCGACTTGCGGGCCGCTTCCTTCGGGTCGAGCCCCTCCTCGCGGATGATCCGGGCGGTGTTCTCGACGACGACGATCGCGTCGTCGACGACGATGCCGATCGCGAGTACGAGCCCGAAGAGGGTGAGCATGTTCAGCCCGTAGCCCAGCGCGAGCAGGACGGCGAGCGTGCCGACGATCGAGACGGGGATCGCGACGCCCGGGATGATCGTCGACCGGAAGTTCTGCAGGAAGACGAAGACGGTCAGGAAGACGAGCAGCGCCGCGACGAGGAGCGTGACGGTGACCTCTTCGATCGAGGAGCGCACGAAGTCGCTGAAGTCGTAGAAGACCGGGGCTTCGAAGCCCTCTGGGTAGTCTTCCGAGAGCTCGTCGAGCGCGTCGCGGACGCCCGCGGCGACGTCGAGCCCGTTCGAACCCGGGAGCTGGTAGACGCCGAGGACGGGCGCCGACAGCCCGTTGTACCGCCCGAACGAGGCGTACGACTGGGAGCCCAGCTGCACGCGGGCGAGGTCGCCCACGCGGACCTCCTGCTGGTCTTGTCCGACGCGGAGGATGACGTCTTCGAACTGCTCGGGGTTCTCGAGCCGGCCCTGCGTGGTCAGCGTGAGCTGGAAGCCCGTGTCGTCGGCGATCGGCTCCTGCCCGATCTTGCCCGCGGCGACCTCGGCGTTCTGGGCGCGGAGCGCGGCGATGACCTCGGTCGTTGTCAGGTCGCGGGCGGCGAGGCGGTCGGGGTCGAGCCATATCCGCATCGAGTAGTCTTTGGCTCCGAAGATGCTGACCTGGCCCACGCCGGGCACGCGCTTGAGCCGGTCGATCATGTAGATCCGGGCGTAGTTGCTCAGGTAGAGCTGGTCGTAGCGTTCGTCGGGCGAGTGGGGGGCGATGACCATCAGCAGGCTGGGCGACTGCTTGGAGGTCGACAGCCCCTGCGAGCGCACGGGCCCGGGCAGGCGGGGCTCGGCGACCGAGAGGCGGTTCTGCACGCGGACCGCGGCGAGGTCGATGTCGGTCCCGAGCTCGAACGTGACCGTCAGGCTGTACGACCCGTCGTCGGAGCTGATCGACGACATGTAGAGCATGCCGTCGACGCCGTTGACCTCCTGCTCGATGGGCGCGCCGACGGTGTCGGAGACGGTCTTGGCGTCGGCGCCGGGGTAGCTCGCGCTGACCGTGACGCTCGGCGGTGTGACCTCAGGGAACTGCTCGATCGCGAGGCGCGTGGTCGAGAGCGCTCCGGCCAGCACCATGACGATCGCGACCACGGCCGCGAAGACCGGTCGATCGATGAAGAAGCGTGAGATCATCGGGGCGTCTCGCCGTCATCGCCGCGGGTCTGGCTTTCTAACTCTGGCTGCGGCTCTGGCTCTGGCTGTGGCTCTGGCTCGGCTTCGGTCTCGGACACGCCCGCGCCGTCGCCGCTCGGGATGGGGACGACGGGCGCGCCCGCTCTGACACGCTGAAGCCCTTCGACAACGTACCGCTCGCCGCCCTCAAGGCCGGTAAGCACCACGATGGTGCCGTCGTCTTGCCGGTCGCCGACGGTGACCGTGCGTCGCTCGGCGGTGTTGCCTTCGCCGATCACGTACACGTACTTCCCGTCGAGCGCGCTGCCGACGGCCCTCTCTTCGATGAGGATCGCGCCCGGCCGGACTTCCCACGGCACGCGGACCCGAGCGAACAGCCCCGGATACAGCTTGCCCGTCGGGTTCGGCAGCACGGCCCGGACCGCGACCGTGCCCGTCGTCCGGTCGAGCACGTTGTCGACGAAGTCGATGCGGCCGACGTGCGGGTAGTCGTCCTCGTCGGCGAGCGACACCTCGACCGCCGGCGGGTCGTCCGAGAGGTCCATGTCGTCGCTGCTGGCGAGGTATCGGAGGGCGATCGCCTCGCTGACGTCGAACTCGACGTGGACCGGGTCGAGCGTGACCACGGTCGCGAGCAGCGTCGCGTCGGAGCGGCCGACGAGGTTGCCGGGGTCGACGTAGTTCCGGTCGATCACGCCGGCGATCGGGGTGCGGACATCGGTGTAGGACAGGTCAAGCTCGGCGCTGGCGAGTTCCTGCTCGGCGGAGGTGACCTCGGCGCGGGCCTGGTCGAGCTGCGCCTCGGCTTCGAGGACTTCGAGCTCGTTGGTCGCGTTGGAGCGTTCGGCGTTCTGGAAGCGTTCGAGCCGTGCCTCGGCGAGGCGCTCGGCGGCCCGCGCCCGGGCGACGGCCGCCTCGGCCCGGCCGACCGCGACCTCGTACCGGGCCTTCTCGATCGTGAACAGCACCTGCCCCTGTTCGACCTGGCTGCTGTCGTTGAAGAGGACGCCAGTGAGGAACCCGTCGACGCGGGCCCGCAGCTCGGCGGTCGCGACCGACTCAACGGCGCCGGTGTAGTAGAAATGGTCGGTGACGTCGCGGGTTGTCGGCACGGCCGTGACGACTTTGGGCGGCGGCGGAGCCGGTGGGGGCTCTTGGCCGCAGCCGCCGAGCGGGCCGGGCAGGCCCGTCAGCGTGATGAGCAACGCGAGCGAAAGGAGGGGTCGGGGCGTGGCTGTCCGCGGCATGCCGTCTCCGGACCGATGGGTGAGCACCAGCCGCCGGCGGCGGCTCTGGCCCGCGACTTTAGCCACGGCCGGTAACCGCTTAGAGTGCGGTGACGATGCCCTCCTCGACCGTTGAAGATTACGCGAAGGCGATCTCCCTCCTGCAGGAAGAGTCGCCGACCGGAGAGGCGACCGTCGCCCGCCTGGCCGCGACGCTCGGGGTAACCAAGGGCAGCGTGACGGCGATGGTTCGGAAGCTGCGCGACGCCGGGCTGGCACGCGCGCCCCGCTACGGCGGCATCACCCTCACCGCGCGCGGGCAGCGCCTCGCGACCGACGTCGTCCGTCGCCACCGCCTGCTCGAGGTGTTCCTCGTCGAAAAGCTCGGGCTCGACTGGGCCGAGGTCCACGACGAGGCCGAGCGGCTCGAGCACGCGGTCTCGGCCAAGGTGCTCGATCGGCTCGACGCGTTCCTCGGCTACCCGTCCAGCGACCCGCACGGCGACCCGATCCCGGGCGCCGACGGGCAGACCGAGCCTGAGGGCGGCGTGCCGCTGTCGAGTTTCGACGCCGGCGAGAAGGGCGTGATCTCCCGCGTCGCCGATCAGGCTGCAGAGTTCCTGGCGTTCGCCGCCGACAAGGGCTTTCGCCCGGGTGTCCGTTTCACGGTGGTTGATCGGGTCGAACCCGCGGGGTCGATGACGGTGCGGCCGTCGCGGCGGTCGCCGGTGATGCTCTCGCTCGACGCGGCGTCGAAGGTGCTCGCCGAACGGCGGTAGGTGAGTTCGTGCCGGGGCTGTCCAAAAGTTTGGCTTAGCAAACTCTGGTGTCTATACTCGCCTTTCACCTCGCTTGCAGGGAGACCGATCTTGACCCTTCCCGTCCGCTTATCCATCACCGCCGTATGCTCTTTGGTGTGCGTCGGCGCCGGCGGTCAGTCGGCCGACAAGTCCGGGTACACGCTCTTCAACCCCACGCCGATCGACCTGCGGCGGGCGCTCGCCGCGGACCGGCCGGACGCGACCGAGAGCCCGATCTCCGTCGACGCGGGCGCGGTGCAGATCGAGGCGAGCTTTGTCGAGTACACGTACAACGACGACGCGGACGGCGAGACGTCGCGTTTCGACCTTGCGCCGACGAACCTGAAGTTCGGCCTGACCAACCGTTCGGATGTTCAGATCATCTGGACGCCGTACACGTTCGAGGAGGTCGGCGACGGCCGCGACAACGACGGTTTCGGCGACCTGCAGGTTCGCTACAAGCACAACCTCTGGGGCAACGACGAGGGTTCGACCGCGCTCGCGCTGCTGCCGTTCGTCACGCTGCCGACGGGCGACGATGAGATCGGCGTGTCGGACGTGGAGGGCGGACTCGTCGTGCCGTTCGCGGCCGACCTCGCGGCGGTTGGCCTCGACGGGTTCGGCCTTGGGACTCAGGTCGAGGTCGCGTTCGTGCAGGACGAGCAGCCCGGTGGGCAGGACACCGAGCTCGCGCACACGCTCGTGCTGGGCTACGACGTGACCGACCGGATTGGCGTGTACGGTGAATACGTGGGCGAGGCGTCGCTCGGATCTGACGGCCAGTACGTGCCGATTCTCAGCGGCGGGGCGACGTACGAGCTCAATCCCGACACGGTGCTCGACGCCGGGTTCCGAGCGGCGACCGAAGACGAGGGCGACGACCTCGTGCTGTTCGCGGGGATCACGATCCGCTTCTAAGCTCTGACGCGGTGCGTGGTTTCTTCGGCTGTGGACGGCGGGAAGGCTCGCGATAGCTTCGAAGGAATCGAAAAGGAGACTCTGAAAACATGGGCACGATCGATCGATGGTTCCGGGTTGGTGTGGCGTGTGCAGCCGGTGCTGTGCTCGGTGCCTGTGGCGAGACCGGCGAGACCGGCGAGTCCGCGGGTCCTCAGGATGATGCGGCCTCGGCGGACACCGGAACGCCCGGCCGCTATTCTGTTGTGGCGACGGTCGGCATGATCGGCGACGTTGCCCACAACCTCGCGGGGGACCGGGCGACCGTGGAGACGCTCGTCCCGGCAGACGTCGATCCTCACCTGTACAGCCCGACGAGGAACGACATCCAGAAGCTCATCGGTGCCGACCTTCTTCTCTACAACGGGCGGCAGCTCGAGGGCAAGATGGGGATCGCACTGGAGAAGGCGGCCCAGAGCGGCACGCTGGTCGTCGCCGTTGCGGAAGTGATCGACGAGGGACTGCTGCTGCGGAGCGGCGAGATCGACGAGACCTACGACCCGCACGTGTGGATGAACCCGGTTGCTTGGGGCGAGGTAGTCGCTGTGGTGCAGGATTCTTTGGCCGAACTCGATCCGGACGGCGAGCCCGTCTATGCCGCCGCGTCGGAGGTCTACCGGGCCGAGCTGGCCGAGCTCGATGCGTACGCGGAAGAGGTGCTTGCGAGCGTTCCGGAGCAGCAGCGGGTGCTCGTGACGGCGCACGACGCGTTCAACTATTTCGGCCGCCGCTATGGGTTCGAGGTCGTCGGTGTCCAGGGGCTGTCCACTGAAGCCGAAGCGGGCGTCCGTGACGTGGAGCGGCTTGTCGACTTGATTGTCGACCGCGGCATCCGGGCGGTGTTCGTCGAGTCGACCGTCAGCGATCGGAGCGTGCAGGCGCTGATCGGTGGTGCGAAGGCGCGGGGGCAACAGGTGGTCGTCGGCGGCGAGCTCTACAGCGACGCGATGGGCCCCGAGGGCACGTACGAGGGCACCTACCTCGGAATGATTGATCACAACGTGACGACCATCGCACGCTCGCTCGGTGGTGATGCGCCGGAGGGCGGCCGGACGGGCCGACTCGCGGCGGGCCGACTGGAGACGGGCGGACCGAGCGACGAGCGCCCGCAGAGCGGTGCGGAAGGCGGCGGGTGAGCCCGTGACGCCCGTCGTCCACCCGACCCCGACGCCCGAGTCCGGACTATCCGCTCGCCCGGAGCACTCGGCGACGAGCCCGCTGTCGGTCCACGCGATGACGGTTGCTTACCACCGTCGGCCGGTGCTCTGGGATGTCGATTTCGACGCCGCCCCCAACCGGCTGACAGCGATTGTGGGCCCGAACGGCGCGGGTAAGAGCACGCTTATCAAGGCGTGCCTCGGGCTGATCCCTCGGGCGTCTGGTCAGGTCGAGTTCTGGGGCAAGCCTTATAAAGCGTCGCGGCAGCGGGTCGGGTACGTGCCGCAGCGCGAGAGCGTTGATTGGGACTTCCCTGTGTCGGCGCTCGACGTGGTGTGCATGGGGCGGTACCGGAAGCTGGGCTGGTGCCGGCCGGTTTCGAAAAAGCACCGGCGTGCTGCGACCGAGTGTCTCGAGCGCGTCGGCATGGCCGACTTCGCGCGCCGGCAGATCAGCCAGCTCTCGGGCGGTCAGCAGCAGCGGGTGTTCCTCGCTCGGGCGCTCGCGCAGGAAGCCGATCTGTACCTGATGGACGAGCCCTTCGCGGGCGTCGACGCCGCGACCGAGCGGGCGATCGTGGACGTGCTGCGCGAGCTGCGTGGGCTGGGCCGGTCGGTGATCGCGGTCCACCACGACTTGCAGACCGTTCCCGAGTACTTCGACGACGTGGTGCTGTTGAACATGCGGGTGGTCGCCGTGGGGCCGGTCGGCGAAGCGTTTACCCAGCACCATCTGCACCAGACGTACGGTGGGCGTCTGACGCTCTTGTCCGAGGCGGCCGAGGCCGTCGCCCGGGCCGCGGCGGGCGAGGACTGACCGGCATGGACGAGACGACGCTCGCGGCGGGCACCGGGTCGTGGCCGGCGATGGACGAGATCGTGCGCACGATGACCTTCCGCGCCGGTTTCAACACCAACCTGGTCATCGCGGGGACATCGCTCCTCGGGCTCGCCGCGGGTCTTGTCGGTGTGTTCGCGCTGCTGCGTAAGCGTTCGATGGTGACCGACGCCCTCGGGCACGCGACGCTGCCGGGGGTGGCTGCCGCATTCCTGCTCGCCGGCTGGTTCGGCTGGGAGGAGCGGGCGCTTCCGGTCTTGCTGCTCGGCGCCGCCGTGTCTGGAGTGCTCGGCGTGGTCTGCATCCAGCTGATCCTGCGGCACTCGCGTCTGACCGAGGATGTCGCGATCGGTGTGGTGCTGAGTGTGTTCTTCGCTGCTGGGATCGTGGGCATGAGCTACATCCAGGCGAACCGGCCCTCGGGTTCGGCCGGGCTGAAGGGGTTTATCTTCGGGCAGGCCGCGACGATGCGGCCCGGCGATGTCGCGCTGATGGCGGTGCTGGCCGCGGCCTCGGTCGTTGCGACGGCCGCGTTCTTCAAGGAGTTCGTGCTGGTGTCGTTCAACGCGTCGTTCGCGCGCGTGGACGGCTGGCCGGTCGGTGCGATCGACCTGGCGATCCTGACGCTTGTGGTGCTCGTGACGGTCGCGGGCCTGCAGGCGGTGGGCATGATCCTGGTGGTGGCGCTGCTGATCGTACCGCCGGTCGCGGCGGGGTTCTGGAGCGAGAGGGCGTGGGTCGTCGCGTGCGTGAGCGCCGGAGGCGCGGCGGTGAGCGGCTATGCGGGATCGGTTATCTCGGCCCTCGCGCCAGACGTGCCCGCTGGATCGGTGATCGTGCTGGCATCGGGTGTGTTCTTCGTGATGAGCCTGGTCGTGGCGCCGAGCCGGGGGATCGTTGCGTCGCTGCTGAGACGCCTACGCCTGAGCCTGCGGATCGGCGGCGACCACCTCCTCGAGCACGCCAACGACCTGAGCAGGCTTGAGATCACGGCGGACGACATCGTGGCGCTTGCGAGAAGGCGCGGCTGGAGCGGGCTGTTCCGGCATGCCGCGGTGTGGTCGCTCGTCCGCCGCGGCATGCTGCTGCCAGCCGGCCGCGGCGGCTGGCGAACGACCGATCGCGGACGGCAGCGCGGGGCGCGTGTCGCTCGGAACCACGCGCTCTGGGAGCAGTACCTTGTGAGCTACGCGGACATCGCGCCGGGACAGGTCGACTGGTCGGTTGATCAGGTCGAGCACGTGCTGAGCGAGCGGCTCGTGCGCGAGCTCGAGGAGGCGCTCGCTGCGCGGGGCGTCGATGTGCCTCGGCTTCTCGGGGCAGCGAGCGAGCACCGGGCGGGGGTGACTGCGTGACGCCTGTCTCGTTCCTTCAGATCACGCTTGGTAGCCAGGCGGTGTCCATCACACCGGCACTGGATCTCTTCCCGCTCCTCACCGGCACCCTGGCGGCGGTCTCGTGCGGGCTGCTGGGGAACTTCCTCGTTCTTCGACGCCTGAGCCTGATGGGCGACGCGATCAGCCACAGCGTGCTGCCCGGGCTGGTGGTGGCCGTGCTGCTGGCGGGGTCGCTGAGCGTGCCCGCGATGTTCGCCGGTGCGGCGGTGGCGGGGGTCCTGACCGTCGTGCTGGTCGAGCTGGTCAAGCGGCTCGGCCGCGTCGAGCCCGGCGCCGCGATGGGGGTCGTCTTCAGCATCCTCTTCGCCGGCGGCGTGCTGCTGCTTGAACGACATCTTGGCGACGGCGTGCACCTGGACGCCGACTGTGTTCTCGAGGGCCAGCTCGAAACACTCTGGTGGCCCGGCGGGCCGCAGACGTGGTCCGGTGTGCTGTCCTTCGAAACGCTCCGCGCGACGCCGCGGCAGGTGTGGGTGTTGGCTGGCGCGCTGCTTGTGTCGGGCGTTGTGATCGCTGCGTTGTTCAAAGAGCTCCGGCTCGCGGCGTTCGATGCCGGGCTCGCGACCTCGCTCGGGTTCAACGCCGGCGTGCTCCATGTGCTCCTCATGACGCTCGTCGCGGTTGCGACCGTCGCGAGCTTCGAGGCGGTCGGGTCCATCCTGGTCGTCGCGATGCTGATCTGCCCCGCGGCGACGGCGAGGCTCCTGACCGATCGCGTCCCGTCTCAAATCTGGGTGAGCATCGCGGTCTCGCTGTTCTGTGGGGTCGTCGGCTATCTATCGGCAACCATTGTGCCGGCCGCGTTCGGGAAAGAATCGGTGAGCGCCGCCGGCTCGATCGCGTGCACCGCGGGTGTGGTTCTCGGGGGCACGATCGTGCTCAGCCCGCGTCACGGAGTCGCCGCCCGTTCGATCCGGCGTCGCAGGTTTGCGGCAAGGGCAGCGGTCGAAGACCTGCTCGCCGCGTTGTACCGGTTCGCCGAGACCGGCGTGACCAGTGTTCCGACCGATCGGATCCGCGCTCTGCTCGCGGGCCGCCCCGCGGACGCCGCGATCGCCGCGGCGGTTCGGTCGGGGGCGGTACGGCGCGATCGCGGGTTGTTGTCGCTCACGCCCACCGGTGTCGCGCAGGGCGCCGGACGCGTCCGGAAACACCGTCTCTGGGAGCACTACCTCGTGGAGCGGGCCGGCGTGGCTCCGGACCATGTCCACTCGTCGGCCGAGCACCTCGAGCACACCGCGGTGCGTCCGCCCGCCGGGCCAGTCCAGGATCCGCACGGCCGCGAGATCCCGACCGAGTCGCAGGCGCACGGGCCATAAATCCAGGTGTTGGCGTTGCAGAGCTCAAAGGGATGGCTCTTTGGTCTGTTGCTTTCCAACGGCTATGGAGTACACGGATAGCTGGACGAACGGACAACACGGCCCGGTCACGCTGTGGCCAGACCTGCGACCTGGTCCGCGGCTCGGTCCGCACGACCATCACCCGGCCCGGCCCCGTCTTTTCCGGCGTCGTTGAGCACCGCGCCGTCCTGACGGGCGGCGACCGCCCGCTCGCCGTGGGCCGCGCGCCCGGGCGGGTGAACATCATCGGCGACCACGTCGACTATTGCGGCGGCCTCGTGATGCCCATGGCGCTGCCGCACGCCTGCGTCGCGGTCGTGCTGCCCGGGCGGACCGACGCTGGGCGGTGCGTCGTGTCGTCGACCCACTCGGGCGAGCGGGAGGGGTTCTCGACCGCATCGGTTCCTGAGCCCGGGGCGGACGCGCCGGTGGGCTCGTGGGCGTCGTACATCATCGGGGCCGTGGCCGAGGTCGCGGGCAACGGCGATCTGTCGAAGCTCTCGGGGTGCGAGATCCGCGTGCACAGCGACGTGCCGCTGGGCGCGGGGCTGTCCAGCTCGGCGGCGCTCGAAGTCAGCGTCGCGATCGCGGCCGCTGCTGTGACGCGGACAGAGATGTCCGGGCTCGACCTGGCCCGGCGGTGCCAGCGGGCCGAGCACCGCTTCGCGGGCATGCCGTGCGGGCTCATGGATCAGGCGGCCAGCGTCCTGGGCGAGGTCGGGCACGCGATCCTGCTCGACTGCGCGACCGAGGAGCCCACGCCGATCTCGGTCCCGGACGCGGCGGCGTTCGTCGTGGTCAACTCGGGCGTGAAGCACGCGCTCGCCGACGGGGCGTACGCGGAGCGCCGGGCCCTCTGCGAGTCGGCCGCGCAGACGCTCGGCGTCGAGCACCTCGCCCACGCGGACATCGACGCCGCGCTGAAGCTCGAGCCGGGCCCGCTGGAAGCGGCCCGGCACGTGATCGGCGAGACCGGGCGCGTCCGCGATGCGGCGTCCGCGTTCGAGAAGGGCGACCTCCCGCGCGTGGGCGAGCTCATGCTCGCCTCCCACGCGTCGCTCCGGGATGACTTCCGCGTGTCGTGCGACGAGCTGGACCTGCTCGTCGACCGGCTCCGCGGCGTCGCCGGCGTCTACGGCGTCCGCATGACCGGCGGCGGCTTCGGCGGGAGCGTGGTCGCGCTCGTCGAGCGAGGATCCGAGCCCGGCGTCGTCGACGCGGCCGAGGGCTGCCGCGACGCGTGCCCGAAGCTCGCGGCGATCACCGTCACGCCCGGAGCGGGTGCGGCGTTGCTTGCCGTCGACTGAGCCCGCTCGCCGGAGACCGCCAGGGCTTACGCGAAGACCGCGTACAGAGCGACCGTGAGCACAACGACGATGATGCCGCCGATCTTCGCCGGGCTTGAGCCCTTGGTGTCCATGTCGGGGTTGTCCGGGAGCTTGAGCGGCTCCTTCAGCGGCTTCACCACGGTGAGGACGCCGAGCACGAGCGAGATCGCGATCAGCGTGATGCCCATGCGGTTGGGGAACGGCGCGACGACGATCCGGAAGAGGCTGCCCGGGTCCATCGAGGCGGTGGACTTCTCGAGGAAGAAGAGGGCGCCGTAGATCACCGGGCTCATGACCAGCCCGATCACGCCGCCGATGCGGGGCGTCTTGGGCACGAACAGGCCGAAGAGGAAGATGGTGAGGATGCCCGGGCTGATGAAGCCCTGGAACTCTTGGATGAACGTGAACGCGCCCTTGAGGGCCGGGTTGTTGATGAACGGTGCGACGATGGCGCCGATGACGACCGACACAACCACGATGAGGCGGCCGGTCCAGACGAGCTGCTTCTGCGTCGCGTCCTTCTTGATGAACTTGTTGTACAAGTCCATCGTGAAGAGGGTCGATGCGGCGTTCATCATCGACGCGAGCGACGAGACGACCGCGCCCATGACCGCGGCGATCACGAAGCCCTTGAAGCCGACCGGCACGAGTCGGGCGACGAGCACGGGGAAGGCGTCGTCGTGGTCGAAGCCAACCAGCCGATCGGGCTCTGCCTTGAACTCGACTGGTTCCGCTTCTTCATCAGAATCAGTCTCGGTCACATCGCCCGGTCGCTGAGTAGAAGCGCCATCGAACTCCGCGAGTGTCGCCAAGATCAGGGGACGTGCGAGATCTGCCGCGGCGTCGTTAGCGGCGGCGAGCACCTCACCCTCACTCCGAGGCTTGGCATCCTGCGGATCGATGATCAACTTCCCATCGATATCGAGAGTGCCATCCTCGCGGAGTTCGTACGTTGCGGCGTTCAGTAGGTCGTCCGTCGTGACGTCGGATGGAACAACATCGATATCCCAACCCAACGCATCAGCGATAAGTGGCCGAGGATCGGCTTTCGCCACAGAAACGTGGTACTCGAAAATCTGTCGAGCAACATCGGGTGACCGAGATGCGAAGTCATCGTCATACAAGAAGACACCCATCGCTGTGGCGTCTCCACTCTGCATGGCGTCGAGTTGCACCAATGCGTCTTTGTTCGAGTCATCATCCGCCTTCGCCGCCATCTGCCCCGAGTACAGCGTGAACGCCATGATGCCCGGAACACAGACAACGAAGGGGATCACGAGCTTGAGCGCCGCGGCGAAGACGATGCCCTTCTGCCCTTCCTTGAGACTCTTTGCGCCGAGCGTCCGCTGGACGATGTACTGGTTGAGCCCCCAGTAATAGAGGTTCGGGATCCAGAGGCCGACGAGCAGCGTCGTCCACGCCAGCGTGTTGTGCGTGCTGGGCAGGAACATGCTCATGTGGTCTTCTTTGAGGCTCGAGAGGCGCTCGCCGATACTCGCGTCCTGCGAGACGCCGAGCATCTGCGCGACCTGCTCGGGGCTGTTCATGCCTTTCGCCGGGTCGGGGTCGCCGAGGGCCTGGGTCGCCATCCACGCGACGACGGCCCCGCCGAGGACAAGGGCCGTGCCCTGGATCAGGTCGGCCCAGGCGCTCGCCTTCAGCCCGCCCACAACGATGTAGACGCCCGCGATGACCGCGACGATCCACGAGAGCAGCACGATGTCGCCCGCCCCGTCGAGCACGTTGATGAACGGGTCGAGGAACTTCGCGCCGAGGTAGGTCACGGTCGAGATGTTCACCAGCACGAAGGTGATGAACATCAGGATGCTCATGACGGTGCGGGCCGTCGCGCCGTAGCGGTAGTCGAGGAACTGCGGGATGGTGTAGATGCCGGCCTTGAGGAAGGTGGGCAGGAACGTGAAGCCGACGATGATCAGCGTGATCGCCGCCATCCACTCGTAGCTCGCGATCGCGAGGCCCATCTCCCCGTTCGCGGCCTGCCCGGACATGCCGACCATCTGCTCGGCGGAGATGTTCGCCGCGATCAGGCTGATGCCGATGAGCGGCCAGGTCAGGCCGCGGCCCGCGAGGAAGTAGTCCTCGGCGGTGTCCTTCTCGCCGCGGCTCTTGAACAGCCCGATGCCGACCACGGCGAGGGCGAAGACCACGAAGACGATGATGTCGATCGGTTCCACGAGAAGCTCCGGGCGGGGCTCGTCGGCCCTGACGCGTTCCGAATCAGCACCCGAACGAGTACCAGGATTTATAGACCTTGGGGCCCACTGAATACAACCCGACCCCCGACCCCCGACCCCCGACCCCCGACCCGCGACCCGCGGGCCGCGGGCCGACGGCGGGACAGGCCTCAGGCCCGGTCAGCCGATCGCACGCCTGCAGAAGTCGAGGAACACCGACTTTGCCTCGCCCGCCACGCGGCCGAACCCCGCGTGCTCGTACGGCGCGCCGGTCTCGGGCCAGGTCTTGAGCTCGACGAGCCCCGGGTCGTCGCCGCGCTCCCGGTAGACCGACCGCACGCGGTCGAGGAACCCCGTCTGGCACGCCAGCGGCACCGTCCGGTCGATCGCCGAGTGGAGCGCGAGCACCGGGACGGTCCGCCAGTCCAGCCTGCGTTCTTCGAGCGCCGCCATCGCGTCGACGCGGGCGACGATCTCGTCGGAGTGCGACCGCGCCCCACGCGGCCCGTCGGCGTCTTCGATGTCCATCGAGTAGAGCTTGCGGAGCCAGCCGGTGCTCGACTCCATCGCCAGGCCGAGGAACGGGTGCGCGTCGCAGCACGCGCGGGCCGCGACCATGCCGCCGGCCGACATCCCGCCGATCACGAGCCGGTCGGCGTCGATCTCGGGAACATCCGAACGGACGGCGTCGATCACCCCGGGCAGCTCTTCGAGCATCTCTAGGAGCACGCCGGGCGTGCGGTCGTGGTGCTCACGGCCCGGCTCGGCCCGCTGGCCGTGCCCGGGCAGGTCGAGCGCGACCGACGCGTAGCCGGCGCGCATCAGGCGAAGGAAGCGCCCGTTGTCGATCTCTTTGTGCGCCGTCCGGCCGTGCATCCAGACAACCCCGCCCGCGGGCCGGGCGTCTTCGGCGGGCAGCGTGACCATGGCGGGCACGCCGGCGAGCCGGCGCAGGGTAGAGGTCGTCTTGAGCGACGCGGGCAGCGCGTCGAAGCGTGGGTTGCCGGTGCCTGCGGTCATGGGCGAACGTTCTTGCCAGGAGGGGTTAGAGCGCGTGGCTCGAGCCGGGCTCGATCTTCAGCCCTTCGACGAGGTCGCTGGGCAGCTCGTCGGGCTCGGTCGCGGTGAGGGGGGAGATCTCGAGGGTGCACGCGGGCGTGCCGTCTTCGTGGCGGGGCACGCGGACGCCGCGCTGCTCGAGCCACCGGGCCGACCGCTCGGTCTGCAGCGCCTTCGACGACGCGGGCGAGTCCTTGACCGCTTGCCCGTCGACGTCGGCGTTCTTGATCGGCGCGAACTCTTCGACGCGGTCGGTCTCGAGCACGACCGACTTCTCGGCGAGGGGGACGGCGTCGAAGATGAAGCGTTCGAGCTTCACGCCGTTGGGCTCGGCGGGCTCGACCCGGGCGCCGGTCTTCAGGTCGATGTGGGGGATCTTCTTGTCGGCGCGGTGCCAGGGCAGGCCGAACGCGGGGTCGGTCGCGACCTTCTCGATGAACGCGACCGACAGCACGTGGATCGCGATCGACCCGGCCAGGAACCGGAGCTGCCCGTTCTCGTCCTTCTCGGCCTGGAGCTCGGCGGGCATGTCGGAGTACTCGATTACCAAGGTCTGCCCGCCCGAGCGGCAGAACATCCCGACCTTCTCTTCCGCGTACGCCTTTCGGCACATCTTCGACGACATCTCGCCCGACGAATCGTCCGACGCGGCGTGCAGCCCGAGGAAGACCGGGTCGACGACGCGCACGTTCGCGTTGTCGACCTGGAAGTAGCTCAGGTGCTCGACGCCGCGCGTTTTCATATCGGCGACGGCCCCGGAGTTCCAGAGCGCGGCGAACGCGCCGCCGTGCCCGTCGGGGTTGGTCGCGAGGCGGTTCTTGTCGGACAGCAGCAGCTTGCCCTCTCGGTCGAAGCTGGTCATCGTCCCCTGGGGAAAGAACATCACGCTTCCCTCGGCGAGCCCGAAGAACGAGTGCTCTCGGAAGAACGCCACGGTCGCGTCGTGGTTGAGCGGGCTGGTCATGATGTACCAGGGCACGTTCGTGGCGTAGCGGCGGTTGGCCGCGAGCACGCCCTCGGCGAAGATCTGGAACAGCGGCTTGTCGCTGACGGCTCCGGCCGGGAAGCAGCCCTTGGGCCCGTCGTAGCCGAGCCGCGAGCCCTGCCCGCCCGCCACGGTGAAGCACCCGACCTTACCGGCCCGGATCAGCTCTTCCCCGGCCGCCTTGTGCCGTGCCCGGTCCCACGACCCGCCGGGCTTGCCCGGCAGCGCGAAGAACTCGGCGGGCTCGACGTCGCCCGGCATGCTGAACTCCGGCCGGGCGAGCACATACGACTCGACGAGCTCTGGAAGCGCCTCGGTGTCGATCGATTCCAGATCGGCTGCGAACGCCGTCGTCTCGACCGGTGTCAGCCCCTCGGTGAACGCGTAGACGTGGTCCTGTCCAAGCTCGGTCAGTCGCTCGCGAAGCGTCGGCATCTCGGTCCTCTCTGGTTCCCGGGTCCGCCGATGGTACGGCTAGGGTTGAGCATGACCAAGCCGTGGCCGACTCCCAGACATCCGGGCGCCGCCCTCGTCGCACCCTCGATCCTCTCGGCGGACTTCGCCGCGATGGGCCGAGAGTGCCGCGGCGTGCTCGACGCCGGCGCCGACCTCCTGCACATCGATGTCATGGACGGGCACTTCGTGCCGAACCTCACGATGGGCCCCGACATGGTGCGCGCGCTGCGGGCCGCCTGCCCGGACGCGTTTCTCGATGTGCATCTGATGGTGACCGACCCGGCGCGGTTCGTCGAGCCGTTCGCGGAAGCGGGGGCCGACCACCTGAGCTTCCACCTTGAAGTGGTCTCGGGCAGAGCCGCGCACGACCTGCTCGACCGCGTGCGGAGCTTGGGCCCGTCGGCCGGGCTGGCGATCAACCCCGGCACCGACCCGGACGACCACAAAGACGCGATCGAGGCGGCCGACCTGCTTGTCGTGATGGGCGTCGTGCCGGGCTACAGCGGGCAGAAGCTGATCGAGGGGTCGCTCGAAGCCGTGAAACAGGTCCGGGAAACCAGCGGCACGCCCGTTGAGTTCGATGGGGGCATCACGGTTGCAAACGCATATCGAGTCCGGGAATCCGGCAGTTCCGTTCTTGTTGGGGGCAGTTCGGTATTCGACCGGAGCTCTGAAAACCGTGCCGATGCGATCCGAGCACTCTCCGGGTCGTAGGAGGTTCGTGAGCCGTGTCCCTGCTCAATCTGGCACCGATCGACTGGCAAGGATGCACAGAGTCGGCTCGGAGGCTACGCTCGTCGCTTCGAGATCTGCTGTGTCCGAGCTCGGCAGGTGGAGGAAGACAATCGCCCGACAGGCCTGGACCAACCTGCTCCTGATACGCGCCGCTCCGACAGAGTGGGATGTCGAGGGCCGTCTCGGTTCCGGGGTCACGCTGCCGCTGAGCGAGGTACACGAGGCTGAAGTCGCTCAGGCGATTGCTCGGCTCGACGGGACCGAGTTGCGATCGTTGTTTGTCGCTCCTGACGCGTGCAGCCGTGCTGTGGCTTCGCTTGTCACCGACAGCACGGGCGTCAAAGCAAAGGAGGTTGCCGACCTCGCCGAGGTCGACCTCGGGCTCTGGGACGGCTCTCTGCTCGCTGACATCGCCGAGCGGCACCCGACAGCGGTGAAGCAGTGGCGTGACGACGTCTATTCTGTGACTCCGCCGAACGGTGAACCGGCTGCCGCGGCTCGGGCGCGGCTGTGCGAAGGGATCTGGCGCACGCTTGCGAAGCTGGTCGATACCGATCCCGGTATCGGGATTGTCCTGCGGCCGCTCGCCTTTGATGTGTTTCGTTCGTTCCTCAAGCGTGAGCCTTGCGGCTTCGGGCCTGGTGAGCAGGGTACGTGCATTCATGAATGGGTTGAGATCGAGACCGCGAGGCTCAAGGCCGAGCGGTCGCGCATCGGGGCATGACCGTGCGCGACGTTGCCCGGCCGGGCCGGGCAACGCCAGGAGATTCTGCTGTGTCTCAGACCGTCTCGAAACAGTCCGCCGAAAATGAACACGGGGTTCTCGCGGTCGATCCGCCCCGGCGGTCGGTGCCTGAGGGTCTCTGGCTTCGTTGTCCGGCGTGTGACCAGATGGTGTATCGCAAGCAAATGGAAGCGAGCCTGCACACCTGCCCGGAGTGCCGGCACCACTTCCGCCTGAGCGGCTGGGCCCGTGTAAGGCAGCTGTGCGACCGCGGGGCGTTTGAACAGTTGCACGGCGGGCTCACGTCGACGGACCCCCTGCGATTCCGCGACCTCAAGACGTACCGCGACCGCCTGCTCGCCGAACAGATCAAGAGCGGCACCGACGACGCCGTTGTCGCGGGCCGTGCGTTTATCAAGGGTCGCCCTTGTGTGCTCGCGTGCCTCGACCTCGGGTTTATGATGGGATCGATGGGCTCGGTGGTCGGCGAGACGCTGACGCGTTCGATCGAGTTGGCGACCAGCGAGAAGCTCCCAATCGTGATCACGTCGTGTTCGGGCGGTGCCCGCATGCAGGAGTCTGGTCTGAGCCTGATGCAGATGGCAAAGACCTCGGCCGCGCTCGCCCGCCACGACGATGCCGGCCTTCTATTCATCAGCGTGCTGACCGACCCGACGACGGGCGGCGTGACCGCCTCGTTCGCGATGCTGGGCGACGTGATCCTCGCCGAACCGAAGGCGCTGATCGGTTTCGCCGGGCCGCGTGTGATCAAGCAGACGATCCGTCAGGACCTGCCGTCGGGTTTTCAACGCTCCGAGTTTCTGCTCGACGGCGGCATGGTCGATCAGGTCGTTCCGCGTGCCAAGCTCCGGTCCGAGATCTCACGCATCATCGATTACACATCGGGCTGACGCGGGAGCCGCATGCGGGTCCACCGCCGAGTCTTGAGAGCGATCACACCGGAGCCTGTCGCTGTTCCGGTCGGCATAGCCGCGGGTCTTGCCCTGTACCTCTCCTTCCCGCCGCACAGTTTTTTCCCCGCGAGCGTTCTTGCCGTGGTGCTTCCCGCGTGGGTAGCGAGCACAACACGCCGCCCGCTCCGTGCCGCGGTCTGGGTGGCTGCAGGTCATGCCTGGGTTTGGCTCGTCTGGCATTGGTGGGTCCGTGACGTCTCGCCGGCCGGCTTGATCGGGCTCGTCCCGTACCTGTCTGCTTATCTCGGCGTCTTCGTCGGCGTCGGTGCGTGGGTGGTCCAGCGCTCTCCTGCCGGCAGGCTGACCAAGGGGATCGCGCTCGCAGGTCTCTTTTCGACCGTGGAGTGGCTCCGCACGGATGTGGTGCTCACCGGGTACGCGTTTTACGCCGTCGGCGACCCATGGATCGACTGGGCGCCCACGGCGGCGCTCGGTACCGCCGTTGGAGCCGCTGGTGTCTCGACGCTGGTCGCCCTGTTCGGTGCCCTGATCGGCGTCCTTGTTGGCAAAGGGGGCCATTCGCGTGTGCCGGCTGGGTGCGGCGCGGCGGCTGCGGGCTTTGTGCTCGTGGCCGGCGGTGCGATTGTTCAAGCCCGCCCATCCCGTGCCGGCCAGAAACAGGCGGGCGAGGCGCTCACGCTCGGGCTCATCCAGACCAACGTCCCGCAGTCCGTCCGCGGGGGCTGGGGAGTGCAAGATCGGCTCGACGCCTACGACCAAGCGATCGTGCTCACCGGCGAGGCGGTCGAGGCCGGCGCCGAGGTCGTGGTCTGGCCCGAGACCATGTTCCCGGGCGCGGAACTCAACGACGAGGCGGCTGCTGTGATTGACGCGGCTGGCCTTGGTCTTCAGAGCGAGCAGGGCTTCCTCCCCCTGGGCGTGTTCCGCGAACGCCTGCTCGACCGGCAGCGAGCGCTTGGCGTTCCCATGGTCGTGGGGGCCCGCGCCGCCAATGGTCTTCGCGTCAGAGACGTCCCGTTCGCCATCGAGGCCGACGCACGGTTCAACAGCGCCTTTGTTATCGGTGACGGCTTCGTGCAAGCTCGGTACGACAAGTCGCGGCTCGTTCCCTTTGGCGAGACGCTGCCGTACGTCGACGGGGTGCCCTGGCTTGAAGAACTCGTCCTGTCCGTTGGCGTCGGCGCCGCGGGTATGGCGTTCGACCTCGACGCGGGGAAAGAGCCGGGAACGGTCGGTCTGGTGGTGCCCCCGCGAACGGAACCGATCCACGTTGCCACGCCGATCTGCTTCGAGATCACCGAAGCCGGCTATCTCCGCCGGCTTGTTTCAGGGGCGGATCCGAGCGCGGCGCTGGTTCTCAACCTCTCGAACGACGGCTGGTTCGGCTCCAGCGACGCTGGCCGGGAGGTGCACCTGCTGTCGGCGCGATGGAGAGCGGTCGAGATCGGCCGTCCCGTCGCTCGGGCGGCCAATACCGGGATCACGGCTGTCATCGCCGCCGATGGGACCGTGACCGATCGCCTCTCCCCCGGTGAGCCGGGGGTGCTCGTCGCCGACGTCCCGATCGCCGCCGAACACGGCAACGCCTACACGGCCGGGGGCTACTGGTTCCGAGCCTGGTCGTGGCTGGCGGCCGGCATCGGAACAGGCCGATGCTTGAAGCTCAGACGAGAACGAAAGGTGCGGCGTGGTTGAGAGACCAGACCTTGACGAGCGAGCCCGCGGCGCGAAGCACGCGTTGCGTAGGGGCTTGGTCGTGCTGTTGGCCGTGCCAGCAGCAGCGTGCGGACCGCGCGAGCGCAGCGTCACGTATGCGGAGAGCCGCGCGGCCGTCTTCGCCGCGGCTTCGCTGGAGGAAGCCGAGCGCCTTGGCGAGCTCGCGGCCAGCCCTGAGAGCCTCGCGGCACTGCGGGAACGCGCGATCCAGATTCTGCTCGACGCGGCGGATTCCCCTGTCGCCGAGGGGCGCGCTCACGCGGTTGAAGCTCTTGTTCCGGTTCCCAAGAGACTCAACCGTCTCGCCGGCAGGCTCTTGGCCGACGAGAACCTCGGCGTCCGGTCGATCACGGCTTTCGCCGTCGGCAAGGCGAGGCTCGCTGGTCACGAGCCGACGCTCCGCGCGATGCTGACCGATCCGTCGCCTCACGCTCGCGCCTCAGCGATCTATGCGCTTAACCGGGTAGGTTCCCCTGCTAATCCGACGCCGCTTGCTGGGCTGCTGCTGCTTCAGAATGACCTGCGCCTGCGGTCGCACGCGGCGTTTCTGCTCGGCGAACTCGGCGAAGGCTCGGCTCGAAGCCTCCTCAGAGAAGCCCGGGCCACGCCCCCCGAGCGAGCCGCCGCCGACCAACTCCGCCTTTATTACATCCAGATCGCCGAGGCGCTCGTGAAGCTGGGCGACGAGCGTGCGATCGAGGGCATCCGCGCCGCCCTTTACCCGGGGAGACCCGAAGAGCTTGAAGCCACCGCGCTCGCCGTGCAGGTCATCGGCGAGCTCGGAGACCGTGGCTCGCTCGACGCGCTGATCTATCTGAGCGCCGCCCAAGACCAGAGCGGCAACCTCCAGCCGGCCGAGGTCCGGCTCGCTGCGGCTTCGGCCGCGTGCCGTCTCGGCGAAACTTCGGGCACCTTCATCGCTGACGAGTACTATCGCTCCTCGAACCCGGCCCTCCGGTCTCAGGCGGCCGACGTATACGGCTGGACCTTCGAGCTCGAGCACCTGCCGAGGCTCGAGGGCATGCTCGACGACCGGTCGGTTCGCGTCCAGATTTCCGCCGCCGAGAGCGTCCTCCGCATCGTCGATGACAACGCGCCGATCTTCGCAGGATCTGCCGCAGCCAGCGAACGAAACCCATAGCGTCTCCGAACAGGTTCCGTTCGAGACAACGCCGTAGCGACGCCGGCCCACCGGCACGCTACACTCGTGTACCTTGGCGCGGCACGGCATCCCGCGCACGCGCCATTGCCCCAGGAGATCCTCGTGCACGCTTTGACCAAGATCTTTGCCGTCATGGCGACCGTGCTCGCCCTTGTGGTGGCGACACTGGCGTCGTTCCAGAGCCTGAACGCGGGCAAGATCCGCGGCGAGTTCGAGAACATCCAGACCCGGCAACGCGCCAACGAAGCCTCGCTTCAATCACAGGCAACCGAGGAGTCCGAGCAGATCACCAGCCTTCGTGTCGAGCGTCAGGCCCTGACCGACGAGATCACTCAGCTTCGAACCGATCTCACCGAGCTGGAAAACGAGAAGATCCAGGCTGAAGCCCGCGAGCGTAAGGCCGTTGCCGACGCCGTTCAGGTGACTCGACAGATCGGTCAGCTCGCCCAAACTGTGGAGACGCAGCAAGCGCTGATCGCTAGTTACCGCGAAGAAGTCCAGGACCTCCGGGCGGGTGAGCTCGCGTTCCGCAAGCGAGAGATCGATCTTGTCGACCGCCTGAACGACCTCGAGAGCCAGAACGGTGTTCTCGACCAGACGGTTCGCGCCCTTCAAGTTGAGCTCGCTGATCTCCAAGGGCGGATCGCCCAGGGCAACGGCGGGACTGGGGATGAGGGCATCGTCGAGATTTTCGGCGATCCCATCACTGGCGAGGTCGTGCGTGTCCGCGACGACGCCGGCCGTCAGATCGCCCAGATAGATCTTGGCTCACGCGACCGGATGCGCAACCGGGCACGGCTGTACATCCTCAGAGGCAAAGACTTCCTCGCACAGCTCATTCTCGAAGACGTCGACCTCGACTCCGCTGTTGGCGTGGTTGATACCCTCGGTGAGGCGATCAGCATCCGACCGGGCGATACGGTTGTCACCTCGTTGGAAACAGGAACAGGAGGCTAAGCATGTCCAAGCAAGGCATGTCCATGCCCGGCGGTGGGCGTCCGCCGGCGGCTCCCATGGATGTCTATACGGTCCTTTTCGGTCTCGCAACCATACTCCTAGCCACCGCTGCTGCGGTCCTCTGGATCAACGGTGCAAAGATCGCCCCGGATGGCCAGCCTTGGAAGCTCCAGAGCGACCGTGTTTCCCTTAGCCGCTGAGCGAAACGTGAGTTGCGAACGGCTTGACTTGTGGGCCTCCAGGCCTATCTTCTAGACCTGCTAGTACGGCAGAGCACGCTACCGGGGCGGTAGCTCAATTGGTTAGAGTTCCGGACTGTCGATCCGGTGGTTGCGGGTTCGAGTCCCGTCCGCCTCGCTTGAAAGCAAGCCTCTGCTCCGGCAGGGGCTTGTGTCTTTTTGGAGCTTCAGGGATGTGCGGCCGGAATCCGGTATTGGTCTGTGTCGAGCGGCGTTCGTACCGGATTCGGGCTCGACCGGGCTGCGTTTGGCGGGTATCACCCCGCCCGATATGGGACGCCAGCCAACGACAACAGCAGCGAGAACGGTGAAGGTCAGTTGGTCGGCATCGCACGGCCAATACCGCAAGTACGTCGGATCTCAGATGGGGCGCAGCGGTACCCCTCGGCCGAAGTGCTGGTACCTCGGCGGCGACGAGCGTGAAGCCGTCAGACGTGCTGTTGAACTCGTCGCTGAATGGGAGCGTCTCAAGCGCGCTGGGGCCGAGTCATGGCCTCTCATGGCGGCTGGTGGAGCGGCATCCGATGCTCACCGCCCGAAGGATGACTTCGTCGATGCCGACTGTCTCACCGTTGGAGAAGTCTGCGACCTCTACCTCGACTCCTACATACGTGAGGCTGAAGCGAACCAGATTGCTTGGTCAACGGTTCACTCGACAGGGCATCGTCTTGAGTGGGTACGGGAGTCCTTGGGCGTTCACTCCAAGGTGGCCTCGCTCGGCGAGCGTGAAATCCATGATGCTGTGCTGTTCCTTGCTCGGCGACCAGTTGCTCGACGCCGAATGCACCAGACAGAAGATCCGCAGCCGTTATCCGTGACGACTGTGGTCAACTGCGTCCGGCAGATGAAAGCAGTGCTGACGTGGTACGCCGAGATGGACGGCTGCACATGGGAGAAGCCGAAACGTTTCGAGCGACTCTTCAGGTTGCGCAAGCGCAAGATGATGACGCCCGGGGAACGAGAACAGGCTGCGAAGGCTGTGGTGTCTGCCGATGTGGCGACGTTTAAGGTCGATGAACTGACGGCGCTTTGGGGCGTCGCCTCCAACCGCATGCGGCTCTACATCCTGCTGGGTCTGAACTGCGACTTCACGAGCAGTGAGATCGCCAACCTACGTACCTTCGAGGTATTCCTAGAGGTTCCCGAGCCGTATGCCCATCGCTTTCGGGACAAGACCGGCGTTGAAGCTCGCTGGGCTTTGTGGCCCGAGACGGTCGAGGTTCTTTGCGCGCAAAAAACGACGCTCAATGTCGAGAAGAGGTGGCTGCTGACAAGCTACGGAAATCCGCTTGTCGAGGTGACGAGGCGCACCCGACGAGATGCCATTGAGCAGGCTTGGAAACGAATGCTCAGCACTAGCGGCATCGAGCGACGACTCGGATTCCGATACCTCCGCAAGACCGGGGCAGACGCCATCAAGCGCATGGGCTCGCTTGAAGAGAGCGAGATGTACCTCTCGCACGCCGAACCCGGCATCAACAAGGTGTACGCCAACCGAAACTGGGATCGCATGTGGGCCTGTCTGCAGCAACTACGAGCCGAACTTCCCCTCCTCGTCGGTTCTTCTTATTCTGCGCGCCAAATCGAGACTGAGCCTGCTCGGAGCAGTCGGTCTGCTACGGGGTACCGAAACGTTTGCTATCACGGTGGCAAGAAGCGGTACTACGCCAAAATCATGGTTGATGGTGTCGTCAGGTGTTCTAGCTACTTCCCGACGGCGGAGGAGGCGGCAAGGGCAGCGATGGCTTTGCGGTCTCGGTGACGGAGGTTGCTGGCGTGCTGGGGACATCGAGAGACGTGCTTAGAAGTGCATCGGCGTTGCCGATGGAGTCACAGTCAATAGGAGACGCTGGATTGGATTGGGCGTCGATTATGGCCCTTCCTTGGCCGTTTGTGAAGGCATGGTAGTTCTTACCGATAGCGTACTTCGTCGCAACGCCTGGGCGTGGGGCCTGAACCGCATCGATGATGCCAAGCTCGCATGCAATGCGAGCAGCGGTGCCGACCTTTCGCCTGTCGAGTTTACAGTAGATGCCATTTGTCTTGTGCAGCACCCGCCCCTCCGTCTCTATGAATGTACCAGCGACGTACGGCCTCCCCGCTTCAATCATCTGAGTGATGATGCCAATAACGACGCCGATTTCTTCTACACGCACGTGCCTCGACTTGCCGCAGCGGAGGCTCTCTTTGGGGACTTTCAATGCCCGAATCACTTCGCCCCACTCACGACACACTTTTGGCGATATGCTTCTCTTCCTGTGACGAAGAACATATGGAATGACAGTTTTCGCCCGTTTGATCCGTTGCTCATGCGACTTGGACGTATTGTTCTCGGGCGTATGGAATCCCTCTGCTTCGTAATACTTTACGAGATCCTCCGCCGTGGGCGGCGAACCATGAGTCTCAAGATAGTCGTAGCACGCCTCTCTCATTCTTGCCAAGGCATCTGATGGCTTCCTTCGCCGCCCTTTGTGGACCGCTACAGCCGAATTGTCCACACTATCACTGGAAGCAGTAGCAGCTGTAGTAGTTGGGTCCAGTGATATCTCTGCATTTATAGAGTTCGCTAAGTTAGCTGGTGCCGTCTGAGCGTGCGAAGACGGCGTAGGGGCAGTGGATTGGGACGACGAGTCAAGGCCGAACTCCCGGAGAAACGTGGCGATGGGTACAGGACGGTGCCATGCTGTCATCATGGCGAGAATGGCGCTGTTTGACGAAGGCAACGGCGACCGCACCAGCGTGCCGAACTTGCTGGCACATATATCTAGGAGGTACTCGTTCCCGTCACGCTCCCAACTCCGAAGCATCGGGAGTCCCTTCAGGCACACCTCGTGGCATACCGAAGTAGCGTATGCGGCAGTGATGGCTGTGCGAAGGCGCTCCAGCTGTCGTACCATCTGACGCGGGGCGGCTTGACCGAGTCGTCGCCTGGAACGCACGCTTTGCCGCAAGGTGAATCTCTTCGGTGGAAAAGTGGTCCGAGAGTCGAGCGAGTTCGTGAAGATTCTTGACCTCGTACAGCTTGGTCACTTCCGCAGGAAGACCTAGCGTCGGATCGTCGAAGGCCGGCGCTGCCGGATTAGAGCTGTGGTAGCTGCTGTATTCGTCATTATTCTTGTTCATGACATCGACGTTAGCAGAGATTCCCGATCGTGGCAAGCGGTCTGGCCTTGATGACATGTGTCAGGTCGACGCACTCAGATTTGTGCACACCGCAGCGAGTCTGCCTCGGGATTGATGCTCACGATTGTTAGCAGAGCCGCTCTCAATGCGGCGTTTGGGCCCCGAGTACTCCGATCAGTCGATGTATATCGCAACCAATCCATAGGACGAAGTGGCTGGGATCGTCCCTGATCGTGGTGTCAAACGCGTAACGATGTGAATGCTATCGAAGTATTACTCGCGAACTAGGTCGGCTGGCGTGCAAAGCGTACCCTGTGCTACTGACCGATGCATCGCGAAGCGAAGGACACACTCCCTACCTCGTAGAGCCTGCTCTGTCCGTCGCATCCGAACAGCCTCTGCTCAAGGTTTGTGAACGTGTTTCAGCAAGACTAGCTATTGAGTCACAACTTGTATATGTTGGACGCACTAGCTATGTGGTATACCAATAATATGTAATACGTTGTTACAAAGTCCCAGCGACGAACCATGATTCAGGCGATCCACGATATCCAGACCAGAGAAAGATCGAATCGCCACCCGCCGTGGACGCGTGAGGTGTTGAGGACACGGCATGCTTGGATGAAGGGTGCTGGAGCAACAGGCGATCCAAACGCCGTAAGCCAACGCCGGACTTCCGTACCACGGGACGGAGGCGGCTCTCGCTAAAGCTGCTTCATGCGAAGGCGAAGCGAGAGCGATCCTGCTTTAGGGACCACATCGAACTCTGTGCGTTGTATCGGTGAAGATCATGGCTGACTTCATGATGGCGATTGCCTTCCAGAATGCCAATCGAGGCTCGCGACCCAGCAGTCCGTATCCACCATGCGGAGAGCGCCACAGGGACTCACCTGGGACTCATTGGGGGACTCAGGCCGCTCGCTTGCTGTCAAGCGTGTCGTAAGTCACTGCCGCACAATCGACTACAACGACAGATCCTCAGAAAGCGGAGAGGGGGGGATTCGAACCCCCGAGGGTGTTACCACCCCACACGAATTCCAATCGTGCGCCTTAAACCGCTCAGCCACCTCTCCAGTGGATGGAGACAATAGCTCGCGTTCACGGGTTCGTCTCGCGAGCTGATCATTTACGGGCAGTACGCTGGAGTTGTAGCCCGCGGCCGCGCGTTTCTTGTTGTTTCTTGGCCGAAGCCGTATTGCCATTGCGAGCGTGATCTTCGCTGTCTTGTGATGTCAGATTGTACTCAGGTTGTGGCTTTGCACGCTGCCGCGATGAAGGTCAAGCAACACGTTTGGCAGCGATGCGGCGGAGCACCATGGGGGCCAGCCAGAGCCCGAAGAGCGCTCCGACGAGGACATCGCTTAGAAAATGGGCTCCCAGCACAACCCGTCCAGCACCGACGATCACGCACAGGGTCGCCCAGAGCCAGGTCAATCGCGGCTCGATCGAGCGGAGGAACACCGCGAGCACGACGGCCGCCGATGTGTGGCTCGAAGGCATCGACCATAGATCGCTGGAGATCGGTCCCCAGACCTCCCATGCGTGCCAGATGCCCTCGTCCGGACCGATGGGGTATGCGCCGAGGGGACCGAGGATGGTGTCGGGGTCCCCGAACTTCGGCCGAGGGCGGCCGATCAGCATCTTGAGCATCTGCACGACGAGCCCGACGACGATCCAGGACGCTGCCAGACCGCGGAGCCGAGGACGCTCGCCCGGCATCGCACCCCACACGACCGCGGCCACGAGCAGGCAGCTCGTTAGCCCGCCGAACTGTTGGAAGGTCTCGAACTCTCGCCTGATATCGCCGCCGAGATTGTCCCGCAGTGATGTTGCGGCGGTCGCGATCGCGCCGTCGAGCGGGTAGACCACGAGCCACACCAGGGCGATGCTTCCAAGCGCGACCGTCGTGTGGCGGCGCTCGGGCTTCCAGAGCCAGCGGCACACGGGGGTCCACGGCGCCGCGGCCGCGTGCATCGCTCGGATCGCGCCGGGCAGCCCACGATTAGACTCCCATGCCATGCGTACCGACCGACCCACCGTGAGCGAGCCCGCCGACACCGCCGGCCGCCCGGCGGTATCGGACTCGGAACCGGCGTTTTCGGGTTTGCGGGGATGGGGGAGCTGGGGCAAGCGGCGGTTCTCCCATCGCGTGTGGCGGTCGAGGCCGAACGCTCGCGACCAATGGCTTCAGGCAGCCCTTCTCACGGCGATCTGCGCGTTGGTTTATATGCCCGGGATTACGAGCATCCCCCCGCTCGACCGCGACGAGTCGCGCTTCGCCCAGGCGAGCCGGCAGATGCTCGAGTCGGTCGCGTTGTCCGAGGCCGAGCGCGCGGCCGTGCCGCTCGACCTCTACTCGGGCGGGCTCGTGGTGCCGAAGGTCATCGAGAAGCCTCGGCTGAACAAGCCGCCGCTGATCTACTGGCTGCAGGCGGGCTCGGCCTGGGTCTTCTCGCTCGGCGAGCCGCTGCGCGACGCGGTCTGGATGTACCGGGTGCCCTCGGTGCTGAGCGCGTGGGCGTCGGTGCTTCTGACGTGGCGGATCGGGCTCGTGCTGTTCGATGGGCGGGCGGCGCTTCTCGGGGGTGTGCTGCTGGCGATCTGCCCGCTGGTGGTTGTTGACGCGCACCAGGCAAGGGCGGATCAGCTGCTGCTCGCGTGCACGACCGCGGCGATGTGGGCGGTTGCCCGGATCGTGCGCGCCGAGGCGTCGCGTCGGGCGTCTCCGGGCGGGACGTTGCCTCGCCCCCGCCCGAGTCGCAACGTCGCAGCTCCGGTGGCGCTGGCCCTCGCGGTCGCGCTCGGGGTCTTGGCGAAGGGGCCGATCACGCCCATGGTCGTCGGGTTCTCGCTTGTGACCTACGCGGCGATCACGCGGCGGTGGCGGGTGCTCTTCAGCTCGTGGCCCTGGCTCACGGCGGTCGTCGCGGTCGCGTCGCTGGGTCCGTGGGTCTACGCGGTCGCGGAGACCGTGGGCTTCGAGGAGTACCGGGCGATGGTCTTCGACGAAACGGTCGGCCGTTCCACGTCGGCCAAGGAGGGGCACTCCGGCCCGCCGGGCTACCACGCGCTGCTGCTGCCGGTGCTCTTCTTCCCGGGCTCGATCGGGCTGGCGATGGCGAACATCCTTCTCTGGTCGCGGTGCGGCTGGCGGCGGTCGGGCAGTGGGGGGGCGGGCTGGTCGCTGCGGTGGGGCGGCTCCTGGCGGCTCGCGTTCCTCGCGTCCTGGCTCTTCCCGGCGTGGATCGTGTTCGAGCTCGTGAGCACGAAGCTGCCGCACTACACCATGCCGATGTACCCCGCGGGCGCGATCCTCTGCGGGCGGGCGGTCCTCGCGGCCGGCCCTTTGGCCCGCGTCGCGTCGTCGAAGATCCTGCGGGCGTTGGTGTTCGGCTGGGCGTGTATCCCGGCGGTCGTTGGCGCGGGGCTTGTGGTCTTTGCGAGGGCCAGCTCCGGCCTGTACCAAGACTCGGGCGTCGTTCTTGGAGCGGGCGTCGCCGGGGCGGTGATGCTGATCGGGCTCTTTGTTTCCGGCCGCTTCGGGCTCGCCCGGGTTCGGGCGCACCTTGCCGCACAGTCGGTGTCCTGGACGGTGGCGGTCGTCGTGCTGTTCGCCGTGGCGGCGCCGGGGTTCAACACGATGTCGCCGAGCATCACCGCGGCGCTCGACCGGCTCGGCTGGGACGGGTCGCCCGTCGTGCTGGGGAGGTACCAGGAGGACAGCCTGGTCTTCATGCTCCGCGGGCGGGCCCTCCGCGAGGGCGACAAAGACCGAGCCGTGGAGGCGGTCCTGGCACGGCCCGACCGGTACTTCGTTGTAAGTCCGAGCGCCGGGCTCAAAGTGTTCCCGACCAAGTCCGTGCTTGTTCGCGGCGACAGCATGTCGAAGGGTCCGAGGCGGCGGGTCCGCGTCGGGCAGCTGCGGCCGTGGGCCTCGCCGCGCGCGGGAAGGATTGTTCCGTGACCGAACACGCCGCCGACAGCGCATCGCCCGAAACTGAGCCGAGCGTGGTTCCGCCCGCCGCCTGGCCCGCTCTGCCGCTGGCCGGCTACCTCGTGCTCGACAAGAAGCTCGGCATGACCTCGCGCCAGGCGTGCTCGTACGTCCGCAACTGCTTCCGCCGCGCCGGGGCGCCCAAGCGGCTGAAGGTCGGCCACGGCGGCACGCTCGACCCACTCGCGACCGGCGTGCTCGTCGTGCTCGTCGGGCGGGCGACCAAGCTCCAGGACGCGGTGATGACCGGAGAGAAGGGCTACCTGGCACAGGTCGACCTGGCCCACGTCTCGGCGTCGGACGACCGCGAGGAAGAGCTGGTGGCGATCGAGGTGCCCGACCCGCCGTCGAGGGCGGTCGTCGAAGCAGCGCTCGGGGCGTTCACGGGCGAGATCATGCAGCGGCCGCCGGCGTTCAGCGCGATCAGCGTCGACGGGCGGCGGGCCTACGCGCTCGCCCGGGCCGACAAGCCGCTCAAGCTCGAGCCACGCCCGGTGGTCATCCACGCGCTCGAGCTCGTCGAGTACCGCTGGCCGATCGCGACGCTGCGGATCGCGTGCGGAAAGGGGACGTACATCCGCTCGCTCGCGCGTGACCTGGGCGTCGCGCTCGGGACGGGCGGCGTGCTGCACTCGCTCCAGAGGACCCGCGTCGGTCCGTTCTCGATCGACGGGGCCGTCGGTATCGACGACCTGCCGGACGAGATGACCCAGACCGACCTGCGGCCGATCGAAGACCTCCGTCAGCCGTCCCCGGAAGACGCACCCGCGTTCGGCGGGGCTGGCTCCGACGAGGATGGCTCCGACGCGGGCTGATCGCCGCATGCCTCGACCGGCGCGTCGTTCTCGGCCTGTGCGTCGGTCTCGGCTTCGGCCTGAGCCTCGGGCTCGGGACGCTCCGCCGCGTAGCCAGCCATCGTGGCGTCGATCCGGGCCGCGACCTCGCCCTCGAGCGGGAGGTCGCTGGTGTCCTGCCCGTCGACGACGCGCCGCATCGCGAGGTACAGCAGCGTGCTGGCCGAGGCGAAGTAGCTGAGCCCGACGCCCGCGACGATGGCGCCGGTTTGGTTCGTGGTGAGCCCGATGAGCCATGCGGCGAACGCGTCGGTTCCGCCGAGGTCGTCGCCGTTCGGCGTGAGCACGGCCCGGGCTCGTTCGCCGCCCCACGCGCCGGTCGTGTTCACGAACGACTCCGTCGCGAGTCCGACGAGTGCGGCGGTCACGCCCAGTAGGGCGACGCCGATGAGGGTGAGCAGCCCGAGGTAGATCATGAGCCGCAGCGGCCGCTGCGTGACGTAGGCGAAGGCGCGTTGGACGGCTTCGACGCCGTCCTCGTCCTCGCAGACCACGGCCGGGACGAGCATGGGACCGCCGAAGACGGTGCATGCCGCGACCACGACCATCGCCAACGCCAGCAGCCAAGCGAGCGGAGCCAAGACCGCGCCGACCGTGTTGACGACGGGGAAGCTCAGGAGGAGCCAGCCGCCGACCGCGAGCACGAGCCAGAAGATGCCGAGCGTGGCGAGCGGCGCGACGATCGCAACCGTGAGCGGACGCCACCGCCGGGCGACGGCTCGGGCCGCTTCGAAGAGCCCGACGGGTCGCCCGCGTGCGAAGTCGATCGCGGCGATCCGGGCCGTGACCGCCCAGGCGACCACGGCGAGCGTCACCAGGAGCGGGACCATCAGCAACGCGCGCATGGGTGCTTCGACGAAGACCGTCGAGAACGGTCCGCCGACCGCGTCGACGGCGACGTCGCCCGGGGCAGTCCACCAGAGGCCTGAACGGAAGGCGAGCGCCGCGTCGAGCCAGCCGACGCCGAACATCAGCTCGAGGAGTGGCGAGCCGTCATCGCCTGCGAGCACTGTGGACGCACGGTCGAGCCAGCCGATGAGCCAGGCCGCGACAACGCACAGGAGCAGGCGACGCGGTCGAAGAGCGAGCGCCGGAGCTCGAAAGAGCTTGGGCCAGGTGAGATCGGCGAGCAGGTCGTCGGCCGTGAGCCGGAGGTGCACGCCGAGGCCCGGCCGACCCGCTGTTGCTCGGTGCGTCGGGGGGGCTTGCTCCTCGCTTTGCCCGTGCGATGACTCTTGATGCGACGGGTCAGGATCGGTCGTCACGTCGCTGCCCTTCTGCGTCGGCCGCCGAGGCCGTTATGGGTGGGCCGGGTCGGAGGCCGCTTCGGAATAGAGAACACTACACTCCCCGGGCACGGCGTCTGCTCCATCGCGAGCCGGCCCGGTGGTCGCGTGTCTCGTTCTGGTTCTGCCACTGGAGGTTGTCGGGATGCTATTCGGAATTATCGGCAGCATCGTGCTTCTTATGGTCGTCGTCTTCTGGGCGGTCGCGACGTACAACGGCCTCGTCTCCCTGCGCGGCCAGTGCGAGAACGCGTGGGCCCAGATCGACGTGCAGCTCAAGCGGCGGTACGACCTGATCCCGAACCTCGTCGAGACCGTCAAGGGCTACGCGAGCCACGAGCGGGAGACGCTCGACGCCGTGATTTCGGCGAGGGCGAAAGCGGTGCAGACCCACGACAGCTCGGGGGCGGGCGTCGGCGAGCAGGCCCGGGCCGAGGGCGAGCTCAGCCAGGCGCTCGGGCGGCTCATGGTTGTCTCCGAGGCGTACCCGGACCTCAAGGCGAACCAGAACTTCTCGCAGCTCCAGGAAGAGCTCACGTCGACCGAGAACAAGATCGGCTTCGCCCGCCAGCACTACAACGACACGACGACCACGTACAACATCAAGATCGAGCAGATCCCCGCGAACATCATCGCGGGGCTCGGGAACTTCCGCGACCGTGAGCTGTTCGAGCTCGAAGACGCGGCCCAGCGCGAAGCCCCGTCGGTGTCGTTTTCCTGACCGCGTGTTGCTGACCTTGGAGTGAAGGCCGGGCGGACAAGGACCAAGCCGGGGAGGACCGTGCCGTGACCGGATTGCCTGGGTTCCCAGGACACCCCCGCCCGAACAAGCCCGCGCCCCCGCCGGCCGGTGCGTCCGCGGGCCCGCCTGGTGACACCACGCGTCCCCCGGCACCGAGCGGGGCGCGGCCTGCCGATCGACCCCGGTCGCAGGCGGCGAAGACGATCGACGACAAGATCGCCGAGGGCGTGTCCGCCTACCCGAACAACATCACGTTCCACGAGCTGATCGCCCGCAACAAGCGGCACTCGGTCTGGCTCATCGTCGCGATGTACGCGCTCGCGGTCGCGCTCGGCGCGGTCATGGGCGCGGCGCTGGCGCCGTTCTTCGGGGGCATCGACCGGGCGGTGACAACGGTCGACGAAACGTCGCTCGGCGTTGATCTCTCGGCGTGGGGCGATGTCGGGGCTCTGCTGCCCGCGGCCGGCGTCGGCGCGGCCCTCATGGCGGTCGTCGCGGGTCTCGGCTCGGTGTGGTCGTTCTACGGCGGCTCGAAAGCCGTCCTGCGCATGTCGGGCGCCCGGCGGATCTCGAAGGAACTCGACCCGCAGCTGTTCAACGTGACCGAGGAGATGGCGATCGCCGCGGGCGTGCCGATGCCCGAGCTGTACCTCATCGGCGACTCGGCGCTCAACACCTTCGCGACCGGGCGCGACCCGGAGCACGGCGCGGTCGCGATCACGGTCGGCCTGCGTCAGAAGCTCTCGCGGGACGAGCTGCAGGCCGTGATCGCCCACGAGATCGCCCACATCCGCCACTACGACATCCGCTTCGGCACGCTGATGGCGACGCTGGTCGGGATCATCGTGATCGCGTGCGACGCGTTCCTGCACGGCTCGTGGCGTGTCGCGCTGGTCGGGGGCGCGGGACGCGGCGGCGGCCGCAAGAGCGGCGGCGGGCCGGCGGTGATCGTCCTGCTCGTCGTCGCGGCCGTGCTGGCGATCGTCGCGCCGTTCATCGCCCGGCTGATCCAGATGACCTACTCGCGACAGCGCGAATACCTCGCCGACGCGGGGGCCGTCGAGCTCACGCGGAACCCGGGGGCGATGGCGTCGGCGCTGCGCAGGCTCGCGGACGACCCGGACCCGCTCGTCGACACCGCCAACCGCGGCGTGGCGCACATGTACATCGTCAACCCGCTCAAGAAAATGCACGACAGCCACCAGTCACTCGACTCGCTGCTGTGCAGCCACCCGCCGCTGGCCAAACGCATCAGCCGCCTGCTCGCGCTGCTGAGGTAGCGGCCGCCCCCTGCGGGCATCCGAGCACGAACGGCGGACGAACCCAGCAGCGCCCCGGTCCTACCATTTCTGACGGGGGTTCAACAGAGGCCGCGCGACGCGGCCGAGCGAGAAAATGATGAACAACTCGAACTCTGCCGTGCCGACCGCGATCCCCGATGTCCAGGGCGAGGACGACCTGCGGCGCGTCGCGATCGACCGTGTGGGCGTCAAGGACGTGACCTACCCGTTCACGCTCCGCACCAAGTCGGGCGACACGCAGACGGCGACCGCGAAGATCAACATGTACGTGAGCCTGCCGCACCAGAAAAAGGGCACGCACATGTCGCGTTTCCTCGAGGTGCTCAACGAGCAGACCGACGGCGCCGTAGACCCGTCGGACCTGCCGGCGATTGCGAGGGAGATCAAGTCGCGGCTGCAGGCCGACCACGCGTATTTCGAGGCCGAATTTACCTACTTCGTCAAGAAGCACGCCCCGGTCACGAAGCAGCCCGGGCTCATGGACTACCGCGTGCGGTTTGAGTGCGTCGCCAACTCGACCGATGACCTGATCATGTCCGTCGCGGCCCCGGCGACGAGCCTGTGCCCCTGCTCGAAGGAGATCTCCGAGTACGGCGCCCACAACCAGCGGTGCCTGATCTCTGCGAGCGTCCGCATCGCCGAGGGCGAGCACTACTGGATCGAGGAGCTGGTGGGCACCCTGGAGGCGGCCGCGTCGGCGCCGGTCTACGCGACGCTCAAGCGTCCCGATGAGAAGTTCGTGACCGAGCAGGCGTACGACAACCCCAAGTTTGTCGAGGACATCGTCCGCGACCTGGCCCTCGGGCTCGAGGCCGAGGACCGGGTGGTCTGGTACTCGATCGACTCGGAAAACTTCGAATCGATCCACTCCCACAACGCCTACGCGAGCATCACGCAGGACAAGCGGCCCTGAGAGCCTGTCCCGAGAGCCCTGCCCGAGAGCCGGTCGAGCACCGATCCGCCGCGTGCGGCAAGGTCGCACCGGGTCGGTGCCGATACCCTCGCTCAGACCGCCGGCACGGAAGTCGGGGGACGCTGCACGTCTCGCGAGGGCGGCTGGGCTGAAACGAGTTCTTACGAATCCGAAGCGCAGCGCGACCAGCCCGTCGGGCCGCGGGGGTGGCATGTTCCACGCACGGCTGGCGATCCTGCTCGTCGCGACGGTGGGGGGGCTGGTGCTGCTCGCGGCCCAGGCGACGCGGCTGACGACGCTGCGCCACGCCGAGGCGTTCGCGGTCGCCGAGAGCAAGCTCGTTCGAACGACTTGGAAGAACGCCACACGCGGCCGCATCCTCGATCGCCGCGGCCGGGTCCTCGCCCACGACCGCCCGGGCTACGCCGTCGCGGTCGATTACGACTTGATCACCGGGGCGTGGTCGGAGGCGCAGGCGGGCCGTGCCGCCCGCACGCTGCACCGCGACGACTGGCCCGAGCTCTCGACGGTGCAGCGCGCCGAGCTGGTCGACCGCTACCGCCCAAGGTTCGACGAGCACCTCGCCGCGTGCTGGCGGACGATCGCGCGGGTGACCGGGGAGCCGATCGACGAGATCGACCGACGCCGGGAGCGGACGGTCGAACGCGTCTCGGGTCGGTACGCGCACATCGTCGACGTCAGGCTTCGGATCGAGATCGAGCGCCGGTTGCGGCTCGGCCAGGAGATCACCGAAGAGCTCGAGACGCAGCTGGCCGAGAAGGCCGGCCGCCCCATCCGCGAGCAGACCGACGCGCACGTGCTGGTGCCGGCGGTGAGCGATGCGACGGGGTTCGAGCTGCGTCGCCGTCTGGCCGAGCGTGTTGCGGTCGTCAAGGGGACACGGCCGGTGCCGGTGCTGCCCGGCGTGAGCGTGCCCGACCTCGGCCGGCGCGAATATCCGATGAGCTCGGTCGAGGTCGCGGTCGATCGCGGCTCGCTGCCGGCGCCGATCCGCTCCGACGAGCCCTGGTCGGCGACCGTCCGCGGCGTGGGCTCCCACCTGCTCGGATGGACACGGGCGACGCTCTATCGCGAGGATATCGAGCGGCGGGCTGCGTCGCTCGAGACCGACGCGACGCTGGCCGAAGCCGTCGCGGCCGTGGGCTCGCGGGAGGTCGACCGCGGGCGGTATGTCTCGGGCGACCGGATCGGCAACGCGGGCCTCGAGGCGTCGCTCGAAGACACCCTCCGCGGCTGGCGGGGCGTTGAGATCGAGCGGCTCGACTCGGGCGACCGGTCGCTCATCGACGAGACGCCCGGCCGCGACGTCCGCCTCACGCTCGACGCCGAACTGCAGGCCCGCGTGCACGCGCTGCTCGACCCGAGGTTCGGGCTCACACGCGTCCAGCCATGGCACGACAACCAGACGCTGCCCGTCGGCACCGAGCTGCACGCGGCCGCCGTGGTGCTCGACGTTTCGACCGGCGAGATCCTGGCGATGGTCTCGACGCCAACGTTCGTGGTCGACGACGCGGGCGGGCCCGAGCCGCTCCCGGCCGCGCGGCTCGACGACCCGATCGCCCGGCCGCTGGTCAACCGCGCCGTCGAGGCTCCCTACCCGCCCGGTTCGATCGTCAAGGCGTTCATGCTCCCCGCCGCGGTCCGGCACGGGCTGGTCGACATCAACCATCGCCAGGAGTGCACGGGCCACCTGCTGCCCAACAAGCCGCTGTCGTACCGCTGCTGGATCTACAAACGCTTCGGCTACCGGCACCAGCCCGAGGATTACCGCGATGAGGGGCTGTCGGTCGACGAGGCGATCAAGGGTTCGTGCAACATCTTTTTTTACGACCTGGGGCGGCGGCTCGGCCCCGAGCTGATGCCCGGGGTCTACGACGCGATCGGCGTCGGGCGGCCGTGGAACCTGCCGCTGGCGAACACCTTCCCGGGCACGATCGGCCGGCCGGGGACCGACGGCCGGCTCGAACCGAACGAGGCGATCTTCCTCGGCATGGGGCAGGGGCCGGTCGCGTGGACACCGCTGCACGCGGCGACCGCGTTCGCCACGCTCGCACGCGGGGGCGTGCGGGTAGAACCGAGACTCCTGCTCGACGCGCCTCGAGCCGAGCCGGTCGAGCTCGCGTGGCCGAGCGCGCCGATCGAGCGTTCGCTGCACGGGCTCTGGCGCGTCGTCAACGACCGCGACGGGACCGCCGCATCGATCGCGACCGAGCGAGGGCGAGAGCCGATCTTCAACACCCCGGGCGTGGCGGTGTGGGGCAAGACGGGCACCGCCGCGGCTCCGCCGCTCGTCGAGGACGGGCGGGTGCTCCGCGAGGGCGACCACTCCTGGTTCGTCGCGCTGGTCGGTCCGGGGCACGGCGAATCCGCACAGCCCACCCACGCTATCGCCGTCATCACCGAGTACGGCGGCTCCGGCGGACGCGTCTCCGGCCCGATCGCCAACCAGATCGTCCGCTCGCTCGTCGCGACCGGCCTGCTGACGCCCGCGCCGCCGCTCGCGGCCGACCGATCCACGGCGCTCGCACCGTGAGCGTGCTCCGGTCCTTGATCAAGGACGGCGGGCCGATCGCGTTCATCATCCGCGGCACCCACGGCGGCATCGGCCCGTGGTACGGCATCCTCAACCCCTCGACCCCCGCCTGGATGACGCTCGGCGCGTCGCTGGTGCTCTCGCTCATCGGCGTGGTCGCGATCGATACCGCGTCCGGCGACGGCTCGGGGCTCGGCTTCCTCGCGTTCCGCCAGGTGCTCTACGTGGGGGTGGGGGTGTCGGCGGCCGCGGTCGCCGTCGTGCCGCACCACCGGCTCATCGGTCGGCTCGCGCTGCCCGCGATGATCGCGTGCGTCGCGCTGCTCGTCTTCTTGCTGGTCCCGTTCGTGCCCGACTCGCTGGTGACGCCGCGCAAGGGCGCGCGCGCGTGGATCGACCTCGGCGTCGCCGACTTTCAGCCGGCCGAGCTGACCAAGATCGCGTTCGTCGTCGTCGTCGCGATGTACCTGCGGTATTCCCGCGCGCACCGGCGCTTCGTCGGGCTCGTGATCCCCGGGCTGATCGCGGCGGTGCCGGCCGCGCTCATCACGCTCCAGCCCGATCTGGGGACCGCGAGCCTGTTCGCGCCCAGTCTGTTCGCGATGCTCGTCGCGGCCGGTGCCCGGCTCCGGCACCTGTCGATCATCGTCATCGCCGCGGCCGCGGTGCTCCCGGCGTCGTACCTCGTGATGAAGCCGCACCAGCAGGCCCGCATCCGCGGGCTCGTCGAGCAGATCCAGGGCAACGACGAGAACGCCGACTCGATCAACTACCAGTCGTTCGTCGCCCAGCGCCTGGTCGCGGCGGGCGGCGTTTGGGGAACGGGCGAGGACAAGTCCCGCGCGATCGTCGCGTACAACCACCTGCCCGAGGCCCACAACGACATGGTCTTCGCCGTGATCACGCTGCGTTGGGGGCTGATCGGCGGCGTTGTCACGGTCGCGGCCGTCGGCGCGTGGATCGCCGGCGCCCTGCTCACGGCCGCGGTCTCCCGCGACCCGTTCGGACGCCTGGTCGTCGTCGGGCTGTCCGGGTTCATCGCCGCGCAGACCGTGATCAACATCGGCATGACCATCGGCCTGCTCCCGATCATCGGCATCACGCTCCCGTTCGTCAGCTACGGCGGGTCGAGCATGCTCGCGTCGTGGCTCATGACCGGGCTGGTCGTCAACGTGGGCATCCGCCGCGCCGAGCCGCCCTTCCGCGACTCGTTCGAGTACGGTGGCGGCGATGATTGACCCGCTGCCCGTTCCCGCGTCCTTCGCCGACCGCTGCTCCGAGATCGGCGTCGAGCTCGAGCCCGGCGAGACCGACCAGATCGGCCGCTACCTGGCCCTCCTGCTCGACGCCAACGCCCGCGTGAACCTGACGGCGATCAAGACGCCCGACGCCGCGTGGGATCGGCACGCGCTCGACGCCCTGACCCTCCTCGGCGTGCTCGCCGACTGCGAGCCCAAGGGCGATCGGCTCTCGATCGCCGACGTGGGCACCGGCGGCGGCGTGCCCGGGATCATCATCGCCGTCGCCCGCCCGGACGCGGACGTCACGCTGATCGACGCGACCGCGAAGAAGACCGCGTTCCTCGAAACCGCGGTCGACGCTCTCGGACTCACGAACTGCCGCGTCGTGACCGGCCGGGCTGAGGACCTGGGGGCGTTCCAGACGCCGGGCGGGCGCGGCGAGATGCGAGACGCGTTCGACGTCGTCGTCGCGCGGGCCGTCGCGCGGGTCGCGGTCGCCTCGGAGCTGTGCGTGCCGCTGGCACGCGAGCTCGGCCGGGTCATCCTCGTGAAGGGCGCGAAGGCTCCGGAGGAGCTCGAGGATGCGAAGCGTGCGTTGTACGAGCTGCACGCCGTGCCGCTCGGCATCGTCGAGACGCCCACCGGCCGGCTCGTCGTCATCGAGAAAACCCGCCGGACCCCGAAACGCTTTCCGAGACGCTCCGGCGAGCCGGCCCGCTGCCCGATCGGCTGATTGACAGCCCGGCCGATCGGCCGGTAGCCTCGTCAAAAACGTGAGGTGCGGCCACCAGCACAAGAAGCCGTTTGCCACGATGACATAAACGGAGGGGTGTATGCCTGACAGCGACGGACAGAGATCGAATCTTGAGATCAGCGGTCTTCTCGAAGATCTCTTCGAGCATCACCGCCGTGCTGTGCTCGTGGCAGAATCGTCCGACGACGAACCGTGCCGGCTGACCGTGCGGCATGTCAAGGCTCTGATCGCACACGAGATTCAGGAGGAACGGCGCCGGCGGCGTCGAATCAAGGGATTTGAGCTGAGGGGATTCAGTAGCTTAATCGCGGCGGTAGGCATCTTTCTCGGTGTTGTCTACTTTGTTTCGGATGATGCCAAGACCGACATTGAAGCCGTTGGGGATAACGCCAAGAGTAGTATTGAAGCGGCCGAAGAGAGATTCTCCGCGAGCTTTGATCTTGTAAACGGAAATGCAACTCGGGCAACGGACGAAGTCAGAAATATAAGAGACAGCCTGAGCAGTTTCAGAAACTTAGATCTCGACGCCCTGGGGATGGTGACGGCCGATGTTGCTCAGTACATCACGGATAGCGCCGATCAGCGGTTTGAACGGGCTCGCGACGCGGCAGTCGCCGTAGATGCGCTTATTGTGCAGTCGCTCGACTACCTCGTTTTTAGCGGGTCTCGGGCGGAATTCGGGCCGCACGTCGATCGGGTGTTCTCGGCGCACGCGGCCGCCGAAGAGGCGTTCGAGGCCGTTCCGGCGCCTTTGCGACGGAGCAAGGACCGCGACGACTCGCTGGGCGCCATGCTCGAGATGCAGCGTCGAATCGTCAAAGCACTCGAGGAGACTGCAGACAATGACTATACCGGTGCCATCCTCCGGCTGAAGGACGTCATCGATGACAAAAGCTTTCAGTCTCAGTTTGATTCCCGTGCGCGATTGTGTTCTTCGGTGTATTGCCTGCTCGCAACTGTCCAGATGATCAACGACGGCGGTGGGACGAAACGGGTCATCGCCGCCGAGAACAACTTTAAGGAGGCGTTGAACTTAGCAGCGGGTCATTCGTCAGCTTGGAGCGGGGTCCCTTGGAACGGACTCGGGGTAAACGCGCTCCATGAAGCGAGGGCGCTGATCGAGATAGACCGATCGAAGCAGAAAGACCCGTCGAACGAGAACGGACTCCCAGACGTTGACGCAGCATTCGAACGTCTGCGTTTTTCTATACAGTGTTTTCACGTTCACGCCGAGGTGGAGCCGAACGTCCAAGCCCTGCATCGCCGTTTCGTCAACATTCCGTCGGCATACCGCATCATGCTCGGGTGGATCGTCGACGGGCGCGTCGACGCAGGAGATGCCCTGAGCCGCATGGGGTTCGCCGACATGAGTGACTTGAAAACGACGGTCAAGAGGCACCTAGACATCGCGAAGCTCGTTGGTGCGCGGGCGTCGAGCGTTCAGTGGGAGCGTGCGCGTTTTAGACAGCGGTTGGCTGGCTTTGTCGACAACGCAGACGTTCAAGCCGTTGTCGACGGCGGCAATCCAGACTCGCTTCGTAAGCAATCACAGAAACTCGTTGTGTCGGCGATCGAGGGAGGGCATCTGCGTTTGTTCGTGTCGCCAGAAGATGCGATAGCGTTTCTGAAGTCGCAGAACTGGATCGTGCAGCTCTTCCCTTCGTCTGATCAAACAGCCTCGGGTTTTCCTGAGCAGCTCACGGATGCCGTGTTCAACGCATACGAGCTGAATTAGACTTCGTTGCGATCAGCGTACAGCCCAGGCCGACGCCCGCGACGTTCCTGAGCGTGTTCGCCAGGATCTGCCAGTTGGGATCGATCGGCAGCAGGGCGATCGGGATGCTCACGGCTGACCCGGCCAGGAGTAGCCACGCCGTCCAGCGCGGAGCGATTCGGGCCCGGCGGATCGCGTCGGCGAAGACCGCCCCGCCGAGTGCCATGACCGCGCCCGAGACCTCGTACAGCGGCGACAGCCGGCGGGCGAGCGTGCCGTAGTCGGTCGCGCCCTCGACGACCGCCACCAGCGTCACGCCCGAGAACACCGCGAACGACGCGGCGTACCCCACTGCTCCGATCAGGCTCCGCAGCGTTCCGCCGCCGACGCCGGCCGCGTGCAGCCCGAGCACGGCGAACGGCATGCCCAGCAATGCGATGTAGGTCGCGACGAGCTGCTCGCGGAACGCCCCGCCGGTCGCGAGCTCGCCGGCGTCGGTCGCGACGTACAGCAACGACACGGCCACACCCAGCCAGCCCGCGGGCACCGCGAGCGTTGGAGCATCCGACTGAGAAAAAAAAGACATCCGCCGCTCCAGAGCCGACCGCCCGAGCACTGGAAAGCGGGTGAACGGATTCGAACCGTCGACATTCACGTTGGCAACGTGACGCTCACGGGGTGTTTGTTTGGGTGTGCTCACGCTGCTGGCTTGGGTGGTTGGTCGGTCGTCTGGTCGAGGGTACGGGTGAGCTCGTCGCGGGGGAAGGCGATGTCGATGGCCAGGCGCTGCATGCGGGTGTTGATCGCGTCGAGGACGTCGATGAGGGCGACCAGCTCCTCTCGGTGCGTGAATCGGACGTTCGTTGGTTCGGGGATCGGGCGTTCGGGCTTCACGCCGGCGTGTCGGCCCGGTGTGGGTTTGTTCATGGTGAGCTCCTCATCGGTTTGGTTCCTGGGGTTCGGAGTTCGGGGTGTGGGCGCACGTTCGGGTCCTCTCGTTCCTGAAAGGGGGGCAGATTGGGGCACAGGTGTGTGTTCGAGGTGTTCGTCAGCCTGATTCTGCGCGATGGAGGGGGTATGCGGTGCCGAGCTGGTGGAAGTCGGGGCGGGGAGATCGGGCGAGGACGCTCTCCGGTCGCGAGTGGGGCGAGGATCGGTGGAGGTCGCTCTCTCGGGTCCAGAGGCTGCCCAGGTGGGCCCGTCCTCGGTCGGCGGACGGTCGGCTTCCGGAGTGGTGGTCCAAAGGCTCAGGCGGCGTCTGAGCGAGCGAGGGCCGGGTCTGAGGCGATGCGGTCGCGTGTTCGGACGACGGTGAGCTACCCGGGCTGAGGGCGGGTCTGGGTGGCTCGTAGGGGGAGCCCCCGCGGCGAGCGGAGGACGAACAGTCGCCGCGTGCGGCGATCCTCCCCGCCGGGGTGGGGCTGATGTCGGAGGTGTGGACGGTCGCTCCCGGCGGAAGGGTCTTGGGCGGCGTGAGCCGGCAGGGCCCGCGGTCGGCAGCGCGTGAGCTCGCGCGGCTTGTGCTGCTCCCGAGGCGTTTCCGGGCCGGGTGCAAGCTGGTCCCGGTGGCAGCGCACGCAGTTGTGGGCGAGCCGCCGCGGCTCGACCACAACCCCCGGAGGGGCGGCTATGTCCGAGCGGAGCGAGTCGCCGCCCTGGAGGGGCCCGGCCCGGAAACGCCGGCGGCGCCGGTGGGGGCTTTGTTTTTCGGTGGGGAGCCGACCCCAGGGCTCGGCGAGGCGAGACCCGGGGGTGGAGGTCCCGGAGCAGAGGGGGCGAGAGCCCCCGCCGCGAGGGACCGACCCCCGGGCGAGCCGACGCCGCTCCGGATGCTGGGCAGCGGCGGGCGTACCCGGAGCGCAGCGGAGGGGCGGGGCGAGCAAGCTGCGGCGTAGCCGCGGCTAGTCGTCGCAGGTCGTAGAGCGTGAAGCGTTGAAGCTTTTTTCGGTCGAGCGTTCGACGGAGACGCTGGGCAACGGTGTTAGTCGCTATCGGTCGCTGGATGTTCTTCGGTGCTGGGAAGATCCAATCCAGCGGGCAGAGCGGGCGGAGATGCTTCTCGATGATCCGTATCGATCGAGGTCCGAACGCGAGTACTCGGTCGGTGTTGGTGATGTTCGCGGTCTTGTGGTGCGCCAGCGTGGCGAGCCAGGGCACGGCGTTGGTGTCGATGTCGACGGCTCGGAGTTCGAAGATTTCGCACGGTCGAGCTCCGGTCCAGGCGAGTAGCCGGATCAGGTCTTGGAGATCTCGGCGGAGGACCGGCAGGGCGGACCGAACGACGTTCAGCACGTCGGGACGTGCGGCGGTGTTGAGCTGGTTTAGGTCTGTGGGAGCGTTCTGGTGGTTTGGTCGGAAGCGTGGTGTCCAGGTCGAGACGGTGAAGTTCGTGCCCGGGCTGGTGTGCCCGTGTTCTTCGGTCCAACGTAAGAACCGTTTCCACGTGTGCCATGCTTCGCGGCGGTAGTTTGCTGAGAGTTGTTGGTCGAGCTCGAGGGATTGGAGAGCGGTTCGGATCTCGAGTAGTTCGATGCTCGCGCATCTGGCGATGAGGTGCGCGAGGTGCGCTCGAACGTTCATCCACGATCGGGATGAGACGTGGTTCTGGGTGTGCGCGATGAAGTCGTGGACCAACTCGACGAGCTGGACGCGCGGCGTCGTGGACATGTGGGGCTCCGGATCGCCTGATACACGCGGTGGGGGCGGCGACGGATCCCCTTCGCGGTCGATTGGTGAAGTCGACGAGCGAGGGTATCGGCTGGCGTTGGGGTTCGTCGAGATGTGCAACGAGCCCCGGGGACCAACCCGGGGCTCGCTGCGGTCGTCCTTGGGTGTATCAGCCCGGGTGGACGGTGCCCCCCAGCGTCACCGGAGATCTGCTGGAAAGCGGGTGAACGGATTCGAACCGTCGACATTCACGTTGGCAACGTGACGCTCTACCACTGAGCTACACCCGCGATGTCGGCCGGATCCAACGCACGATGCTCTCGCTCCGTGCGTAGATCCGACCGGTGGGAAAGGTAGCCGGATGGAGCCGGGCCGTCAACGGTTGCGCCGGGTTCAGCGGGCGGCGACCGAGGTATCGGGCCCTGTCGAACCGCGGGCGCGATCGATCGCGCCGAGGACCTGCTGCGAGGTGTAGGCGTTGGAGATCCAGGGCTCGTCGAGGCCCGGGCCATAGATCGCCAGGGTCGGGATGCCGGTGCGGCCGAGCTCGCGGAGGTAGGCCCAGCCCGGGGCGTCGTCGGCGGTGAGGTCGACGGTGATCGCTAGGGTGTCGTCGGCCTGGAGCGACTCCTTGACCGCGCCCTTGTTCAGGACCGCGGCCTTGAGGGCCTTGCAGTTGAGGCACCACTCGGCGGTGAAGTCGACGACGATGACCTTGTCCGAGTCCAGAGCCTCCTCGAGCGTTTCGGGCGAATAGTCGTTCCAGACGGTCGTGAGCAGGCTCGAGAACTCGGGGAGCTCGAGGTCGAGCCCGTCGAGCGGTTCGCCGCGGCTCGGGTCGGCCAGCAACGCGGCGAGCTGTTCGTTATGCCCGCGCAGCGTTTCGATGTAGGCGTCGCGGGCGGTGTCGCGTTCGGCGAGCGCGGCTTCGACCGTCTCGTACTCGGCCCGCTGGGTCTTGGTCGTGTCCTGGGCGTACCAGAACCCGCCGGCGGCGACGAGCAGGGCGACGGGAATCAGCAGCACGCGGGCAACGATGCTCTTGGTCACGCTGACCACGCGGAGCACGAGCCAGACGCCCGCCGCGGCGAGGAACGCGGCGACCACCCACCAGTGCAGCACCTTGCCCAGGTAGGGCTCGCTGGCGAGCAGCCCGAGCGTGCCCGCGCCGACGAAGTATGCCGCGGCGGCGAGCAGCAGCAGCCCGAGCACCTGCTTGACGAGCAGGCTTCCAGGCCCGGCCTTGGGCACGGCCTTGAGCAGGTCTGGGCGGACCGACAGGATCAGGTACGGCGCGGCCATGCCCACGCCGATCGACGTGAAGATCGTGACGACCATCACGCTCGTCGTCGTCGCCGAGGCGCCCAGCAGCGGCCCGACGACCAGCCCGAAGCAGGGCAGCCCGAACACGGCCGTCATGATGCCGAAGAGGAACGAGCCGGGACCCGAGTCGGCCTTGGGGTTGACGCGGTAGACCGCCTGGGGGAGCGTGAGCTCGAACGCGCCCATGAGCCCGGCGGCCATGACGACCATCAGCAGGCCGAGCCCGCCGGTCACCCACCAGATGCCGAAGACCCGGGAGGGGTCGGCGAACTGCTGGAACGCGATCGCGGGGATCGATAGCAGCCCCCAGAACGCGACGACGCCAAGCGCCATCATCGACCCGAGGTAGAGCGACTTGCCCGGCGTGCTCGCGTGCTGGCTCAGGGTCATGATCTTGAGCGGGATGACAGGCAGCACGCAGGGCGTGAGGTTGAGCACCAGCCCGCCGAGCGCGGCCAGCAGCCCGATGACCGCCAGCCCGCCGAGCGAGCCGGGGTCGGGCACGGGGATAAAGCCGAGGAAGCGCGAAGATGAGCCCCTGACAAACGTCGCGGGCGCTTGCTTCGTATCGAAAGCCCTGCTGTCATCGACGCTCTCGTCACCGTTCCCGACGGAGCTGGACGACAGGTCGCTCCAGCGGTCGGTCTCAAACCCGGCGAAGTCGCCGCTCGCGTCGAAGACGCCGGGCTCGATCACAGCGGTCAGACGCTCGGTGACGGGCGCGTAGCACGCGGTGTCGTCGCATGCCTGGTAGAAGATCGTGATATCAACCGCGTCCAGTCGCTCACCATCGAGTCTGGCCGGTATGTATGCGATCGCCCGGCCCGAGTATGTCGGCACTTCAACAGTTGGGGGCGCGTCGGGGTCGGAGAAGTCCAGGTTTGGTACGGTCGAGAGGTGCGGCTCGGGCCACTGCACCGGGCCGAAGGTCACGCCTTCAGCGGAAGGGGTGATCGTCGTGCGGGTGCCGACGGTGATCTCGGCGAGCGTCGGCGGGAGGACATCCTGTTCGACCGACGGCCAGGTGTGCAGCTTCGGCGGGTGGTCGAGGATCACGGCCAGAACGAACCGCCCGTCCCCATCGATCGCCGATGCTTCGACCGATGCGGCGACCTTGGTCGGATCGGTGTTCGGTTCGGACTCGGCGGGATCGGTGGTCGACAACAGCAGAGCGGACCCCGGGCCGCCGTCGTCGAAGAGCTGTCCAGCAGCGGGCGAGACCACGGCCATCCACACGCTCGAGAGCAGCACCGGCCAGCGTTTGAGAATCGTCACGTTTTCGCTCCCGATCGTCACCCATCCTGCGACCGCGTGCCACGCAAACGAGCGGGCACCGCCGCTGCGGAACCAACCGCCGCGACACATTGTTCCCGTCGGCTGCCCGGGTCGCTTGACGCGTTGGTTCCGGTCGGGCTGTCGCAGTGTCACCGTCACGCCGATGTCGTTCAAGGGCGGCACTGGTCGGCTCCGATATCTTGTATTCGGAGGCGATACCTGCGGCATGAGCGAGATCCTTGACCAGTCTTCGATCGATGCCCTCCTGGCGATGGCTGAGGATGAAGAGGAGCAGCCGGAAGAGCGGCAGCTTCAGATCTTCAGCCGTCATCGCAAATCCAGCGATCCCGTTGACGTCCGGCAGTACGACTTCAAACGGCCTGAACGCGTCTCAAAAGACCAGATGCGTGCGTTGCAGACGCTCCACGAGTCGTTTGCCCGGACCTTTGGGGCCTCGCTCTCTGGTTTCTTGCGGACAATCGTGGAAGTCAATGTTGCAACATGCGAACAAATGACGTACGCAGAATTTATTGCGGGGCTTCCCAACCCGACCAGCTTCAACCTGATTACGGCGGATCAGCTCGAAGGCGAGATCTGTCTCGAGATTTCACCGCTCATTATCTACCCGATCATCGACCGACTCTTAGGCGGAACGAATCGAGATTTATTTATTCCACAAAGGTCGCTAACCGAGATCGAAGCCAAGCTTATCGCCAACGTGACCGAGCGGAGCCTGATGTCCCTTACCGAGGCGTGGCAGGGTGTTATTCCGCTTCAGTTCGAGATCACGGCGAGCGAGAGCAACCCGCAGCTTGTTCAGATCGTTCCGCCCAACGAGGTGGTCGTGGTTGTGGGGCTGGAGCTGCGGATGTCGACCCGGGCGGGGACCATGGCCCTCTGCATCCCTTTCAAGGTGATCGAGCCGGTGATGGAGCTTCTGAGCGAGCAGAGCTGGTTCCGCATCCGGAAGTCCGATGATGAGCAACACTTAACGCGACGGCTGGAAGAAAGCGTCGGGAAGGCGACCGTCGAGCTCAGAGGGGAGATTGCTCGGGCACGGATCACGCTGGCCGACCTGGTGGGGCTGGAGGTTGGTGACATCATCGAGACCGACACGCCCGTTGCGTCGGATGCTGTGCTCTTGGTCGAGCGGGAGCAGAAGTTCCGCTGCGCCGTCGGGCGGCACAAGAACCGGGTGTCTGTTCGCGTGAAGGAACCGATCCGTTCGGCTTCTGACCCGGTGCTCAACGATGCGGCCGAGCCGAGCGATGAAGCCGCCTGAGCGGCCTCGTAGCTGGTTCCGATTCGGGCGGGGATTGAGTCTGGGCTGAGTGTGGGTTCTATAGTTGTATGAACTGCTGCTGGAAGTCCCCCGCGGCGTCGGAGCACGGCATGAGGTGATGTCCCCTCAATGCAGGCGATTTGGACCCTTCGGCGATCGGCCGGCGGGGTTCTGCTTCGGCGGGCCGCGGGCGCTTTCGGGCACTCGTGGCCTTGCTCGGTTTTGGACCGAGCGGGTCGGTGACAACCTGGCGGGTTCGCGGGCGGGTGTCTACCTGCTGGCGGGCCAAGACAATCTGACCGCGGCCCACGGACGGCCGCTTGCCTCGGAGACTGCCCGTGAACCACGCCGAGATGCTCCGCATTATCGATTCGATCTCTCGGGATCGCAACATCGACAAGTCGCTCATCATCTCCGACCTCGAGCAGGCGATGGTGTCGGCTGCGCGGAAGTACTTCAACACGATCGACGTGGACGTGTTCCAGTGCGCGTTGGATCCGGCGACGGGCGAGTTCAATCTGACACGCGAGGGCGAGCCGCTGGAGCTGCCGCCCGCGGAGTTCGGCAGGATCGCGGCCCAGACGTTCAAGCAGGTGATGATCCAGCGGTTCCGCGACGACGAGCGCGACGCGATTCTGGAAGAGTTTTCGGGGCGTGTGGGTGAGCTGGCGACGGGCATCGCGCAGCGGTACGAGGGCGGTGCGCTGGTCGTGACGCTCGATCGTGCCGAGTCGTTTATGCCCCGGTCCGAGCAGATCCCCGGCGAGCAGTTCAACCCGGGGGAGCGTGTGCGGTGCCTGATCCTCGATGTCCGCGAAGCGGGCAGCCAGGTGAAGATCGTGATCTCCCGCGGACACCCGGACTTTATCCGTCGGCTGTTCGAGGTCGAGGTGCCCGAGGTCGCCGAGCGGGTGATCGAGCTCAAGGCGATGAGCCGCGAGGCTGGCTATCGCACGAAGATCGCGGTGAGCTCGATCGACTCGAAGGTCGACGCCGTGGGCGCGTGCGTGGGCGTGCGGGGCAGCCGGATCAAGAACATCGTCGACGAGCTCAACGGCGAGAAGATCGACATCGTTCGCTGGAACGAGTCGAGCCAGATTCTGATCCAGAACGCGTTGAAGCCGGCGGAGATCAACGAGATCTCGCTGTGCTTCGAGCTCGGACGGGCGACGGTCGTGGTGCGCGACGATCAGCTTTCGCTGGCGATCGGAAAGCGCGGCCAGAACGTGCGTCTCGCGGCGCGGCTGACCGGTTGGGATGTCGACATCCTGACGCCCGAGGAGTTCAACAAGGGCCTGGAAACCATGGCCGAGACTATCCAGTCGGTGGCTGGGATCACCGAGGAAATGGTCGACCGTCTCGCGGCGCTAGGCATCGTGAGCGTGTTCGACGTGGAAGAGGTCGGTCCCGAGATCATCGCGACCGAGCTCGAGGTTGATGAAGCGGTGGCGCAGCAGGTCATCGAGCGTTGCTCTGAGGTCGGCAAGGTCGTCGCCGAACAGCAGGAGCGTGAGAAGGCGGAGGCCGAGGCGCGGCGTCGCGAAGCGGAAGCGGCCGGTGACCTTCTTCTGGGCGGACCGGTCGGCGGCGAGGACGTGGCGCCCGCGGGGGATGTCTCGGCCGATGCGGCGGCGGCGCTCATCTTGGGCGGTGCGGAGCCCGAGCCCGGCGTCGATGGATCGTCGAAAGAGTCGGGCGATGAAGTGAAGTAGTCCCTGTACGCGTGCGGCTCGTCGAGCCGTCGTACAACACGGGTGGGTTGAGACCCGGGCAGTAGCCGGGCGAAGGAGTGACTGGGTTTGGCCAAGCGTGTGTTCGAGATCGCGAAAGAGCTCGGGGTTGCCAGCAAGGCGATCGTGTCGAAGTGCCAAGCAGAAGGCATCCCTGAAGCGACGATAAAGAATCACATGTCGTCCGTCTCGGTCGGCCTGGAAGCGACGATCCGCGAGTGGTTCGCTGAGGGGGGCGAGTCGGAACACGCCGGCGGCACGGCGGTCGAGACGTCGAAGCGCGTCGACTTGAAGCGTGCGAGGGCGGCCGCGAAGCCACGGGCCAAGGCCAAGGCCGTCGCGGGCAAGGCGGCGCAGGCAACTTCGACGGCCGGTGGCGACATCGGCACAGCGGTTGAAGACGACGTCGCAGCGGCGAACGGAGCTGCCGTCGCGGCGAATCCGGCGGGCACACTCGGCGAACCGGGGCAGGCAGCGTCGACCGCGCTGACCGAGGCTCCCCCGGCGGGCACGCCGGCGGCAAATGCATCGGGCACGTCCGCTGCTGCCGCAACCAATCCGACCACGACCGGGACGGCTCCGGGCGTGGCACATGGCGGCCGCGACGGGCCCACGCCCGCCGATCAGACTGTTGCGGCCGCGTCCGGTCGTACGGAAACGCCGCCCGCCGATGCGGTGCCGGTGTCGTCTCCCAAGATGAACGTACCGGACCGGCCGAAGGTCATCTCGCCGGCGGGGCCTCGGATCGAGGACATTCAGAAGAAGCAGGTCAGGCTTTCGGGCCCGCGGGTCGTTCGTGTTGAGGCTCCTGAGCAGGTCGAGGCGCCGCGTCGGCGTCGCCCGCCGTCGGACGGTGGGCCGGGCGGCGCGACCGAGATGGCTCCTGGTGGCGGCGGCGGGGGAGGCGCGGGTCGCCGCGACAACCGCAGGCGTTCGGGCGGGCCGGACCGTGGCGGTTCGGGTTCGCCGTTCCGACAGCAGGACCTGATCGAGCGTCAGGCTCGGTTGCAGCGTGCCGGCGGCTACATGAAGAAGCGTCGGGCGGAGATCCGCCGCCGCGGCGACACGTCGGAGAAGGCACAGACGCCCGCTCAGAAGGGCGGCACGGTCAAGATCGGTTCGCCGTTCACGATCAAGGAGCTTTCGGCGGCGACGGGCGTGAAGGCGGCCGACATCGTCAAGGCGTTGTTCATGCAGGGCGTGATGACCACGCCCAACGCCGTGATCGATCCTGAGAAGGCTCAGGAGATCATGATGGACTACGACATCGAGCTCGAGGTCGGCGATGTCCAAACGGCCGAGGAAAAGGTCGAGCAGCAGTTTGAGGACCGGGAGATGGTCGACGAGCGGCCGCGCGGTGCGATCGTGACGATCTTGGGTCACGTCGACCACGGGAAGACGTCGCTGCTGGACCGGATCCGCAACGCGAACGTGGCGGCCGGCGAGGCGGGCGGGATCACGCAGGCGACGAGCGCGTTCCGCGTGCCGGTGAAGGCGGGCGAGGACGCACGCGAGAAGATGGTCACGTTTATCGACACGCCGGGCCACGAGGCGTTCACGGCGATGCGGGCCCGCGGGGCGACCGTGACCGACATCGCGGTGCTGGTGGTCGCGGCCGACGACGGTGTGATGCCGCAGACGGCCGAGTCGATCTCGCACGCGAAGGCGGCGGGCGTTCAGATCGTCGTGGCGCTCAACAAGATCGATAAGCCTGAAGCGACCGATGGCAACATCCAGCGGATCCTGGGTCAGCTCGCCGAGCGCGACCTCAACCCGGTCGAGTGGGGCGGCGACACCGAGGTGATCAAGACCAGTGCCCACACGGGCGAGGGCATCCAGGACCTTCTGGACATCCTCGACCTGCAGGCGGAAGTGCTCGAGATGAAGGCCGACTTCGGCGGGCCCGCGCGGGGCACGATCATCGAGAGCCGCATGGAGGACGGCCGCGGCGTGGTCGCGAACCTGCTGCTTCAGGACGGTCAGCTCAAGATCGGGCAGTTCCTTGTGGCGGGGCGTTCGTTCGGCCGCGTGCGCGACATCACCGACGACCGCGGGAAGAAGCTCAAGGAGGCGCTGCCGCCGATGCCGGTGCAGATCTCCGGGCTCGACGGTCTTCCGGACGCGGGCGACAAGTTCTACATCGTCGACACGCTGAAGAAGGCCGAGCAGGCCGCGAGCCAGCGTCGCGAGCGGGAGCGCGAGCAGCGTCTGGCGCAGCCGAAGGCGACGCTCGACACGATGTTCTCGTCGCTGGCCGACCAGGAGGTCAAGGAGATCCTGATCGTTCTGAAGGCGGACGTGCAGGGCTCGGTCGACGTGCTCCGGAACGAGATCGAGAAGATCAAGTCCGATGAGGTCCGGGTGCGTGTGCTCCACTCGGCGGTCGGGGGTATCGCCGAGAGCGATGTGATCCTGGCCGAGGCGTCGAGCGCGATCATCGTCGGGTTCAACGTGATCGCGTCGGCGAAGGCCCGGTCGCTCGCCGACCAGAAGGGCATCGAGATCCGCAACTACGACGTGATCTACCACATCACCGAGGACATCACCAAGGCGGCCGAGGGCCTGCTGCGTCCAGAGCTCCGCCAGGAGGTGCTAGGTCACGCCGAGGTCCGCGAGGTGTTCCGCATCTCGAAGGTGGGCATGATCGCGGGCTGCTACGTGACCGACGGCACGGTCGAGCGCGACGCCCTGATCCGCGTGACGCGGCAGGACATCGTCATCGAGAACGACCGGAAGCTCGAGCAGCTCAAGCGGTTCAAGGACGACGCGAAGGACGTTCGGTCGGGCATGGAGTGCGGCATGAAGATCGTCGGCTACGACGACATCAAGTCGGGCGATATCCTCGAGTGCTACCGGCAGATCGAGGTCGCGCGGACGCTCGAGCAGAGCCGCGAGCAGGGGCGTCAGGGCCGGGCCGAGAGGTCGCAGCAGACCGAGGCGGCGCCGGCGTAGCCCGGGATGGTGGTCGCCGTGCTCCAAGTCGAACTCGCCGTGCCCGGCGCGGCGTCGCTCAAGGACAAGCGGCGGGTGGTCCGTTCGCTCAAGGACCGCCTGCACCGGGAGCACCAGGTGTCGGTCGCCGAGGTCGGTGCGCACGACCGGGCGACGGTCGCGCTCTTGGGCGTGGCGCTCGCGTCCGGCGACGGGCGGCGAGCAGGCGAGGTGCTCGACGCCGTCGAACGCAAGCTCCGGTCGCTCTTCGACGCGGAGGTGACCGGCGTCGACCGTCAGATCCTCGACGGCGGGGTGCTCGAGCCGTCGCCGGCTCGGGGGCGTGATGCGGGGCTCGACGCGGAAATGATGGTCCGCGCGCTCGGTGACGAGGCCGGTGACGAAATGGGTGACGAGATGAGTGGGGGCGGCTGATGGGGCGGCGGGACGACCAGATCGCGAGCCTGCTCAAGGCCGAGGTGCAGGCGGTGGTGGCCAAGGGCTTCGCGGATCCGCGGATCCGTGGGCTCATCACGGTGACCACGGTCGACCTGGGCGAAGAGGGTAAGACGGCGGTCGTCCGCGTCTCGGTGTTGCCCGAAGAGCGGGAAGAGCTGACGATGCACGGGCTGCGGGCGGCGGCGAAGCACGTTCGTCACGAGGTGAGCAACCGGGTCGCGCTGCGGGCGATGCCGCAGCTGCGGTTCGAGGTCGACCGGGGTTTGAAGAACCAGGCCGCGGTCTACCGGGCGCTCGCCGAAGAGGCGGCGAGCGCGTCGGCGGAACCCGATGACGCTCCGGAAGAGACTTCGGACGAGCGGTCCGGCGGCGTGTGGGGGACGCAGCCGTGAGCGCGGCGGGCGACCCCGGCGAGGCGCTGGCGGCTCTGCTCGAGGGCGGGGCGCCGCCGAGCGACGCGGCTGAGCTTCCGGAGCTGGCGACCGCTGACGGCGAAGCGATGTGCGAGCCGATCGTGATGGAGCTGGTCCGCTCGTTCCTGATGTGGGAGGCGGGCGCGACCGCAGCGTCGAGCGCGATCTCGGCGCTCTGCGGCGAAGTCGTCGACCTCAACGAGCTGCGAGTCTGCTTCGAGCAGGAGCTGGTCGAGGTCGTCGGCATCGACGACGAGTTCGCCGTTGAGCGGGTGTCTCGGTGCGTGACGGCGCTCAACTGGGTGTTCGTCGAGCACCACAGCGTGTCGCTGGCGTCGGTCGGCGCGATGGGCAAGCTGGAGGCCCGGGCGTACCTCCGGGCGATCGATGGCGTGCCGCCGTACGTCGCGTCGCGGGTGGCGCTGGTCGGGCTCGGGGCCCACGCGGTGCCGGTTGACGGCCGGCTGCTGTCGGTGCTCGCGTCGGACGGCTTGGTGCCCGACGGGCTCGACGAGGAGCAGGCGTCGTCGTGGCTCGAGCGGCAGATCCGTGCGGGCGACGGCAGGGCTGCGTTCGCGGCATTCGAGGCGCTGGCCGCGGGCGGTGTGAAGAAGGCTTCGAGGAAAAAGGTCGGCGCGAAGCGGGGCTGACGTGTGGCGGCCGCGATGGGCAAGCCGGTCGCGGGCGTGAAGCGGCCGGGCTTGGGCCGGTTGGGTATGGGTCAGTCGGTGTAGCGGCCCGCCGGGGCTTGAGAAGGAGACTTACGTTGGCCGGTCACAGCAAATGGGCGAACATCCGTCACCGCAAGGAGCGGCAGGATAAGAAGCGTTCGAAGATCTGGTCGAAGTGCTCGAAGGCGATCATGGCCGCGGCGCGGCAGGGCGGCGGCGACGCGGATACGAACCTCGCGCTCCGCTACGCGATCGACGAGGCGAAGTACGCCAACATGCCCAAGGACACGATCAAGCGGGCGGTCGACAAGGGCGCCGGCGCGGGCGGGGGCGACGCGTTCGAGAACGTCACCTACGAGGGGTACGGCCCGGCCGGCGTCGCGATCCTGATCGACTGCCTGACCGACAACAACACCCGGACCGTCAACGACGTCCGCAACATCTTCAAGAAGGGCGGGGGGTCGATGGGCAACTCCGGCTCGGTCTCGTTCATGTTCCAGTCGAAGGGGCAGATCCTGATCGAGGGCGGCAAGACGACCGAGGACGAGCTGATGGAGCTGGCGGTGGAGGCCGGGGCCGAGGACGTTGAAGCGCCCGAGGGCGAGGGCGCATACTGGACGGTGACCACCGAGGTGGCCGACTTCATCGCGGTCAAAGCGGCGATCGAGGGCGCGGGCATCGAGATCGAGTCGGCCGAGCTGACGAAGATCCCCGACACAACGGCCGAGGTCGCGGGCGACGAAGCCCAGAAGCTGCTGAACCTGATCGACGCGATCGAGGACAACGACGACGTGCAGAAGGTCTACCACAACGCCGACGTGGACGAGTCAGCGCTGGCGTCCTGACGGCGCGTCTCTTTGGAACGGTTGTGAGCGGCGGGGTCAGGCTGCGAACGGGTCGGCCGCGCGGGACCAGGCGTCGAGAGCCGGGCCGATCTGCCCCTCGGGCTCGCCCGCGGCGGACAGGTCGAGGTCGACGGCGCGGACGCCGAGCGTGGCGATGAGCGGGGCGGCGGTCGACGCCTCGGCCCCCGAGACGGGCACGGGCCACTGCCAGCGCACCACGGCCGCACCGGACAGCTTGGCGGCGAGCATCGCGGGATCGGCGGCGTCGGCGATCGCCGCGGGATGCAGCGGGCCATGCTCGCCGTAGGCGACGAGCGTGACGCCGCGGCGTTCGGCGGTCGCCGAGAGCTCGCGTGCGACGTCTTCGGGCAGCCCCTCACCAGCTCGGAGCGCGACGCGCCGGGCCGCGAGGTCTTCGGCGAGCCCGAGCGCGTCGGCGACGGCGTCGGCGGCGCGACCTCGTGTTGCGGCTCGGTGGAAGTGGTCGCTGGGGACGAAGCAGTCGATGCCGGCGAGCTCGAGCTCGTCTCGGCGGAGGGCGGCGGCGAGGTCACGGCGCGCCGAGCGGTTGAGCGCACGCGGGCGGAAGCCGTGGGCTGTGGCGTCGAGCGTGATCAGGCGGCCGCCGGCGGGCAGCCAGGCTTCGGCGACGGCGCGGAGGGCGTCGCGCGGGGCAAGCGCGGCGAGCCACGGGCCGCGGGCCACGCTCGACAGAGCCAGTGAGAGTCTCGGGGCGTCCACGCTCGATTGTTGCCGCCGCCAGGGTCTCGGCCCATCGCGGTGGGACGGCAATAGCATGGTCGATGGCCCGAACGACCCACCCGACCGCTCCGACGGCCGACTCATCGCCGCTTGTTCGACTGTGCGGCGCCGTCCACGTGGTGTCCGCCGCGCTGTGGGCGGGCGTTGTGCTGATGGCGAGCGCGACGGCCGCGGTGTCTTTTCCCACGATGAAGGAGCTCGGGCCCACGCTGGCGACGTTCGCGCCGTTCGACGGCGAGCACTGGCCGATCGCGGCGGGCAAGGTCGCCAACCGTGTGTTCATGATCGCCGACGCGGCGCAGCTCGTGCTTGCGGTCGCCGCGGTCGGCACCGGGGGTTACCTGGCGTTCCGCGAGCGGCTCGGCGGGCGCGTCTTGGGGATCGTGCGGCTCGTGCTCTTCGGGCTGGGGCTTGGGCTGCTGGGGTTTCAGATCTTCTTCCTGCGTCCGAAGATGGACGTGGACCTCGAGGCGTATTGGCGGGCCGCGGCGGAGGGGCAGGCTCAGGCGGCCGAGACCGCGCGGGCGGCGTTCAACGCGCGGCACCCGACCGCCAGCAACCTGATGGCAGGGACGGCCGCGGCGGCGTTTGGCATCGCGGCCACGGGTGCTTGGGCGGGAACGAGACCGACGACGCGGGCGGCGGGGGCCGCGTCGTGAGCGGGCCGATGGTGCCGGTCGAGCGCCCGAAGCGGCCCGTCCGCACGCCTGGCAACCCGCGCGGGCTGAAGGACCTGCCGTTCCCGGTCGACCCGGCGACGCCGAGCGAGAAGCGGCGGGCCAAGCGCATCTTCGACCTGCTGACCGAGGCGTACCCCGACGCCGACTGCGAGCTGGACTTCAGCGCGCCGCACGAGCTGCTGATCGCGACGATCCTGAGCGCGCAGTCGACCGACGCGGGCGTGAACAGGGCGACGCCCGGCCTGTTCGCGGCGTTCCCCGAGCCGACCGACTACGCGGCGGCGACGCCGAAGAAGATCGAGCCGTACATCAAGACCATCGGTCTGTTCCGCAACAAGGCGAAGGCGATCCACTCATCGATGAAGGACGTCGTCGAGCGGTACGACGGCCGGGTGCCGACGACGGTGGACAAGCTGCTCACGCTCCGCGGCGTCGCGCGGAAGACCGCCGGCGTTGTGCTCGGCGAGGCGTACGGCATCAACGACTGCTTCGTCGTCGACACGCATGTGACCCGGCTCGCGACGCGGCTGGGGTTTGTCGAGGAGGGCACGACCGTGGCGATGATCGAGCGGCGGATGATGTCGCTTGTGCCGCGGAAGGACTGGCGGATCGCGTGCCACCGTCTGATCTTTCACGGGCGGCGTGCGTGCAGCGCCCGGGGTGTGTGCGAGCACCCCATCTGCAAGCGGTACTGCTCGAACGCGGCCGGCCGCGGCTGACCGGAGCCTGCGGTTAGTCTCGATCGCCGAGCGAGCTCGGATCGGGGTTCGCCCGGACCGTGTCACGCTGGGCGCCCGCGAAGCGCTGGAGCTGATCACGCAGGCCGTCGTCGCCACGAGCGGCGAGGACGCGTGCGGCGAACAGGGCCGCGTTGATCGACCCGGCCTGGCCGACGGCGAGCGTTGCTCCAGACAGCGAAGCGGCCTCGCGCAACGCTTCGAGGCGCTCGTCCGGCGAGCCGCCCGCGGGCACGCGGAGCACGACGGTCTCGGGCCCATCGGGCGCGGCCTTCGCGCCGGCGACGATGACGACGTCGCCCGGCGAGGGATCTCCGGTCGCGTGGGCCACGCCGAGCTCGTCGAGCTGCTGGCGGCACGGGGCGAGGGTGCCGGTCTCGTCGTCGATAAGGATGACCATGGGAAACGCTAGCAGCGTCCGGGCGTTGCGGGCGGCGCGCGGCGGGGCATGAAAAAACCCCGCGGGTGGCCGCGGGGTCTTGTGGTTACGTGCTGGCAGGGCCGATTACTTCGAGCCGAGCTCGACCTCGAGGGTGACTTCCTCGCCGTCGCGCTTCACGCCGACCTTGACCTTGTCGCCGGGCTTGTAGTTGACGAGCATGCCCATCCACTGCTCGATGTTCTGGATCTTTTGACCGTCCCAGCGGACGAGGGTGTCGCCGTCTTCGAGCCCGGCCTTCTGGGCGGGGCCGTCGGGCGAGACGCGGGCGATCGGGATGCCGACGCCTTCACTGTCGTAGTTGGCGGGCATGATGCCGAAGCGGACCGAGATCTCACCGGCAGCCGGGGGCTGCTGCTGGCGCTCGGCCCGGCGCTCGCGGTTGGAACGGCGGGCGAGCTCGGACCGGTCGACGTACGCGAAGCGGCCGTCGCGCTGGGCCGCGGCGAGCACGATGTCGTGGTACATCTCGACCGTGCGGACGGCGTCCTCGCGGTTGATCTTGTACGTCACGTCCTCGGGAGTGTGGTAGTCCGCGTGGAAGTCGGCGATGATCGAGAACAGCACGGGCACGCCCGCGTTGTAGAATGGGGTGTGGTCGCTCGCACCGCTCATCTGCGCGGGCTGGACGATCTCGAGCCCGCTCGCCTCGGGGGTGGTGAACGGGTCGATGAACTCGGAGAGGCCCTCGCCGGTGTTGGCCCCCGCGAGCGTGAGCCGGCCGAGGCCCGACTCTTCGCCGGGCAGGCAGCGGCCGATCATGTCCCAGTTGACCATGAGCACGTGATCCTCGGCGGCGACGATCGGGTCAGAGGTGTAGTGGAACGAGCCGTTGAGCCCGCTCTCCTCGCCGCTGAACTCGATGAACAGGACCGACCGGGCGTCGGCGCCGGCCGGGAGTTGGGCGTAGCTCTCGGCGAGCAGCTCGGCGATGAGCAGCACGCCGGCCGAGCCCGAGGCGTTGTCATCGGCACCCGGGTGCAGCTTGCCGGGCCCGGCCCGCGAGCCGAAGTAGCCCATGCCGAGGTGGTCGAGGTGGCCGCCGACGACAATGTACTCGTCGGCGAGGTCGCCGCGACCCTCGAGGATCGCGCCGACGTTTTCGGCGATGAGCGGCTGGCGGCCGCCCTCACCCTTGAGCGAGACGACGCCGTCGAGCACCGTGATGCCGCCGCCGCTGTTGGCCGTGCTGAGCATCTCGCGGGTCGACTTGCCGCCGGCCGCCTGGAAGTAGTCGTTGAGCGCTTCGGGGGTGGTCATGAAGACGGGCACGCCGGCGCCGGCCCCGCCGCCGGTGAAGCGGTTGAGCTGCGCGACGCGGCCGTCGGCGGCGCCGGGCGTGTTGACGATGACAACTGCTTCAGCGCCGCGCTCGATAGCTGCTCGCAGCTTGTTCGTGAACGCCGCGGCGCTCGACCAGCCGCCCTGACCCCAGCGGCTGTTGCCGTCGGCGTCCATCGGCTCGAAGCGGAACATGATCGCGACGTGGCCGTCGAGGCTGTCATTCTCGCCGTAGCTCGACCAGCCGTCTGGGCCGTTGTCGATCGAGAAGCCGACGAACGCCGCGGGACCGGTGAACGAGCCGGCCTCGCCGAGACCGGTGAAAACAAAGTCGGACTCGGCCTCGAGCTCCATCGCCCGGCCGCCCGCGAGCATCGCGAGCGCCTCGTCGCCAACCTTCCAGGTGCCGCCGAGCTCGAACGGGTCGCGGAACGACGCGAACGCCTCGCCCGACTCGCTCGGGAACGCCGGCTTGAGGTCGAACTTGCGGAAGTAGTACTCGCAATAGTCCTTCGCGCGCTCCATGCCCTCGGAGCCGGGCACACGCCCTTCCATGTACGGGCTGGCGAGCGTGACGAGGTGGTCGTTGTATCGGGCAACGAGCATCTGGTCGGGCTCGGACGCGCCGCCCTGGGCGACGGCGGCGGGGGCAGCGAGCAGAGCCAGAGCGATTGTGCTCGGGCGGGACAGACGTTGGTTGGGCATTCGGGGACTCCTGCGAGGAACGCGGAAAGACGGCGTGGTTCGGCCGCGGCGATCGCCGAAGCGCAATGCGGCGACCTCACACGATACCCTCGGACAGCCGCCGGGCTGCGGCCGCCCGACGCGGGTTTGTGAACGGATCCCCGGCCGGAAGCCCCGGTAGGATCCGTTGCGATGTCGTACCTGACTCAAAAGTCCAGAATGCACCGGTCCGAGGTGACCTCGTCCGGGCCCGGCGCGGTGTTCTGGTTCGGTCTCCTTGTCGTTGGAGTGCTGGGTGGGCTGTTCGACGGCACGGCCGTGGCCGAGCATCCTCAAGACGGGCCGCACGCCGACCTTCGGCTCGTGATCGAGGACGACGTCGTCCGGCTCAATGCCTCCCTGAACCTCGCTTTTCTTGACGAGGTGATCCCGCCGGCGCGGGAGTCGCTGTTCGATGTCGGGCCCGGGGAGGCCGAGCGGCTTGAAGAACGGCTGGCGGCCTTCTACGCAGACTCGGTCGGCGTGTCGATCGACGGTGTCGATGTCGTGCCCTTGGTCGAAGTGCTGTCGCTGCTGGCCGACCCCGACCCTGCGATGGTCGCGCTGTACCCGCGTTCGGGCTCGCGCGGGCTGATCCGCGCGACCGCCGTGCTGCGGTACCCGACGGTCAACGCACCCGAGGCCGTCGACCTGCGCTGGCCGGCGTACCCGCCGAGCCTGCTGATCGAAGAAGAGGGCGACCCGCCGCCCATGGTCATCGATGTGCTGGTGCAGGCGGTGGGCGTGCCGGTGATCAAGCGGGTGAGCGAGGCCGACCCGGTGGCGTCGTGGCGGCGCGACGGGAGCGACGTGGTCTTCGCCGATGTGCCCGACGGGCCGCTGATCGCGACCGCCGGCGACACGGGTGGCCGTGGGGTGGCGTTCGGCGTTCTGCTGCTGGTGTCGGGCGTCGGGCTGGGGACGCTGCCGCTCTGGGCGAAGCTGCCACGAAACTCGTTGTCCAAAGTCTTACCGGTCGCGTGCGGCGCGGCGTGCGTCGCGTTCGGCGTTGTTGCCCTCGGCCGACCGTCCGGGCCGACGCCGGAGCAGGCTCTGGACGAGCTCGGCCCACGGGTCCGGGAGGTCTTCGAGCCGCTGCACGCGAACCTTTACCGGTCGTTCGAGTACGCGGAGCCGTCGGACATCTACGACGCGCTCGAGCGGTCGGTCAGCGGAGAGCTGTTGCCGACGCTGTACGAGCAGGTGCGGACGAGCTTTATCCAGGCCGAGCAGGACGGGCTGGTCGGGACCGTGACCGGGCTGGAGCGCGGCGAGCTGCGGGTCGTGTCGGTCGACGCCGAGCGGGCGACGGTCGAGCACGACTGGTCGGTCGACGGCACGGTCTACCACTTCGGTCACAGCCACACGCGGACCAACGACTACCGGGCGCAGTACGACCTCGCGCTGCTGGAGCCCGGCTGGCGGATCGTCGGTCAGCGGGTGCTCGAGCAGCGTCGCGTCGACGACGGGACGGGGACGCCCGGTGCCGGCGAGACCGCCGCACCGGGGCCGCCCCTCGGGGAGCTCTGAGCGTGAACGCGAGCGCTGCCGCCGTCGTCGAGACCTCGCCGCTGCGGTACGAGTTTCCTGGCGCGTTCCGGCTGGAGGTCGGGCCGATCCGCCTGCTTGCCGGCCGCGCCTCGGCCTGCTTCGGGCCGTCCGGCTGCGGGAAGACCACGCTGCTGCGACTCATCGCCGGGATTCTTCGGCCGCACGAGGGCTCGGTGCGACTGCTCGGGCACGACCTGTCGGCGCTCGACGACACCGCATTGCGAGCACTGCGGTTCGGGCGCGCGGGCATCGTGTTCCAGGACTTCGCGCTGCTGAGCTCGCTGAGCGTGCACGCGAACGTCTGTCTACCCACGGTCGCTAGCGGCGGTGATGCCGCGGAAGTCCGCGAGCGAGCGGCGGATCTGGCCGAGCGTCTCGGTGTCGATCACACGCTCCGGCGGAAGCCGCACCGGCTGAGCCAGGGCGAGCGGCAGCGGGTGGCGATCTGCCGGGCGCTCGTCGGGCGGCCGTCGGTGATCATCTGCGACGAGCCCACGGCCAACCTCGACCCCGACCGATCGCGATCGGTCATCGACACGCTGCTCGAACAGGCCCGGCGCCTCGACGCCGGGCTCTTCGTCGTCACCCACGACCATGGTTTGCTAAACGCGTTCGACGAACGGCTGGAGCTCGGCCGGACGGTCGGGGTCTCGACCGGGGGCGCCGAGACGGTGGGGGTCGGGGCGTGACGCATCCCACCGTGCTCAGAGCGGCGCTCGGGCTTTCGCTCGCGTCGACGCGTCACGCGTGGGCGCGGTCGCTGATCGTCTCGGCGTGCCTGAGCCTCGGGCTCGCGCTGCCGTTCGCGGGGCGGGCGGCCGTCGCGCGGTTTACCGCGGCCCTGACCGAGCGGGCGTCGACCGTGCCGCTGGTCATCGGGGCGCCGGGCAGCCGGTACGACCTGGTCTTCGGATCGCTCTACTTCCGGACCGTCGAGATCGATCCCGTGCCCTTCGGCGAGTACGAGCGGGTCTCGCGGGACCGTTCCGTCTCGGCAATCCCGCTGCACGTTCGCGCGACGGCGCGGGGGCGACCGGTCGTCGCGACGGGCATCGAGTACCTGCAGCGGCGGGGCCTGCGCGTGCGGCAGGGGCGGCTCTTCGCGGGGATCGGCGAGGTTGTGCTCGGCTCGCGAGCCGCGGCGTCGATCGGGCTGGCCGTGGGCGATGCGGTCTCGACCGACCAGCGTCTGGCGTACGACATCACGGAGACGCCGTCGGCAATGCTGACGATCGTGGGCGTTCTTGAAGCGACCGGCACGCCCGATGACCACGCGGTGTTCACCGATATCGAGACCGCGTGGGTGATCGAGGGCATCGCCCACGCCCACGACGCGGCCGAGTCGCTCGAGGGCGACACGCTGGTGCTGGGCAAGACCGAAGACCACACCGCGCTGTCGCTCGCGGTGCCGACAAGACAGGACATCGCGGGTGAGCCGGACGCCGGTTTCCACCTGCACGGCTCCCGCGCGGGGCTGCCGCTCTCGGCGGTGCTTGTCTACCCGGACGACGCCAAGGCGCTCTCGATCGCGAAGACCGAGATCAACGCTTCGGGGCGGGCGATCGCGGTGGAGCCGAGCCGCGTCGCGGCCGAGCTGCTGGCGTTCCTGGTGCGGGCGCAGGCGTTCGCCGACGCGGCGGGCGTTGTGCTCGGCGGCGTCACCCTGCTGCTCGCGACGCTGCTGGCCACGCTCGTCGCGAAGATCCGCGCGGCCGAGTACGCCACGCTCGCCGACATCGGCTTCCCGCGGGCGTTCACCGTCGCGTGGCTCACGGGCGAGATCGGGGCGCTCCTCACGGCGGCGGTGATCGGTGCCGCCGGGCTGGTCGTCGCCGCGGATCTGGTCGTCGTCCGGCTTCTCGCGAGCGCGATCTGACGCCGCGCGCGAAGGGCTTGCTGGTCGGCCGTACCCTGCGGCATGCCGAAACCCTGGCGAACCCTGATCCGGACAGCGACGCCCGCCCTGCTGGTCGTGCTCGCGTCGTGCTCGTCGAACCGCTTCATGGGCGCCGACCTGTACGGCGAGGCCGCGGAGCCGACGCCCGCGTTGGTCTCGGTCGAGACCGACGGTCAGCCGACGACGGAGCGTGAGTCGGGGCTACGGATCGGCAAGCTCAGCGCCGAGGGCGTGCTCCCGGCCGACGCGTTCTGGCTACGGCCCGAGATGCGGGCGGTGTTCCGCCGATCGGAAGAGGGTGAGACCATCGAGGTCGAGCGGGCCATGTCGGAGCCAGACCCCGAGGGCGTGCGGACGATCCTGATCACGTCGGTCGGCGACGGAGCGGTGGTCGGGCGGACATCTATCGAACGCCGCGAGGACGGCGCGATCGTCATCCGCGAGAACAAGACCAGCGACATCGAGAGCGCGTTCACCCCCGCGGCGTTGCTCTCGCCGCGCGAGCTGGCGGTCGGGGTGCGGGTCGAGGAACCGTTCGAGGTGAAGACGACCGGGCGTCCCGTGACCTCAGGCACCGGCGACGGCGCGGTCGAGCTGACGGGGCTCGGCACGCAGGACGTCGAGACGGGGCTCGGCGTGGTCCGGGCGTTCGTCATCGAGTCGGAGATGAGCTTCAAGATCGGCCCGGCTCGCATTGTGCTGTCGCAGCGGTCGTGGGTGGATCCGACGCCGGGCGGGTTCGGGCTGGTCGCCGAGGAGAGCCGCGACTCGGTCAAGGTCTTCGGCATCGGCGTGCATTCGGCCGATCGGGTCAGCCTGATCCAGCGGGTCGGGACCGCCGACGCGGAAGACTGAAAAACAAACCGCCCCGGTCGGGGCGGTCTGCGATCGAATCACGGTTTGTTGGACACGCGAGTCACACCAGGTCCTTGAGGCCCTTCATGGGTCGGACCTTGACGACGTTGCGGGCGGGCTTTGCCTTGAACACCGTGGCCTCGCCGGTGAAGGGGTTGGTGCCCTTGCGGGCCTTCGTCGCGGGCTTGCGCTGGACGGTGACCTTCATCAGCCCGGGCACGGTGAAGGCTTCGGCCTTGCCCTTCTTGAGGTCGGCCGCGATGATCTCGGACATCGTGCTGAAGACCGCGGCGACTTCCTTCTTGCTGATGCCGGCGTGCTCGGCGAGGATGGTCAGGATCTCGGTCTTGGTGCGGGGGCTCGCGGCGCTTGTGATGCGCGTCGGCTTCGCCGCGACGGCGCCGCGGGCGGCCGTCTTCTTCGCGGTCTTCTTGCCGCTGGTGGCGGCCTTCCGCGTGGTTGTGCGGGTCGTCTTTTTCGCTGTTTTCTTCGCTGTCTTCTTGGCCATCGGGCAGACTCCTTCGCCGTCCCGGCGTGCTCTGCCGGGCGAGTGTTGATTCCATTCAACGCGGCCGCGTTTCAGTCATTTGAGCACGGCCGGCCGTCTCCGGCAAGTCGTCTATCGGTGTTCACCCCTGTTTTTCCAGTGTTTTTTGCGAATGGTACAGGCCCGGACCCCAAAAAAACCGGGGTTTGGGGGCGATCGACACCCCGACCGCGCTGTGGTCGCTGATGCGGAGGCGCCTGGCGCGGTGGATGTGCCGCGCCCCGCGGAGCCGCGGAGCGAGCGCGGGGCTGACCCACGCTTGGTCGATGCGGCCCTGTGTTTCTCGGCCGAAGTGGGCGCCTGACCAGGTCGCGTCGTGCCCGGCGGGGTGCGTGTTCCGCCACGCGTCGACGAAGCCGAGCGTCGCGAGCCGGCCGAGCGCGTGGCGCCCACGCCGCTCCACGCCCGACGCGCGAGACCGGTCGGTGTTGAAGTCGCCCACGAGCAGCAGCGGGTGGCGGCGGCCGGCAACGCCGAGCGTTTCGATCGCACGCCAGAACCCGCGCGTGTCCTGAGACGAGCCCGAGCAGGGCACGTGCACCGCCGCGAGCGACAGCCCGAGCTCGGGCGCGTGGGCGCCGAGCCAGCGGTGACCCGGCACGAGCGCCCCGCGGCGAGACCGCGGTGGAGCCTCGGGCAGCAGCGGCGAGCGCGAGGCGATCAGGATGCCGTTGGTCCGCGGCGGGGGGTTGGTCGAGAGCTGGTGCTCTAGCCCGTGATCGGCGAGGACACCGGCGATCTGCCCCCCGACCGACGGCCTCCACTCCAGCAGCACGACCGTGTGCGGGCGGAGGCGGAGCAGCTCGAGCGCGATCTCGGGCATGCGGCTCGGGCCGCCGCCATGAAGGACGTTCCAGCACACGACCTCGTCGCAGCCCGCGACCGCCGCGGGCTCGAGATCGTCCGTGATCTCTGGGAGCAGTGGCATCGCCCGTACCCTACCACATGCCTGATCCGTCCGGTGCGTTGTCGTCCGATCGTCCGAGCAGCCGCGGGCCCTCCGCCGGTTCGGAGTTCGACCCCCCGCGTCCGATCGTCGCCGTGACGCGGACGACGCCCGGCCCGGTCGCGATCGACGGGTGCGAGGTCCGCACGCTCAGCGACAGCCTGCCCACGCGGGCCGAGCTGCTCGAGGTCGTCCGCGGCGCTTCGGGCGTCATCACGATGTTCACCGACCAGGTCGACGCGGAGTTCCTCAACGCGGCGGGGCCGGGCCTAAAGGTCGTGGCGAACCACGCCGTGGGCTACGACAACGTTGACGTGTCGGCCTGCCGCGAGCGGGGGGTTGTGGTGACCACCACGCCCGACGCGGTCACCGAGGGGACCGCTGACATGGCGTGGGCGCTGCTGCTCGCGGTCGCGCGGCGGCTGGTCGAGGCCGACCGGTTCGCGAGGTCGGGCGCGTGGGAGTCGCACGGGCCGCTGGGCATGCACGAGTTCCTGGGCGTGCATCTCACGGGCCGCACGATCCACATCGTGGGTGCCGGACGCATCGGGCTCGCGGTAGCGCAGCGGGCCAAGGCGTGGGGCATGCGGGTGCTGTACACGTCGCGCGCGCGCAAGTGGCCCTTCGAGCTCGCGCCGGTCTCGGGCGAGCGCGTGGGGCTTGACGAGGGGCTCGCGGCGGCCGATGTCGTCAGCCTGCACACGCCGCTGACGCCCGAGACCCGCCACCTCATCGGCGAGCGCCGCCTGCGGCTGATGAAAGCGGACGCGATCCTGATCAACACGGCCCGAGGCCCGGTCGTCGATGAAGCGGCTCTCGCCCGGGTTCTGGGCGAGGGGCACCTGTTCGGGACCGGGCTCGACGTCTTCGAGCACGAGCCGCGCGTGACGGGTGAGCTCAAGGCGATGGACAACGTCGTGATGTCGCCGCACATCGGCAGCGCCGAGCGGATGTTCCGGGCCGAGATGACGCGGATGTGCTGTGAGAATGTCGCCGCGGTGCTCGGCGGGCGTGAGCCCCCGAACCGGGTTGGCTGAGCGGTGGTGCTGCGCCGTGGATTGGGCCGCGGTCGTTAGAACCGCTTCGTCGACTCGGACCCGAAGTGGCGGTCGAGGTAGCGGGCGATGTAGTCGACGATCGAGTCGGCCTGGGGGATGTCGGGGTTGCTGGTCGGGCCGCAGGGCTCGAACTTCATGCCCTTGAAGCGGACGACCGCGTCGGACACGCCGAGCCCGTGCTGGAGGCTGAGGCTGAACGCTCGGCAGAACGCCTGCGTCATGCCGCTGACGACCGAGCCCTCCTTCGAAATCTTGACGAAGATCTCGCCCGGACTGCCGTCTTCGTAGAGCCCGATGGTTAGGTAGCCCTCGTACCCGTTGACAGCGAACTTGTGGGTGAGCGAATCGCGGGTGGCGGGCAGGGCCCGGCGGGTAAGCATCATCTCGGTCGGTCCTTCGGTCGTTTCGGGTTCGGTCGGCGGCGTTGCGGGGGATGTGTCGCGGTCGTCGCTCTGTCCGGATTTGTTATCGGTTGGGGGGCGGTTGGGCATGAAAATCGTGATTCTCGGCGGGAATCGTGGCCGATCGGGTGGGGTCTGTTTGCTCGCGCTGGGTGGGCTGCCGATGATTCTGCTATGCACGCCGGCTCGCCCGACATGCCGATCCAGCCCGTGACCGTAGCTTCGCCGGCCCGCGCGGCGGCCGCGACCTCGGCGCTCCCGGTGGGGATCGTGTCGCTGCTGGCGATCGCGATCCTGTTCTCGGGTTCGGGCCGGTCGGTCGAGATGCTTGGTCCGGAGGTGTCTCGCTCGGTGAGCGGGCCGCGGACGGTCGAGACGAGCGAGCGGGTCGAGTCGCGGGTGATCGCCGAGAAGCCGAGGCACCTCGGCCCGGGTTCGCGGGTGACGGCTCTTCTTGCGTCGGCCTCTCGATCGCACGCGTGCGATTCGGGCGGCGCGTTCGGCGTCGAGCTGCCGTTCAATCTTCTGGCGCTCCCGCCGCCGGTCTGCGGCTGAGTCCCCCGGGTCGACCCGCGTCGACCAGCTTCTCTCTCGCCGGACCCAGTCTTGATCCAGACCACCCTTGCGTCGGGCCGTCGCGCCCAGACCGACCCCAGCACGGAAGAACCACCATGGCCGAACGCAACGACGGCATCCCCGTCATCGGACCGATCCTCAACAAGCTCATCGGCACGCGCAACGACCGCTTCGTCAAGCGGTACACCGCCCGCGTGCAGGAGATCGGTGCGCTCGAGCCCGCGATGCGCCGACTCACGGACGATCAGATCCGCGAGACGATCCAGAGCTTCCGCGAGCGTCACGAGAAGGGTGAGAAGGCCGACCAGCTCATGGTCGAGGCGTTCGCGGTCGCGCGGGAGGCGATGGACCGCGCGGTGGGGATCCGCAACATCTTCAACCCGGAGGTGCTGGCCGAGACGCCGTTCCCGTTGGATCGGCTGAGCGAGGCGCACCGGGCGATGTACGAGGAGACGAAGGCGAAGATCGACGCGTCGGAGCCGCGGGACCCGGCCGGGGTGTTCCTTGGTTGCACGGGGCCGGTGCCGGCGCACGTGTGGCACGAGGTGCCGCTGGAGCTGTACGAGGCGGTCCGGGAGGTGTTCCCCGAGAGCCGCCCGCCGTTCCGGGCGCGCCCGTTCGACGTGCAGCTCATTGGCGCGATGGTGCTCTACCAGGGCAAGATCGCCGAGATGAAGACGGGCGAGGGCAAGACGATCGTGGGCCCGCTCGCGGCGTTCCTCGCGGCGGCGGTGGGCGAGAAGGTCCACGTCGTGACGGTCAACGACTACCTGGTGCAGCGCGACCGCGACTGGACGTTCCCGTTCTTCTACTCGACGGGCTTGACCGTCGGCGCGATCCACCCGCAGCACTCGCAGCCCGAGCAGGTCAAGCGCGACATGTACCGCTGCGACATCGTGTACGGCACGACCAGCGAGTTCGGCTTCGACTACCTGCGCGACAACATGAAGCGGACGGTCGAGCAGCAGGTGCAGCGCCGTCGCGACTTCGCGATCGTCGACGAGGTCGACTCGACGCTGATCGACGAGGCGCGGACGCCGCTGATTATCTCGGGTCAGGCGCACGACTCGCGCCCGCGGTACGAGCTGGCCGACCAGCTCGCGTCGATGCTGGTGGAGAAGCAGAAGCCGTGGCAGGAGCGTGACGACGCGGTGACGCGCTGCCAGGAGGCGATCAAGGGGCTCGAGGGCGACATCCGCCAGGCGAAGGACAAGGGCGGCGTGCCCGACCTTCAGAAGAAGCTGGCCGCGGCGAAGGGCGAGCTGCCCAAGCTCGAGGCCGAGCGCGACGGGCATACGCAGTACTTCGAATCGGAGCCCGACAAGAAGCGGGTCTACCTGACGCACGACGGCACGGCCGAGGCGCAGCGGGCCGCGGGCGTCGGGTCGTTCTACGTGGGCGAGAACACGGACATCCCGCACCTGCTCGAGAACGCGCTCCGCGGGCACGTGGTGTACCAGCGCGACCGCGACTACGTCGTCATGCCCACGCCCGACCCGATGACGGGCCGGCAGGAGCCGAGCATCGTGATCGTCGACCAGAACACCGGCCGCGCGATGATCGGGCGGCAGTGGTCGGACGGGCTGCACCAGGCGATCGAGTGCAAGGAGAAGGTCAAGATCAAGGAGGAGACCCAGACGGTCGCCACGATCACGATCCAGAACTTCTTCAAGATGTACAAGAGGCTCGCGGGCATGACCGGCACCGCCGACACCGAGGCGCAGGAGTTCCACGACATCTACGCGCTCGACGTCGTGTCGATCCCGACCAACCGCCCCATCGCCCGGCGGGACTTCGACGACCTGATGTACCTGCGGTTCAAGGACAAGCTCGACGGCATCGTCGACGAGATCCGCCGGTTCCACGACATCGGCCGGCCGGTGCTCGTGGGGACGACGAGCGTCGAGAAGTCGGAGACGATCGCGCAGGCGCTCACGCGTCGTCACCAGGTCAAGCACGAGGTGCTCAACGCCAAGCAGCACGAGCGCGAGGCGAACATCGTGCAGGACGCCGGGCAGATCGGCGGCGTGGTCATCGCGACCAACATGGCCGGCCGCGGCACCGACATCAAGCTCGGCAAGATCTCGCGCGGTCGGCTCGTCGAGCACTGGAAGCTGCGGGGGATCGCGTCGAAGGACCTGAAGCCCGAGATGACCGTCGAGCAGCTCCGCGAGAACGTGTACCGCAAGGTCGCGGTGGGGGAGCTGAAGCTTCCCAAGCGCGAGGCCGAGGGTATGGGGTTCGCCGAGCTCGAGCTGCGGCTCCTGCAGAAGTGGGCGTTCGAGAGCACGTGGCTGGGCGAGAAGGAGATCGAGCAGGCCGACGCCGACGAGCTTCGCGAGGAGCTCGACCAGGGCGGGCGGTGCCTGCTGCACCGGATCCGCTGGTTCGACTCGATCGAGGACATGGGCGGCCTGCACGTGATCGGGACCGAGCGTCACGAAAGCCGCCGGATCGACAACCAGCTCCGCGGGCGGTCGGGCCGGCAGGGCGACAACGGCTCGAGCCGCTTCTACGTCTCGCTCGAAGACGACCTGATGAAGATGTTCGCGGGCGCGACGACGCAGAACATCCTCGCGCGCCTCGGGATGAAAGAGGGCGACGCGATCGAGCACCCGATGCTCTCCAAGAGCGTGGAGCGCGCCCAGCGCAAGGTCGAGGAGCGCAACTTCCAGGTCCGCAAGAACATCCTCGAGTACGACGAGGTCATGGAGCACCAGCGGCAGACGTTCTACGGCGTGCGCCAGCGCGTGCTCGAGGGCCGGGAGGTCAAGGGGCTCGTCCTCGGGTATGTCGAGGATTCGATCATCGACGCCTGCAACGAGTACCTCGACCCGACCTACCCGGCGCAGTGCGCGGCCGACTTCGCCCGCGAGCACCTCGACACCGAGGTGACCATCGACCGGCTGAAGGGGCGCGACGCCGACGAGATGGATCTCCGGCTCCGCGAGGACGCCAAGGCCGAGGCGCGGTCGATGATCGACGTGACCCTCGGCGAGTACATGCAGGCGTCGGAGTCCGAGGTCGTCGTTGACTTCGACTCGGCGGGGCTCTCGTCGTGGGCCAAGCAGCGGTTCGGCATCGAGCTCGACCACGAGAAGCTCACCGCGGGCGACGCGACGGAGCGACGCTCGATCCAGGAGCAGCTCGTTGAAGCGGCCGAGGCCAAGATCGACGAGGCCGACCTGTCCAAGCTCGATCTGTTCTGCAGCGACCACTACGGCGTCGACCGCCTGCTCGACTGGTCGAAGGCGAAGTTCGACGCCGAGATCGACCGCGACGCGATCGTCAACGCGGTCGAGGAGCGTGACGAGCGCGACCCGGCTCAGATCGTGTACGAGGACGTCAAGGGCCGGTACGAGCGGCGCGAGGTCGAGTACCCCGTGCAGTTCGCGATGCAGATGACGATGATGCTGATCCGCCAGGACCCGCAGGAGGCGATGCGGCAGCTCTCGACCTGGTCGAAGCGGCGGCTCGGGCACGAGTGGGACCCAGATGAGATCCGCAAGGCCGGGCCGCAGAAGGTCGCGGTCGAGCTGCGCGACCGGACCGAGGCTGCGAACCTGCCCGAGCGGATCGAGCGTGAGAAGGACCGGGCGGCGGGCATGGCCGACGACCGCGAAGCGCTCGAGGCGTACTTCAAGGACGAGTACGACGCGCCGGTCCCGGACTGGATCGACTGGCTCGACGACACGCAGCGGGTCCAGGCGGTGCGCGGGCTCGTCGACGCGCAGCTCCGCGCCGAGCTGCTCCAGCTCGAGCGGTCGATCCTGCTCGAGACGCTCGATTCGAGCTGGAAGGACCACCTCTACGGCATGGACCAGCTGCGCGACGGCATCGGCTACCAGGCGTTCGCCCAGCAGGACCCACGCATCGCCTACAAGAAAGAGGGCTCGAAGCTACTCAGCTCGATGCTCCAGCACATCCGCGACCGCGTCGCCGACTCGGTGCTCAAGGCGCAGTTCCGCATGGGCCCGCAGCAGCCCTCGAACGGCGCGCCGAAGGCACCGGCGAACACGGCGGCCCGGAACCTCGGGGTCGGGGGGAGCATCAGCGGGCCGATGCTCGGCTAGAGCGTCCTCAGCCCTCCTGACTGTGTAGTCGCGGTGCCTGAAGAGTTGGCCGCGTCACTCGGTGTGACGCGCCCGAGCACGGCCTGCACCGACGACCACAGCAACTCAACCGTCCGGCACGCCGGCGATCTCAGCAGCTGCTTGATTTTGTTGAAGACCATCTCGATCGGGTTCAGATCGGGCGAGTAGGGCGGCAGGAAACACGCCTTCGCGCCCGCCGCCCCGATGTTCTCGGGCGTGCTCGCACGCTAGTGACTCGAGAGGTTGTCCATCACCACCACGCCGGCCGGGTTCAGCCCGGGGACCAGCACCTGCTCGACGAACGCTTCGAAGATGTCAGCATCGACCGCGCCGTCGACGACCGTCTAGCAGCGCACGCCTTCAACACCCAAGGCCGCGATCATCCGTGGCTTCTTCTAAGACCAACCCGTGGGCCCAGGGAGAAGCTGCCCGCAGCACGCACCGGTCGCAAGCGGGCGTGTGCCGAGGCGAGCTATGGGATGGGTTGGGACGCTCTAGGCGGTGTGCCGAAGCAGATGGTCGTCGGGCCTTTGCCTGAGCCGTGCCTGAGCTTGGGCGAGTGGCTAGGCGAGGTCTTGCCGGAGATACCGCCTCGCACGCGCGCCCTCGACATTGGCGAGTGGTGTCCCGTCCGAGCGATACTTTTTGAGCCGACCAGCGTTGCAGAGCCGGGCGATCGTCTGGTTGATCGAGCTCTTGAGCGACCTCGGTGCCGCCGACGTGCGGTAGCCCAAGGCCCTGAGTCCGTTCGCGATCTCGTCGGTGTTGAGCGGGTGGCGGCAGTCCTCGAGGTCCCAGATCGCCAAGATGGCGTCGGGCATCATCATCCGCGATGTCGGTTTCGCCTCGATCTCGGTCTCCGCCGCTCCGGCGAGCCCGTCGTACTCGGGCATCCGACGCCGCTGCTCCGAGACCAGCAGCCGGACCCGAGTCCGAAGCCCCACTTTTACACGCTCGACCTCACGGATAACACGTTCCGACGCTGCGCGAGCTTCCGCTGCCCGGGCTGTCTCGGCTTCGAGCGATTGTTTCAGGTCTTCGAGTTCGGCTGCAATCTCGACCGAAGACAGTGTTTCTGGGCAACGCTCGTCCGGAGGTCTGTCTTGTGCGCCGGTGGGGAATGGGCCAGCGGGATCGTTCGTCGCGTCGTGCATCCGATGTCCTTCGGATTCTGTTCGCCCACCCGGCCGAGCTTGGCGACCTCGTGTCGCCGGTCCAGAACGACCTCCTGGCCGCCGCGTTGCGCCCTCGTCGGATCATATGGAATGCCCGTGCGTATCTTCAGGGCATGTTGGCGGTTCGTGATAAACCTTTGCTGAACTCTTACACTCACGCAGTTTGCAACGGTTGTGTATCTTGAGAAGCCCGCTGGAGACCCACGATGCGTCGATCCATTCCGTTCACCGCTCGCCGCGGCTTCACGTTCGTCGAGCTCACCGTGGTCATTGCGATTCTGCTCGTTCTCGCGTCCATCGCCCTGGCTGTGGGGCGCAGCGTGCTCGCCGGCGGCCAGTCGCAGGCGACCGCCGATGTCATGCGTGTGCTCGACTCGGTGGTCTTTGAATACGGCCAGATCACGAACGAGACCATTCCGAGCGAGATCGAGATCGTCGGCGAAGGCCAAGAGCGGCTCGTGTGGCCGATCGCCGATGCCGCAAACGCCGATCTTGCCCCGAACGATCAGCCGACGCCACTCGAGGCCGTGGTGCCGTCGGGGGCGCTCATGCTTCAGGCGGTTCGCGAGCTCGCGCCGTCGGCCGCGGAACTGGTCAACGGCATCGACCCCGCTCTGATGGGCACCCAGTCAGTCGGAGCGGGAACCGGTTCGGTCCTCTTGCAGAACGTGGTCGATGGCTTTGGGAACCCGATCCGCTTCGTTCACCCCGCGTGGCACGGGCGATACGGCACCTTCTACGGAGGAAACCCGCCCGCACCGAGCAGCAGTGTGCCCAACCGGGTGTTCAACCCGGACAGCAACGCCGAGCTTGCCGTGAACACCCTCCGCCGCTCGTACTTGCCGTTCAATCCGACGACGGGCGACGGCTCCGACCGCGTCCGTCGCGGCGACGCCGACGAGGGGCTCTGCCAGGGCGACCGCCCGTACCTTTATTCAGCCGGGCCCGACGGCGACCCCGGCACGATCACTGATAACGTCTACCTTGACGACGCTCAGCCGAAGTTCCCTTGGGAAACCACAGACGACCCGAACTTCGCTTGGGACGGCTCAGGACGCGATCTCACCCGATGAGAACCAGCCTCGGTCGATCACCGAATCAACACAGCGAACGTCCACGTCACCCCTCGGAACAAGAGACCTATGGGGCTATACTCATCGGTCAGTTGGTACAGCCGGGGTGTAGCGCAGCTTGGTAGCGCGTCTCGTTCGGGACGAGAAGGTCGGAGGTTCGAATCCTCTCACCCCGATTTCCCATAAGTATCGCCGAACCTAGGACTTCCGGGTACCCGCCGGCGTAAGGCGGAGCGGCTCGACGCAGAAATTCGCGCGGTGTACACCGCGCATCTCTGCGTGAGACGCTCCTGATGCCCCGAAACGAAACCACCAAGACGCCGCTCACCCCTGCGTACCGCGCACGCGCCGGCTACGACCAGGCGATCCTCACGCTTACCGACTCGGCGACGAAGCGCTGGCGCGACTTACTGGCTCGGCGAGCACGGCACGCCTGAAAGTCGGGAGCTGTACCACCGGCTGATCGCCGTGTGGGAGGCCGCCGGCCGACGCCTGCCCGACCCCAACGAGTTTCGCCCCGCGCGGTCCCCGCGGGCCGTTGCCGCGAGCGCCGGCGAAGCGCACGCCGCAGGCCTCACGGTCGCGGAACTGATTCGTGACTACTGGCGCTACGCCCGCAACGAGCAGGGGCAGAAGCGGCTCTCGAACATCAAGGTCACGCTCCGCCTGCTGCGCTCGCACTTCGGTACCGAGCCCGCCGCAACGTTCGGGCCGCGCCGCCTGCGCCAGCTCCGCGACGCGATGATCGCCGGCGACCCGACGCCGAGCGACGACGGCCGACCGTCGCGCCGCCCGTGGTCGCGGCGCACCTGCAACGACCGCGTTGGCATCGTGGTCGGCATCTTCCGCTGGGCGGCGGCGCAGGAACTGGTGCCTCCGGGCGTCCCGCAGGGACTGGCGATGCTCGCGCCACTGAAGCGTGGGCGAACCGCGGCACGGGAGGGGCGACGGATCGCGCCGGCCGAGACCGAGTACCGCGCGTGGTTCGACGACGTGCAGCGGACCGGGGCGCAGTGGAAAGCGTCGATCGATCGCGGCGGCGAGATCCGCGGGCTGCTCGGGCAGCTCACGCTCACGGCTCTCGATGACATCGGGCCATCGCTGGCGGGCGTGCCCATCGCCGGCCCGGCGCTGCCGGCGCTGACCGGGCTCGCAGGGCTGTTCATCGGGGCGGGCCGACTCCGCAAGGAGAAGGAGGCGTCGTTCAACAAGGGGCTGGAGAAGGGCGCGGCGAACACACTCCCGACGCCGTCTTGGGGTTATGAGGTGCGAACATGATCAGCGCCGGCATCACGAAGGTGCTCAAGCAACATTGCCAATGCGTTCACGTCGACAGCATCGCCAATAACAAACGAGCGGGACTGCTCCCGTCCTCCGCGACCGCGGTAGCGGATTGTCATCCGACGCATTTCGCCGGACGTTTCAATCATCGCTTCACGCACCTGTTCGGACTTAATCGCATAGGAAGAGTTTCCCTTTGCGACATGGATCCGGTCCCGGCGCACATCGATGTGCAGAGGCATGAAAGCCATGAGCAGGATCGCGCACACAAGGAACCCCGGCATCGCAACCATGCCGAGCAGGATTCGCGTCTATGGCAACTGAAGACCTGGAAACGCCCAGTACGACGTACCGATCGCTGTACCCATAACACACGCGGCAACCGCCACGGGTCGAAGCCACCAGCGAAAAGACAGGATTCCCAAGTCGCGGAGTTCGCTCGCGACCGCCCGTTGCGTGGCCCTGTACGGCTCCCACCACTTGATTCGATCAGTCATCAGCACAGCAGATTCTACCTGAGGGACCGTCGTGCTTGATATACGGGTCAAGAGCCTGTTCTTCGATCGGCCCGCCGTGCAGCGGGCGATCGACCCGGCCCGGCGTCGGGCGCTGTCCAAGGCGGGGGCGTTCGTGCGCCAGCGGGCGAAGACCAGCATGCGGAAGCGCCGCGGCACGTCGCGGCCCGGGCAGCCACCGTTCGCGCACGAAGGCAGCCTCCGCCGGATGGTACTGTTCGGCTACGACCCGCGGACTGACCTGCGTCCAAGTTTGATACCAGAGTCTATGTGAGTGATTCGGTTCCCGCTCTGTGCTGCTGAGGCGTGCGGAGCGAAGCGGAGCACGCCTCAGCAGCGACGGCCTCCGGTGCCGGTGACCGGTAGCCCAGCGAGCTGTGCGGCCGGATCGTGTTGTATTCGTGCCGCCAGCGTTCGACCAGGACCTTGGCCTCCCGGAGCGAGTAGAAGATCTCCCGGTCGAGCAGCTCATCGCGCAGCTTGCCGTTGAAGCTCTCGCAGTACCCGTTCTCCCAGGGGCTGCCCGGCTCGATGAACAGCGTCTTCACGCCGACCTTCTTCAGCCAGTCCCGCACGACACGCGCCGTGAATTCCGGGCCGTTGTCCGATCGGATGTGTTCGGGCACGCCGCGTGCGGCCATCAGCCACGCCAGACGCTCGAGCACATCATCGCTTCGCAGACGCCGGGCCGTATCGATGCTCAGGCACTCTCTCGTGTGCTCATCGATGATGACGAGCAAGCGCAGCGGCTGACCGTCGTGCGTCCGCGTCTGCACGAAGTCGTACGCCCAGACGTGGTCCCTGCGCTCGGGCCGCAGCCGCACGCACGATCCGTCGTTGAGCCACAGCCTGCCACGCTTGGGCTGTCTCCTCGGCACTTTCAGGCCCTCACGCCGGCAGATCCGCTTCACCCGATTCACGCTCACACACCAGCCGTCCCGCTGGAGCAATTCCCGGATGCGTCGATAGCCGTAGCGTCCGTACGCCGCCGCCAGCTCGATGATCCGCCTGGTCAAAGGCTCCTCGTCATCCCGCTCCGCCGGACGGTACCGCTGGGTCGCGCGAGGCTGACGCAGCAGCCCGCACGCCCGACGCTCGCTCACGCCGAAGTGCGCGAGCAACACATCCACAGCATCCCGTCGGCGACGCGGGCTTAGAAGTTTCCCGAGGCCACCTCCTGCAGCATCGCCTTGTCTAGCGCGAGGTCGGCCACGAGCTTCTTCAGCCGGGCATTCTCACGCTCGAGCTCTTTGAGCCTTTTCGCCTGATCGCTCTTCAGCCCGCCGTACTCCTTCCGCCACCGGTAGTACGTCTGCTCGCTCACGCCCAGCAGCTTGCAGACCGCCGGCATCGTCGAGCCCTTGCCCAACTCGACCTCAGCCTGACGCAGCTTGTTCACGATCTCTTCAGCCGAATGACGCTTCCTGCCCATGATGAATGCCCTCCGTCGTCCAACCAGAGGCTAACACTCTGCCTAGAATGGGTTGGAGGACGCAGGTCAGCGCAGGGACCACGGTCTAAGCGAGTCCGGCTCGCCGGAGAGCCGTGAGCACTGCTACCGCGTTCTGACCGAGTACGAGCCGCTCGGCGGCGTCTGCCCGACCCGCTCGGCGCAGCGCCCAACGCCGAGTCGTCCGCGGCCAGCGGCCCCGACATTGACGAGCTGTCCCTCGAGTGCCGGCGGCGCACGCCGCGCGAGTGTGGTCATCGCCCCGCAACGTGAGTCTCGTCAGTTTTCATCTTTCGGCATCGACGACGGTCGGTTCGCTCACTCAAGAGCACGACCATGCGGCCGGGGTATCGAGACCGATGCACGCTGAGACGACCGACACGATGGCTGGCGATATGGCACGAGGACGGTCCACGGACAGGGTCCAAGAGATCGACGTCCTTCGAGGCTTGGCGCTCATCGGGATCGTGATTATTCATCACATCGAGCATTTTCACGTCTTCCGAACACCGGAACACACGCTGGACTGGCTGCGCGGGTTCGACCCCAAGGTCATGTCTGGGGTCTTCTTCATGATTTCGGGCAAGGCGTACGCGCTCTTCTCGGTGCTGTTCGGCCTGAGCTTTTGGATCCAGGTCGATCGCCGCCGCCGGCGTGGGCAAGGCTACTTCTGGCGACATGTCTGGCGGATGGCCTTGCTGTTCGCGTTCGGTATGGTTCATACCGTGTTCTTCTCGGGAGACATCCTGCACATGTACGCCCTGATCGGCGTCGCGTTGATCTTCTTCTACAGGCTGCCGCCGGCTCTGCTGCTCACGCTCGCGATCACGTTGATCGCGCTACCCGTTCATGTCGTGAGCCTGGTTGACGCCGTGATCACGGGGAACGGCTTCGACTTTCGCATGCAGGGCGAGGGGTGGGGCGGGATCGATGAGATCACGATGAGCCCCGGCTTTTTCGATGACGTCCGCTTCAACTTCGGGGTGCTGGACGAGATTTTTATTTGGAACTGGAACGCCGGACGAGTCCTGCTCGTGCCGGGCCTCTTTCTTCTAGGTGTGTACGCCGGTCGCGTGAAGCTTCTGGATCGGCCCGCGAGGTGGTGGTGCGCAGTGCTCCTTGTGTCCGCCGTGGCAAGCATGACCTTCTGGGCGATCAAGAACCACGCCTTGCCGATGTTCAATCTGAGCGAGTTGGATAAGCACTCCCTGTACGTCGTGCTCGAGACACACCATCGCACCGCGTTCATGTTCGTCTACGCGAGCGCCGTCGTCTTGGCGTGGAAGCTCGATCTCTGGCGGCAGGG